>NZ_JBIVNC010000006.1:0-580695 GCF_044753385.1 Streptomyces sp. NPDC088387
ACTTCTACCAGAACGAGATGCCCTACGACCCGCCCAACCAGGCCTCCTGGATGAACGGCTCCACCCAGGGCTACGCCGCCTACAAGGTCGCCAACAACGTGACCAGCCACCAGGCGTGGGGGCTGGGCAGTTACTGCTACTTCAACGTCAACCCGTCCGTCGCGGCGGAGAACGCCATCGAGGCGCCGAACAGTCCCAACGTCCGCTTCACCAGCATGGTGACCGTCTCCCTCGGCGGCACCGGCACCATCCGCCATGTGATCAACGGCAGGGGCGGACCGTCCAACTCGTCGACCAACGTGGCCAACCTGGCCAGTCACCCGTAGGGCGACGGCGCACGACAACGCACGCGGCCCCCGACCGGAGTCCCGGTCGGGGGCCGCGGTGTCGCGCGGGACGTCAGGCGTACGCGTCGAACGGGATGCCCGAGGGCTTCGAGTAGTTGAGATGCCACGCGAAGTCGCCGTCCCGGATCTTCAGGGACGCCGAGCCGAAGTTGGCGCTCGTGAGCTTGTCCCGGTAGCCCGCCGGGTAGCCCTCCCAGCCCACCAGCCGCGGGTAGAACCAGTTGCCGGTCGCGTTCTCGGCCGGCTCGTCGTTGGAGTTGGCGAAGCGGAAGCAGTGCGTCGAGGCACCGTCCTTGTGGTACACGATCTTCGGGTGGGTGCCGTCGAACCGGATCGCCGAGCGGGCCGCCACCTGGTACGAGGAGTGCTGGGACACCGAGACGTACTGCACCTCGTTGTTGTTGATCCACACCACGACGTGCTCCCAGTCGTGGGTGTGACCGATCGCCGCGGGGCCGAGCGTGGCCTGGTCCTTCTCGAAGTAGCTCGCGTACATCACCGCGCACCAGCCGTTGTTGCACTTGGAGCGCGAGTAGGTGTTGGCGTTGTTCAGCTGGGCGGGGTCGTGGCACTTGCCGTTGACGTCACCGCCGAGCGCAAGCCCGGGGTTGATGGTGCCGTCCGCGCCGATCGCGGCCGTGGCGTAGCAGCCGTCGCCGTCGTAGTCGTAGGCGGGGGAGAACGTCTGGTCCAGACCGTCGGCGTTCTGCGGCAGCAACGTCAGGACGCTCGCATGGGCCTGGGCCGGCAGAGCGACGACGAGAGCCATCGCGCCGAGGGTGGCCGCGAGGACGGAGCGGCGCCGGGTGCGAGTGGTCGCGGGGGCGTCGGAACCTCTGGTGGGGGACAGCGGGTTGCGCACGTCGACTCCTGACTTCGAACGAGACGCAGATTGCGCTCGGCCAATTCAGGTCCAGACCTTGGCAGGTACAGATCGTCGAAGTCAACGGATTCGGACAACACGGCACTTGAGATCAATCAAGGTCACACACCGCGTTCATTCAGTGGTCGACCCGGCGGGCCGTGCCGCCGCCGACGACGTATGCCGCCGGGGTGCGCGACCCGGCGGCACGTCCGGAACACCGCTGTCAGGCGAAGGCGTTCACGCCGGTCCGTTCGGCGGACAGGGTCCACAGCCGGGCCGCCTGCTCCGGGTCCACGGCCCAGTCCTTGACGCCGGTGCGCCCGCCGTCGGCCGGCGCGGGCTCGGCGATGTCGCAGTCCTCCAGGTAGACCCCGCCCATGCCGTTCAGCTGCGGCGAGGTGGCCGCCCACACCTGGGTCGAGGCGCCCTCCTGGGGTGACTTGAAGGCGTCCGGGTTCACCGGGTTGCCGTCGGCGTCGATCCAGCCGGCGTCGACCATCTCCTGCGTCGGAAGATGGCGCTGGAGGGGAGTGATGATGCCGCCCGGGTGGAGCGAGAAGGCGCGGACGCCACGGTCGCGCGCGAGCCGGTCGAGATGTACGGCGAACAGCACGTTCGCCGTCTTGGCCTGACCGTAGGCCTGCCACTTGTCGTAGCCGTCGTTCCAGTCGACGTCGTCCCAGCGCATGCCGTAGGCGTGGTGACCGCGCGAGGACACCGACACCACCCGGGCGCCGCCCGGCTCGATGGCCGGCCACAGCCGGTTGACCAGCGCGAAGTGGCCGAGGTGGTTGGTGGCGAACTGCGCCTCCCAGCCGGGCCCGACCCGGGTCTCCGGGCACGCCATGATCCCGGCGTTGTCGATCATGATGTCCACGGTGCGGCCGGAGGCCAGGAAGCGCTCCGCGAAGCCGCGCACACTCTCCAGGTCACCGAGGTCCAGCTCGTCCACCTCGACGCCGTCCAGCCCGTCCAGGGCCTCACGCGCGGTGCCGGGCCGCCTCGCCGGTACGACGACACGGGCGCCGGCCCGGACGAGGGAGCGGGTGGTCTCCAGGCCGATGCCCGAGTAGCCGCCGGTGACGACCGCGAGCCTGCCGGTCAGGTCGATGCCGGACAGGACCTCGTCCGCGGTGCTGCGGCCGCCGAAGCCCGAGCCGATCTTGTGCTGTGCAGTGTTCATGTCCGAAACGCTACGAATTGGAGTGCTCTCCAGGTCAAGCGCACACTCGGGAACCGGGGTCCCGGGGCCGCCAGAAAAGAGGAAGCCCCGACCGCGACGGGGGAATCACGGTCGGGGCGGATCAAGGTGGGCGCGAATGGCGGTCGCCTCTCGGCGAAAGGCTCCACAGGGCTTCAGCCGAACGATCGTCCCTGTGGGCAAAAGGTGAGGCCCGGGGACACTGTCCCATCCGCACCCACGGTCTGTTCAACGGACAACCGGCCTCGGCTGTTCCAGCGATTTGTGGTGATGTGCGTCACCGCACTGCGCCACCGCATTGGCTCACCGCGTCGCGTCACCGTGCCCCGTCCGGCACCCGCCGCTCACGCGTCCAGGCCAGCAGCTCCTCCCTCGACCACGTGGTGACCACCCGCCCGGCGGGCACCCCGCACTCCTCCGCCCTCGCGCACCCCAGGATCTGCCAGTCCAGCTGCCCCGGGGCATGGGCGTCGGTGTCGATCGAGAACAGCACGCCGGCGTCCACCGCCCGGCGCAGCAGCCGCCGCGGCGGGTCGAGCCGCTCCGGTCTGCTGTTGATCTCCACCGCCGTGCCGGTCTCCGCACACGCGGCGAACACCTCGTCCGCGTCGAACCGCGACTCCGGACGCGGGTCGCCGCCGTTCCGCCCGATCAGCAGCCGCCCGGTGCAGTGGCCGAGGACGTCCGACAGCGGACTGCGTACGGCGGCCACCATCCGGCGGGTCATCGCGCGGGCGTCCATCCGCAGCTTGGAGTGCACGGACACCACCACGACGTCGAGCCGCTCCAGCAGCTCCGGCTCCTGGTCCAGCGACCCGTCCTCGTTGATGTCGCACTCGATACCGGTGAGCAGCCGGAAGGGCGCCCACGTCTCGTTCAGGGCCGCGACCACGTCGAGCTGCTCGCGCAGCCGGTCCGCGGTGAGCCCCCGGGCCACCGTCAGCCGCGGGGAGTGATCGGTGAGGACCGCCCACTCATGGCCCAGCGCGGCCGCCGTCCGGCCCATCGTCCCGATCGGGCTGCCGCCGTCCGACCAGTCGGAGTGCAGATGGCAGTCGCCGCGCAGCAGCGCCCGCAGCTCTTGGCCGCCCTCGGGCGCCGGCTCGGCCTCGGACTCCAGCTTCTCCAGATAGCCCGGGACCTGCCCGTCCAGCGCCTCCCGGGCGGCCTGGGCGGTCTTCGGACCGACCCCCTTGAGCTTCTCCAGCGTTCCCGCGGCCGCCCGCCGCCGTACCTCGTCCGGGCCCAGCTCCGTGAGGACCTCCGCCGCGGTGCGGAAGGCGCGGACACGGTAGGCCGGCGCCAGGGACCGCTCCAGCAGGAACGCGATCCGTTCCAGTGCCTCGACGGGATCCATCGCCCACCTCCTCCTCACAGGGTTCCGCAGCCGCGTGGGCGGCGCACGGCGGACCCGGGAACGCGCACAGGGGCCCCACCCGCCAGGACGGCGGGCGGAGCCCCTGTGCACCAATCGGGACGAATGGGCAGATCATGTCGGCCGAATGCGCTCTACGCTCTAGGCATGACCGAAGTATCGAGTCCGTACATGTCCCACCCACGGATCCTCGTGCTCGGCGTACAGCCGGGCACACCGCCGTTCCGCATCGTGGAGATCGACGGCGAGGTGGTCGGATCGGCCAGGGCCGTCACCGATGTGCTCCAGGCAGCCGCCGCCTGGGGGATCACGGTCCACGACCTGGACGATCCGGACGTGGTCCGCTGGGTGGGCGGCGACAAGTTCACCTGGACCACTCGCTGACCTCCACGGTCAGCCGACGGTCCACTTCTGTGCGGCGGAGCCGTTGCAGGTCCACAGCTGCAACCGGGTGCCGTTGGCCGAGTTGGCCCCCGTCACGTCCATGCACTTGTTCGCCTGAATGTTCACGATGTCCTGCGCGCCGCTGACCGCCCAGCGCTGGGCACCGCTGCCGTTGCAGTCCCACAGCTGAAGCTGGGTGCCGTCCGCCGTGCCGTTGCCGGTGGCGTCCAGGCACTTGCCGAGCACCCGGATGGTGCCGTCCGAGCCGACGGTCCACTGCTGCGCGGACGAGCCGTTGCAGTCGTAGAGCTGTACGGGGGTGCCGTTCGCAGAGTTGCCGCCGGCCACGTCCGCGCACTTGCCGGCCAGGCCCCGGATGGCCCGGCCGCTGCCCGAGTCACTGGTGGTGACTGTGACGTGGTCTACCACTAGTTGTTGGGGGAAGACCGTGGAGCTGTTGGGGTCGCCGGGCCAGTAGCCGCCGACCGCGAGGTTGAGGATGATGAAGAAGGGCTTGTTGAAGACCCACTGGCGGCCGCCGAGGTCGGCGGGGGTGCGGGTCTGGTAGACGTTGCCGTCCACGGACCAGGTGATCTGGTTCGGGGACCAGTCGACGGCGAAGGTGTGGAACGCGTCGGCGAAGGCCTGCCCGCCCGGCAGGGTGTAGCCCGCGCCGATGCCGCCGGATCCCGAGTAGTTGGGGCCGTGGATCGTGCCGTGGACGGTGGAGGGCTCGAAGCCGACGTTCTCCATGATGTCGATCTCGCCGGAGGCGGGCCAGCCGACCTGGCCGAGGTCGTTGCCGAGCATCCAGAACGCGGGCCACATGCCCTGGCCGCGCGGTATCTTCATCCGCGCCTCGACGTGTCCGTACTGCGCGGTGAACTTCCCGGCGGTGTTCAGCCGAGCCGAGGTGTACTCGCACCGGCCGTACCAGCACTGGTAGTTCGCCGGGTTCTCCCGGCGGGCCGTGATCACCAGCTGGCCCTGCCCGTTGAGCGCGGCGTTGGCGTTGCCGGCCGTGTACATCTGGCGCTCGTGGTTGTTGACGTTGTCGCCGGTCTCGATCTGCCACTTCGAGCCGTTGACCGCCGAACCGGCCGCCCCGTCGAAGTAGTCGGAGAACGTCACCGCCTGCGCGCCGACCGGCGCCTCCGCCCCGGCCGGATCGGCCTGAGCGGTGGCGGGGACGGCGAACGCGGCGGAGCCGACCATCACGGCGGAAAGAGCGGCGAGCAGACATCTGCGGAGAAGTCGTGAGGAAACCACGGCTCTCCCTTCTGTACAGCGTCCCGATGAGAGGGGGAGCGCCGACTGAGGTGGGGGGTGCGGGTCGCCTCTTGATTTAAGGGATGAGATAAGGGGTCGTCAATACCTTGGTACGGACCACTGTCGAGAGTTCACCGTGCGCGGTTCCGGACGTGTACGGCGCGGCTCACCCGACGCCCCAGAAGCAGGTAACCGACAAGCGCGCCAGTGGTGTTGAGGATCACGTCGTCGATGTCGAAAGCCCGCCCGGTGATCATCGCGCCCTGCGCGAACTCGACGAGGAGCATCACCGTCGCGGTCAGCAGCAGCACCCGCAGCACACCGCGCGTGCCCGGCGCGACGACCGGCACCAGAACACCGAACGGGACACCGAGCAGCAGGTTGCCGCCGATCTGCTTGACCGCGTCCCGCAGTTCGGGCTGGTCCAGATAGGCCATCAGACTGCGGCCGGGGTGGAGGTTGGTGTGGGTGAGCGCCTCGGACGCGGGGGAGGGCTGGAGGGTGAGCCGGGCCAGCACCACGGCGAAGCCCACCATGAACACAAACGCGACCGCCACGGTCAGCACGCGCAGCAGGACACGGAAGAAACCGTCCTTGGGCCGCTTCGACTCGTCGGAACCCTTGGTCCGGTCCGCGCCCCTCGGCTTCGTCGAGGCCTTCGGTGTCGCTTTGGGCGTCGTCTTGGCAGAAGTCTTGGCGGACGTCTTTGTGGAGGACTTGGTGGGCGTCTTGGTGGACGACGTCGACTTCGCGGCGGCCTTGTCGGCGGCCTTCGTGGTCGCGTCGCCGGAGGACTTCGTGGCGCGCCTCCACCAGCCCGCTCCCCTCGGGGAGCCGGATCCCTTGGTCTTCCGGCCGCGCCTGCCGGGCGCGTTCTGTGCCAGCTCGGCGAGCGGGCGCGGCAGGAGCGGCGGGCCTGAGGCTGCACGGGCCATGCGTTGGTCCTCCAGTCGTCAACTTCCCGGGTATGGCTGGGCGGTTACCCCGTGCGAGCCGGAAGACTCAGGAACAGGGGAGGTCAGGTTCCGTAGGAGACACTGACGTCCTTGAAGCCGAGCGAGTGCAGCAGTCCTTCGAGCATGTCGGTGGTGTTGCTCTCGGCGCGCTTGGTCAGGCCGCTGTCCTTCGCCGCGTCGCCGATGTGGCTCACGGCCAGCTTCTGTACGGCCTGTTCGCCGTTGGGGTTGTCGGAGAAGAGGTCCCCGAGGCGGTCGAGGAGCCCGCGTTGCTTGGAGACGGCGTAGGAGCGGTCCAGGTCGAGGGCGGGCTTGCCGAGCGCGGCGTGCGGCAGCCGGAGCGTCGCCGACGTGCGGTCGTCGTTGACCTTCACGTCGTTGTCGCCGAGCTTGCCGAGGTCGACGTAGGCGTCGACCGTGCCGGCACCGACGTAGAGCGTGCGGGTGCCGCGGATCGCGTCGGGCAGGAGTTTGGCGTCCTTCTCCAGGTCCACGACGACCTGGAAGTTGCCGGACGCGGCGTCGTAGCGGCTCATGTCCTGGATCGACTTGAGCAGTGCGGGTCCCGAGCGGTCCTGGGTCTCGGTGCCGAAGAGATCCTTCAGCCCCGGCACCACACTCAGCCGGAGCCCGGCGAACAGTACGGCGAGCACCACTACAAAGGTGCTTGCCACCTTCGCCCAGCCCGGCATGCGGCCAGGGAGGCGTGTGAGGCGAGTCGACATGTCGACGGTCCTCCTTCCTCCCTACCGGATGCCCCCACAACTCCCCTGCCATACCGACGGGTTGCGGGATCACGGAGGAAGTCCCGCGCCTCCCGGGTGCACGGGTGTGCATACCGCCCGAAGTCGCGCGGTTTGTTCACACCGAACCGGACGCCGCCTCCGGCCGCTCCAGTGCCGCGTCCAGGGTCGGCAGCGGCGGCAGGATCCGGGACAGCCCCGTCACCCGCAGTACGCGCAGGGTCAGCGGGTGGACGCAGACGAGCTGGACGCGGCCGTCCCGGTCGAGTACCCGGGTGCGCGCCCGGTAGAGCAGCCGCAGCCCGGAGCAGTCGAAGAACTCGACATGGGTCAGGTCGAGCACCACCAGGGAGCCGGGGCGGGAGGTGGCGACGTCCAGGTACGGCGCGATCTCCGCCGCCGCGACGATGTCGATCTCGCCCCGGAACTCCAGGACCGTATGGCCTCGCACGCGGTGGACCCGCAGATGCCGGGTGAGCGGCGCGGGGTGCTGCTCCACGACGACATCGCCTCCTGCCTGCCGAACCCGCGGGGCGCGGACCAACACCGGTCCCTGCCCTGCAAGTTACCCTCGTTGGGAGGAATTTCAGCATGTTCGGTTGACATATGTCGTCGATTTGCGAGCGGGCTTTGCGCGATCGTGCTCGGAATTGCGGGATCCAGGGTCCGCTTCGGGCGGCAGCAGGGCCCCGCTTCGGGCGGAGGCAGGCCGCAGACAGGCCGCCGGACCCGCCTCCGCCCCTGCTCAGTCGGCCAGCAGCACCAACTTGCCGGTGGTGCGGTTGGTCTCGCCGAGCCGGTGTGCTTGTGCCGCCTCGGCCAGCGGGAAGGTGCTGGCGACGGTCGCGCGCAGCCTGCCCGAGTCCACGAGTGCGGCGATCTCCCGCATCCCGGCCTGGTCCGCGTCGACCAGCATCCGGACCGCGCGGACACCGAGCCGCTCGGCCTCCTCGTGGAAGTCGGCCGGACCCACCGGCAGGATCGACACCGCGATGCCGCCGGGGCGCAGGACGCGCAGTGACCGTACCGAGTAGTCCCCGCCGACGGTGTCCAGGACGACATCCACGTCCTTCACGGCCTGCGTGAAGTCGGTCGTGCGGTAGTCGATCAGCTCGTCGGCGCCCAGCCCCTTCAGGAACTCGTGCTTGCCGGCGCTCGCCGTGCCGATCACATACGCGCCGCGCGCCTTGGCGATCTGCACGGCGACATGGCCGACACCGCCCGCCGCGGCGTGGACCAGCACCCGCTGTCCGGCGTCCAGTCGCGCGTTCTCGACGAGCGCCTGCCACGCGGTGAGGGAGACCAGCGGCAGCGCGCCGGCCTGTGTGTGGTCGATACCGGCCGGCTTGGGCGCCAGCGCGCGGACCGGGACGACGACGTACTCGGCGTGGGTGCCGTTGCCGAACGGGTACGGCACCATGCCGAAGACCTCGTCGCCGGGCTCGAAGAGGGCCACGCCGACCCCGACGGCCTCGACCGTGCCCGAGACGTCCTTCCCCAGCACAAACGGCGGCTCGCCGAGGAAGCCGCCCGTGGCGCGGTGCTTCCAGTCGGTCGGGTTGAGGCCGGCCGCGTGCACCCTGACCAGTACCTCGTTGGGACGCGGGGCGGGTCGCGGGACCCGGACCGTCTTCAGGACCTCGGGACCGCCGAGGACGTCCTGGCTGATGACCCGCATGGTGTTCTCATCGCTCATGACATCCAGCCTGCCCGGCGCCGACGGCCCGGGAAATGGCACGATTGCCAACCTTCGATAGGATCGTGCCATGCAGCGACTGGAGCGAGTGGAACGGGTCGTGGTCCTGGCCCTGGACGGCGTCTACCCCTTCGAACTGGGCATCCCGGCCCGTATCCTCGGCGCGGCCGACGGCCGCTACGAGGTGGTGACCTGCACGGTCGACGGCGGGCCCGTCCGTACGAACGCCGACTTCTCGATCACCGTCGAGCACGGCCCCGAAGTGCTGGCCACCGCCGACACGGTGGTGATCACGGCGGTCTCGCCGTCCACGATCACCCCGGAACTCCCGGACGCGGTGACCGCGGCGCTCGCGCGCATCCGCCCCGGGACCCGGGTCGTGTCCATCTGCACGGGCGCGTTCGTCCTGGCGGCGGCGGGCCTGCTGACCGGACGCCGGGCCACCACCCACTGGAAGCTGGCCGGTCTCTTCGGCCGGATGTACCCGGAGATCGACCTGGACCCGGACGTGCTGTTCGTCGAGGACGGACCCGTGCTCACCTCCGCGGGCGCCGCCGCGGGTGTGGACGTCTGCCTGCATCTCGTCCGCGCCGACCACGGCAGCGAACTCGCCAACGCGGTCGCACGCAACTGCGTCGTCCCGCCCTTCCGGGAGGGCGGACAGGCCCAGTACGTGGAACAGCCGGTCCCCGACCTCGGCTGCGCCGGCACCGCCGCGACCCGCACCTGGGCCATGGAACGCCTCGGCGACCCGCTCACCCTGGGCGACCTGGCCGGTCACGCCCGGATGAGCCTGCGCACCTTCGCCCGCCGCTTCAACGAGGAGGTGGGCCTGAGCCCCGGCCGCTGGCTGATCCAGCAGCGGGTGGCCCGCGCCCGCCATCTCCTGGAGTCCACCGACCTTCCCGTGGACCAGGTCGCGGGAGAGGTCGGCTTCGCCACGTCGGCCTCCCTGCGGCAGCATCTGCACGCGGCGATCGGGGTGTCGCCGCAGACGTACCGCAGGACGTTCCGCACCACGTGCTGACCGCCCCCGTGCCGCCCCCGGTGCCGCATCCGGTGCCGCCCCCCCCATGCCGCCCCCACGCAGCCCCGTCCCGTGCCGCCCCTGCGCAGCCCTCGTGCGGTGCCGCCCACCACCCGTACCGACCGGGCGGCTCCACGGCGACTGATCGCGGCGGTTGGGGATATCAGGGGACTACCAATCCCGGACCCGCGGAGGAGACATGGCACTGGTGCAAACGGGGGTTGTCGTGCTCGACTGCGCCGATCCCGAGGAACTGGCCGAGTTCTACCGGCAGTTCCTGGAGGCCGAGGACATCGAGGTGAGCATCGACCGGGTGGACATCCGGGCCGCGGACGGCATCCGGGTCGCCTTCCGGCGTGACGCGACCGCCACCCCGCCGAGCTGGCCGCGCCCGGAGGACTCCCAGCAGGCGCATCTGGAGTTCCTCGTCGACGACCTGGACGCCGCCGAGCGCGCGGTCATCGGACTGGGCGGACGCTCCGTGAGTGCGGGGGAGATGCCGGGACCGAACGAGGAACGTGTGTGCGCCGACCCGGCGGGCCACTCCTTCGTCCTGCGCCACGCGAAGCCCCGCCCCTGACGGGGAACGAGGGAGAGTGACGGAGGGCAGACGAGGGCCCCGCCGCGACGGGGGAACGCGGCGGGGCCTGACGGTCGGGTGCCCTTCCCTCGTGGGTTCATGCACCCCGATCACAAAGATTCCTCCCGGCGACCCGGCGACCCGGCGGTCACGCAGTGCCGGGCGCCGACCAGCCCTCTACTCCCCGTCCGCCGGCTCCACCACGAACACCGGCATCAACCGGTCGGTCTTGACCGCGTAGTCGGCGTACGGCGGATACGCGTCGACCGACCGCCTCCACCACTCCTCCCGCTCCGCACCGGACACCTCGCGGGCGACCATGTCCCGCTTCACCGGCCCGTCCTGGAGCTCGACATGCGGCTCGGCCTTGACGTTGAAGTACCAGACGGGGTGCTTCGGGGCCCCGCCCAGCGAGGCGACCACGGCGTACCGCCCGTTGTGCTCGACCCGCATCAACGGCGTCTTGCGGAGCTTGCCGCTCTTCGCGCCCAGGGTCGTGAGGATCACGACCGGCAGCCCGGTCTCCAGGTGCTCGGTGCCCTCGGTCCCTCCGGACTCCTCGTACAGCGCGACCTGGTCCCTGGCCCGCTTCGACGGGCTCGGCTCGTACTCACCCTCAAGAGGCATGACTTTCCGTCCCTTCCCGATGCGTCACGTGCGCCGCCGACACCGTTCTTGGCGTCACCGCGGCAGCACACTCTGCAACAGCGGGCGGCGCCGGATTAATCCGTGCACGGGCCACCCACTCGTGGATCCCTGCCACCGGAAGCCGGCGGCCCCGCTACCCCGGCGCGACCACCATCCGTACCGCCAGCGCCGTCATCACCCCGCTCGACACCAACGCCGTCGCCAGCCGCCCCCGGTGACCGGTCAGCAGCCGCCCCATCAGCGCCCCGCCGCTCGCCAGCAGCAGCTGCCAGCTCGCGGAGGCGGCGAAGGCGGCCATGACGAACACCCCCTGTGCCAGGGGCGGTACCGGGTCCGTCGTACGGCTGCCCAGGACGAGGGCGGCGAAGTAGACGACGGTCGCCGGGTTCAGGAGGGTGATGCCGAGGAAGGTGAGGAAGGCCCGTGCCGGGGTCGGCGGTGGCGGCAGGGAACGGGCGGCGAGCCGGTGACCCCGGTACTGCCGTACGGCCGTGACCGTGCCCAGGACCGCCAGTGCGACCAGGACAAGGACCGACGCCCAGCGCAGCGGCACCAGCAGCGGATGCAGCGCGGCCGCCAGGGCGGCACCGCCGAGTGTGGCCAGCAGGGCGTACAGCCCGTCGGCGGCGGCCACGCCGAGCGCGGCACAGGCACCGGTCCGCAGGGACGTACGGGCCGTGAGGGAGACGAGATAGGCCCCGACCGCGCCGACGGGGATCGCGATACCGAACCCCGCGACCAGGCCGGCGACGAGCGCGCCCGTCACGACGGCGGAGGCGTTGTTCCTCCCGGACGGCCGGCCCGCTGTCGGCGCCCGGCCGGAGAGACGGCGGGGACGGCAGGCGGCGAGGAGAGGGTCGTAGACATGCCCAGATCCTGCGGTCCGCCGGCCGCGCGGCACAATTGAATTTTCCGGCCCGCGGCGGAAGCCGGCGTCCCGGATCGGATCCCGCCGCGCCCCTCATTCCGCCAGTACTCCCAACGTCAGTCCGCCAGTACGGCCCACGTCAGTCCTCCAGTACCGCCAACATCGGAGAGCCTGCTGCGCGCGACCCGTGTGGTCGTCGTGATGGCACGCGGCGGCGGGTACGGTCCCGGCACCCCGCGCGAGCACCACGACTTCCAGTGGCCGTACCTGCGGGCCTACTTCGGCAACCCCGGTGTGACGGACCTGCACCTCGTCGCCGCCGAACTGACCCGGGTCGACGTCCTGCCGTATCTGGCCGGCCTCGAAGACCTCGCGGCCCGCTCGCTCGCCGACGCGGAGGACACCCTGGAGGCGCTGGCGTGGGCCTGACGCCCCCCGGGCTCCGGATCAGGCGTCGGGCCAGGCGTCCAGCAGCCGCTCCGCCGCCTCCCGCGCCCGCCCCGCCGCCTCCGTGCCGCCCTCGATGCCCGCCGTCACCATGGCGCCCTCGGCCAGCAGGAACAGCGGCCAGACCAGCGCCGCGGGCCGCCCCGCGTCCGCCACGAGCCCCGCGAGACAGTCCCGGAAGGCCTCCTTGTGCGCCCGTACCCGGTCCGCGACCCCGGCCGAGATGGCGCCCAGTTCGCCGTACGCGTTGATCCACGCGCACCCCCGGAACCCCTCCTCGCCGAACCACCGTTCCAGCCAGTCGTAGACCGCGAGGATCCGCTCCCGGGGGTCGTCGTGAGTGCTGACGTAGTCCGCGAGGCGCCCGCGCCAGCGCTCGTCGCGCCGGTCCAGATACGCCTCCACCAGCCGGTCCTTCGACGGATACAGCTGATACAGCCGCTTCAGCGAGAGCCCCGAGGCCGCCCGGACGGCGTCCATGCCGACGGTCTGGACCCCACGCCCGTAGAACAGCTCCTCCGCCGCGTCCAGCGCCTGCTCCCGTACGGCTGGGCTCTCCATCGACTCCCTCTCCCTGGCGCTCCTTGACGTGAGAACGACCGTTCTCTAGGTTAGCGCAAGGCGGCGAGAACGCCCGTTCTCCCCGTCGTCCTCGCCGTCACCGTCCCGCGCCCGTCCACCGAGGAGCCGTCCATGAGCCGTCCGCCCCTGCCGCCGTTCACCCGCGAGACCGCCGCCCAGAAGGTCCAGGCCGCCGAGGACGCCTGGAACACCCGCGACCCGCAGAAGGTCTCGCTCGCCTACTCCGAGGACTCGGTCTGGCGCAACCGCGACACGTTCGTCACCGGTCGCGCGGAGATCGTCGAACTCCTCACCGCCAAGTGGAAGCGCGAGCGGGACTACGCGCTGCGCAAGGACCTCTGGGCCTTCGACGGCAACCGCATCGCGGTGCGGTTCCAGTACGAGTGCCAGGACACGGACGGCCAGTGGTGGCGTTCGTACGGCAACGAGTTGTGGGAGTTCGACGCGCACGGCCTGATGACCCGCCGCGAGGCCAGCATCAACGACGTGGCCATCGAGGAGAGCGAGCGCCGGATCCACGGCCCCCGGCCGGAGTCCGAGCGGGGGGCGGCCTTCCCGCTCCGCTAGCCGCCCGCCGCCGGTGCCCCTCCGGCCCCGGTAGCCGCCCGCTGCCCGTTCAGTAGGGTTCCCGGGTGACCTCACCCGACGGGAAGCCCTTCCTCTACGTCGTCGTCTGCGCGGCCGGGATCGCCGCGGACGTCGGCACGCTGATCACCGCCGCCCGGAAACGGGACTGGGAGGTCGGGGTCATCGCGACGCCCGTGGCGACGGGCGGGTTCTTCGACATCGCGGCCGTCGAGGCGCAGACCGGGCGCCGGATCCGCTCCGCCTGGCGCAGCCCCGGGGACCCCCGGCCGTTCCCGCCGCCCGACGCCGTGGTGGTCGCGCCCGCCACCTTCAACACGGTCAACAAGTGGGCGGCGGGCCTGGCCGACACCCTCGCCGTCGCCACCCTCTGCGAGGCGTACGGCCTCGGGGTCCCGGTCTCCGTACTGCCGTGCGTCGCCGACGCGTTGACCGTCCACCCCGCCTACCGGGACAGCCTCACGCGGCTGCGCGGAATGGGTGTGCGTTTCGGCGCCCCCTACTCCGGCGAACCCGACGAGCACGGCCGGCGGCCCGACTTCGGCTGGGAGCGGGCACTGGACCTGCTCGACGGCTGACTGCCTGGAGTGTGCACGAAGTCGTAGGCTGCCCCTGACCTCCCCAAGGACGACGACAGGAGCAGCAACGATGCAGTACGTCAAGCTCGGTTCGACGGGAGTGGACGTGTCCCGGATCTGTCTGGGCTGCATGACCTACGGCATCCCCGACCGGGGCACCCACGAGTGGACCCTGGACGAGGAGACGTCGCGCCCGCTGATCAAGCAGGCGCTGGAAGCCGGCATCAACTTCTTCGACACGGCGAACGTCTACTCCGACGGCACCAGCGAGGAGATCGTCGGCAGGGCGCTGCGCGACTTCGCCGACCGGGACGAGATCGTGCTCGCCACCAAGGTGCACGGCCGGATGCGGCCCGGCCCCAACGGCGGCGGGCTGTCCCGCAAGGCGATCATGACGGAGATCGACCACAGCCTGCGCCGGCTCGGCACCGACTACGTCGACCTCTACCAGATCCACCGCTGGGACCCGCACACTCCCGTCGAGGAGACGATGGAGGCCCTGCACGACCTGGTGAAGGCCGGCAAGGTCCGTTACATCGGGGCGAGTTCGATGTACGCGTGGCAGTTCTCCAAGGCCCAGTACACGGCCGCGGCGAACGGCTGGACGCGTTTCGCCACCATGCAGAACCACTACAACCTCCTCTACCGCGAGGAGGAGCGCGAGATGCTGCCGCTCTGCGCCGACCAGGGAGTGGGCGTCCTGCCCTGGAGCCCGCTGGCCCGCGGCCGGCTGACCCGCGACTGGGGCACGGACACCGACCGCAGTGCCACCGACCGGTTCGGCAGCACCCTCTACCAGGAGGGCGACCGCGCCATCGTCGAGGCCGTCACCCGGATCGCCGGGGAACGTGGGGTGCCGCGCGCCCAGGTGGCCCTCGCGTGGCTGCTGCACCAGGGCACGGTGACCGCACCCATCGTCGGCGCGTCCAGGCCGGGACATCTCGACGACGCCGTCGCCGCCGTCGACCTCGAACTCGGCGAGAAGGAGATCGAGGAGCTGGAGCAGCCCTACACCCCGCACCCGATCGTCGGCCACTGACCCCCTCGGACGCCGTGGACCGCCGGCCCGCTCACGGGTTCGCGCGGGCCACGGCCTCCAGTACGGAGTAGGGCGCGGCCTCCGCGAGCGGAGTGACCGACGCCAGGCGCAGGCCCGCCGCCTCGCACAGCGCCTCGAAGTCCGCGCGGGTACGCTCCCGGCCGCCCACGTTCACCAGCATGTTGAGGTCACTGAGATAGGTGACCCCGTCGTCGGTGGCGTGGGCCTCGGCGTGGGTGTCGACGATCTCGGGCAGCACCGGCTCCACGATCAGGACACGGCCGTCCGGCGGCAGCACCTCACGGCAGTTGCGCAGGATGGTCACCGCCCGCTCGTCCGTCCAGTCGTGCAGCACACTCTTCACCAGGTAGAGGTCCGAGCCTTCGGGGACCGCACGGAAGAAGTCCCCGGCGACGAGCTCACAGCGCTCCAGGAGCCGGTGCTCCGCCAGCGTTTCGCGCGCCTGCGCCAGTCCCTCCGCCGTGTCGTGGACGACACCCCTGAGACCGGGATGGGCGCCGAGTACGGCGGCCAGCACGGTTCCGTCGCCACCGCCGACGTCCGTGAGCCGGGTGAACCGCCCGAAGTCGAAGGCGTACGGCAGCACGGCCGCGGTCGCCCCGGCGGCCTGGCTCATCGCCGCGTTGAACTCCGCGGACAGCTCCGGGCGTTGGGCGAGCCGGCTGAAGAAGTCGGTACCGAAGACCGCGTCGAACGCGATGTCGCCGGTGCGCACGCTGTTGTCCAACTGCTCCCAGGGGCGCACGATCTCCGGCTCGGTGAAGACCCGCACGAAGGACGCGAGCGAGTCCGGACGACCGGGATCGAGGAGCGCGCCGGTCGGAGTCACCGAGAAGGTGCCGGGGGACTGTTCCGTCAGCAGGCCGAGGGCGGCCAGGGCGCGCAGCAGCCGGGTCATGGGCTGCGCCGCGGCTCCGGCCTCGGCGGCCACGTCGGCGGCGGGGCGCCGCGCGTCGCCGATCAGCTCGACCACGCGCAACGAGACGGCGGCGCGCAGGGTCTGGGCGGCCATGGTCCCGAAGACGTGCCGGGCGATCAGGGTGTGGTCGGGAGCGAGTGTGCGGACGTCGGTCGTCCGGATGTCGGTGTCCGTCATGGGGTGGCCTTTCGTCGGGTGTGGGTGTTCTCGGGCATGGGTGGGCGTGGGTGTTCCCGGGCATGGGTGGGCGCGGGCAGGAGGTAGCGAACTGGTGCCGAGGTGCTGATGGTTGGGGGGACCGGTGTGGGCTAGCCGGCCGACGTCACCCGGCCGGCCAGCGCGCCGGGTGTGCACCCGGCGAAGGCCCGGACGTCGCGATGCAGATGCGCCTGGTCGGCGTACCCGCAGGCGAGGGCGGTCTCGGTGGCGTCCGCGCCGGTGCTGAGGGCGCGGGCGGCGTGGTCGAAGCGGACCAGCATCGCGGCCCGCTTGGGTGTGAGGCCGATCTGGGCCGAGAACCTGGACCAGAGCCGTTTGCGGCTCCAGCCGAAGGACGCGGCTAGCTCGTCGACCCTGATCCGGCCCCGCGAGGCCACGATGTGGTCCCAGGCGGCGGCGACCTCGGGCGCCATCGCCGGCGCCCGCTCGGCCCGCCGCGCGAGGAACCCGTCCATCAGCGCGAGGCGTTCCCGCCAGCCGGCGGCCGCGGTCAGCCGGTCGCGGAGCCGGCGTACGTCCGCGCCCCACAGGTCGTCGAGGCCGGTGACCGAGCCGTCCAGCTCGCGGGGCGGGACGCCCAGCAGCTCGTAGGCGGCCCGCGGTGACAGCCGCAGCTCCACGCACTCGACGTGGTCGGCGCGGACGCGGGCCGGGCCGGGCGAGGGCGCGGCGACGAGGCCGCTCAGCGCACGGCGTCCGTCCGTGTCCTCCACGGTGAGCGGGTCGTCGCCGAGTCCGAGGACGACGATCACGGCGGGCTGGGGGAGTACCTGCATGTCGAGGCCGACGGCGGCACGGTCCCGGAAGCCGGCCATCGCGACGCCGGCCAGTGAGGTGTCGCCGGGCGGGAGGGCGACCTCCCACCCGTAGCCGGCATCGCGATCCGTGGGGTCCGCCCCCACCTGGTGGCTGCGCATACCTCTACGATCGCCGACTTCGGCGGCAATGTCTTGGACGAAAGTTCCCCCGTGCCGGGCCCTCGTCCGTGACTAGTGCGGCCCCTGCGGCTCGAACTCCGTGCCGCACGGACCGGCCCCGTCGCTCTCCGGCAGCGGGACGCGCTCGCCGTTCATGGTGAGGGTGCGGTAGTAGCCGCCGACCCGTTCCGTGGAGCGGCCGACGTAGTGGCCGATGAACGAACGCCGGAACCGGTCGGCACTGCGGTTCGGCTGGGAGCCGTGCACCAGGCTGCCGTTGAAGAACAGCACGTCACCCGGTTCCATGTCGACCGGCACCGGCGCCAGACCGGGCGGCGGCGGCACGAACTCCCGCGCGAAGGACAGCTCGGAGTCCGCCAGTTCCGGGCAGAACAGATCCATGCGGTGGGTGCCCGGCACGACCTCCAGACCGCCGTTCTCCCGGTCGATGACGTCACAGGCGACCCAGGCCGCGACACAGGTGCCCGGCTCGACCCGCAGATAGAAGTTGTCCTGGTGCAGCGCCTGCCCCCGGGCACCCGGCGGCTTGAAGTAGAACATGCTCTGCGCGGCCAGCACCTCCTCGCCGAGCAGCGTCTCCAGCATGGTCCGCAGCCGGGCGTCGAGCAGCATCTCGCGGGCGACCGCGTTGATCTCGTGCGGCTGCATGACCCGCGGATACGCGGCCAGCGGATCGTCGGCGGCGCCCCGGCCCGGCTCGAAGTGACCCGGCACCGGACCGGCCGCGTGCAGCGCCGCGAACTCGTCGCATACGCGTTCGATCTCGTCCCGTCCGAAGAGACCACGGACCACCGTGAAGCCGTCCTGGAAGCTCGCCAGCTCGGTGTGCGTCAGCATGGAGGTGTCGGCGGTGCCGTTGTCCGTGGCTGTCATGCCCTCGCTCCCTCGGTCAGGCGCCCGTGCACAGGTCACGCTAGGTCGGCGCGTCCGCCCGGAGGATGTCCATGAGCGCTGACGACTTGCCCAGGACTGCTGTTCCCGGTAATCCCTCCCCGCCGCCCGGCCTGGTGGTGGCCGGCCACTTCGACCAGTACCCGGGCTACAGCGTCAGCCGCCCGCGCGGCTCGGACAGCTGGCTCTTCACCTGGACGACGGGCGGACGCGGCCGGCTGCGGCAGGGCGCCACCGAGGTGCGCACGGGGCCGGGGGAGCTGGTGGCGCTGGCTCCCGGGGTGCGGCAGAGCTACGCGGTGGCGCCGCGGGCCCGGCACTGGCGGTTCTGGTGGGCCCACTGCCGCGCCCGCGCGTCCTGGCTGACCTGGCTGCGGCCCTACGAGGCCGGGGACGGCGTCTATGTCGTCGGACCGGTCGCCGTGGGACTGCACGGCCGCGTCGAGTCGGCGTTCCGGCGCCTGCTCACCGACGCCCGCTGGACCGGAGAACCACCCGCCCCCGAGCCGCCCACCCCCTCAGAGGCCGGCGGTCCGGACCCTGGCGACCCGCACGCCGGCGACCCGCACGCCGGCGACCCGCACGCCGGCGACCCGCACGCCGGCGATCCGGTCGCCGTCGCCCACGCCGCCCTCACCCGTGAGCTGGCCCTCGGCGCCCTGGAGGAGGCGGTCCTGCTGACGGCCGGCACGGTCCGCGCCACCACCTCCGTGCCCGGTGTCGACGCCCGGCTGCTGCGGGCGCAGACGCTGATCGCCGCCGACCCGGGCGCCCCGCACACCGTCGCCTCACTGGCCGCCGGCGTGGCGCTCTCCCCGTCGCGCTTCGCCCACCTCTACACCCGGCAGCTCGGCGAATCGCCGATGCGGGCCCTGCGCGAGGCGCGGCTCCAGTACGCGGCCCGGCTGCTGGAAGGCAGCGACCTTTCCGTGGAACGGGTCGCCGCCGCCTCCGGATTCGCCAGTCCGTTCCATTTCAACCGGGTTTTCCACGAGCGCTACGGTGTGCCCCCGGGCGCATACCGGGCGGCACACCGCTGAGTACGCGTACGGACACGTTCCGTGCTCGATATCGCGGGTTACTCGGAGTCGCACCGAAAAGGCACCGAGTTCCCTTGTCGACAATGCGGTGAGTGCGTTGATCGTTTGTCGATCCGTCGAATTGACAGAGGGTCAAATGGCGCTCGCGCAGCGCAATGTCGGTCTCGCCCGGAAATTCTCCACGCCCCTTGTACCGCACTTGTTCCGTCTGAGTGGCCTGTGCGAAGGTGTGCGCTGTTGGTGTGCAGACAATGCGAACGCCGCATGCCGTGAGAGGAATCCAACCGTGCTCGACGGAGGCCTGTCGAATTCCCCGTACCCCTCGCCCCATCCCGTCGGCGAACTGCTCGACCGGCACTGGGAAGCCGCCTTCGCCTACGCGCGTCTGTGCACCGACGGTTCCCGTGCCGCCGGAATGCTCACCACGGCCGCGTTCACAAGGCTGTTCGGTCAATTGCCGCCGCACGGCGGGCCGTCGCCGATTTGGCGCCAGCGCCTGCTCGTGGCCGTACGACGAATAGCGGCGGAGTGGGGCACGGACGACAAACGAGCACTGCTCCACCCCGAACTGCGGCCCGACGGACCCAACGGCACCCGCGCCTCACTCCAGCCGCCGTCCGAACGGCGCCTCGTCGCCGCCGCGTTCCAGCGGCTCCCGGAGTCGGCGCGCTGTCTGCTCTGGCACGCCGAGGTCGAGTCCGACGCCCTGTCGGTCCCCGGCGCGCTGCTCGACCTGGACGACGAGGGCGCGGCCGCGGAACTCCGGCGCGCCGCCGAGCGGCTGCGCTCCGAGAGCGTCCAGGTCCACCACGAACTCGCGCCGTCGCAGCGCTGCCGGCACTTCAGCCGGATGCTCGACGTCACCTGCCGGCGCGGCGGCACCGAGATCGACCCCGACCTCGGCACCCACCTCGACGCCTGTCCGCACTGCTGGCACACCGCCGACCAGCTCTGCCGCTTCGACGCCGAACTCGGCCTGGTTCTGGCCGAGGCGGTCCTCGGCTGGGGCGCGCGGGACTACGTCGCCCAGCGTGCGGCCGGCGCCGGCGACGCGGGCCGGGGCCCGGCGCACGCCGTGGACTTCGAGATCCCGCCCCGCCCGGCGGCCCCCGCGCACGTCGAGCCGCCGCCGCCCGGCCCCCCGCCCACCGGCGGCTCCTTCGACGCCGTCCCCGCCGCAACCCGTGGCCCCCGGCCGCCGGCGCCCAGGATCGCCGCCCGCCGCGCGGCCGCCCGCCGCCGCAACCGGGCCGCCGCGGTGCTCACCGTCAGCGCGCTCATCGCCGTACCGCTCGGCCTCTGGATCGCCAACGGCTCCGGCGACGGCGCCGCGGTCGCCGGCACCAACTCGGACGCCCCGGACACCAACCGGGCCGAGCCCTCCTCGGACCCGTCCGGCATCGAGGCCGCCGCCGCGCCCGAGGGCGATGTCCGCGGCCGGCTGCACAACGTCGCCTCCGGGCTGTGTCTCACCGTCGCGGACGGCAAGGTCGCCAAGGGCGCCGAGACCGAACTCGCCGACTGCTCCGACGACACGGCGCAGCAGTGGTCGTACGAGACCGACGGGCTGCTGCGCAGTGTGGCCGACCCCGGTCTGTGCGTGGACTCCCACGTCGGCCACTCCGTACGGCTCGGCGCGTGCGCCGACTCCAAGGACGTGCGCTACGACTTCACCGTGCAGGGCGCCCTGGTGCCGCGCTGGGACCAGGACCTCGCCCTGGCCCCGGCCGCCACGGACGGCTCCGGGAACCTGATGGTCAAGATGCGCGACGGCAGCGAGACCCAGCGCTGGGTGATCGACACCTCGCAGCCCGATCTGCGGATGGCGGCGGTCAACTGGGACGGCGTCGGCGACGTCACCCTGCCGCCGACGGCCCGGCCGACCCCGACCGCGAAGCCCTCCTCGAAGCCGTCGAAGACGGCCTCGCCCTCCCCGTCGACGAGCAGCGCACCGGCGCCCACCCCCACGGCGGCACAGCCGACGGCGGAGTACCCCTACCCCTGCTACCCGTACTACTACTGCGACGGGAACGGCGACGACGGCTGGGGCGACGGTGACGGTGGTGGCGACGGCCGGGGCGACGGTGGCGGTGGCCGCGGCGGGCGTTGACCCCGCTCACTCCTCGTCGAGCAGCCCCAGTTCGGCCCAGATGGTCTTGCCGTCGGTGGTGTGGCGGCTGCCCCAGCGCTGGGTGAGCTGGGCGACCAGCAGCAGGCCCCGGCCCCCCTCGTCCCAGGTCCGGGCGCGGCGCAGATGCGGGGCGGTGTGGCTGGTGTCGGACACCTCGCAGATCAGGGTGTCCGTGTCGTGGATCAGACGCAGCCGGATCGGATGCGCGCCGTACCGGATGGCGTTGGTGACCAGCTCGCTGACCACCAGCTCCGTCGTGAACGACGCCACGCTCAGCTCCCAGACGCCGAGCTGCTCGACGACCTGCTTGCGGATCGGGGCGACCAGCGCCGGGTCGGCCGGAATGTCCCACGTGGCCACGCGGGACGCGGACAGTCCGCGCGTACGGGCCACCAGCAGGGCCACGTCGTCGCAGGCGCCGCCCGCGGGGAGCAGGGTGTGCAGCACGCGGTCGCAGGTCTCGTCCAGCGAACCGCCGGCCCCCGCGACCGCCTCGTGCAGCAGCCGGAGCCCCGCCGCGTCGTCACGGCCCCGGGCCTCGATCAGACCGTCCGTGTAGAACGTCAGCAGACTGCCCTCCGGCAGATACAGCTCGACGCTCTCGAACGGCAGCCCGTCCAGGCCGAGCGCCGGCCCCTCCGGCACCTCGACCTCCGCCGGTTCGGCGCCCGGCGCCATCAGCAGCGGTGCCGGGTGCCCCGCGCTGGCCATCGTGCAGCGCCGGGACACCGGGTCGTACACCGCGTACACACAGGTGGCGCCGACCTCGCCGGGGTTGCCCCCGTCGCCGGACTCCTCGGAGAGCCGGACCACCAGGTCGTCGAGGTGGGTGAGCAGTTCGTCCGGGGCGAGATCGATGTCGGCGAGGGTGCGGACTGCCGTGCGCAGCCGGCCCATGGTGGCCGACGCCTGGACGCCCTGTCCGACCACGTCCCCGACGACCATCGCGACGCGCAGCCCGGACAGCGGGATCACGTCGAACCAGTCGCCGCCCACCCCGGCCCGCGCGGCCGGCAGATACCGGGAGGCGGCGTCGACGGCCGCCGTGCGGGGCAGGGTCAGCGGCAGCAGGCTGCGCTGGAGCGCCAGGGCCGTCTGCCGCTCGCGCGAGTACCGGCGGGCGTTGTCGAGACAGACCGCGGCCCGCGCGGTGACCTCCTCGGCGAGCAGCACGTCGTCCGGGGTGAACGGGTCGGGCCGCCGGTAGCGGACGAAGACGGCGACACCGAGGGTGATGCCGCGGGCCTGGATCGGCACGGACATCGCGGAGTGCACCCCGATCTGCCGGATCCGCTCGCTGCGCGCCCGGGCCGTGGCCAGCCAGGGCTCCAGATCGCCGTCGGCCGTCGAGGCGAGGACGGTGTGGCCCGCGGTGAGGGAGCCGGCCTGCGGCGAGGCCGCCGGGTAGGTGTCGGTGTCCCCGGGCTTGATCGCGGCCTCGGGGGTCCCGGCGTTCAGCGACCGGTGCGCTGCACGGCGCAGGGTGAGCGGGGCGGCGAGCCGGCTCGGGGGCTCGCCGCCGTAGTCCTCGGGGTCGAGCAGGTCGACGCTGACGAAGTCGGCGAGCGCGGGGACGCAGACGTCCGCGAGTTCCTGTGCGGTGCGGGTGATGTCGAGGGTGCTGCCGATCCGCACACTCGCCTCGTTCAGCAGCTGGAGCCGCTCTCGGGCCAGGAAGCTCTCGGTGATGTCGTGTGCCGCGAGGCAGACGCCCCGTACCCGCCCCTGCCGGTCGGTGACCGCCGCGAGCCGGGCCAGCCAGGCCTGCGCGCGGTCCGCGCGGTCGGGGCTCAGCTGGGTGCGGACGTCCATGGGGCGCCCGGTGGTGAGGACCTGGAGCAGATGGCCCTCCACCTCCGCGCTCTGTCGCCGGCCGCCGATCTCGGACAGCCGCAGACCCCGGAGCCGGTCCGCGGGCAGTCCGAGGACCTCGGACATCGCGGTGTTGAGGGTGCGCAGCCGCAGCCGGTCGTCGAAGACGGCCACGGCACAGGGGGACTGGGTGAGGGCGGCCGTGTCGAGGGTGTCGTCGGCGGGCCCGGGCTGCTCCACGGGGCTGACCAGCAGCCAGTCGGCCGGTCCGCCGCCCGGCGGGCGACGGTGGTGGACGAGCATCCACACCCGGACCGTACGGCCGTCGCGGTGGCGCAGCGTGAGCGTGCCGTCCCAGCGGGGGCTCCGCAGCCTGGGCCGTTCACCCACGAGGAAGTCGGTGGCCGGCCGGCCGACCATCTCGGCGGTGGTCCAGCCGAGCACACGACGGGCGCCCTCGTTCCACTCGACGACGTCGCCCCGGGCATCGATGACCGCCCGAGCCGTCGAGGCTTCGTCGAACGGGTAGTCCGGGCTCATCGTCGCCACTCCCACGTGCACACTCACAGTGAACAGGAGGTCACTTGGGTCAAGCGTAGTGCGTTCCGCCGCATCGTGACCGGGAAGCCCTCAGGTGCCCGAACAGGGTGGTCAAGAGCGGTCAGAAGGAATCGGACCGTGCACCACATGGCACGCGGGAGACGGATCCGGCCGATCGCGCGCCCACGGCCGACCCGGGTGACCGTAGACCCGACCTCTCCGCGTGGCAGGCCGTCGGAATCTGGTCCTTTCACGATCGGTACTGAGTGCTTCCTGGCCGCGAATGAAGGCAGTTGAACTACCAACGAACGCCGAGGGGGTGATCGGTGTCCCGCGCGGACGGGCCCGTCCCGTCCGGACCGTTGACGGGGTGTCATGACTGGAACAACCATGGCGGGCGACCGCCACTGGGAGCGCTCCCAGCGACGGGAGCCACCCGCGCCTCGCCACCCGCACCTCGCAGAGGAGCCCCGAAGTGCAACGACGCAGAACCGCCCTGCTGACCCTGACGGCCCTGCTCGCCACCGCCCTGACCGCACTGCCCGCCGGCGCCGAGGAGACCGAGCGGCTCCGCAACGGCACCTTCGACACCACCACCGAGCCATGGTGGACGACCAGCAACGTCACGGCCTCTCCCGTCGAGGGGCGGCTCTGCGCGGAGGTGCCCGGAGGCACCGCCAACCGCTGGGACGCGGCCGTCGGCCAGAGCGGCATCACCCTGGTCAAGGGCGAGACGTACCGCTTGTCCTTCAAGGCGTCGGGCGCGCCCGAGGGGCAGGTCGTCCGGGCGGTGGTGGGGCTCTCGCAGGAGCCGTACGACACGTGGTTCGAGGCCTCCCCGCACCTCGAACCCGGCGGGGGCGCGTACGCGTACACCTTCACCTCGCCCGTCGACACGACCCTCGGCCAGGTCGCGTTCCAGGCCGGCGGCGGCGCGGACGACTGGCGGTTCTGCATGGACGACGTCTCGCTGCTCGGCGGAGTGGCGCCCGAGCCGTACGAGCCGGACACCGGGCCCCGCGTCCGGGTCAACCAGGTGGCCTATCTGCCCTCGGGGCCGAAGAACGCCACCGTCGTCACGGACGCGGCCCGGCGGCTGCCCTGGCAGCTGAAGAACGCGGCCGGCCGGACCGTCGCGCACGGCTGGACCGTCCCGCGCGGCACCGACGCCTCCTCCGGGGAGCCCGTGCACTCCCTCGACTTCGGCGCCTTCCGCGGCCGAGGACAGGGCTTCACGCTGGTCGCGGACGGTGAGACGAGCCGCCCCTTCGACATCGACGCGAGCGCCTACGACAAGCTGCGGCTCGACGCGCTGAAGTACTACTACACCCAGCGCAGCGGCACCCCGGTCCGCGACGACCTGCGCCCCGGCTACGGCCGCCCCGCGGGCCACGTCGACGTGGCACCCAACCAGGGCGACGGCGCGGTCCCCTGCCGGGCGGGGGTCTGCGACTACACACTCGACGTCACCGGAGGCTGGTACGACGCGGGCGACCACGGCAAGTACGTCGTCAACGGCGGTATCTCGACCTGGGAGGTGCTGAGCACGTACGAACGCGCCCTGCACGCCCGCACCGCCGATCCCGGCCGGCTCGGCGACGGCACCCTCGCCATCCCGGAGAGCGGCAACAAGGTGCCGGACATCCTCGACGAGGCCCGCTGGGAACTGGAGTTCCTGCTGAAGATGCAGGTGCCGGCCGGGCAGCCGCTGGCCGGGATGGCGCATCACAAGGTGCACGACGAGCAGTGGACGGGCCTGCCGCTGCTGCCGGACGACGACCCGCAGCCGCGCGCACTGCACCCGCCGACCACCCAGGCCACCCTGAACCTCGCCGCCACGGCGGCCCAGGCGGCCCGGCTCTACCGCCCCCACGACCGCCGGTTCGCGGCACGCGCCCTCACCGCCGCGCGCACGGCCTGGTCGGCGGCGCTCGCCCACCCCACCACGTACGCCGATCCCAACGACGGCACCGGCGGCGGCGCCTATCCCGACGACGACGCCACCGACGAGTTCTACTGGGCCGCCGCCGAGCTGTATCTCACCACCGGCGAGAAGCAGTTCGAGCGCCACATCCTCGGCTCACCCGTCCACACGGCCGACATCTTCGGCCCGCTCGGCTACGACTGGGCGCGCACGGCCGCCGCGGGCCGCCTGGACCTCGCGACCGTGCCCAACCGGCTCCCCGGCGGGGACCGGGTCCGCCGCTCGGTGACCCGGGGCGCCGACACCTACCTCGCCACCCTGGACGCACAGGCCTACGGGATGCCGTACGCCCCCGGCGACAACCGCTTCGACTGGGGCTCCAACCACCAGATCCTGCACAACGCGGTCGTCCTCGCCACCGCCTACGACCTCACGGGCGACCGGAAGTACCGGGACGGTGCCCTGGAGAGCATGGACTACCTGCTCGGCCGCAACGCGCTGAACATCTCGTACGTCACCGGGTACGGCGAGGTCGCCGCGCACCACCAGCACAGCCGCTGGTACGCCCGCCAGCTCGACCCCAAACTGCCGTCACCGCCGGCGGGCACCCTCGCCGGGGGACCCAACTCGAGCATCCAGGACCCCCTCGCGCAGGAGAGACTCCAGGGCTGCGTGGGCCAGTTCTGCTACATCGACGACATCCAGTCCTGGTCGACGAACGAACACACGATCAACTGGAACTCGGCCCTGGCCAGGATGGCGTCCTTCGTGGCCGACCAGGGCCGAGCGCCGGCAGACCGGCCGGTCAGGGGGTGACGTTCTCGACCGGGAGGGTGTGCCCCTCGCCCGCGATGTAGTAGTCCGTGGGCGAGGAGAACACCACGAACTCGTTGTCGTCGCGGTCGATCTTGGCGCGGAGCATGAAGTTGCCGCTCGCGTCGGTGGTGGTCTGCGCGTTGTACGCGTTCTCGAAGTAGGTCCGCAGGAGCACCCGGGTGCCCGCGACGGGGCCGAGCCCGGCCGGCCAGGCGACCTTGCCGGTCACGATGAGGTACTCGCCCTCGCGGACCTTGCGCTTGTTGACCTGGTAGGTGAGCGTGCTCGACTCGGCCTGCACGTTCACCGTGGTGTCCGCGGAGACGTAACCCGGGTCGGCGGGATCGGCGTCGTGGCTCGCGTAGAACACCACCTCGTGGCGGGGGAAGAGCGTGCGGCCCGGCGTGCTCGGCACCCGGTCCGCGGGCACGTCCTCCAGTACGAACCTGCCGTTCGCGTCCGTGCGCACGGTGCCGAGGTCCCGGCCCTCTCCCGTGATCGGGTCGATCGGGTCGCCCCACGGGTTCCAGGTGTTGAACAGCAACGACGCCTGAAGCCTGACCGGCGCGTCGGCCGCGGGTGTGCCGTCGGGCCGGGTCAGGGTGCCGGACAGATCGACCGTGCGGTGGCCGAAGTCGGTGGTGTCGGAACTGCTGGTGAGGGTCAGCCGGTAGTCGTCCTCGTCCGCCGCGTGGGCGGACGGCACGGCCACCGCCGTGGCCGCCAGGACGAGGGCGGCGACGGCGGTCGGCCAGGCGGCCATTGAGCGCATGGACATGTGAACTCCCCGTGGTCAGGTGAGGTGTTGGTCCCCCGGTGTACCCGTGGTGCGGGTACGTGAGGTGTGACACCGGGATGACGCCGGGGGTTGTACGGACTCTTCGGGGAGGCTCGGTCGGTGCTCGTCGCGCCGGTGCGCGGTGAGGGTGTGCAGTCGGGCCGGGTCCAGCGGTTCGTGGATCTCGACGTACTCGCCGTGCGGCAGCCGTCTGACGCGTCCCGTCTCCCGGCCGTGCTCCACCAGCTCCCGGTCGCGGAGCTGGAGACCCAGGCAGACACGCCGGGTGACGACGAGGACGACGGCCGGCACGACGAACACGCCGATGCGCACCGCCCAGGTCACGGCGTTGATGGACAGATGCAGACGGGTCGCCACGATGTCGTTGCCACCGCCCGCCAGCAGGACGAGATAGAGGCTGATCCAGGCCGCGCCGATCGCCGTGCGCACGGGCCGGTCGCGGGGCCGGTCCAGCAGATGGTGCTCGCGGTCGGCACCCGTGAACCTGGCCTCCAGGAACGGGTAGACGCCGATGAACAGCAGGAGCAGCGGGAAGGCCACGATCGGGATCAGCACCCCCAGGACAAGGGTGTGACCCCACAGAGTGATCTCCCAGCCGGGCATCACCCGGACCAGCCCCTCGGCGAAGCCCAGGTACCAGTCGGGCTGGGCGCCCGTGGAGACCTGGTCCGCGCGGTACGGGCCGTAGCTCCACACGGGGTTGATGCTCGCCACCGCCGCGATCACCGTGAGGACACCGAAGACCAGGAAGAAGAACCCGCCCGCCTTCGCCAGGTAGACCGGCATGAACGGGGCGCCCACCACGTTGCGTTCGGTGCGGCCGGGCCCCGCGAACTGGGTGTGCTTGTGGTACACGACCAGAATGAGGTGCGCCACGATCAGCGCTGCCATGATGCCGGGGATCACCAGGATGTGCAGCGAGTAGAAACGCCCCACGATGTCGTGGCCCGGGAACTCGCCGCCGAACACGAACATCGACAGATACGTGCCCACGATCGGTACGGACAGCAGGGCGCCGTCGACGAACCGCAGACCGGTGCCGGACAGCAGGTCGTCGGGGAGCGAGTAGCCGAACAGCCCCTCGAACAGGCCGAGGAAGAGCAGGCTCCAGCCGAACAGCCAGTTGACCTCGCGCGGCCTGCGGAACGACCCCGTGAAGAAGTGCCGCATCATGTGCGTGAGCATCGCGGCCACGAAGACCAGCGCCGACCAGTGGTGGATCTGCCGGATCAGCAGACCGCCGCGCACGTCGAAGCTGATGTCCAGCGTCGAGGCGTACGCCTCCGACATCCGCACACCGTTCAGCGGGGTGTAACTGCCGTCGTACACCACCTCGTTCATCGACGGATGGAAGAAGAACGTCAGCCACACACCGGTCAGGACCAGCACCACGAAGCTGTAGAGACAGATCTCCCCGAGCAGGAAGGACCAGTGGTCGGGGAAGACCTTGCGCAGGTACTTCCTGCCCAGGGTGTGGG
Source organism: Streptomyces sp. NPDC088387 (assembly GCF_044753385.1). Classification (NCBI taxonomy): domain Bacteria; kingdom Bacillati; phylum Actinomycetota; class Actinomycetes; order Kitasatosporales; family Streptomycetaceae; genus Streptomyces; species Streptomyces sp. NPDC088387. The sequence goes on from NZ_JBIVNC010000006.1 coordinate 28,719, forward strand.
TGCCGAGCCGGCCGTCGAACCAGTCGGCGACGCGCTCGCCCCGCCCGGGCCGCTCCACGGTTCTCACGCGTCCTCCCTGGGCACGTGGGTGAGCTTGTCGGGGTTGGAGACGATGTAGATGTCGGAGACCCGCTCGCCGTCGGGGGTGAGGTCCATGACCATCACCGCATACGGGTTCTCGCCCTGGAACAGCACCGCCGCCGCGTCCCCGTTGACCTGCCGGTAGCGCAACTCCAGCCGCTTCGACGCTCCCTTCCCCGCGAACCCGGCGATGAGCCGGACGGCCTTGTCCCGGCCGTGCACCGGGCGCGGTCCGGCCGCGCTTCTGCCGCCGCCGTCCGACCACACCGTCACGTCCGGCGCGAGGATCTCCATCAGCTCGGCTATGTTCCCGCCGAGCGCCGCCCGCACGAACCGCTCGGTCGCCTCCCGGCGCACCCGCGGATGCGCCTGGTACAGCGGCCGCCGCGCGTGCACATGGGCCCGCGCCCGGTGCGCGAGCTGCCGTACGGCCGCGGGGGAGCGGTCGATGATGTCCGCGATCTCGGTGTGCGCGTACCCGAACACCTCGTTGAGGACGAACACCGCCCGCTCCAGCGGGGTCAGCGACTCCAGCACCACCAGCAGCGCCAGCGACACGGACTCGGCGCGCAGCGCCGGATCGTCGTCGGCGACCAGCGGCTCGGGCAGCCACGGGCCGACGTAGGTCTCCTGACGGCGGACGATCGCCGCGCGCCGGGCGAGCGCGTGGTTCACGGCGACGCGCACCAGGTACGCGCCCGGGCGCTCGATCTCCGTCAGGTCGCGTCCCCGGCCCCGGGCCGTCCACGACAGCCAGGTCTCCTGGAGGACGTCCTCGGTGTCGGCGACGCTGCCGAGGATGTTGTAGACGAGGCCGAACAGCAGCTCACGGTTGTCGACGTACACCCCCGTGGCCTCGTCCAGCGGGTCGTCGGTGTCGGGAACAGGTGTCTCGGACATGCATGGCCCTCCGCAGCGGTGCTCTCGCTCACCACTGGGAGGGGCCGAACGGGCCGGAATGTGACATGGATCGGGCCGGATGTGACCCACGTCTCACGGAAATATCTCGCCCGGTACCGTCTCGCGTCCGCCATGAGCAGGCGATATTTACGAGTAAGTACCCCGGCGGTACCGTTGGGGCATGCCAGCTCTCAACGTGGAGTTCAGTGACCGCGAACTGGAGGATCTCCGGCAGATCGCCAAGGAGCGCGGTACGTCGATGAAGGCGCTCGTGCGCGAGGCCGCCGCCGCGGACATCGCCCGGCACCGGGCGCTGAAGGAGGGCGCGGCGGCGTTCCGCCAGTTCTTCGCGTCCCATGCCGACGAGTTCGCCGCCGCGTTCCCCGAGGACGAACCGTCCGCGGCGGCCCGGGACGTCGGGCGGGTCGGCTGACCGATGACCGCCGCCCCCGTCATCCACATCGACGTCCCCTGGCTGCTCCAGCGCCACGAGGAGGTCCTGCCGGACCAGCCGACGGTCAACGACTTCTCCGCCCTGGTCGCCGCCGTCGCCCGGCACCGGGTCGACCCACCGCGGCTCGGCGTGGACTCCGACCCGGCCTGGCGGGCCGCCGCGCTGCTGCACACCCTCGCCCTGCTCAAACCGCTGCCCTCGGCCAACGCCCGTTTCGCCTGCGCGACCGCGGTGGCCTACATGTTCGTCAGCGATGTCGGCATCGACCCGCCGTACGGGGCGCTGGTGGACCTCGCCCGCGATCTGATCGACGGCAAGACGGACGTGTACGGCGCGGCGGACCGGCTGCGCTCCTGGCAGATCTGAGCCCGCGCGTGCCCCCTGGCGCCGGGCTCCCTTCCCGGGGCCGCCGGCCGAGGGCGGAGGATCGGGGCCGGCGGCCCGTTTCGCGCAGGAGAGCCGCCGTCCTGCACGTGGCCTCGCGGGAAGGGCCGGGTCCAGTGCACTACCGGGGCGGTGCGCGCGGGGAGCGTGCGCGCTGCTCCGGCGCGGGCGTGTGAATCACACGGGGTGCTCGGAATGACAAAATCCGAGCGGTGTGGTGTGCGGTTCTTGTTGTCTGACTTTCCATCAGCGTTATGGATGTTGCCCAAGTGCCTTGTTGGCCTTGAGTGACGTGTGCGAGGGTTTAGCCCCCTGGGGGGTAATGACCGGGGGCTCACGGTCCCGTCGAGGAACGGGATCGGGCGAGTCACCGGTGAATTCACGCTCCCCGCGACCACGCCTTAAAGGTACGCACCATTTTGGGCCCCTTTCGGCGACCGAAAAACCTGTGTGTCACGCGCGCGTGGGAAGGAATCCGCTCAGTGCCCACCCCCCACCCTCCTCGTCCGCCCCACCCGCCGACCGGCGGGGTGCCCGGAGAATCCGACGAGTCCCTCGCCGCCCGGCTCAGCGGCACCACGGACACCGAAGTCGCGCACTCCACCGCGGTGCTCATGGCCCGGCACTGGCGGCCCGTCGAGGACTACGCGGTCATCTGCCTGGCCACGTCGGCCGACCTGGCGGCCATGGTCACGGCGGCCGCCTTCCACCAGGTGTTCGACCGCCTGACGCTGGGCGAGCCGGGTGTCGCACTGCGGCCGCGGCTCCTCGTCGCCGCCCGGGACGTCGTCCGGCAATGGTCCACCGAGGAACGAATAGTGGCGGTACTCCCGGACTTGCGGAAACCGGCCGGTGGCCGTGGCATGCGCACAACAAAGTCGCCGACGCCGGAAAATCGCGTCCTCGCGGAACGCGCATTCCAGGGCCTTACCGCACTCAACCAGTGTCTGCTCTGGCACACCGAGGTCGAAGCGGAGCCGATAACCGTTTCCGCCAATCTGCTCGGCCTGGATCCCGACAGCGCGTCGGCAGGACTCGAACAGGCACGTGACAAATTCCGCGAAGGACTTGTCCGGGCCCACCGGCAACTCGCACCCAGCAAAGACTGTGGCTACTACAACCGCCTCCTCGACGTTCCGATTCGGCGCGGCGGAGCCCTCCTGCCCGATGTGCAGCAGCATCTCGCCGAGTGCCGCTACTGCCGCGACGCGGCCGAACAACTGAGCCACATCGAGGGCGGTCTGGACATCCTGCTCGCCGAGGCCGTGCTCGGCTGGGGCGGACGCCGCTACCGGGACTCACGGCCCGGCCGCACCGAACCGGGCCCCCGCGGCCGGGGCACGGGCCGCCGCGGCGACGGAGGGGCCGGACGGCACCGGACCGTGCCGCGCTTCACCCTGCCGTTGCGCCGCGCCGCCGGCGGCCCGCGCTCCTCACGCGCGCTGCTCACCGGCGTCGGCCTGGTCTCCGCAGGACTGCTCGCGGTGGTCCTGGCGGCCACCGTGTGGGGCGACGGCGGCGACTCCGACCCGATCGCGTCGGACAGCGCGGGCGGCGGCACCGAGAGAGCGCCCGCCACCCCGCCGGACACCGCGGGACTGCCGAACTCGGGCGAGCGGACCCGGCTGCGCAACGTGGGCGCCGACGGGTGCCTCGCCGTCCGCGGCGAGGCGAAGGCCGGCGCCGGGACCGAACTCGTCGAGTGCTCCTCCGACGTCTCCCAGCAGTGGACGTACGACGCGGACGGCATGCTGCGGAGCGTGGCCGCGCCGGAGCTGTGCCTGGACTCGCACGCCGACGCGGGTGTGGTGATCCTCGGCAGTTGCGCGGAGGAGGACCAGGAGCGGGCCGACGACGTGCGCTACGACCTCACCGTGCAGGGCGAGTTGCTGGCGCGCTGGGACGAGGGGCTGGCGCTCGCGTCCGCCACGGAGGAGCTGTCGTCGGACATCGTCGTCAAGGTCCGGGACCGGTCCGACGGACAGCGGTGGGTGATCGACTCGCCCACGGAGAGCCCCGGATCCCTGTCGGAGGGCGCGGCCGATCCCGTCGGGGGCGCCGTGAAGATCGCGGACCTGGGGTAGGCGGGGGCGTCCGGACGGCCGGCCGCCGTCGGGTGGCCCCGGTCACTCGTCGAGGTCCGCCGCCGTGAGTGTGGTGGGTGTCGTGTGGCCCGACAGGGCCAGGGTCAGGTCCAGTTCGGCCAGGAGGCAGCGGATGACGTGCTCCACCCCGGACTGGCCGTCCAGGCCCAGGCCGTAGACGTACGGGCGCCCCACCAGGACCGCCCGCGCCCCGAGCGCGAGCGCCTTGGCCATGTCGTCGCCCGTGCGGACGCCGCTGTCGAACAGCACGGTGAGACGGTCTCCGGCCGCCTCGGCGACCCGCGGCAGCGCGTCCGCCGCCGCCACCGAGCCCGCGACCTGCCGGCCGCCGTGGTTGGACACCACCACACCGTCCATACCGGCATCGGCCGCCAACAGGGCGTCGTCCGGGTGCAGTACGCCCTTCAGGACGATCGGACCGCTCCAGTTCTCCCGCAGGAACGCCAGGTCCGGCCAGGTCTTCGCGGGATCGGAGAACAGGCTCACGAAGTGCATCACCGCCGCGTTCGGATCCTCGTGCACGGGCTTGGCGAGGCCCGCCCGGAACGCCGGGTCGGTGAAGTAGTTGGCGGTGCCCACGCCCCGCAGGAACGGCAGATACGCCTGGTCCAGGTCCCGGGGCCGCCAGGAGATCATCGGTGTGTCCAGCGTGACCACCAGCACCGAGAAGCCGCACGCCTTCGCCCGCCGCAGGAAGCTCAGCGTCACCTCGGGGTCCTTGGGCCAGTACAGCTGGAACCAGCGCTCGGCGTCCCCCATCGCCTCCGCGACCTGCTCCATGGGTGTGCTGGACGCCGAGGACAGGATGAACGGCACACCCTGCGCGGCCGCGGCGCGGGCGGCGGCCGGTTCGGCTCCGGGGTGCATGATCGACAGCACACCGACCGGCGCGAGGGCCAGTGGGGCGGGCAGCGAGCGGCCGAGCACCTCGACCGAGAGGTCGCGCTCGTGCACGTCGCGCAGCATCCGCGGCACGATCCGGCGCCGCCGCAGGGCCTCGCGGTTGGCGCGGGCGGTACTGCCGTCACCGGCGCTGCCCGCCACATAGCCCACCGGACCGGGGCCGAGCCGCTGCTCGGTGAGCTCCTCCAGGCGGGTCAGATCGGTCGGCAGCCGCGGGACCGCGCCCGTCATGCCGTTGAGGTAGATCTCGTACTGGAAGTCCGCCCAGTGCTTGGCCATCCGTGCGTTCCCGCCTCTCGTCGAGCGCGTTGCTGCCGACGATACTGACCAGTCGGTCCGGACACGTCCAGAGGGCCGGAGTCAGGCTCTCCCCGTCGACTCCGCCAGGATCCGCGCGAGCTCCCGTCCCGGCGCCAACCTAGCGCGGGGCGCCGGCAGTCGCCGGGGACGGCCCGTCCGTCCCCGGCCCCGTGATCGGCCGTACCGGTACGTCCACCGTGCGGGCCAGCCGGGCGCCCCGCGGTCCGTACACCGCCCGGGGCTCAGGGAACAGGCGCAGCAGGGACAGGAAGAGCAGGGCCGACGTGGCCAGGGACAGCGGCAGGCCGATGTCGACGCCGTTCGCCAGTTCGCCCAGCGGGCCCACGAACTGCCCCGGGATGTTGGTGAAGAGGACGCCGACCAGCGCGGCGACCCACCAGGCCGTCAGACCACGCCAGTTCCAGCCGTGCGCGAACCAGTAACGGCCGCCCCGCTGACGGCGGTTGAACACCTGGAGCGCCTCCGGGTCGTACCAGCCGCGCCGCGTCCAGTAGCCGAGGATCATCACGACCATCCACGGGGTGGTGCACGTGATGATCATCGTGGCGAACGTGGAGATGGACTGCACGATGTCCAGCGCGAACCGCCCGACGAAGATGAACGCGATCGACACCGCGCCGACCAGCACGGTCGCCTGCACCCGCGACAGCCGGGGGAACACCGACGAGAAGTCCAGGCCGGTGCCGTACAGCGCCGTGGTGCCAGTCGAGAGGCCGCCGATCAGCGCGAGCAGGCACACCGGCAGGAAGAACCAGGACGGCGAGACGGCCAGCAGTCCGCCCACGAAGTCGGGGGCGGCCGGATCGACGTAGTCCGGCGCCTTGTTCGCGATGATGCTCGCGGTCGCGAGTCCGAACACGAACGGCAGCAGGGTCGCGATCTGCGACAGGAACGCGGCGCCGACCACCCTGCGGAGCGGTGTGCTCGCCGGGATGTACCGCGACCAGTCGCCGAGGAACGCGCCGAACGAGACCGGGTTGGAGAGCACGATCAGGGCCGCGCCGATGAACGACGGCCAGAACAGCGCCTGCGTCTCCGCGTCCGCCGAGTCCGTGAAGACACCCGCGTACGAGGGGTCGAAGTCACCGGCGAACGCGATCGCGCCGAGCAGGAAGAGGGTGGTCGCGGAGACCACGGCGACCTTGTTGACCAGCAGCATGAACCGGAAGCCGTACACGCACACCGCGAGCACCAGGACGGCGAACAGACCGTAGGCGACGGCGTACGACAGGTCGGAGCGGGTTAGGCCGAAGAGGCGGTGGGCGCCGCCGATCAGCGCGTCGCCCGAGCTCCACACCGAGATCGAGAAGAACGCGACCGCGGTCAGCAGGGAGAGGAACGAGCCGACCACCCGGCCGTGCACACCGAGGTGCGCCGACGAGGAGACGGCGTTGTTGGTGCCGTTGACCGGGCCGAACACGGCCATCGGGCAGAGGATCAGCGCGCCCGCGGCGACGCCGAGCAGCGTGGCGGCGAGACCCTGCCAGAAGGAGAGCCCGAACAGGATCGGGAAGGCGCCGAGGACGCAGGTGGAGAAGGTGTTGGCGCCGCCGAACGCGAGCCGGAACAGATCCAGGGGAGTCGCCGTGCGGTCGGCGTCGGGGATCCGCTCCACACCGTGGGTCTCGACCTCGGTGAGCGGTGGGGGAGTGGGGGCCTGTGGTGCCTGGGACATCTGGTGACCCTAGGGCCGGCCCCCGGCCCCGGACCAGTGGACGCTTCATCCAGCTTTCGCGGGCGGGGTGGATGAATCGACCGGCCCGGACCAGGGGTTCTCAGGACTTGTCCGTCTCCGGCGCCTCCCCGGTCCCGTCCTCCGCACCGTCCTCCGCACCGCCCTCGGTGCCGGCCTCCGGTTCCGCGTCCGGACCCTGCGCGCGGACCCGCTGGACCTGCTCCAGGGAGTCGCGCAGTTCGGTCAGCCAGTCGTCCGTGTGCCGCTGCACCAGCCGTACGCACCAGGCGAGCGCGTCGCTGCGGCTGCGGGCCACCCCGCCCGCGATCAGGGTGTCGAGGACCTGGCGCTCGGGCTGCCGCAGCCGGGTCATCACGGGGGCGGCGACATGGGTGTACAGCGCCCGTTCGGCGCCGCACCGCACGCCCCAGGACACCTTGCGGCCGAACCGGTGCTCCGCCTCGCGGGCGACCGCCATCCGCGTCTCGCGCGTCCGCTCCCGGAACTCCTGGATCCGGCTCTGCACGGCCGCCTTCCGCTCGGCGTCCGACGCGTCCTCCGCCAGCCGGGGTTCGGGGATGCGCCCGACCACGGTGATCTCCTCGCGGTCGGCCGTCACCTCGGCCACCTCCTCGAAGAGGTCGTCCGGCAGCCGGCCCGCGAACCAGCCGCGCAACTTCTGAGTCTGCTCTGTTGTAACCATGTAATCACCATTACTCCGCAACACCGCGAAGACAAGGGGTCGCGGAGGCTCCGCCGAGAGCTCAATCGGAATGTTTCAGGCCGATTAACGGGCCGGGGCAAAACGGCCATTCGGCCATCGGTGACGATCAAGAACCGCACGGTTGAGCGGTTGTGGCGTCCGCCCTCCGTCACTTCACGCCACTGATTCAATACGCAATGTTACTGAAAGCGATGGGGTCGAGATGTCTTTCGGCGCCGGACTCGGCAGACTCGCGCTCGCCGCATCGGGGCCCCACCGGGCTCCGGTCGGTATCCCGTCGGCAGTCCGCCGACCACAAGCGGAAGGATGCACACAATGCGGAACACCGCGCGCTGGGCAGCGACCATCGGCCTCACCGCCACGGCCGTCTGCGGTCCTCTCACCGGATCCGCCCTCGCCGAACCCGCCCACACCCCGGCGTCGCTCTACGCCCCGTCGGCCCTGGTGCTCACCGTGGGCCGGGGCGAGGCCGCCACCGCGGCCGCCCCGGAGCGTGCCGTCACCCTCAGCTGCGCGCCGGCGCCGAGCGGCACGCACCCGGCGCCCGGCGAGGCCTGCGCCGAACTGGCCGACGCCGACGGCGACTTCGACGCCCTCGGCAGCGAGACCGGCGTGATGTGCACGCGGGAGTACCGGCCCGTGGTCGTCACCGTCTCCGGCGTCTGGCAGGGGCAGCGCGTCGCCTACGAGCGCGTGTTCTCCAACGACTGCATGAAGCGCTCCCACGGGATCAGCGTCTTCTCCTTCTAGGGACCGGGGTCGCGGGTCCCCCGTGAGCGCGGCAAGCGGCCCACGGATGGGGAGTGTGGGCCCCTGACGCGGGGCATCCGCGATCTCGCACAGAGGGTCGGTGGGCGGAGTGGGGCCGCCTGCCGACCCTCGGCGTCGTTTCCGGGGATGCTGGTCGCGAGGCCCGGTCCGGTGAGAGGGAGTACGCGGTGCGCGGTGGTGTGATCGAGGTCGACGGTGCGGAGCTGTACCACGAGGTGCGGGGGAGCGGTCCCGTGCTGCTGATGATCAGTGGTGCCGGGGGAGACGCCGGCTACTACACGGACGTCGCCGAGCAGCTCGCGGACGCCTTCACCGTGATCACCTACGACCGGCGCGGCAACTCCCGCAGTACCGGCGGGGGATCGGGCGGGCCGGACGGACCGGGCGGGCCGATGGACCTGGGCCGGCAGGCCGCCGACGCCCGTGCGCTGATCGAAGGCCCGGGCGGCGGCAGGGCGTTGGTGTTCGGCAACAGCGGCGGCGCGATCATCGGCCTCACGCTGGCCGCCCTGCACCCCGAGGTGCTGACCGGCCTCGTCGCCCACGAGCCGCCCGCGGTGAACGTGCTGCCCGACGGCGACCCGGACCGCGCCTTCTTCGCGCGGATGGCGGACCTGTACGCGCAGGGCGGCGCCCCGGCGGCCGGGCGCGAGTTCGCGCGCACCACACGCGGCGAGGGGACGTACCGCTGGCCCGGTGACCTGTGGACCCGGTTCCTGGGCAATCAGGACCACCTCTTCTCCGTGGAGTGGCCCGGCTTCGGCGGCTTCCACCCCGACGAGGCCGCGCTGAAGCGGGCGTCCTTCCCGATCGTGCTGGGCGCCGGGGCCGAGGACCGGGGCACGTACTACGCCCGCCCGTCCGTTGAGATCGCCCGCCGGATCGGCGCGCCCTGGGCCGAGTTCCCCGGCATCCACATGGAGTTCCTGCGCGCACCCGCGGTCTTCGCGGCTGCGCTGCGGCCGCTGCTGACGCAGTTGCACAGCCGTACCGGTGACGTCCCCGAGATGTGGGAGCGGGACCGACCCCGCGGCGGAACATTGCGTATGCCTTGACAGGTATATAACCGGCGGGGAATATGGAGTCATGTCCGACGACCCGCTCTGGTCCGCCCTCGCCGATCCGCACCGGCGGGCCATCGTCGCGCTGCTCCTGGAGCGGCCGCGGTCGGTGGGCGAGATCGTGGCGGAATGCGGTCTGAGCCAGCCGGGCACGTCCAAGCATCTGAGGGTGCTGCGGGACGCGGGGCTCGTGCGGGTGCGGCAGGACGCGCAGCGGCGCGTCTACGCCCTCGACCCCGCCCCCATCGCCGCGCTCGACGCCTGGCTCGCGCCCTACCGCACGCTGTGGAACCGCAGCCTGGACACCCTGGGCCGCCGCCTCGACGAGACGCCGGACAGCACCGAGTCCACCCCACCGAAGGAATGATCCACCATGCCCGCCGACCTCACCGGTACCTTCCTGACCCTCGACGACGGCCGCCCCGCGATCCGGTTCAGCCGGGAGTACGACCACTCCGTCGACCGGGTCTGGCACTTCGTCACCGACCCGGACGAACTCGCCGGATGGTTCCCCTCCCGCGCCGAGATGGACCTGCGGCCGGGCGGGGCCGTGACGTTCTCCGGCGACCCCGCCATGGAGGAGTTCACCGGCACGATGATCGCCGTGGACCCGCCCCGCCACCTCTCCTTCGACTGGGGCGGCGACGAACTGCACTTCGACCTGGAGCCGCTCGGCGCCACGCGCACCCGGTTCACCCTCACCAACGTGCTGGTCGCCGAGGACACCGCCGCCCGCAACGGCGCCGGCTGGGAGGTCTGCCTCTCCGCCCTGGACGCCAAGGCGCGCGGCGAGAAGGTCGAGGGAGCGCACGCCGGCGCCGAGGCACCCTGGAAGGGGTTCTACGACGGCTACGTCGACGCCGGCTTCCCCGCGGGCGCCGAGATCCCGCGCGCCGACGCCTGACGGCTCACGCCAACTGCCGCCGCACCAGCTCGTGCAGCCGCCCGCCCGTGTCCGCCAGCAACTGCGCGGGCGGGCCCTGCTGGGCGACCCGGCCGTTCTCCATGACGATCACCCGGTCCGCGTCGCGCACCGTCGACAGCCGGTGCGCGATCACGATCCGGGTGGCGTCAAGCGCCTTGGTGCTCTCGATGACCTGCCGCTGCGTCTCGTTGTCGAGGGCGCTGGTCGCCTCGTCGAAGAACAGGATCCGCGGCCGGCGGATCAGCGCCTGGGCGATCATCAGCCGCTGACGCTGACCGCCGGACACCGCGCCGTTGCCCGCGACGATGGTGTGCAGACCCATCGGCATCCGCTTGATGTCCTCGGCGAGCCCCGCCATCTCGGCCGCCGCCATGGCCTCTTCGGGCGTGCAGGGCTCGGTGCCGCAGATGACGTCCAGGATCGACCCGGTGAACGGCTGCGCGTGCTGGAGCACCACCCCGCACTGCCGCCGCACCGCCGACTGGTCCAGCGCCGCCAGGTCCTGCCCGTCGTACAGGACGCTCCCGGAGACCGGCCTGTCGAAGCCGATCAGCAGACGCAGCAGCGTCGACTTGCCGCAGCCGCTCGGTCCGACGACCGCCACGAACTCGCCCGCCCGCACCTCGAACGACACGTCGTCCAGGACCAGCGGCCCGTCGTCGGAGTACCGGAACGACAGCCGCCGCGCCTCGATCGCGCCCGTCAGCGGACCCGGCCGGGTGCTCGCCGTACGTACCTCGGGCGTGGCGTGCAGCACCGGCTTGATCTCCTCGTACAGCGGCAGCGCGCCCACCGCCGAGACGAAGGCGCCGGTCAACTGGGTGACCGAGGTCAGGACCATGGTCACCGAGGTGTTGAACGCGAGGAAGTCGGCGGCGGACATCGAGCCCCGTGCCGGGCCCGCGAGGAGCATGAACATCAGCAGCGAGCACACCGGCAGATACACCGCGCCGAGCACGGTGGTCAGGTTCTTGATCCGGCCGACCCGCTGCTGGAGCTCCCGGCTGCGCGCGAACTCGCCCGCCCACGCGGCGTACGCGTAGTTCTCGGCGGCCGCGATCCGCAGCTTCGGCAGTCCGCGCAGGGTCTGGAACGCCTGGTTGTTCAGCTTGTTGGTGAGCACGACCAGGCGGCGCTGCCAGCGCACCTGCCACAGCCCGAGCCCGAGGAACACCGCCGCGATCACCACGAGCATGCCGATCGCGGCGAGCGCCATGGGCACGCTGAACCACAGCAGCAGCCCCAGGTTCATCGTGCCGACGGTCACCGACTGCGCGACCACCGGGCCGACCCCCGCGAGCAGCCGCCGGATCGCGCTGACACCCATGGCGGCACTGGCCAGTTCACCGGTGGAGCGCCCGGTGAAGAACGTCGTGGGCAGCCGCAGCAGCCGGTCCCAGACGGCCGGCTGGAGGGTCGCCTCGATACGGCCCTCCAGACGCAGGATCGTCATGTTCTGGAGCAGCATGAAGGTCGCCGCGACCACGCTCGACACCATCACCGCGAGACAGACCTGCACGATCAGGTCCGACTGGGCCTTCGGCACGAACTCGCCGAGCACCTTGCCCGTGGCGATGGGCACCAGCGCGCCGATCGCCACCGTCACCAGACCGCTCAGCAGCAGCCCGGTCACATCGCCGCGGGTGCCCCGCAGGGTGAACCGCAGCAGCCCGAGCGGACCGAGCCCGCGCTCGGGCAGCGGACGGTAGAACATCACCGCGCGCGGCTTGAACTCGGCCGCGTTGGCCTTCTCCACCGGCGTCTCCCGGCCGGTCGACGGATGCACCGCGACATAGCCGCCGCGCCGCCACAGCAGCGCGACCGGCGCCCCGGACAGCGCCCGGTGCCCCACCAGCGGCCCCACGTTCTCCCGCCACCAGCGCCCGTCGAGCCGCACCGCACGCGCGCGTACCCGCGAGGCCAGTGCGATGCGCTCCACCGGGTCGAGGCGGTCGCTCTCGGTGCCGCCCTGCGCGGGTTCGGCGAGCGCGATACCCGCCGCGCGGGCGACCAGCTTGCACGCGGCGTACGTCGCGTCCGCGTCCGCCGCCGTCGCGCGCCGCTCCGAGGTGCGGCCGATCGCGGCGAGCAGGGTCCGGTTCGCCTCGTCGCGCACCGCCTCACCGGCCTTGATACCGGCGGCCGTCCGGGTCTCGTGGGTGCGCTCCAGCTGCTCGATCCAGCGGTCGAGCGTGGTGAGCAGGCGGTACTGCTGGTCGACCAGGCTCTGCCACAGCGCCGGGTCCATCAGCAGATCGGCGGCGGCCTCGGCGCCGTACACCGAGCCGTACTGCACACTGCCCGGCGGCACCTGCATCCAGAACACGTCGTCGTCGGTGACCTCCTGGGGCCGTTCGTTCGCCATCGGCGCCTGGAACAGCACCGACAGACCACGGCCCACACCGAGCGCGAGGGCGTACTCCAGCGGGCTCGTCGTCGGCGGCACGTACTGCGGGTTGCCGTACGCGTCGTACGACCAGGTCTGGGTGCCGGCCGGCTGGTACAGCTCGCGCAGCTCGACGCGGTGCACCACACAGTCCCGCACCGGGCGGGCGATCAGCGTGTGCTGCGGTCCCGCGACCGGGCCGAGCAGCAGCGAACCCGTCTCCAAACGGCCCAGGTGGTGCCAGTGCCCCTGCTGTGCCGCGTCGACCGCGAACAAGTCGAGCGCGCCGGACGCGACCAGCCACAGCACCTGCGGCCCCTCCAGGTCGAGCCGGTTGTACCCCGCGCAGTCCAGACGGGTGCCGAGCGCGCCCAGCGCCCCGAGCACGAGGTCGCCCTCATCGACGGACGTCATCTCACCGCTCCCTGACCAGCGCCGCGTACACGCCGCCGCGCGCCACCAGCTCGTTGTGCCGCCCGCGTTCCACGATCGCGCCGTGCTCCAGGACCACGATCTCGTCGCTGTCGCGCACGGTGCTCAGCCGGTGCGCGATCACCACACACGCACAGCCCCGGCGGCGCAGGTTGTCCATCACGACCAGTTCGGTCTCCGCGTCGAGCGCGCTGGTCACCTCGTCGAGGACGAGGATGCTCGGCCGGCGCACCAACGCCCGCGCGATCTCCAGTCGTTGCCGCTGCCCGCCGGAGAAGTTGTGGCCGTCCTGCTCGACCCGGCTGTGCACACCGCCCGGCCTGCGCACCACCACGTCCCACAGCGCCGCGTCCTTCAGCGCCTCCACCACGGCCTCGTCCGGGATCGACGGGTCCCACAGCGCCACGTTGTCCCGGACCGAGCCCTCGAACAGGAACACGTCCTGGTCCACGAAGGACACCGACGCGGCCAGCGCCCCGCGCGGAATGTCCTCCAGACGCTGTCCGTCGATCCGGATCACGCCCTCCCACGGCATGTACAGGCCCGAGATCAGCCGGGACACCGTCGACTTGCCGCTGCCCGAGCCGCCGACCAGCGCCACCTGCTGTCCCGGGCCGACCGTCAGGTCGAAGCCGGTGAGCAGCGGTTTGTCGAGCGGGCTGTAGCCGAAGGTGATGTCCTCCAGCTCGACATGGCCGTGCAGCCGGCGGGTGGAGTCGCCGCCGGGGCGGTCGTAGACCGGGTCGGCGCGGAAGTTCTCCACGTCCTTCAGCCGGGCCACGTCCGCCGCGAAGTCCTGGATCCGGCCCGCGACCCCGTTCAGCCGGGTCAGCGGCGCCGTGAACCGGGTCACCAGCGCCTGGAACGCGACCAGCAGACCCACCGAGATATGACCCTCGATCGCGCGCATACCGCCGATCCACAGGATCAGCGCGCTGTTCAGCATCGCCAGGGTCGGTGCGACCACTCCCAGCCAGGCGCTCGGCACACCGAGCCGCTGCTGCTCCTCCAGGGTGGTGGCGTGCTGCCCGGCCCACCGGCGGAAGTAGCCGTCCTCGCCGCCGGTCGCCTTCATCGTCTCGATCAACTGAAGCCCGGAGTAGGCCGTGTTGGTGAGCCGCGCGCTGTCCGCCCGCAGCTTCGCCGTGCGGGTCGCCCGCAGTTTGATGACGATCCGCATGGCCAGGATGTTCAGCAGGGCCACACCGATGCCGACGAAGGTGAGCTGCGGGTCGTAGGTGTAGAGGAGCAGGGCGTAGACCACCACGACCACGGCGTCCACACCCGCCGCCGCCAGGTCGCGGGCGAGCGTCTCGGACACGGCGTCGTTCGACTGGAGCCGCTGCACCAGGTCGGCCGGGCTGCGCTGGGAGAAGAACGTGACCGGCAGCCGCAGCAGATGGCGCAGGAAACGCGCACTGGACAGCGTGGAGGAGATGATCCTGCCGTGGTGCAGGTTGGCCTGCTGGAGCCAGGTCAGCACCACCGTGAGCAGCACACAGGCGCCCATGGACGCGAACAGCACGTCCAGCAGTGACGTCTGCCCGCCGATCAGGAACATGTCGATGTAGGTCCGGCTGAGAGCGGGCACCGCCGCCCCGACCAGGACCAGCAGCAGGCTCGCCAGGACGGCGGCCGGCATGGTGCCCGCGGTGCCGCGCAGCCGGCCCGGCATCGCACGCCAGACGCCGGGTTTACGGCCGCCGCGCGCGAAGTCGTCGTTCGGCTCCATCGTCAGCACCACACCGGTGAAGCTGCCGTCGAAGTCCTCCATCGGCACAAAACGCCGGCCCTTGCCGGGATCGTTGACGAACACACCCCGGCGCCCGAAACGGCGGCCCATACCGTCGTAGACGACGTAGTGGTTGAACTCCCAGAACAGGACGGCCGGTGCCTTGACCTCGGCGAGGGCCGCCAGGTCCATCTGCATGCCCTTGGCGGTCAGGCCGTAACTGCGGGCCGCCTTCAGCAGATTGCTCGCGCGCGAACCGTCCCGCGAGACACCGCACGCGATCCGCAGCTCCTCCAGCGGAACGTGCCTGCCGTAGTGGCCGAGGACCATCGCGAGGGAGGCGGCGCCGCACTCGACGGCCTCCATCTGGAGCACGGTCGGTGTCCGCACGGTCCCGCCACGCGGTTTGGGCACCCTGCGCCTGGGCGGCGCGGAACGGCGTCTGCTCCGGGTCTCCTGGGCGGTGGTCACGGCAGCAGCCAATCGACGGGTCGCTGATCGGCCAGCCGGATCGAACCCGTGGCCATGGTCATGGAGGTGAGCGGATACGGCGGCCCGTCCGCCGACGACCACCTGTACCCGCTCTCCGTGCCGGACGACCTGTCCAGGCGCACGGTCACGGCGACCGGGCGGCCGTCCTTGGTGAACTGGTCGCCGAGCCCGCTGTCACCGAGGAACGCGGCGATCTGCTGCGCCGACTGCGGGGAGCGGTCCACCGACTTCACCCGGCCGCGCAGCACGCCGTACTCCTGGCTCGGCACGGTCTGGACGGTGAGGTCGACCCTGGCGTTCGCGGGGATCGTGGCGGCGCTCTCGGCGGGGACGTACACCGTGGCGTACAGCGGGTCGCCCGCGCGGGCGACCTTCTCCACCGCGGCGACGTTCGCGCCGGTGGAGATGATCTGGCCGACCGTCGCGGCGAGCGCGCTGACCCGCCCGGCGGCGACGGTACGGACCTCGCTCTCGCCCTCGGCCGTACGGACCTTCAGTACGGGGGCGTCCGCGGGCAGCCGCTCGCCCTGCTTCGCCAGGACCGCGGTCACCTGGCCGGCCACCGGGCTCTGGAGTATGTAACTGCCCTCGCCGTGGGAGAGGACGGCGGGCGCGCTCACCGTGGAGGTGACCGAACCGGACACCGCCCACACGGAGGCGGCGGCCATCGCGACCACGGTCACCGACAGCACGAGCCAGCCCTGGGGGCGGGCGAGACGCACCGGAAGGTCGAGCTCCTCCGGCGACTGGAGCTTGGCGAGGGCCTGCTGACGGAACTGCACGGTTGATCCCTCACCGGTCCACAGGAGTGATTCGCGGGTTCACAAGGGCGATTCGAGACATCCGTGAGTCCCGGAACCGCGGGGCGGTTCCGGGACTCGACGGTGCGACCGGTGCGATCAGAGACCGGCGACCAGGTTGGTGACCGGGGCGGTGTTCAGGCCGGTCACACCCTCGACCGTGCCGACGACGGTGTCGAGGATGCCGGAGACCGGGGCAATGCTGTCCACCGCACCGGTGATGGTGTTGACGGCGTTGACGGAAAGGCCGCCGGAGACGTTGTCGAGCTCGGCGTCGGAGATCTCGACGGTCTCAACCTGGGGGGTGGAGTTCATGGGGGAACTTCCCTTCGTATGGATATTCACAAGGGGGGAGCGGCCCCCTCTGGGGACAGATGACGGCCGCGGCCGTCAGGCGCGGAGTGCTCCTTGCGGGGCATCCCCACGGCCCTGGCGGTGCGATGGATCAAAGCACGCCCCGACCCGGGGCAGCCAATCAAACAACCGTCCCACCAGGGCACTTGAGCCCCAGAGGTGACCAACCGTGCAGGGCCGCGCACGGCATGGTGGCGACTTCTTCACAAGGCTTGTCGATTTACCGCGGACCCGATCTTGGAATACCGGAGGCGAATCCGGCACTCCGGTCAGAAAGGGAGTCGGCGGGGGCTCGCGCATGTGGAGAAGCTCTGACTCCGGTGCGCCCGTTGGGTATTCGATGTGCAGATTCGCCGAATACAGGATTCGCGGACGAGTTCACAGCAGGTCGTGTGCGACCGATCGCGGAACGTGTTGGACCGGGGCTGTCCGCCGATGCGCGGATCTCCGCGGGGGTGCCGGGACGCGGGCCGCCGACTCCGGCGTGTGCGAACGGAATTGAACGCACCGCGCGCCCCGTGCGTACCAGTGGCCATCCAGGCGCCCCATCCGCTGCCGCCCCCCGGCAGCTGACCCCGTCCCCAGGAGGTCGAGTAGTTTGAGTCACAAGCGAATTCCGAAGCGCAAGGCCGCGATAGCGGTGGGCGGCGTCGCGGCGCTCGGAGCGGCGGCCATCCTGCTGCCCAACGCCAACGCCTCCCAGGACGGCGCGTCGGAGGACGCGGCGCCCCGGACGTTCAAGGCGGGGGACGCCACGGGCCTGGCGTCCCGGCTGGGCGGACTGCTCGGCGACTCCTACGCCGGCGCCTACTACGACGCCACCACCCGGCAGCTGGTCGTGAACGTCACCGACGGCGACGGTCAGGGCACCAGCGAGCTGGAGCAGGCCGGCGCCACCGTGCGCCAGGTCGACAACAGCAGCACCGAACTCGAGTCGGCGGCGCAGACCCTGAAGTCCGAGGCGACCATCCCGGGCACCTCCTGGGCCGTCGACCCGCGCACCAACAAGATCCTCGTCACCGCGGACTCCACGGTCACCGGCGCGAAGTGGGACCAGCTGGAGTCGACGGTCCAGTCGCTCGGCTCCGGCACGGCGACCATCAACAAGTCCGCCGGCACGTTCAAGCCCTTCCTCGCCGGCGGCGACGCCATCTTCGCGGGCGGCGCCCGCTGCTCGGCCGGCTTCAACGTCACCGCCGGTGACGGCACTCCGGCCTTCCTCACCGCGGGCCACTGCGGTGTGGCGGCGGAGCAGTGGTCCGACGCGCAGGACGGCGCCCCCATCGCCACCGTCGACCAGGCGGTCTTCCCCGGCGACGGCGACTTCGCACTGGTCAAGTACGACGACCCGGCGACCGTCGCGGCCAGCGAGGTCAACCTCGGCGACCAGACCGTCGCGATCACCGAGGCCGCCGAGGCGACCGTCGGCCAGCAGGTGTTCCGGATGGGCAGCACCACGGGACTCGCCGACGGCCAGGTCCTCGGCCTCGACGCCACCGTCAACTACCCGGAGGGCACGGTCACCGGCCTCGTCCAGACCGACGTCTGCGCCGAGCCCGGCGACAGCGGCGGCTCCCTGTTCACCCAGGACGGCCTCGCGATCGGCCTCACCTCGGGCGGCAGCGGCGACTGCACCGTCGGCGGCGAGACCTTCTTCCAGCCCGTGACCACCGCCCTGGAGGCGGTCGGCGCGACGCTGGGCGCCGGTGACGCGGGCGCCGGTGACGCGGGTGCCGGTGACGACGCCGGCGCCGGTGCGGAGGAAGGCGCGGGCGCCGGTGAGGAGGCCGGCGCGGGTGACGACGCCGGTGCCGGCGAGGACCCGGGCGCGGGCGACGGTGCCGTCGAGGACCCGGGCGCCGTCGAGAACCAGGACGCCGTCGGCGAGCAGGACCTCGGCGACCTGATCGCCGACATCATCAACGGCCTGGAGCGCCAGGGCGGCCAGTCCTCCCTGACCGGGACCCGCTGACCCACCCTCACCTGCGGTCAGTGGAAGTGGTCCGGCCCCTCGGCGGGAGGGCCGGATCACTCGGCGTTCACCCCCGGCCCGTCACCCCGTGGCGCGCAGCACCAGCAGCGCCACGTCGTCGGGCCGCTCGCCCCCCGCCGCACCCCCGCCCATCAGCACCTCGGCCAGCCCGTCCAGCGGCAGGTCACCTGCGCGCGCGAGCCGCCCGCCCAGATCGGTCAGGGCGTCCTCGATGTCCACCCCCGGCGACTCGATCAGCCCGTCGGTGTAGAGGACGAGCACCGAACCCGCAGCGAGATCCACCTCCGTCGTCGGATAGCTCGCCGTACCGTCGATGCCGAGCAGCGGGCCACCCGCCAGATCCAGCACCCGCACCTGTCCGTCGGGCCGTCTCAGCAGCGGCGGCGGATGACCGGCACGGGCCATCACGGCCCGCCCGCGCGCCGGATCGAGCCGCAGATACAGACAGCTCGCGAACAGGTCCGAACCCAGCTCGATCAGCAGCCGGTTGGTGCTGCGCATGACCTCGTGCGGCGGCTGCCCGACCGTCGTGTAGGCCCGTACTGCCGTACGGATCTGCCCCATCAGCCCCGCCGCCGTCACGTTGTGCCCCTGCACGTCGCCGATCACCGCCGCCGCGCCGCCCGGCGCCGGCACCAGGTCGTAGAAGTCGCCGCCGATGTCCATACCGCGGGTCGCCGGCAGATAGCGCGCCGCCGCGGCCACCCCCGGCAGCCGGGGCAGCGAGTGCGGCAGCAGCGCCTCCTGAAGCCCGTGCGCGAGCTGGTGCTTGGCGTCGTACAGCAGCGCCCGCTCCAGCGCGAGCGCGATCAGCCCGCTCAGACTGCTCAGCACGGCCCGCTCCTCGGTCGGGAACGGATGCGCCTCCGAGTAGGCCAGCACACAGGTACCCACCGGGCGGCCGGAGGCGATCAGCGGCAGATAAGCCCAGGCCGCGAAGCCGTCCGGGGTGCGGTTGCGCAGCGGATACAGCCGCTCCAGATGGTCCCGGGACTCGAAGAACGCGGGCACCCCGCTGTTCAGGGCGTGCACCCCCGGCGTCGGCTCCGACAGCGGGGTCCCGTCGAAACGCTCCACGACTCGCGGGTCCGGATAGCCGTGCTGGCCCAGCACGTGCAGCCGGCCCGCCCGGGACCCCAGCAGGACCACCGCCTGACTGCCCGCCGCCGGCCCCACTTCGTCCGCCACCAGCTGCACCACGTCCCGCACACTCGCCGCCTCCGTCAGCGCCCCGGCCAGACTCAGCACCTGCGAGATGGTGATCAGCCGCGAGGGCGCGTCGTCCTCGCGCGGCCCTGCCCGGCCCAGCTCCGCCACCGCCCGCGCCCGGCTGATCCGCACACTCAGCCCCGTCCGGCTCGGATACAGCCGGAACGACAGCCAGTCGCCCGGCGGCCGCAGCGCCACGAACGACGTGACGTGCTGACTGAGCAGCGCGGCCCGGTAACGGTCCTCGTACACCGGATCGTTCAGCCACGGCACGGCCGCCCACAGCTGGGTGCCCAGCAGCCGGTTCACCGGCACCCCGATCAGCTCCGCCGTCGCCGGGTTGGCGAACCCGATCCGGCCGTGCAGATCCAGCGAACAGATCCCGTACGGCAGCCGCGCCGCCATCCGTACCGCTTCGACCGAACCCAGCGTCCCGGCCATGCCCCCGACGAGCTGAGCCCCCGGCAGGTCTGGCTCCGGAAGCACCGGCAGACTCTCGGCCGCCGCCCGCTCCAGCCGCACCGCCAGCCGGTCGCACGCCGCCGTCAGCTGCTCCCGCTCCCGGTCGGAAAGCTCCTGGGGGTGCGCGCCCGGCCAGGTCACGAAGACCGCGCCGTACACCGTGGACTCCGTCGCCACCGGCAAAGCGGCCAGCGCGAAGGGATACGGCAGGACCACCGAGACCCGCGGATACAGCCGGGCCATCTCCTCCTCGCCGCCCACCCACACCAGCCGCCGCTCACGCACCGCGTCGGCGACCGGGATCGGCGCGCTCAGCCCCACCCGCTCCCACGGCGCGGCGAACGCCCGCGGCAGCCCGGCCATCACCGCCATCTCCAGCACCGGCTCGTCCTCCGCCAGCAGATACACCGCCCCGGAGTGCGCGTGGGCACCCTCGATCATGGTGGCGAGCGCCAAGGACAGCAGCGGCCGTCCGGCCGGGCCCCTCGGCCGCCCGGTGGCCTGCCCGTCGGACATGCCGACCACCTCCTCGACCGGCCCCGGGACGGATCCACGGGACGGATCCACCGGGCGGGTCTGCGGCACGGGCTTACAGGCATCAAATCTGCCCCCGTGCCGTCCGCCGCGCACGGCGAACGGCCGTCTCGCGGGCCCACCACGTTCACAGGGGCTGCGCACGGGCGTCATAAGCGCTGTAATACGGACGTGGTCAGAGAGGGCGCTACGGAACGCAGAACACGGGTGCTGCGCGCCGAAGCCGCACTGAAAGCGCTCACGGCCGACCCCGATTCGCCCGAACGGCGTCACCGGGTCCTCGAACAGGCACTCGTCTTCACCGGTGCCACGTTCGTCGCCGTGTACACCCCGGGCGAGGAGGGCGATCGGCTGCGCCTGATCGAGTCCGCCGGAGTGCCCCGCGGGCTGTACGGGCTCCGTGACGGCTACACCGTCGACGGACACTCCCCGGTCGCCGACGCCTACCGCACCGGCCGCCCCGTCTGGCTCGGCCCCGCCGAACTCGCCGAGGAGCCCGAGGCCCGGCGCACCCCCTTTCGCGACTACTTCCTCGCCGCGCTGCCCGCCCACCACGGCGACGAACGCGGCTGTCTGCTCGCCGTCGGCGAGGCACCCGGCGGCTTCGACCCCGACGCCCGCAAGTGCCTCGAACTGATCGCCGACGCCGTCGCCTGTCCCGCCCCCGGCCGGGCGGCCGCCCGCGGGGAACTCGCCACGGACGCGTTCGCCCTCGCCATGGACACCGGCCGCGTCGAGGTCGGCGACGACATCCTCGACCTGTTCGGCCTCGGCCCCGAGGACTTCGACGGCCGGGTGGAGACGCTGCTCGGCCACACCGTCCCGGAGGACCTGCCCTCCCTGATGTCCGTCGTCGAGGCCGGCCACATGTCCATCGGCGAACGCGAACTGGAGTTCCGCGTCCTCAGACCCTCCGGGCCACCGCGCTGGCTGCGGCTGCGCGGCCGGCTGCTGCCCGGCGGCAAGGGCCGCCCCGCCCAGCTCGTCGGCACCGTCGCCGAGGCCTCCACGACCCGCTCCGACGTCAGCGACGTGGCCCGTGTGCAGCGCCTCGCCGCCGCCCTGGCCACCGCCGGGACCGTCCGCGACGTCAGCCACGCCGTCGTCGCCGCGCTGCGCCGGCCGCTGCGGGCCGACCGGATCGCCCTCGCCGAGCTGGAGGGCGAGCGGCTCGTCGTCACCGTCCTCGACCCGCCCGAACCGGAGGCCTGGCCCGAGCTGTGGCGGCTGGAGTGGCGCACCGAATGGCCCGACGCGCCGGTCCGGGCCATGCCCACCCTCGCCGCCGCGCTGCGCGAGGGCCGCGCCCAGATCTGGCCCGCGGGCGCCACCGCCCTGGAGCCCGCCCTCGCCGAGGTCGGCCCCGGCGGCCTCGCCGTGCTGCCGCTGCCCGCCGGCACCCGGATGGCCGGAGCCTGCCTCATCGGCTGGGACACCCCGCACGACTTCGGCCCCGACGAACGCGCCCTGCTCACCGCCTCCGCAGGCCTCGCCGGACAGGCCCTGATGCGCGCCCACGCCTTCGACGCCGAGCACGAACTCGTCGGCATGCTCCAGCGCCAGCTGCTGCCCCGCCGGCTGCCCCAGCTCCCGGGCGCCACCGCCGTCGCCCGCTACCTGCCCGCCACGGCCGGCCTGGAGGTCGGCGGCGACTGGTACGACGTCATCCCGCTGCCCGACAACCACGTCGCCCTCGTCATCGGCGACGTCCAGGGCCACAGCGCGGCCGCCGCCACCCTGATGGGGCAGATGCGCACCGCCCTGCGCGCCTACGCCACCGAGGGGCACCCGCCCGACGTGGTCGTCTCGCACGCCAACCGGCTGCTCCTGGAGATGGAGACCGACCTCTTCGCCACCTGCTGCTACGTCGACGTGGACACCGAGGAGGGCTCCGCCTGGTGTGTGCGCGCCGGCCATCTCCCGCCGGTGCTGCGCCACCCCGACGGCACCACGGAGATCGCCGAGGCCGAGGGCGGCCCGCCGCTCGGTGTGGTCGCGCAGGCCGACTTCCCGATGACCCTGCTCGGGCTCCAGCCCGGCACTCTGATCGCCCTGACCACGGACGGCCTGGTCGAGTCACCCGACACCGACATCGACGACGGCCTCGACCGGCTCGCCCGCGACCTGGCCGGCTCCGACCCCGCCCATCTCGGCCTGGTCGCCGACACCCTGCTCGTCGGCGCCCAGCGCAACGACGACGTCGCCCTGCTCCTCATGCGCTACGACGGTCTCGCCGTCCGCCCCCGGCGCGAGAGCTGGACGGTGTGGCGGGTCCCGGAGGCGGTGCGGCACGCCCGCCGCTTCACCCGGCGCACCCTGCGCGGCTGGGGTGTCACCGAGGAGGCCGACGCCATCCTGCTCGTGGTGTCCGAGCTGGTCACCAACGCGCTCGTGCACACCGACGGCCGGGTCCGCCTCGACCTCACCCTGGTGGGCAGCCGGTTCCGGGTGGCGGTGGCCGACGCCTCCCCGCGCAGCCCGGTCAAGCCGACGAGCATCGGCTGGGAGGCCACCGGCGGGCGCGGACTGCTGCTCGTCGAGGCGATGTCGGCGACCTGGGGGACCGTGCCGGTCAGCGGCGGCAAGCAGGTCTGGAGCGAGATCGGGCTGAGCGGACGGTGAGACCGCGCGTCAACACGGGTCCCGCCGCCGACCTCCCGCGCGCCCGGGACACCGGACGGGCGCGCGCCCGTCGCCGGGGCGCCGCTCACAGGTGACATCCGGGGAAACAAAGGCCGGAATGGAGCGGTACGGAACTACAACGGACCGTCTCCATTCCGGTCGTTCCCCGGCTAAGGTGTGCCAGATGAAGGCACTCGTGCTGTCCGGCGGCGCCGGGACACGCCTCAGGCCGATCACGCACACCTCGGCCAAGCAGCTCGTCCCGGTCGCCAACAAGGCCGTGTTGTTCTACGGCCTGGAGTCCCTGGCGGACGCGGGGATCACCGACGTGGGCGTGGTCGTCGGCGACACCGCGGAGGAGATCCAGGAGGCCGTCGGCGACGGATCGAAATTCGGCCTGCGGATCACCTACATCCCGCAGGAGCGGCCACTCGGGCTGGCCCACGCGGTACTGATCGCCCGCGACTACCTCGGCGACGACGACTTCGTGATGTACCTCGGCGACAACTTCATCGTCGGCGGCATCACCTCCCTCGTCGAGGAGTTCCGCGCCAGCCGCCCCGACGCCCAGATCCTGCTCACCCACGTGGCCGACCCGCGGGCCTTCGGCGTCGCCGAGCTGGACCCGTCCGGGCAGGTCGTGCGGCTGGAGGAGAAGCCCGAGCACCCCAAGAGCGACCTCGCCCTCGTCGGCGTGTACCTGTTCACCCCGCTGATCCACGAGGCGGTGCGGGCCATCGAGCCGTCCTGGCGCGGCGAGCTGGAGATCACCCACGCCATCCAGCACCTCCTCGACAACGGCTCCGACGTCCACTCCACGGTCATCCACGGCTACTGGAAGGACACCGGGAACGTCGTCGACATGCTGGAGGTCAACCGGATCGTCCTGGAGGGCCTGGACCGTCGTATCGACGGCGAGGTCGACGAGGCCTCCGAGACCATCGGACGGGTCGTCGTCGAGGAGGGCGCCAAGGTCGTCGGCTCCCGCCTCGTCGGACCGGTCGTGATCGGCTCCGGCACGGTCGTCGAGAACTCCTACGTCGGACCCTTCACGTCCGTCGCGGAGAACTGCCGGATCAGCGAGAGCGAGCTGGAGTTCTCCATCGTGCTGCGCGACTCCTCCATCGACGGCGTCGGACGGATCGAGAACTCCCTGATCGGCAGACACGTCGAGGTCACGCCGGCGCCGGCGGTGCCCAGCGCCCACCGGCTCGTCCTCGGCGACCACAGCAAGGTGCAGATCCACACATGAGAGCGGTACGGGCCGTGCGCACAGCCGCGACCCCAGACATGACCAAGGTGCAGATCCCTTCATGAACCTCCTTGTCACCGGCGCCGCCGGGTTCATCGGCTCCACCTACGTGCGCGGGCTGCTCGCCCGCAACGGCGGGCCGAAGGTCACGGTGCTCGACAAACTCACCTACGCGGGCTCCCGCGACAACCTGCCGGAGTCACACCCCCGGCTGGAGTTCGTGCACGGCGACATCTGCGACGCGCCCCTCGTCGACCGGCTCATGGCGCACGCCGACGAGGTCGTGCACTTCGCCGCCGAGTCCCACGTGGACCGCTCGATCAACGGCGCCGCCGACTTCGTCCGCACCAACGTGGTGGGCACCCAGACACTGCTGGACTCGGCGCTGCGCCACGGTGTGCGGACCTTCGTGCACGTCTCCACCGACGAGGTCTACGGCTCCATCAAGACCGGCTCGTGGCCCGAGGAGCACCCGCTGCGGCCCAGCTCGCCCTACTCCGCCTCCAAGGCCTCCTCGGACCTGCTGGCGCTCGCCTACCACCACACACACGGCATGGACGTCCGCGTCACCCGGTGCTCGAACAACTACGGACCGCACCAGTTCCCCGAGAAGGTCGTCCCGCTGTTCATCACCAACCTCCTCGACGGCCGCAAGGTGCCGCTGTACGGCGAGGGCCTCAACGTCCGCGACTGGCTGCACGTCGAGGACCACTGCCACGGCATCGAACTCGTCCGCACCAAGGGCCGGCCCGGCGAGATCTACAACATCGGCGGCGGCACCGAACTCACCAACAAGGAACTCACCGCCCTGATCCTGGAGGTCTGCGGAGCGGGCTGGGACATGGTCGAGCACGTCGCCGACCGCAAGGGCCACGACCTGCGCTACAGCGTCGACTGGACCAAGGCCCGCACCGAACTCGGCTACCGCCCGCTGCACGACTTCGAGACCGGGGTCGCCACCACCGCCGGCTGGTACCGCTCGCACCGCGCCTGGTGGCAGCCGCTCAAACAGCGGGCACAGCTGCCGCCCGGCAAGAGCCAGGAGCAGCCGCTCAAGCAGCCCGTGGAGCAGTCGTGAAGTGGCTCGTCACCGGCGCCGGCGGCATGCTCGGCCGCGACACCGCCGACGCGCTCGCCTGGCACGGCGAGCAGGCCGTGGCCCTGGACCGGGCCGCGCTCGACATCACCGCGCCCGAGGACATCGCCCGCGTCTTCGCCGAGCACCGCCCCGACCTCGTGGTCAACTGCGCCGCCTACACCGCCGTCGACGACGCCGAGACCGACGAGGCACGCGCCCTCGCGGTCAACGGCGACGGACCGCGGCTGCTCGCCGAGGCCTGCGCCACGACCGGCGCCCGGCTGCTGCACGTCTCCACCGACTACGTCTTCTCCGGCGAGGCCCGCACCGCGCCCTACCCCGAGGACCACACCCCGGCCCCGCGCACCGCCTACGGCCGCACCAAGCTCGCCGGTGAGCGCGACGTCCTCGCCACCCTGCCGACCGCCTCCGCCGTGGTGCGCACCGCCTGGACGTACGGCGTCCACGGCCGCAGCTTCGTGCGCACCATGCTCGACCTGGAGTCCCGGCGCGACACCGTCGACGTCGTCGACGACCAGCGCGGACAGCCCACCTGGAGCGCGGACGTCGCCGAGGCCCTGGTGGCGCTCGGCCCCCTGATCGGCCCCGCCACGCACGGCGTCTTCCACGCCACCAGCGCCGGCGAGGCCACCTGGTACGACCTGGCACGCGAGGTGTTCGCCGGTGCCGGAGCCGACCCGGACCGGGTACGCCCCACCAGCAGCGCGGCCTTCTCCCGGCCCGCGCCGCGCCCGGCGTACAGCGTCCTCGCGCACGGCCGCTGGCGGGACGCCGGCCTGCCGCCGCCGCGCGACTGGCGCACCGCTCTGCACGAAGCACTGCCCCTGATCGTCAAGGAGTCCCTGCGTGAAACGCCATGAGTTCCTCCGGGGCCTGCACAAGGCCACCGCGAACCGCAACTACCTGGAGATCGGCGTCAACGACGGCCGCAGCCTCACGCTGTCGCGTGTCCCCAGCATCGCCGTCGACCCGGCCTTCAAGGTGGTCTCGGAGATCAAGTGCGACGTCCATCTGGCGAAGGCCACCAGCGACGACTTCTTCGCCCGTGACAACCCGCTGGCCCACCTCAAGGGCGGCCGGCACCCGCTGCGCAACCTCCGCCGGGGCCGCAGCCCGCTCGGCCACTGGCGCCGCACCACGCTCGACCTGGCCTTCATCGACGGCATGCACCTCTTCGAGTACGCGCTGCGCGACTTCATGAACATCGAGCAGTACTCCGACTGGGCCAGCGTGATCGTCTTCGACGACATGCTGCCGCGCAGCATCGACGAGGCCGCCCGCGACCGGCACACCAACGCCTGGACCGGCGACGTCTACAAGCTCGTCGAGATCCTCAACCGGCACCGCCCGGACCTGGTGACCGTGCTCGTCGACACCGAACCCACCGGCCAGCTCCTGGTGTTCGGCGCCGACCCGAAGAACACCGTGCTGCGCGACAAGTACGACGAGATCATGGCCGAGTTCGAGGTGCCCGACCCGCAGAAGGTGCCCGAGGCGATCCTGGAGCGTGTGCAGTCGGTGCGCCCGGACGACCTGCTGTCGGCGGGCTTCTGGCGCCCGATGGCCCGCGCCCGCAACATCGGCGCGAGCCGCCCGCGCGGCTGGCCCCCGCTGCGCCGCGCCCTGGAGGAGTTCGGCGTCAACCGCTAGACGCAGCGGGGTCCTGCGGTCCGGCTCAGTCGGACCGCAGGGTCGCGTAGTGGGCGCGGCAGGCCTCGTAGGACGGAAGCAGTCCGGACTGCCGGGCCTCCGCCAGGGTCGGGGCCTGCGCGTCCTTCTCCGACAGCACCGGCTCGATCCCCTCCGGCCAGGCGATGCCCAGCTCCGGGTCCAGCGGATGCACCCCGTGCTCACGCTGCGGCACATAGCCCGTCGAGCACAGGTAGACCACGATCGCGTCGTCGGTCAGCGCCATGAAGGCGTGCCCGAGCCCCTCCGCGAGGAACACCGCGTGCCGCGTCTCGTCGTCCAGGCGTACGGCGTCCCAGCGGCCGAAGTCGGGCGAGCCGACCCGCAGGTCCACCACCACGTCGAGCACGGCACCGCGCACACAGGTGAGGTACTTGGCCTGGCCGGGAGGTGTGTCCGCGAAGTGCACACCACGCAGCACACCCCGGCGGGACACCGACATGTTGGCCTGCGCCAGCCCCAGGTCGTAGCCGGTGGCCTCGCGGAACTCCTCGCCCCGGTACCACTCGTGGAAGCTGCCCCGCTCGTCCGGGAACACCTTGGGCTCCAGCACCCAGGCGCCGGAGATCTCCATCGCTCGCAAGCCCTACCTCCTGCTTTGTGTCGCGGCCCCGCCGAACACCCGCCGGGCCCTTCGCACCAGCCGGCGCAGCAGACTCGGCCGCGCCTTCCGTACCACTTCGACCCCGCCCGCCACGGTCCGCAACCGGACCGGCAGCGCGTGGAAGTACGGCTCGTCCGCCTTGGGCACGAGATTCACCCCGACCCGCCAGGCGCCGTCGCCGAGCGCGTCGACGGGCAGCTCGGCCATCAGCCCGGCGGCGTCACCGGCGGGCGTGAGCGTGCCCGACACCTCGACGGCCGCGTCGCTCGCGGGCGTCGTCAGCCGCAGCACCACATCGGTGGCGCCGGCCACGTACAACGGCAGCCGGGCCCGCAGCTGGGCGCCCGCCGTGGTGACCGTGTCCGGCGCCAGGCCGGCGATCCCCAGCCGCTTGCGGGCCCTGTCGACGTCCAGCGAGAGATTGGCGTGCGGATCGGTCCAGTACGGCAGCACCACACGCCCGGCGACCACACCGGCCGCCGGCAGCGCGCGCCGGTCGCTCGTGGCGGGGCCGAGCCGCCGCTCCTTGGTCCAGCCGCCCAGCTTCACCCGCGCGTCGACGTCCCACAGCCCGGCGTCCGGGGGAGTCCCCTCGACGGCGGTGGCCGGGTCGAGGGTGGCCGTGCCGCGCAGCACCAGCCGCACCCGCGTGCCGTCCCCGACGGGCACCCGCTCACGGGTGAACTCCATGGGCTGGAAGTAGGCGGCGGCACTGGCCCGTTCACGCAGCAGCAGATCGAGCGTGGCCTTGTCGAACCGGCCCGCGGTGTCCGCCGCCACCCACTCGATCGCCTCGGTCACGTCGAGCGGCGGTTCGGCGGGCCGGCCGGCCGGCGGCTCCGCGGGGAACGTCATCGCCTCGCCGTGCAGGGTGTATTCGGCGGTGACGGCGATCCGCAGCGCCCCGTCCCGCCAGGTCACCTGCTCCGGCACGGCCTTGAGGGCGACACCGGCCTCCCACTCGGCGAACGCCACCACGTCGTCGTACCGGTCGGCGGCCGCCAGCGCGGCCACGAACCGCTGCGTCGGCTGGAGTTCGGCCGCGACACCGGGTCCGAAGCGCTCGGTCACCACCTGGTGGATCTGGTCGAAGAGGTCCTTGCGGAAGTCCTCGGGCGCGCCGAGGAGACGCCGGCCGCGCAGCCGCTCCACCATCTCGTTGCGCAGCCAGCGCCGGAACAGCCTGTCGCGCAGCGGGCCGGGCTCGGTGTACCGCTCGACGACGTCGAGTGCCTCGCGCAGGTTCTTGAAGTACCCGGCGGGGTCGAAGCGTTGGAAGCCGGCGTTGGAGGAGTCGTCGCGGCGCACGTGGTAGTAGCAGACGTAGTCGCTGAGCACGGAGACGTTGTCCGCGCGCAGGAACGCCTCCGCGACGAAGACGTGGTCCTCCAGGCGCCGGCGGCCCTCGGGGAAGCGCAGCCCGGTCCGCTCCAGGAACTCCCGGCGGAGCATCTTGTGCGGGGTGAGGCTGTCGATCAGCGGTGCGTTGGAGACCGTGGCGCGGGGGCGGTTGACCCGGAACAGCTCGACCGGGACGCCGCGCCCCTTGCCCGCCATCTTGCCGATCACCACGTCGGCGCCGTTGGCCACGCCGTACTCGTACATCCGCTGGAGGGCCTCGTCGCCGAGGTAGTCGTCGTTGTCGACGAACATCACGAACTCGCCCTTGGCGGCGGCGATCCCGACGTTGCGCGGCTTGCCGGACCACCCGGAGTTCTCCTGGTGGAAGACGTGCACCCGGTCGTGCTCGGCGGCCAGCCTGTCGAGCCGCTCCGGCGTGCCGTCCGTGGAGCCGTCGTCCACGAAGATCACTTCGTACTCGTCGGGCGGCAGTGACTGCCGCAGCAGCGAGTCGACACAGTCGTCGATGTAGCGGCCCGGGTTGTACACCGGGACGATGACGCTGACCTTCACCGGCATGGGTTCGTGGCCCCCTGAGGGTCGTCTGCCGTTGGCGCGGGAGAATTGTGCCCGTTGCCAGATGTTATCCCCACTCCCTGTGTGCGGCTGCCGCGACGGCCCTAATCGTGGATCTTGGCCAGTAGTTCGAGGATCTCGTCCGTCGTGCCTGTCTCGCCCAGCCGCGGGAAGATCCGCGTGACGCTGTTCTCGTGCGCCTGCGGGTTCATGTCGCTCATCGCGTCGGTGGCGAGGGTGACGTGGTAGCCGTGCTCGTGCGCGGCCCGCGCGGTGGACTCCACGCCGATGCTGGTGGCGATGCCGGTCAGCACGATCTGGGTGACACCCCGGCGGCGCAGCTGGACGTCCAGGTCGGTGCCGTGGAAGGCGCCCCAGTTGTGCTTGGTGACGGTGATGTCGCCCGGGTGTCCGGCCAGTTCGGGCACGAGGGTGTCCCAGTCGGCGGGCAGGGCGCCGCCGGGACGCCCGGTCTCGGTCCGGCCGGGCACCACGTCCGCGCCGTCGGCCGCGAAGGAGACCCGGACCAGCGCCACGGGCAGCTCACGGGCGCGGAAGGCGTCGGCGAGCGCGGCCGACCTGGCGACGACGTCGGCGGCGGGGACCGGCTGGACGGGCGCGCCCACGATGCCGCGCTGGAGATCGATCACAACGAGTGCGGTACGGGGGTCGAGGGTGGTGAGAGCCATGGTGCGGCCTTTCGAAAGGGTTTTTGAGGGGGTCTCTTGAGGGGGTGGTGACGGGGGAGCGTGGGCCGGGCCGGAGCTACTGCTCTGTCAGCCGGTTCATGAGGGCCAGTGCCTCCAGGACCGTGGCGCGCTCCGCCTCGGTGCAGCCCTCCTGGAGGGCACGGGCGAGCCACTCGTCGCGGGCCTGCCGGTTGCCCTCGACCCGGTCGCGACCGGCGTCGGTGAGGGTGACCAGCTGCCGGCGGCCGTCGTCGGGGTCGGGCCGGCGCCGGACCAGGCCGTGCTGCTCCAGCGCGGCGAGTGTGGCGGCCATCGACTGCGGGCGGACGCCCTCGGCCGCCGCCAGCGCGCTGGCCGTGGCCGCCCCGAACTTGCCGACCAGGGCGAGCGCGGACTCCTGCGAGGGCGTGAGCCCGTCGTCCTCGGCGACCTCGCGGAGCCGGCGGCCCAGACGGCTGAACACCACCCGCAGCTCGTGTGCGACACGGGCGGCGGAGTCGGAGACGGGCGGTTCGCGGTCCATGACCCCACCGTAGATCGACAGGAGGAACTGTGCAGTCCAGGCTGAACAGTTTTACCTGACCATGCCCCGCGCTTTGGTGGTCCGTTTCCTTCGGCGCCAGGCGGCCGGGCGCCGGGCCGCCCACTGATGTCGCCCGCAGCCCGCAGCCCTAGCCCGCAGTCGCCGCCCGTAGCCCGCAGCCCGCCGCCCGTACCCGCACCCGCCGCTCGTCGTACGCCGATGCCGCCCGCCGTACGCTGAGCCCGTGCGCCTGCTCCTGATGTCCGACACCCACCTCCCCAAGCGCGCCAGGGAGCTGCCGGCCCCGCTGCTCGCCGAGCTGCCGCGCGCCGACGTGGTCGTGCACGCCGGGGACTGGGTCGACGAGGCCACCCTGGATCTGCTGGAGGGCGCCTCCCGCAGGCTCGTCGCCGTGTACGGCAACAACGACGGGCCCGGTCTGCGCGCCCGGCTTCCCGAGGTGGCACACGCCGAGCTGGGCGGGCTCAGCTTCGGCGTGGTGCACGAGACGGGGTCCGCGCAGGGGCGCGAGGCGCGCTGTGCGGCGCGCTTCCCCGACCTCGACGTGCTGGTCTTCGGGCACAGCCACATTCCGTGGGACACCACAACGGCGACGGGGCTGCGGCTGCTGAATCCGGGTTCGCCGACGGACCGGCGCCGGCAGCCGTACTGCACCTACCTGACGGCCCGGGTGGACGACGGCCGTCTCTCGGACGTGGTGCTGCACAGGCTGCCGCCCCGCTAGCCGCTAGCCTCTCGGCGCCGGCGGGAGTCCCGGCCGGTGGATCGCGCCCGCCGTCGCCGTCAGCGGCGTACCGCTGCCGCCCCAGCGCAGGGCGACGATCTCGGCCGCGACGGACACGGCTACCTCCTCGGGCGTCCGGGCCCCAAGGTCCAGGCCGACCGGTGAGCGCAGCCGGGACAGCTCGGCCGGTGTCAGACCGGCCTCGGCCAGCCGCTTGGCCCGATCGTCGTGGGTACGGCGGCTGCCCATCGCGCCGATGTAGGCGGCCGGCCGGCGCAGCGCCTCCTCCAGCAGGGGCACGTCGAACTTCGGGTCGTGCGTCAGCACGCAGATCACGGTCCGCTCGTCGGTGCTGGTGCCGTGCAGATAGCGGTGCGGCCAGTCCACGACGACCTCCACGCCGGGCGGGAAGCGTTTCGCCGTGGCGAAGGCCGGACGGGCGTCGCACACCGTGACCCGGTAGCCGAGGAAGTCACCGATCCGGGCCACCGACGCCGCGTAGTCGATCGCGCCGAAGACCAGCATCCGGGGCGGCGGCGCGAAGGAGTGCAGGAACACCGACACCGCGTCCTCGCGGCGCTCCCCGCGTGGCCCGTAGTGCCGTACGCCCGTGGCCCCCTGGGCGAGTTCGCCGCGCGCGTCGGCGCCGACCGCCGCGTCCAGGCCCTCGGTGCCGAGGGCGCCGGCGACCGTGGCGTCCCACACGGCGAGGGTGGCCCCGCGCGGCGCCGGACCGTTGATCACGGTCGCCACCGTCACCGGGACGCCCTCGGCGACGGACCGCGCGACCTCGCCGAACGCGGGATCGGACGCCGGCGTGACCGGCCGCACCAGGACGGTGATCTCGCCGCCGCAGGTCAGACCGACCGCGAACGCGTCCTCGTCGCTGTACCCGAAGGTCTCCAGCCGGGCCCCGCCGCTCGCCACAACCTCCTGGGCCAGCTCGAACACGGCCCCCTCGACACAGCCGCCGGACACACTGCCGACGACCTCGTCCCCCGGGCCCACCGCCATGGCCGCGCCCGGATCGCGCGGGGCGCTGCGGCTGACGCCGACCACCGTGGCCAGGCCGAACGGCGCTCCGGCCGCGTACCAGCCGCTCAGCGCCGGGAGGATCTCACGCACGGCCGCTCCTCTCCTCGGCGGGCGTCCCGTCTGCACGCCGCGCCGGGCGAACGGGACGTATGCCACCTTATGGCGCTGCCGTGAGAGCGGCGAGCGCCCCCGCGACCACTTGGTTGAGTGTTAATCCATTGCCCGGAATCCACGGCCTCTGCTGCACTGCTCGGGACGGCACACACCCTCGAAGCCAGGAGCCCCGATGCGCGGAACGTTCATGTCCCCCCAGGAAGGAATCGCCCCCTCTTCGAAGGACATGACGCTTCGTGCACCTGCTCAACCTCGGGATCCTCGCCCATGTCGACGCCGGTAAGACCAGCCTGACCGAACGGCTGCTGCACTCCGCCGGAGTGATCGACGAGATCGGCAGCGTCGACGCCGGCAGCACCCGGACGGACACCCTCGCCCTGGAGCGGCAGCGCGGCATCACCATCAAGGCCGCCGTCGTCTCGTTCCCGGTCGGCGACACCACCGTCAACCTCATCGACACCCCCGGCCACCCGGACTTCATCGCCGAGGTCGAACGCGTCCTCGGTGTGCTCGACGGCGCCGTCCTCGTCGTCTCGGCCGTCGAGGGCGTCCAGGCACAGACCCGCGTCCTGATGCGCATCCTGCGCCGCCTGCGCATCCCCACACTGATCTTCGTCAACAAGCTCGACCGCCGAGGAGCGCGCTACGACGAGGTCGTGGCCGCCGTCACCGAGCGGCTGACCGCGTCCGTGATCCCCATGGGCACGGCCACCGGCCTCGGCACCCCGGCCGCCGGCTTCACCCCGGGCCCCGGCCCCGAAACCCCCGGCGCCCCCGGCGCCCTCGACGTGCTCACCCGGCACGACGACGAACTGCTCGCCGCCTACGTCGACGGCACCGCCCACCCCGCCCGGCTGCGCGCCGCGCTCGCCGCCCAGACCCGGCAGGCGCGCGTCCATCCCGTGTACGCGGGGTCCGCCGTCACGGGCGCCGGGGTGGACGCCCTCGTCGACGGCATCACCGAGCTGCTCCCGCCGGCCGCCGGCGACCCGGACGGGCCCGTCTCCGGCACCGTGTTCAAGGTCGAGCGCGGCCCGGCGGGGGAGAAGGTGGCGTACGCGCGGCTCTTCTCGGGCACCCTGCGCACCCGCGACCGGATCCCCTTCGGCGCCGCGGGCCAGGAGGGCAAGGTCACCGCGATCAACGTCTTCGACGGCGGCACGGACGTCCGCGGGGACGCCGTACCGGCGGGCCGTATCGCCCGGCTGTGGGGCCTCGGGGACATCCGGATCGGCGACTCCATCGGCGTCCCGCGCGCCACGCCGGGCCACCACTTCGCCCCGCCCACGCTGGAGACCGTCGTCGTCCCCGGCCCCGGCACCGATCGCGGCGCGCTGCACCTGGCCCTGACCCAGCTCGCCGAGCAGGACCCGCTGATCGGCCTGCGCCACGACGAGATCCGCCGGGAGACCTCCGTGTCGCTCTACGGCGAGGTGCAGAAGGAGGTCGTCCAGGCCACCCTCGCCGCCGACTACGGCCTCGACGTCGGCTTCCGCGAGACGACCCCGCTCTGCGTGGAGCGGCCGGCCGGCTCCGGATCGGCCGTCGAGTTCAACGGCAAGGAGCCCAACCCGTTCCTCGCCACGGTCGGGCTGCGCGTCGACCCGGCGCCGGCCGGCAGCGGTGTCGGCTTCCGCCTGGAGGTCGAGCTGGGCTCGATGCCGTACGCCTTCTTCAAGGCGGTCGAGGACACCGTCCGCGAGACCCTCGGACAGGGGCTGCACGGCTGGCAGGTCACCGACTGCACGGTCACCATGACCCGCTCCGGCTACTCGCCCCGGCAGAGCCACGCCCACCAGGGCTTCGACAAGAGCATGTCGAGCACCGGCCAGGACTTCCGGGGCCTGACCCCGCTCGTCCTCGTCGAGGCGCTGCGCCGGGCGGGCACGCTGGTCCACGAGCCGATGCACCGGTTCCGTGTCGAGGCCCCGGCGGACACCCTGGGCGCGCTGCTGCCGGTCCTCGCCGGACAGCGGGCGGTGCCCGGGACGACCGAGAACCGCGGCCGGCTGTGCGTCCTGGAGGGTGTGGTCCCGGCAGCCCGCGTCCACACGCTGGAGCAGCAACTGCCGGGACTGACCCGGGGCGAGGGCGAATGGGAGAGCTCCTTCGACCACTACGCCCCGGTGCTGCACGGCGCCGTCCCGGAACGCTCCCGCACCGACCACAACCCGCTGAACCGGAAGGAGTATCTGCTCAGCGTGACGCGGAGGGTGGGGAGTTGAGAGCCGGGGGAGGTGGACCGGCTGTCCGTCAGCGCAGGTGGAGGTGGATCAGCCGGGCGCTCCTGTCGTTGTTCGCGTCGGTCGCCAACGCGACGTAGCGTGCGGTGAGTTCGGTGGTGAGCCGGCGTTCGCGGCCGTGCCCGGTGAGCCGCCCGGCGGGCCGGTAGGTGAGGCCGTCGATGCTGTACTCCACGCGGAGGCCGGGTACTTGGCCCCCGGTCCACTCGGTACGGACGTCACGGACGCGGTGCTCGGCGCCGAGGTCCACCACGATGCGGCCGTGTGGTCCCGGTGTCCACGCCGTCGCCGGATCGCCGTCGACGGCGGCGGCGGGATCGGCCATGCCGCGCGGGAGCGGATTGGTCGGGAACACCGCGCGGCCGAGCGCGAGATCGTCCAGGGGATACGCGGTCGCGCCGGGCAGTGTGACGGTGGTGGTGCGGCCGGAACGGACGGCCACCGTCCTGCTCCGGCCCTGCCCGGTGACCTCGATCCGGCAGGACGGACCCGTGAGCCGTACGGTCGTGCCGTTCACGACCTCCGCCCGCAGCCCGGTGGGCAGCCGCTTTCCGGTCCGGGACCGCAGGGTCATCCGAGGCGGCAGCAGCCGTGCCTCCGCCGCGTCGAGACGCGCCTCGTAGGAACTGCCCTCCTGGGTGAACACCTGCCGGCCCTCGAACACGGTCGCGGTGGAACCGGACCGGGGAATGTCGACCGTGGTGGAGACCGGGTCCCCGGACAGGTTGAACAGGCTGAGGTGGCCGTCGGTGAGCGCGGCACGGACCGGGTCCGCCGCGGCACGGGGGACGGGACCGCCGGCCAGGACGCGCAGTTCCTCTGCGGACGTGCCGACGAAGCCCTCGACCACCAGCGGTACGGCCGGACCGTCCGCCAGCACCACGGCGTCGCCGGAGACGGTGATCGGCTGCTCGGAGCCCGTGACGCGCAGCCCGGCCCGGCCGTCGATCTCCAGCCAGTCGCCCCGGCTGGAGAGGTCGGGCGCGGGCCAGGCGGCGAGGTTGTCCCAGGTCCTCCCGTCCGCCGACCCCTGCACGAGATAGGCGCGGCCCGCCGCCGCTTCCCAGCGCAGGGTCACACGGTCGACCTGCTGGGCGGCGCCGAGGTCGACCGCGAGCCAGCTGTCGGCCCGCGGACGGTCGGCCCGTGCCACCGCCCACCGGGTCGTGTCGTCGCCGTCCACGGCCAGCGGGGGCTCCCGGCCCGGGTCGTTGGAGGACGCGGTCGCTGCGCGCCCCCGGGCGAGGTCCGTGCCCTCGGCCCCGTCACGGACCTGGAAGGTGAAGAGCGAGTACCCGTACGTGGGGTCCGGACGGACACCGAGCATGCGCACATGGCGTACTTCCGTGCGCGGGAAGGTCACCACGTCGACGCGGGGACCCGGCACCGGCGGACGGGAGTCCTGGGAGGCTACGGCGGTGGTGCCCTCGGCGTACCGGTAGGTCCGTGACCCCGTCAGGCCCGGCAGCCCCGGCATGGTCAGGTTGTGGAGCTCCAGGCGGCCCTCACGTGCGGCGAGGCCTGTTGTGGCATAGACGACGGACCCTGTTGGCAACGTTGTCAGACCCGCGTAGCCCGACGCCAGCCGAAGCACTGTGGCGCTTCCGTCGAACCCGTCGCGCCGCCGGTCGTACGCGCGCACCCGCCGTTCCGCCACCTCGACCGCCGTGCTCGGCAGGAACATGGGGGTCGCGCCACTGACCTTGAACAGCCAGTCGTCGTGCGCGGGCTGCCACGCGAACTTCACCAGCCCCGGCTTGGTGACGACGCCCGCCCAGGCGGCCGTGGACTGGTGGGACAGCAGCCCGGGACCAACGCCGAAGTCGGTCACCCCCGCGGAGTGGGCGAACAACTCGGCCTGGGACAAGGGCCGGACCACCCGCCCGTGATCCCTCGCCCAGCGGTGCAGGAGATAGCTGATGGCCAGCTCCGCACGTGCCTCGGGCTCGTACTTCGGCTCGCCGGAGAACTTCGCCAGCCGGTACTGCGGCGGATACGCCTGATACGCCTCCAGCCGCTCCGCGAGGGCCGTCTCCGCCCGGGCCGCCGCGCGGTCGCCGCCGACCTGGGCGAGGAACGCGAGGGGGATGACGTCCCGGCCGTAGAGATGCTCGCGGTCGTTGACCATGGGCATCAGCGGCTCGCCGGCGTCGCTCATGACGCTCAGCAGGCTGCGCCACAGGGCGTCGGCATTCGGCTGGTTCGTGAGCACCTCGGGCAGGGGCCGGCCCGCGGTGACGAAGTGGGCGGCGTTGCGGCCCGACGTACGCCACAGCTCTTCCTGGTAGTGCGGCCCGAACGAGCCGTGGTTCTCGACGACGAAGGTGTCGTAGACGTTGTGGGCCGTGTTCTCGGAGACGCGGACGCCGTCCACGACGGCCGGGTTCGCCAGGTCGGCCTGCGGCAGGCCCCCTTCGTTGCGCGACCAGGCGCCGAACGCGCTCGCCCAGTCCGGGTGGCGCGGGTCGTCCGCGGCCCACGCGAGTCCGGGCGCCAGGGCCTGGGCGTAGACGCCCATCTCCTCCAGCTTGGTGTCGCCCTCGTGGCCGCCGAGCCGTCCGTTCGGTGTCCAGCCGCCGGACGCCGGGTCGTTGCCGGTGCCCAACGCGGCCGTGTAGGCGGCCTGTTCGCGGGTGATGGTGTCGACGTGGGCGCGGGTCGTGTCGTCGAGGTCGTCCCACAGCAGCCGGGCGGCGAGCAGGAAGTAGAGCTGGAAGGTGGTGTCGAAGAACAGGGTGCGGCCCCACTCGCTGCCGCCGGTGAGGCGGTTGGTCGCGGCGAAGTGCCGGATCGTGGCGACGGTCCTGGCCCTGAGGGTCTGCGCGTCCACGCCGGCCCGGTCGCTGTCGTAGGTGCCGTGCGTGAGCAGAACGGCGTGACCGAGTACGACTGCGAAGCCGAAGTCCTTGTTGGTGTAGTGACCGCGGGCCGCGTCCCACTGGGTCTCGGACCAGTGGGTGTGGTTCAGCAGGACGCGGTAGTAGGTCTCCGCCACCGGGTCCGGCGTCGCGTGGGCGTGCTCCTGGGCCTGGGTGTGGGCCTGGGCGGGGCCGGCGCCCGCGGTGAGCGGGAGGGCCGCGAGGCCGACGGAGGAGCTGAGGAGTTGGACGAAGTGGCGGCGGTCGATCTGCGATCTCGGGGCCATTCGTGGATGCCTTTCTGGCGGAGACAACGTTGTCAGCCGGAATGGCGGCAATTCTCCGTTCTTGTTTCTCGGGGAGTCAAGGGCTGGGGCGGAGACGGGGGTTGTGGGGGAGGGGGTGGCTGGCACGGGGCACGGGGCACGGGGCACGAGGCGGAGTGTGGCGCGGGGCGGAGTGTGGCGCGGGGCGTCGTGGAGATGCCCGGGGCGGAGTCTGGGATCCGGGGTCTGGGATCCGGGGTCTGGGATCCGGGGTCCGGGGGCCGGGATCAGGGGTCCGGGGTTCGGGGGGCGCTCGCGACGGCCGCAGTGCAGTTGACGGGTGTGACCTGTGGGGATAGAGAGGGAGCTGTACCGGGCGCGAGGTCCGAGCGGCACAGCGAGGAGGCAGGTGTGGGCGACACCGCGGCGGGCGATACGTCCGCAGTCCCCCTCGCCGTCCGGCCGCTGGACACGGACACCTGGCCCGCGTTCGCGCGCTTGGTCGAGGCGAACAACGGTGTGTGGGGCGGCTGCTGGTGCATGGGCTTCCACGTCAGGCTCGGGAAGGGCCGAACTCCCCAGCAGAACCGGGCCGAGAAGGAGCAGCGCGTCCAAGAGGGACGTACGCGTGCCGCGTTGGTGTTCGCGGGGGACGACTGTGTGGGCTGGTGCCAGTTCGGCACGCCGGCGGAGCTGCCGGAGGTGAAGAGCAGACGGAGGTACGAGAAGGAGCTCACGGTGCTGCCGGACTGGCGCGTCACCTGCTTCTTCACGGGGAAGGGGCTGAGAGGGCGCGGCGTCGCCCATGCCGCGCTCGGCGGGGCGCTTGCCGAGATCGCCCGCCTGGGCGGCGGCACGGTCGAGGGGTACCCGGAGGAGACGGACGACCGTCCGTGTCGGGGTCGTTTCTGCACACCGGGCCGATGGCCGTTTTCGAGAACCACGGGTTCGTTCGAACCCGCCCGATCTCGCCCCATCGCTGGGTGGTCACGCTGACGGTTCCGCCGGCCTGATCGGCCCTACGGCCACCCACCCGTCGTCCGGCGTCCAAACCCCCCCGCCCCCCACCTCACGCAAGCGCCTGTCCGGCATACAGCGCCCCAAGTGCCCCAGCCAGGGTGCCCAGGAGGAGGCGAAGGGCGGTTTCGGGCAGGTGGGGCTGGAGGCGGGCGCCGGCGTAGCCGCCGAGCAGGCCGCCGAGGCCGCAGGCCAGGCCCAGCCACCAGTCGGGGGCGACGGGGCCCGAGCCGGCCGTGGCCAGCACCGCGTACGCGCCGGCCCCCGCGACCGACGTGGTGAAGGTCGCCGCGAGGGTGGCCGGCGCGAGGCGGGCCATGGGCATGCCGCGTGCGGCCAGGACGGGCCCGAGCAGGGAGCCCCCGCCGATGCCGTAGATCCCGCCGACGAGGCCCACCGTCAGGGCCAGGGCGGCGAGGACCGGCGGCGACGGCTCGGCGGCGTCGGGGCGCGGCCGGTGGCGAGCCGGGCGCAGGGTGCGCAGGCACAGCCAGCCGCCGAGCGGCAGCAGAAGCGCGGCGACCAGGACGCGGAAGACCTCCGGGCCGGGGAGGGCGAAGACGCGCACGGCGGCGCCCGCGACGACGCCGGGCAGTGTCCAGACGACCAGGCGCCGGGCCAGACCGCCGCGCAGCGCGCCGTCGCGGCGGTAGCGCCAGAGGGCGCCGGGTCCGGCCACCACGTTGAACAGCAGGTTCGTCGGTGTGACCGCGGGACTCGGCACGCCGAGCACGCTCAGCTGCACCGGCAGCAGGAAGACCGCCCCGGACACGCCGACCGGCGCGGTCACCGTCGAGATCAGCAGGCCGGCCGCGAACCCTGCCCAGATCGTCCACTCCATCGCACGCCCCGCCGTTCCTCGATCGCCGGGTCAGTATCGGCGGAGGGGGCCGCGAGGCCGCGGACGGGCAACGAGATGTTCACGATCGGCGCAGACTCCACGGGCCCGCCCAGCGGTGTCAAGAAGCTTTGCGCGATTGCACTCCTTCGGATTGCCGCTGTCCCGGTGAACGGAACCCTGCTCGACAACCCCGGCCGCCGCACGCGAAGTTGGTCAACGGTCTCACCAACACACGGGGAATCGGGGAGACGTGTCCACGAACCACACTGCTGTCCCCCACACGACCACCGGCACAGCGGCCACCGGCGCCTCGACCAGCGCCGGGACCGGTGCCACGACCACGACCGACGACCGCGACGAGCTGTCGCCGTCGCCGGCGGAGCAGGACGTTCCGTCGCTGTCCCTGCCGACGGCGGGCGGCGCCCTGCGCGGGATGGGGGAGAAGTTCTCCACCAACCCGGTGACCGGGACGGCCACCGTCTCCGTGCCGATCGCGGTCGCACCGGCCCGCGGCGCGGAGCCGGCCCTGACGCTGAGCTACGACTCGGGCGCGGGCAACTCGCCCTTCGGGCTGGGCTGGTCGACGGACGTGCCGTCCGTGGTGCGCGCCACCGACAAGGGGCTGCCGCGCTATCTCGACACGGACGTCTTCCAGCTCTCCGGCGCGGAGGACCTGGTTCCGGCCGTGGTACCGGCGCCTCGCACCGACGGCGTGTACGACATCACCGCCTACCGGCCGCGCACCGAGGGCCCGTTCGTACGGATCGAGCAGTGGCGGCGTCGCGAGACCGGTGACCTGCACTGGCGTGTGACCTCGGCGGCCAACGTCACCAGCGTCTACGGCCGGGATCCCGAGGCCCGCGTCGCCGACCCCGCCGACCCGGTGGGGCGGGTGTTCCGCTGGCTGCTCGAGGAGACGGCCGACGACCGCGGCAACATCACCCGGTACGAGTACAAGGGCGAGGACCGGGCCGGCGTGGACACCTCGGCGCCCGAGGAGCGCAACCGGAGGGATGTCGCCGGCCGGTACCTGAAGCGGATCCGGTACGGAAACGTCGAGCCCGGTGTCGCCGCCGACTTCTGCTTCGAGGTCGTCTTCGACTACGGCGAGCACCACGAGGACGTGCCCACTCCGGACGAGGTCCGCCCGTGGCCCGTACGCGAGGACCCGTTCTCCACCGGCCGGTCCGGATTCGAGGTGCGCACCCACCGGCTGTGCCGCCGGGTGCTGATGTTCCACCGGATCCCCGAACTCGGGCCCCGGCCGCAGCTGGTGACCGCGCTGCTGCTCGGCCACGACGAGAACCCCGCCGCCACCCGGCTGGTGCGCGCCACCCACCGCGGCTACCTGCCCGCGCAACAGGGCTACACCCACGCCGACCTGCCCGCCCTCACCTTCGGCTACACCGAACGGACCGTCTCCGGCACGGTCGCCACCCTCACCTCCGAGGACGGCGGCCTCCGCCTCGACGGGCCCTACCGGTTCACCGACCTCGACGGCGAGGGGATCGCCGGCATCCTCGCCGAGCAGGGCGGCGCCTGGTACTACCGGCGCAACCTCGGCGCGGGCAGCTTCGGACCGCAGCGTGCCGTCGACCCGCTGCCGGCCGGCGCCGCGGGACGGCAGTTGCTCGATCTGGACGGCGACGGACGACCCGCCGTCGCCGACCTCGGCGGCACCCACCCCGGCTACCACGAGCGCACCGAGGACCGCGGCTGGGCCGGCTTCGCGACCTTCGGCCGGCTGCCGTCCCTGGACTGGGCCGACCCCAACCTGCGGTTCGTCGACCTCACCGGCGACGGCCTCTCCGACGTCCTGCTCACCGCCGAGGACGGCCTGACCTGGTACCCGTCGGCCGGCCCGGACGGCTTCGGGGACAGTACGACGGTGCCCGCCGCCCGCGGTGAGGAGCGCGGCCCACGGCTGCTGTTCGCGGACGCCGAACAGAGCGTGCACCTCGCCGACATGACCGGCGACGGCCTGACCGACCTGGTGCGGATCGGCAACGGCGAGATCGCGTACTGGCCGAGTCTGGGGTACGGCCGGTTCGGCCCCAAGGTCGTGATGTCCGGCGCCCCCGTCTTCGACCACCCGGACCGCTTCGACCGGCGGCGGATCCGGCTCGCCGACATCGACGGCAGCGCCCCCACCGACATCCTCTACCTCGGCCCGGACGGTGTGCGGCTCTGGTTCAACCAGGCCGGCAACTCCTTCAGTGCCCCCGAGCACCTGGACGCCGTACGCCACACCGGCACCACCGCCTCGACCTCCGTGGCCGACGTGCTGGGCCGCGGCACGGCCTGTCTGGTCGTCGCCGAACCCCGCCCCGACGGCGAGCCACAGGTGCGGTACGTCGACCTGATGGCCGCCGGCAAACCGCATCTGCTGAACCGCACCGAGAGCGGCACGGGCACCGTCACCACGGTCGGCTACGCCTCCTCCACCGACCACTACCTCGCCGACGAGGCGGCCGGCGACCCCTGGCTGACCCGGCTGCCGTTTCCCGTGCAGGTGGTCGCCTCGACCGTCACCCACGACAGCGTCGCCGACACCACCCTGCACGCCGGCTACCGCTACCGGCACGGCTACTTCGACGGCGTCGAGCGCGAGTTCCGCGGCTTCGGGTACGTCGAGCAGCGCGACGCCCTCACCACCGCCACCGGCGAACTCCACCAGCCGCCGGCCGTGCTGAAACGCTGGCAGCACACCGGCTGGTGCCCGAGCCGGGACCGGCTGGGCACTCCGTACGCCCACGAGTACGGTGGTCCGCTGCTCCCCGGCACCCAGCTGCCCGCCGGCCTCACCCCGGCGGAGGAGCACGACGTGGTCCGCGCCCTGCGCGGGCAGCCGCTGCGCACCGAGACCTGTGCGCAGGACGGCACACCGCAGGAGCATCTGCCGTACCAGGTCGTGGAGTCGAGCCATGTGCCGCGCGTCGTACAGCCCAGGGGGACGGGCCGGCACGCGGTGGTGTCCGTCCACAGCGGCGAGACGCTGACCGTGGCCACCGAGCGTCAGGCCGACGACCCGCGCTCCGTCCATCAGATCACCCTGGACGTCGACGCATGGGGCAATGTGCTGCGTACCGCGCGGATCGCCTACCCGCGGAAGTCGCCCGCCGACCCCGAGCAGGGACGGCTGCGGCTGTCCGTCACCGAACACGTGGTCACCAACGTCACCCAGGTGACGGACCGTTGGCGCATCGGCGTCCCGGTCGAGACACGCGAGTACGAGATCGGCGGACTGGCCCCGGTCATCCCGGGTGAGCTGTTCACTCCCGACGGTCTCCGCACCGGCCTCACCTCGGCCGCACAGCACAACGTGCCCTATCACGAGGAGCTGTCCGGCCAGGAGCCACAGCGCCGGCTTGTCGCCCGCACCCTCACCACGTACACCTCCGACGACCTGGGCGACGAACTCCCGCTGTCCGAGGTCGGGTTGCGCGCCCTGCCCTGGTGCAGCTACCGGCTCGCCCTCGCGCCGGGGCAGGTCACCGCGCTCTACGGCGACCGGGTCTCCGAGGCGGCACTGCGCGAGGCCGGGTATGTGCAGCGCCCGGACGGGCCCGGCTGGTGGGCGCCGTCGGGTCGGCAGGTGCCGGACCCGGGGGAGTTCTACCTGCCGACGCTGTACGTCGACGCGTTCGGCGCCGAGTGGGAGACCGAGTACGACGGCCACCACCTGATGCCGGTCCGGGTGTACGACCCGCTGCGCAACAGGGCCGAGGCCCGCCCGCACTACCGGGTACTGCGCCCGTGGCTGCTCACCGACCCCAACGGCAACCGGAACGGCGTGCGGTTCGACGCGCTCGGCATGGTC
Source organism: Streptomyces sp. NPDC088387 (assembly GCF_044753385.1). Classification (NCBI taxonomy): domain Bacteria; kingdom Bacillati; phylum Actinomycetota; class Actinomycetes; order Kitasatosporales; family Streptomycetaceae; genus Streptomyces; species Streptomyces sp. NPDC088387. The sequence continues at coordinate 72,751 of NZ_JBIVNC010000006.1, forward strand.
GTCGCCACCGCCGTGATGGGCAAGGAGGGCGGCGCCGACGGCGACGTACTCGACACGGACACGGCGGAGGCCGCCGACGGCGACGACCCGACCACCACGCTCACCTACGACCTGCACCAGGTGCCCGTGCGCTTCCTCACCTCCGCCCGCGAGCGGCACCGCGACCCCGGCTCACCGTGGCAGGAGAACTGGACGTACCTGGACGGGAGCGGCCGAGTCGTCCTGCTGAAGATCCGGGCCGAGCCGGCCCGGGGAGAGAGCGGGCAGCGCTGGGTCGGCACCGGGCGTACGGTCCACGACAACAAGGGCAACCCCGTCCGGCAGTACGAGCCCTACTTCGCGCCGGACAGCGGCTTCGACACCGAGGACGAACTGGTCCGGCGCGGTGTCACGGCCGTACTGCGCTACGACCCGCTGAGCCGGCTGACCCGCACCGACTTCCCGGACGGCACCCGCTCCGAGGTGCGGTTCAACGCCTGGGAGAAGCGCGACCGCGACCGCAACGACACGGTGCGGGACAGCCGTTGGTACGCCGAGCGGGCCCGGCTGCCCGACAGCGACCCGCAGGGGCTGGCCGCGCGGCAGACGCTGGCCCACGCCGACACGGACACCGTGACCCGCTACGACACCCTCGGCCGCCCGCACCTCACCGAGCAGAACAACGGGCCGGGGCAGTACCTCACCACCGAGGTGCGGCGGGACATCCAGGGGCGTGAGCGCGCGATCGTCGACGCCCGCCGGATCACCGTCCTCACCCAGGACTTCGACATGCTGGGCCACGCGGCGCACACGTCGAGCCCCGACGCGGGGGAGCGCTGGAGCCTCACCGACGTGACCGGCAGACCGGTACGCGGCTGGGACGGACGGGGCAGCGAACTGTGGTGGGGCTACGACGCGTTGCGGCGCCCCGCGTACTCCAGCGCCGTGGCACCCGGCGCGGGGGCCGAGCGGCTGCGGGTGCGCTACTACTACGGCGAGTCACTGGCCGACGGCAGGGCGCGCAACCTGCTCACCCGCCCCTGCCTGGTGTTCGACGGGGCCGGTGTGACCCGCACCGCCGCCGTCGACTTCAAGGGCAACACGCTGGCCGAGGAACGCCGGCTGCCGGCCGATCCGACCACCGAGCCCGACTGGACCCGGCTCGCGGACGTCACCGACGCGGCGGCGGCCCTGACGCTGGCGGCGCCGCTGCTGGAGACCACCGCCCACCGGGTCGAGACCGCGTACGACGCCCTGGACCGGCCCACCCTGATCACCGGCCCGGACGGCAGCCGCACGGAGGCCGGTTACAGCGTGGCCGGCCTGCTGGAGCGGGTGAACATCGCCGTGCGGGGCGCCGACACCTGGACCGCGATCGTGCGGGACACCGACCACAACGAGCGCGGCGAGCGGACGAGGGTCGAGCTGGGCTGCCGGGCGGTCACGGCCTACGCCTACGAACCGGACACCTTCCGGCTCGCCACCGCGCACACCACGGCGGCCGACGGCACGGCCTGGCAGCGGCTCGCCTACGCCTACGACCCCGTGGGCAACGTGATCGTCGTCGACGACCCCTCCCACCCCACGGTGTTCTTCCGGAACACGGCGGTCGGCGCCCGCCGCGCACACGTCTACGACCCCGTGTACCGGCTGGTGTCGGCGAGCGGGCGCGAGCACATCGGGCAGACCACCCCACCCGGCCCGGCCGACGCGCCGTTCGCGCCCCTGCCGCACGCGAACGACAGCACGGCCCTGCGGCCCTACACCCAGACGTACTCGTACGACGAGGCCGGGAACATCCGCACGGTCGCACACAGCGCGGGCACCGGCAGCTGGACCCGCCGCCACGACACCGCGCCACACAGCAACCGACTCCTGGGCAGCAGCCTGCCCGGCGACCCGGAGGGCACGTACAGCGCGCGCTACGCGCACGACGCCAACGGCAACATCACCGCGATGCCCCATCTGACCGCGCTGGACCGGGACGTGGAGAACCGGCTCACCCACGTGGACCTCGGGGGCGGCGGCGACGCGTACTACCAGTACGACCACACGGGCCGCCGGGTGCGCGCCACGGTCCGGCGCGGCGGCACGACGGAGACACGGACGTACCTCGGCACGAGCGAGCGCCACCAACGGGCCGTGGGCGGACGGACGGTGGAGGAGCGCGAGACCCTCCACGTGTCCGACGGCACCCGGCGGGTGGCGCTGGTCGAGACGGTCACGATCCGCGACGGCCGTCCGGTCCCGGCGCCCGACCCCGTCGTCCGGTACCAGCTCACCGACCACCTCGGCAGCTCGGCCCTGGAGGTGGACCAGGACGGCGTGGTGCTGTCGTACGAGGAGTACCACCCGTACGGCACGACGTCCTTCCACGCGGAGACGGGCGCGGTCAGCCGCAAGCGGTACCGCTTCACGGGGAAGGAGCGCGACGAGGAGACGGGGTTCACCTACCACGGGGCCCGCTACTACGTGCCCTGGCTGGGCAGATGGAACAACCCGGACCCGGCGGGGCTGGCGGACGGCACGAACGTGTACGTGTACGCCCGCAACCGGCCCGTGGTGCTCGTCGATCCCAGCGGCCTGGAGGGAGACACCCCGGACCGGGCGAGAAAGACCGAACGCCAGGAGATCGCCGACTCGGCCCGGGCGCTGCTGAAGGCCCGCGACGACGGCGTGGCGGACCTCGGCGACACCGTCGTCAAGGGCGAACGGGTCGTCGACAGCGTCATCACAAAACAGCTGAACGCGATCGTCAACGCGCCCGAGGGTTCCGCCCTGCCCGACTACATGAACATCGGCCTCGCCCGGATCGTCCAGCGCATGCTCGGCAAGGCGTACGCCCGGCGGAACAAGGTCAAGGGGCCGGACTTCATCCTGATCAGCCTGGCCAGACCCGGCGACTCGGCAGGCCCGCACCGCACCGGCGGCGGCCTGGACATCCGCAGATACGCGGGCAAGGAGGTCGATCCGAAGACCGGCCGGGAGACAGTCGGCACGGACCAACTCGGCGCCGTGGAGCAGTTCTACGCCGACATGATCGGTAACGCGCGGGCCGGCGAGCAGTCCGTCGACGCCGAGTTCCAGATCGGAGTGCCCAGGAATCCGCGCACCGAGGGCCTGGGCGCCATCCAGGACTACCACAAGGACAGCACCAAGGGCATGTACACCACCGAGCCGCTCGCCGAGCCCCAGGAGTACTACACCGGCGAGAAGGTCCTCAACGACAAGGGCAGGCCCACCGGGGCCACCAAACCCCTGCTGGCCCTCCGCAGACCGATCCTGAAGGACGGCTTCGCGGGCCCCGACGTCTTCTTCCCGAGAGACAGCGAGCCCAACAGGTCGCCGGGCGGCGGAACCGTCGAGGCGGCGATCGCCCTGCTGCGCCCGGAGGCCAAGCAACGCCTCGGCGCGCTCCGGAACGCGGACACACACAAGATCCTCAAGGGCCTCATGCCGGATGCCCCCGACCACTTCCACGTGGGCAGCCCCCGCTAGACGCCTTCGGCGGGCCCCGCGCAACAGACCTGTGAGACGCAAGAGATGGGGAACACGCATGTCCGGCACAGACACCGAACCGCCCCGGCCCAGCGCCCCGCACACCCTCACCGGACAGGTGACCCGGCACGACGGGACGCCCGCCCGGGGGGCCGTGGTGACCGTCGCGCTGCGGCGGCTGCGGTCCGAGACGGTGGCCGGACAGGCCACCACCGGCCCCGACGGCACGTACAGCCTCTCCTATCCCGCCCCGGACACCCCCGCCGACCTGGTCGTCCGCGCCACCTGGACCGGCCCCGGCGGCGCCGAACCGACCGCGGAACTGCTCCGCCCCGCCCCCGGCAGGCGCGAGCGGGTGCACCTGACACTCCCGTCCGACGGCACCACGGAACACGCCCGCCTGGTCGCCGAACTCACCCCGCTGCTCGACGGGTTGGACCTCACCGACCTCTCCCGGGACGGCGACCGCGACGACCTCGGTTTCCTCGCCCGCGCCACCGGCCGGAGCCACGCACAGGTCGGCCACGCCGCCACCGCCGCACGGCACGCCGCCGCCACCGCACTGCCCGCCGAGTACTTCTACGGGCTGCTCCGCTTCGGCCTGCCACCCGCCCTCTCCGCACTCGCCCGCACCTCCCCGGCCGACCTCCGCGCCGCGCTCCTGGCCTGCGCCGACGCGGGCGTGACCGGCACGGCCGAACCGGCCGCCGTGGACACCTTCGTCGACGCGCTCCGGGACCAGGAGGTGGCCGCGGTCGCCACCCCCGGCCCCGCGTCCACCACCCCGGTCGCCGAACTGTTCGCTCTCGCCGTCCCGGAGGCGGCCCGCCGCGCCGAGATCTACCGCGCCTACCTCGACCGCACCGACGCGACGGACTTCTGGGCCGCGCTGCCGGACGCCGAACGGGACCGGCTGCGACTGGCCCTCCACCTCGGCTCCGCCACCGGCGCCAACCTGCCCCTCGTCGCCACCGTCCTGGACCGCTTCGACACCGGCGACCTCACCCGCCCCGCCGACCTCGCCCGGATCAGCGGCACCGACTGGGCGGCACTGGCCGCCGAGACGGGCGTACCGGAGACTCTGCGGACCACCCTGGCCGCGAGCCGCGAGAGCGCCGGTGCCGACTTCGACGTCACCGGTCAGTACGGGGAACTCGTCGCCGGACTCGTCGCGCAGGCACACCCCACGGCCCACCTCGCGCACGGCCTCGCCACCGAGTCCGCCGACTCGCCGGCCGCCCGGTTCCTCACCGACCACCCCGACTTCGACCTCACCACCACCCGCGTCGACGCCGTCACCGTGACCGACGAGGCCGCGCGCCAGGAACTGGCCGGCATCCAGCGGCTCGCCGTCCTCAGCCCCCGCTACGACTCCGTGAAGGCCCTGCGCGACGAGGGCTACGACTCCGCCTACGCGGTGGCGAAGGCGGGCCGGGACACCTTCGTACGGCAGCTCGCGCCCGCCCTGGGCGCGGAGCGCGCAGAGGCCGTCCACACCCGCGCCGCACAGGTGCACGGCGCCTCCACCACCCTGATCGCCGACCTGCGCACGGCCGCCCACTTCGACCCGCCCTGGCTGGCCTCACCGCGCGTCGACGCGGAACTCGTCGCACAGGTCCCCGACTGGGAGGAGCTGTTCGGCTCACCCGACTACTGCGCCTGCTCCGACTGCCGCTCGGTGCACGGCCAGGCGGCCTACTTCGTCGACCTGATGCTGTCGCTGCGCGACATCGGCATCCCCGGCGACCCCGAGCCGCCCGGCGGCGAGGGCCACGTCGCGAACTCGCTGTACCGGCGCCGGCCCGACCTCTGGGACATCCAGCTCACCTGCGACAACACCAACATCCAGCTGCCGTACGCGGACCTCGTGAGCGAACTGCTCGAAGACGCCGTGTCCCCCACCCACATCCCCGCCGCGCAGCGGCAGACCAGCGGCGACCCGGCCCAGCTGCGCGCCCAGCCGCAACACGTCAACACCGGCGCGTACGACGTGCTGCGCGCCGCCGTGTACCCCTTCGGCCTGCCCTTCGACCTGTGGGGCGAGCAGACCCGCGTCTCCCTCGCCCATCTCGGCGTCCGCCGCCACCAGTTGATGGCCGCACTGCGGCCCGCCACGGCGACCGGCACACCCGTGGCCGTCGAACGCGTCGGCCTGCCGCCGGTCGGCGGACGGATCATCACCGGCGAGCCGCTCGACCCGGGCCGCACCCTGGCGGAGTTCTACGGCCGGCCGGCCACCACCGCACCCGAGGCACTGGTCGACGACCTCACCAACGTCCGCCGGATGCTGGAGGCGGCGGGCCTGGTCTACGCCGAACTCGTCGCGGTCCTCGACACCCGGTTCGTCAACCCGCGCGGAGAGATCCGGATCGGCGGCGGCGACGGCGGCTCCCAGTGCGACACCAACAACCTGTACCTGTGGGGCCTGGACCCGGCCGCGCTCGACCGCCTGCACCGCTTCGTCCGCCTCTGGCGGGCACTCGGCCGGCCGGTCCTCGACGTCGACCACGTGCTGATGTCCGCCAACAACCAGGGCCGGCTCGACGCCACGACACTGCGCAGCACGGTCGCCACCGACCGCCTCGCGGAGCGGCTGCGCCTCACCCACGAACAGGTCCTCGTCTTCTACGGCCCCCTGCCCACCCACCACTACGCCACCGCGGACCTGCCCCCGCTGTACGACCGGCTGTTCCTCGACCCGACCGTCGTCCAGCTGGAGCCGGGACAGGTGAGCCCGTTCGCACTGAACGCGGCCCGCACCGAACTCGCGGTGATCGGGGACCTGCGCGACCCCGCCGTCACCTCCGCGCTGCTCGCCGTCCTGGAGGTCACCGACGCCGAACTCGCCGAACTGGTCACCGGCCCCCGCTCCGTCACCCCGAGCCGGCTGCTCACCCTCGCGAACCTGTCGGCCCTGTACCGGACCGTCGTCCTCGCCCGCGCCCTGGACATGTCCCTCGCCGACCTGCTGCGGCTGATCGAGCTGTACGGGGGCGGCGGCCCCTTCCCGCTGCCGCCGGACCAGTTCAGCGGCGGTGAGCCGGAGCTGCGGTCCGGTCTGCTCATGCGGCATCCCGCACACTCCGTACTCCCCGTGCCCGGCGGCGGAGACGAACCGGAGCTCGTGACCGGCCGGCTGCTGACCCGGCCCGGCCATCCGGACGCGCCGGTGGCCGCGCTGCCCCCGGTCGACGTGCTGGTCGTGGTGACCGAGCGGTTCCTCGACGCGGTCGACGCGCTCACCGCACGCGGCTTCACCGTGCCCGAGGTCGACGCCGTCCTCACCTCGTCCGTACCGGACCGGGAGGGGCCGATCCCGGACGACGACGCGCAGTCGGCCACCCTGACCGCCCTGCGCGCCGCGCTCCAGGCCGTGTACGAGCAGACCGCGCGGACCGGCGACGAGAAGGGCGAACTGACCAAGAAGCACCTCGCCCTGCTCGGCTGGGACACCGCGCTGGTGCAGGAGGCCGTCTCCACCCTCCTCGGCACCGTCCAGTACACGGTGTCCGTCGACGCGGTGCCCGACGGGATGTACGACCTGACCGGCATGTCCGTCCGGTACGACGCGGAGACCCGGCTGCTCGTGTTCACGGGGCCGATGACCAACGCCGAGCGGGACACCCTCACCCGCCTGCCCGGCGGGCCCGCCGGCTGGCCCGCGGCCGTCGAGACCCTCCACCGGGCGCCCCGCACCTTCACCGCCACCCGGATGAAGGCGCTGCGCCCGCCCCTGTACAGCGTGCCTCTCGACGCCGAGCCGCCCACGCTGAAACTGCCGGCACGGCTCTCCGGCACGGTGTTCTACGACGTGACCCGCAGGGCCCTGTGCTCACGGGCCTATCTGTCGCCCGACGACCTCGACGCGGTCGCCGCCGCCTGGGACGACGACGCCCACCGCGCGGCCGTCGAGGAGCTGGCCCGGGTGCAGGACGATCCGCCCGCGGCCGGAGACGTCTTCCTGACCGACGTCGACCGCAAGACCCTGTTCGACGTCCGTACCTCGCCCGCCGCCCGCTTCCGGCTGGTCCTGGAACGGCTCAACCCCTATCTGCGGCGCACCCTCAGCGAGACCACGGTCAAACAGCACATCGGGCAGGCCGCGGGGCTGGACGCCGCCAGTGCGGACGTACTGCTCGGCACCTGGCTGCGCTCGCCGTCGAAACCCTCCGCGTTGCAGGACTTCCTCGCGCCGCGCTTCGTCGGCAGCGATCCGGCTGTGGCGGTCGCCGCACCGGGCTTCCCCGAGCAGTTCACCACGCTGACCCTGGTCCACCGGGTCGCGCTCGTGCTGGCCCGGCTCGCGGTGACCGCCGAGGAGATCCCCTGGATCTTCGGCTACGCGGCGAGCGCCGGCTGGCTCGACCTCAACACCCTGCCGACGCGGGTACTGCCCGGCCCGTCGCCGCTGTTCCCGCGCTTCGTGCGCCTGCTGGGCCTCGCACGGCTGCGGGACCGGATCCCGGGACACGCACGGACGCTGCGGGAGGTGTTCACCGCCGCCCGGGTGCCGGGCGGCAGAGCGGCGGACGTCGTCGCCGAACTGGCCCGCCAGACCCGGTGGGACCGCGCCGACCTCGACGTCCTCACCGGCGAAGGACTGCTCGGCCTGACCGCACCCGCCGACTTCTACGGCGAGGAGGGCCTGCTGGAACTGCTCGCCGCCCTCACCCTCGTCCAGAGACTCGGGGTGTCCGCCGAGCGCGCCGCCGCCTGGCTGCCCGCCGAACTCGACGCCGCGGCCGCCCAGTCGGCGTGGCAGGCGGCCAAGGCCCGGCACAGTCTGCGCGACTGGCCCGCCGCGGGCGGCTCCCTGCGGGACCGGCTCCGGGAGAAGCAGCGGGCGGCGCTCATCGGCCGTCTCATCGCCGACCCGCGGCGCGACGGCGCCGGACTGCCGTACTGGCACGACACCAACACCCTCTTCGACTACTTCCTCATCGACGTCGAGATGGGCCCCGCACAGCTCACCACCCGCGTCGCGCAGGCGATCTTCAGTGTGCAGCTGTACATCCAGCGCATCCAGCTCAACCTGGAGGACCTGTACATCCACCCCAACGCCGAGTACTGGAAGCGCTGGGAGTGGATGAAGGCGTACCGGGTGTGGGAGGCGAACCAGAAGGTCTTCCTCTACCCCGAGAACTACTTCGAGCCGGAGCTGCGCCTCGGGAAGTCACCCCAGTTCGCGGAGCTGGAGAACGAGCTGATGCAGAAGGAGGTCACCGAGGCCAACGTCGAGAAGGCCTTCCTGCACTATCTGGAGAAGCTCGACGACATCGCGCACCTCAGGCCCATCGGCTCCTACCGCCACATCCGGTCCGACGGCGAGACCGTGTACGTCTTCGCCCGCACGGACGCCTCCCCGGGCAACTACCACTTCCGGCGGTGGGAGAACCGCACCACGTGGTCGCCGTGGGAGAAGGTCGACCTGGACCTCGACACCGACATGATCGTGCCGATCGTGTGGAACGGCCATCTGTACCTGTTCTGGCCCTCGTTCACCGAACAGCAGGTCAACGCCCCCTTCAAGATCGAAGAGGGGGCGGAGATGCCGGAGGAGCCGCTGACGTACTGGAAGATCCAGCTCAACTGGAGCCGGTACGCGGACGGCGGCTGGGAGGCCAAGAAGATCGCCGACGGCGAGCTCCAGACCGACATCAAGATGGGCACCAACGTCGCCGCCAACATCGACAGGTACGTGCTGGCGCCGGAGATCGACGCGGAGTCCGGGGACCTGCTGCTGTGGATGGTCTACAGCGACACGGGCTACCACCCGGACCCCACCTACCACCGCTCGGGCCACTTCCGGCTGAGCCTGCGCCGCAACAGCGTCTACATCCATCCCATCCAGCTCCAGCCCAGGGAGAACTACACCGGCCCACCGCCGGCGATCGACACCAACTTCACCGACGTGTACTTCAACGAGCGTGTCGAGGAGGAGATCGTCCCCGGGGTCGCCTGGAGCCACATGTCCGTCTTCGACCCGACGTCGAATCCGCGCGACCCGAGGAGCATCTACCTGTTCCAGGCCACCCCGGGCCTCCACCTCTACCGCCAGTACGAGTCGTACCAGTACCGCGACCCGGCCCAGCGTTACTTGCAGTACTTCACGGACGGCACCCGCACCTATCTGATGGAGGGGCACGACGTACCCGGGCCCCTCGCGTTGGACTCCGGAGCGCGGGCGGGCGCCGGGCAGCCCGCCGCCGGCGGGCCGGCCGACGACGATCCGCTCGGTGCGGGCCCCTTCGCCGCCGAGCTCGACACCGTCGTCAAGTTCCGCTTCCTGCCGCTGTACCACCCGCACACCAACGCGTTCCTCTACGAGTACGCCCGCAACGGCCTCTCCGGCGTCTACGAGCGCAACCTCCAGCTGCACCCCGACCGGTGGACCGGCCCGTTCGACTTCGGGGCGGACACCATGTACAAGCCGCACACCGGCGAGCGGGACCGGATCGTCCGGCCCTACCCGGGCGAGCCGGTGGAGTTCGCGCTCGGCGACTCCTACGCGGAGTACAACTGGGAGCTGTTCTTCCACGTGCCGCTGCTGATCGCCGAACGGCTCTCGGCGAACCAGCGCTTCGACGACGCGCTGAAGTGGTTCCACCGGATCTTCGACCCCACGAACCGGGACTACGACGTCGACCGGCCGCAGCGCTTCTGGATCACCAAGCCGTTCTTCGAGGCGACCTCGGACACGTACTACGACCAGCGCATCGAGCAGATCCTGGAGCGGACCGCACTCGGCGAGGAGGACACCCTCAAGGCGGTCAGGAACTGGCTGCGGAACCCCTTCCAGCCGGACGTCGTCGCCCGCACCCGCACCACCGCCTACCAGAAGGCCGTGGTGATGAAGTACCTGGACAACCTGATCGCCTGGGCCGACCAGCTGTTCCGCCAGGACACGCTGGAGACGATCAACCAGGCCACCCAGCTGTACGTCCTCGCCGCCGAACTGCTCGGCAGACGCCCCGAGGAGGTCACCCGCCCCGCCCCGGCCCCGCGCACCTACCGGCAACTCCTCAACCCCGACCGGCCGGTGACCGACGCCGTCGTCGCGGTGGAGAACCTCCTGGCCGGCACCACAGGCACCGCAGGCACCGCAGGCACCGCCGGCACCGACATGACGCCGTATGTGCTGCCCGGGGTGAACCTCAACTGGCTGTACTACTTCTGCCTGCCGCGCAACGACAAGCTGGCCGGCTACTGGGACACCGTCTCCGACCGGCTGTTCAAGATCCGCAACTCGCTCGACATCGACGGTGTGCTCCGCGCCACGGCTCTGTTCGGGCCGCCCATCGACCCCTCGCTGCTGGTCCGGGCCACCGCCGCGGGTGTTGATCTCGGGCAGGTCCTCGACGACATCGGCGCACCGCTGCCGCACTACCGCTTCGACACCATGGCCGCCAAGGCGAAGGAACTCGCCGGTGAGGTCAAGGAGTTCGGAGCGCGGCTGCTGGAGGCCCTGGAGAAACGGGACACCGAGGCGCTCGCCCGGATGCGCGCCGGACACGAGGTCGCGGTGCTCGACGCGGCCCGCGAGGTGCGCAGGCAGCAGGTCAAGGAGGCGACGGAGGCGTACAACGGCGCGCTGCGGTCCAAGGCCGCCGCCGAGCACCGCAGGGAGTACTACACGAGCCGCGAGTTCATGAACGCGTCCGAGACCTCGCACGCCGACCTGTCCGGCACGGCCAAGACGTTGCAGTACATCGCGGCCGGCTTCCAGGGCGCGGCCGCGATCACCAGCCTGTTCCCGGACGCCAAGGTGGGCTCGCCGTTCACGGTGGGCCTCCAGTTCGGCGGCAACAACCTGACCAGCGCCCTCAACAGCCTGGCCGGCTCGCTCGGCAGCCTGATCGGGGCCCTGTCCACGCAGGGGTCGGTGGCCCAGACCCTGGGCGGCTACCAGCGCCGGGCCGACGACTGGACGTTCCAGGCCGAGCAGGCACGGCTGGACAGCGCCCAGTTCGACAAGCAGATCGCGGCGGCCGGGATCCGGCAGGCCATCGCCGAGCGCGAACTGGCCAACCACGAGCGGCAGCGCGAGCAGGCGGCGCAGGTCGCGGACTTCCTCAAGGACAAGTTCACCAGCACCGAGCTGTACGACTGGATGGCCGGACAGCTGTCCACCACCTACTTCCAGGCGTATCAGCTGGCCTACGACGTGGCCAAGCGTGCCGAGCGCTCCTGGCGGCACGAACTGGGCGTCACCGACTCCGAGTTCATCACGTTCGGCTACTGGGACAGCCTGCACAGGGGCCTCCTGGCGGGCGAGCGGCTGGCGGCCGACCTGAGCCGGATGGACGCGGCCTACCTGGACGCCAACGCCCGCGAACTGGAGCTGACCAAGCGGGTGTCCCTGGCCCAGCTCGACCCGAACGCGCTGCTGCGGCTGAAGGAGACCGGCCGCTGCTACGTCTCCCTCCCCGAGGCGGTGTTCGACCTCGACGGCCCCGGCCACTACCAGCGGCGGATCAAGACCCTCACGCTGACCGTGCCGTGCGTCGCCGGACCGTACACCTCGGTCAACCTCACCGCCCGGCTGCTGCACAGCAGTGTGCGCGTCGACCCGCAGATCGCCGAAGGGGAGGCGTACGGCCGGGACAAGGAGGCCGACCCGCGCTTCCGCGACCACACCGGTCCCGTCCAGTCCGTCGTCACCAGCACGGGACAGGACGACGGCGGACTGTTCGAGACCAATCTGAACGACCCGCGGTACCTGCCCTTCGAGGGCGCGGGCGCGATCAGCGAGTGGCAGCTCGAACTGCCGGTGGAATTCCGGCAGTTCGACTACGCCTCGATCACCGACGTGGTGTTCCAGCTGCGCTACACCGCCAGGGACGGCGGACCCGCGCTGGCCGCGGCGGCCGAGCACGACCTGCGTGACGCGCTGGGCCGCTGGGTGCACGCGGGGGGTGGCAAGGGCCTGTTCCGCACCTTCAGCGCACGACGCGAGTACGCGGACCGGTGGAGCAGGTTCCTGGCCCCCGCCGGGGCCGGGCCCGCCACGCTGGAGTTCGCCCTCACCAAGGACCGCTTCCCGTATCTCTTCCGGGACTTCGGCATCACCGTCGGCAAGGCCGAGCTCGTCCTCGTGCTCTCCAGGGAGGCCGCACCGGGCACCGACACCCCGTACCTGCGGTTCTTCCGCAACCCGCTGCCGGTCGCCGTCACCACCTCGTCGGGCGGCGGCACCGACGCCGAACTCGCCGCCGCCCCCGCCCTCGACGGACAGCCCCACGCACGGCTCACCGGGGTGACCCTGCGGGTCCGCGACGACACCACACTGACCGTCACCGTGGCCCGCGAGGCGATCCTCGCGCTGCCCGAGCAACTGCGCACCGGGGACCGGCTCGACCCGGACGCCGTCACCGATCTGCTGCTGGTGTGCCCGTACGGCCTCACCGAAGCCCCGCCCACCCCCGAATGACCCGAGGAGACCACGCGTGAGCACCAACCGTTCCCTGGCCGCGGGGCACATCGCGGCCGCCGAGCAGTCCGCCGACGCCGCCCTGGCCACCGGCACCTGGACCGCCGCCGGCAGCCTGCCCGCCGGCACCTTCTGGGCCGGCACCGACACCGGAGCCGTCACCTTGAACGACGGCACCGTACTGACGGCGGGCGGCGAGGACCCGCGCCGCAACGCGCAGCACACCGCCCTGCTCTTCGATCCCGCCGACAGCGCCTGGAAGCCCACCACCGAACTCTCGGTGAGCAGGCGCCTGCACACCCTCACCAAGCTCGCCAACGGCACGGTCCTCGCCGTGGGCGGCCTCAGCGGCCCCTACGGCGGGCTCTCCCAGGCCGGTGTCGCCTCCGCCGAGATCTACGACCCGGCGGCCCGCTCCTGGACACCCACCGGCGCCCTGCACGAGGGGCGGTACGCACACTCGGCGACCCTGCTCGCCGACGGCCGGGTGCTGGTCACCGGCGGTGTGGCGCCCAGGTCGGCCGTGTCCCAGAAGGCCCTGGCGTCGGCCGAGATCTACGACCCGGTCGCCGAGGAGTGGACCCCCACCGAGGAACCGATGAACGACGTCCGCTGCGGCCACCCGGCCGTCCTGCTGCGCAACGGCCGCGTCCTGGTCGTCGGCGGCATGAGCCCGATCGGGCGGGGGCTCTTCGCGGGCCAGTCGTTCTGCGAGCTCTTCGATCCGGCCACCGGCCGCTGGACACCCACCGGTGACCTGGCCTCCGTACGCAAGAGCCACCAGGCGACCCTGCTGCGCGACGGCACGGTCCTGGTCACCGGCGGCGACAGCCCCGGCCTCCAGGACGACTGGACGTACAACCCGTACAGCCAGTGGACCACCGAGCGCTACGACCCCGCGACCGGCGCCTGGACCGCCGCACAGGGCATGGGCAACGGCCGCAGCCACCACCGGGCGGTGCTGCTGCGCTCCGGACGCCTGCTGGCGATCGGCGGCACCGACGACTCCACCTTCGACGTCGGCTACCAGAACGCCGAGGTCTTCGATCCGCAGGCGAAGACCTGGACACCCACCGGTGGCATGGTCGAGGGCCGCTGGGCCTTCGTGGCGGCGGAACTCCTCGACGGCAGGGTGCTGGTGGCGGGCGGGCTCGTACGGTCGGGGGCCGCCGTCCCCGACAGCACGAGTGTGCTGACGGACACCTCAGAGATCTACACGGCGTGAGCGGATACGGAGCCGAGCGATGACACGACGGACAGATCTCGCCGCGGGATTCCGCGCGGCGGAGCCGGGCGGGGGAGTGGCCACCGCGTCGGCGGGCGGCTGGTTCGCCGCGGCCGAACTGCCCTCCGCACGCCGGTGGTTCGGACCCTCGGAGTCGGCGGTGGCGCTGGCGGACGGTACGGCGCTGGTGGCGGGCGGCGCGCTCGCCGGTGACACGCCCACCGACGAGGCCCTGGTGTTCGACCCGGTCGCCACCACGTGGACGCCGACCGGCGCCCTCGGCACCGCCCGCCACAGTCACAGCGTCACCCCGCTCGCCGACGGCCGCGTCCTGGTCGCCGGCGGGATCGGCCCGACCGGCCCGGACACGGTCGGGCGGCTGGCCACCGCCGAGCTGTACGACCCGGTGACCGGCGGCTGGACGCCCACGGTCAACGAGATGGCCACCGCGCGGTCCCTGCACGCCGCCACCGTGCTCGCCGACGGGCGGGTCCTGGTCACCGGCGGCCAGGGCGAGCGGGCACCCCGAGCGAGCGGGCGCAGCCTGTACACCGCCGAACTCTTCGACCCCGCGACCGACGAGTGGACCACCGCCGCGCCGATGACCGACGCGCGGTGCGGGCACCCGGCCGTGCTGCTCCAGGACGGCCGGGTGCTCGCCGTCGGCGGTCTGTGCGGCACCGGCCGCACCATCGGCACCGGCCAGGGGTTCTGCGAGCTCTACGACCCGGTGGCCGACACCTGGACACCCACCGGCAGCCTGCGCGTCCCCCGCCGTGACCACCGGGCCACACTCCTGGCCGACGGCACCGTCCTCACCACGGGCGGCGACGGACCCGGCATCCGCTTCGAGCGGACCTTCGTGCCGTTCGCCCAGTGGCGCACCGAGCGCTACGACCCGGCGACCGGCTCCTGGACCGTCGCCGAGAACATGCCGGCCGGCCGCACCTCCCACCACGCCGTGCCCCTGCCATCCGGCCAGGTGCTGGTCCTCGGCGGCACCGACAGCGCCACCCGGGACACCGGCTACGCCGCCGCGACGCTCTACGACCCGCTCGCGCACACCTGGACACCCTCCGGCGGTATGGCCACCGGCCGCTACGGCTGCACCGCCACGGCGCTGCCCGACGGCTCCGTCCTCGCCACCGGCGGCACGGTCCGCTCCGGCCGGGCGAACCCGGCGGCGGGCGAGGACCTGATCACCGCCACCACGGAGGTCTTCTGGATCTAGCGGCGGTCGCGACGACCGGGTCCCCGCGGTGTTGACGGGAACACAAGACCGCCCGGATTGTTATGTACATGGCCACAATTCGGGCACGGCTGTTCGTCGTCCTGGTCGTCCTCCTCGGATTCCTCACGGTGGCGGTCCCGCACCCCGCCACCGCCGCCCCCCTCCCCGGTTCCCTCTGGTTCGACGGCACCCCGGTCACCGTCTCGGCCGGCCGCTTCACCGACGCCACCGGCCGCGAGATCGTGCTGCGCGGCTACAACGTCTCCGGCGAGACCAAGCTCTCCGAGAACGGCGGACTGCCCTTCGCCTCCGTCGCCGACGCCCGCAAGTCGGCGACCGCGCTGCGCACCCTCGGCGGCGGCAACACCGTCCGCTTCCTGCTCTCCTGGGCCTACGCCGAACCCGTCCGGGGCCAGGTGGACACCGCGTATCTGGCCGCCGCCACCGACCAGATGCGAGCGTTCCTGGACGCCGGCATCCGCGTCTACCCCGACTTCCACCAGGACCTCTACTCCCGGCACCTCTTCGATCCCGACAGCTGGTACACCGGTGACGGTGCCCCGAAATGGGCCGTCGACCTCGGCGACCACCCCGACGAGTCCTGCGGGATCTGCTTCTTCTGGGGCCAGAACATCACCCAGAACGAGGCCGTGAAGCAGGCGTCGTACGACTTCTGGCACAACGCGCACGGAGTCCAGGACGCCTTCCTCACCACGGCCGAGAAGACCATGGCCTACGTCCAACAGCACCTGTCCGCCGACCAGTTCGCCGGCGTCATCGGCTTCGACCCCTACAACGAGCCGCACGCCGGCACCTACGACAGCGGCCAGACCAGCCGCACCTGGGAACGGGACGTCCTGTGGCCCTTCTACGAGCGGTTCCGGGCCCGTATGGACGCGGCCGGCTGGCAGGACAAGCCCGCCTTCGTCGAACCCAACCTCTTCTGGAACGCCAACCTCGACTTCCAGAAGCAGGAGGGCGGCCTGCTGGACGCCGGCCGGCTCGGCCCGCGCTATGTGTTCAACACCCACTTCTACGACCAGAAGGCCATCTCCGGCATCTTCATGTGGGGCAAGGCGCAGGACGGCCAGTACGCCGGTGACTTCGGCACCCTGCGCGACCGGGCCGCCGCGGCCGGGACCCCGGCGATCGTCAGCGAGTTCGGCCACCCGCTGGCGGGAACCGTCTCCGACAAGGCGCCCACCGTCCTCAAGGCGATGTACCAGGCACTCGACTCCCGTGTCCCGGGGGCGAGTTGGTGGTCCAACCCACAGGCCTCGGGACCCGTGCTGTCCGGCACACAGTGGCAGTGGGACATCTACCACGGCCGGCACCACGAGCCGATGAACGGCAACCCCGACAAGGTGCTCACCGAGGGCGACGCCTGGAACGACGAGGACCTGTCCGCCGTACACCTCGACGACAGCGGCACCGTGACACTGCGTCAGGACGCCCGGCTGCTGGACCGGGTGTACCCGAGCGCCACCGCCGGGACCACCCTCGCGTTCACCTACGAGGACCGCTCCCGGGACGGTTCCACCACTCTGACCTGGAACCCCGTGCCCAGCTCACTGCCCAACGTGGCCCGGCTCGTCGGGTCCGGCCAGTACGCCCTGCTGAAGTGGCGCTCCGACGGCGGCCCGGCCCCCACCGAACTCCATCTCCCGGCGTCCTTCCCGACCTCCTCCACCACGGTCGTCTCCGACCTGGGCACCGCCCACGCACCACCGGCGTACACCGGCACCACCCCCATTGCCGTCGCCGCCGAACCGGGCGACACCGGCAGCCGCCGCCTCCTGCTCACCGCCCCCGACTCCGGCGTCACCCACTACGCGCTCGTGACCAACGGGTCGACGGCGGCCCCCACCGCCGAACTGCTCGCAGCGGCCCGCGCGGAACTCACCGCGTGGTCGGCACGGACGGGCGGTTAGGCGCCCGAGATCCCCGGCCGCCCGCTGCCGGGCGCCCGCGAACGCCGGCTGCCGGGCGCCCCGCGATCCCCGGCTGCCGGTCGGCGGCGGGCCCGCGCACGGGCGGCGTGGGCCGTCCGCGCCGGGAGGCCCGGGACCGGTCGGCTCTCGGCTCCTACCCGCCCCGCGGCCGTCGGACATGCCCGCGCCGGCCCACCGCGGTCCCCGGCCGGTGGGGGCGGGTCGCCGCGCGGATCAGTGAGCGCAGCGCCGAGGCGCGCAGCAGGTGAGCGGCCGTCGTGGCGCGGCGCGGGCCGTGCGGGCGGGCCGGTCCCGCCTGTGCGGAGAAGGACCAGCTCAGCCTGGCGTCGAGGCGGAACCGGGGCATGTTCCTTCCTACTCGTCCCAGGCCTGGACCACGGTCTGCTCGACGATCTTGCCGTCGCGCAGCGACACCATCGACTCGGCCAGCACCCGCACGCCGTCGGCGTACTGGCACGACTCGGTGAACGCGGCCCGGTCCCCCTGGATCACGCAGTTCTCCAGCTTGTGCGTCATGTCGCGGCTGTAGATGTCGTCGAGCATGGCGCTGATCTCGTCCCGGCCGTGCAGCACCATCGGACGGCTCGGCTGGGAGTTGCGGTCCACCACCCGCAGTTCGGCGTCGTCGGCGTAGAGCGCGAGCAGGGTGTCCGGGTTTCCTTCGATACCCCGGCGCAGTACCTCGGCGCCGAAGGCGGAGCTTACCACCGTACTCATCGTGACCTCCTTCGAGGGCGGCGGCCCGGAGGGAGGCGGGCCGCGCGGGACCCTCTCCTACGAGATTCCTCCTCGCCGCGCCGCTGGGCAAGCGCAGGCCCCCGCCGGGCAGGAGCAGGCCGCCGCCGGGCACGACGGGCCCGAAGGTGCGCCTGTCGGGTGAGGAGCGCGGGCCGCCCGTGTCCGGCACGGGCCCGCGCGCGTTGCTGAGGACATGATCTCAACTCGTCGTATCCTCGCCGCCGCCTGTCTCGCCGTGGGGGCCGCCGGTCTCGCCGTCCCCCAGGCGGGCGCGGCCGAGGCGGACGCGCACAGCGAGGGCAAGCTGAACCCGATCGCCGTGCTCGACTCGCTGACCGTCACCGACATCCCCGCCGAGCACAAGAGCCTCGTCCCGAGGCCCTCCGAGCAGCTCGCCGAAGTCAACAAGCTCAACCAGCTGAACCAGCTCAACGAACTGCACCAGGTCACCGACCTGGTCGCCCCCGTGACCAACCTGGTCCCCGCGATCGGGTACTGACCGCGGACCGACGCGGCGGCCGGGATCAGCCGGCCGTGGCGAGGAACTGTGTGGCCGCCAGCTCCGCGTACAGCGGGTCGGCGGCCACCAGTTCCTGATGCGTGCCCACCGCGCGGACCCGGCCGGCGTCCATCACGACGATCCGGTCCGCCATCGTCACCGTCGACAGCCGGTGCGCGACCACCAGAACCGTCGTCGTACGCGCCACATCGGCGACCGTGTCCCGCAGTGCCGCCTCGTTCACCGCGTCGAGCTGCGAGGTCGCCTCGTCCAGGAGCAGCAGCCGGGGTCTGCGCAGCAGGGCGCGGGCGATGGCCACCCGCTGGCGCTCACCGCCGGACAGCTTGGTGCCACGATGGCCGACCAGCGTCTCAAGGCCGGTGGGCAGCCGCTCCACCAGACCGTCGAGCCGGGTCGTCTTCAGCACCCGGGCGAGCTGACCGTCGTCCGCGTCCGGACTGCCCAGCAGCAGGTTGTCCCGCAGGGAACCCGACAGGACCGGCGCGTCCTGCTCCACATAACCGATCGCGGACCGCAGCTGCGACAGGTCCCACTGCGCGACATCCCGGCCGTCCACCGTGATCAGACCCGACTCGGGGTCGTAGAACCGCTCGATGAGCGAGAAGACGGTGGTCTTGCCCGCGCCCGACGGTCCGACGAACGCCGTCATGCCCTGCGCCGGCACGTCGAAGCTCACCCCGTGGTGCACGTACGGCAGATCGTCGGCGTAGCGGAAGCGCACGTCGTCGAAGACCAGGGCCGCTGGACGGGCGTCCGGGGCCGTCAACGGGGCAGCGGTGATGGGCGGTTCGGCGGGGAGGGCCAACGCCTCCTGGATACGGGCCAGGGCCGCGGCGCCCGACTGGTACTGCGTGATCGCGCCGACGACCTGCTGGATCGGCGACATCAGGTAGAAGACGTACAGCAGGAACGCGACCAGGGTGCCGACGTCGACCGCGCCCGTCGCGACCCGGGCCCCGCCCACCGCGAGGACCGTGATGAAGGCGATCTGCATCGCCAGCCCCGCCGTGTTGCCCGCGGCGGCCGACCACTTGGCGGCGCGCACACTCTGTCGCCACGACTCCTCGGCCGCGGTGTGCAGGGTCTGCTCCTCGCGGTGCTCGGCGCCGGACGCCTTCACCGTGCGCAGCGCGCCCAGCACCCGCTCCAGCGAGGCGCCCATCACACCGACGGCGTCCTGCGCCTTGCGGCTCGCCCGGTTGATCCGGGGCACGATCACTCCGAGGACCGTGCCCGCGCCGAGGATGACGGCCAGGGTGACGGCGAGCAGCACCGGATCGACCACGCCCATCATCACGATGGTCGCGAGCAGTGTCAGCCCGCCGGTGCCGAGGCCGACCAGGGAGTCCGTGGTCACCTCGCGCAGCAGGGTGGTGTCGGAGGTGATGCGGGCCATCAGGTCACCGGGCTCGCTGCGGTCCACGGCCGAGATCCGCAGCCGCAGCAGATAGGACGACAGGGTCCGTCTCGCGCCCAGCACCACCGACTCGGCGGTGCGCTGAAGCACGTACGAACCCACCGCCCCCAGCGCCGCGTTGGTGACGACCAGGGCCGACATGGCGATGAGCGCGCCCGTGATCGCCCGGTCGTGCGAGAGGTCGTCGATCAGGCCCCGCGCCACCAGCGGCAGCAGCAGCCCGGTCGCGCCGGTGACCAGCGACAGCACGGCGCCGACGAGCAGGGTCCAGCGGTGCGGGCGGACATATCCGACGAGCATGCGCCACGGGGGCGTACTGGTCTCCGTCTGTGCGGTGCTCACGGGGCTCCTTCGCCGGGCCGAACGGTGAAGGTCAGCCTACGGCCGGCCACTGACAGCGGGCCGGGCGACCAGCGGCGGGACGTGCGCGCGAGGTCCTGCCGCAGCCGTTCCATCACGCGTAGGGTCGGCAGCGGGACGGATGATCGTCGACGAGAGGGGCAGCACATGGCGCAGGAGGTGCGCGGCGTCATCGCGCCGGGCAAGGACGAGCCGGTCAGGATCGAGACCATCGTGGTGCCGGACCCGGGGCCCGGTGAAGCCGTGGTGCGGGTGCAGGCGTGCGGGGTCTGCCACACCGACCTGCACTACAAGCAGGGCGGCATCAACGACGAGTTCCCCTTCCTGCTCGGCCACGAGGCCGCCGGGGTCGTCGAGACGGTCGGCGACGGCGTCACCGACGTGGCGCCCGGAGACTTCGTCATCCTCAACTGGCGTGCCGTGTGCGGCCGTTGCCGGGCCTGTCTGCGCGGCCGGCCCTGGTACTGCTTCAACACGCACAACGCCGAGCAGAGGATGACCCTCGCCGCCACCGGCCAGGAACTCTCCCCGGCGCTCGGCATCGGCGCCTTCGCCGAGAAGACGCTGGTCGCGGCCGGACAGTGCACCAAGGTCGACCCGGCGGTCTCCGCCGCGGTCGCCGGACTCCTCGGCTGCGGCGTCATGGCGGGCATCGGCGCCGCCATCAACACCGGCAACGTGGGCCGCGGCGACAGCGTCGCCGTGATCGGCTGCGGCGGCGTCGGTGACGCGGCCATCGCCGGCTCGCAGCTCGCCGGTGCCGCCCGCATCATCGCCGTCGACATCGACGAGCGGAAGCTGGAGACCGCCCGCACCATGGGCGCCACCCACACCGTCAACTCCAAGGAGACCGACCCCGTCGAGGCGATCCGCGAGCTGACCGGCGGGTTCGGCGCCGACGTCGTCATCGAGGCGGTCGGCCGCCCGGAGACGTACAAGCAGGCCTTCTACGCCCGCGACCTGGCCGGCACGGTCGTCCTCGTCGGCGTACCGACCCCCGAGATGAAGCTCGAACTGCCCCTCCTCGACGTCTTCGGCCGCGGCGGCGCGCTGAAGTCCAGCTGGTACGGCGACTGCCTGCCCTCCCGTGACTTCCCGATGCTCATCGACCTGCACCAGCAGGGGCGGCTCGACCTCGGGGCGTTCGTCACCGAGACGATCGCGCTCGACGAGGTGGAGCAGGCGTTCGAGCGGATGCACCACGGTGACGTGCTGCGCTCGGTGGTGGTGCTGTGATGGCCGCCCGTATCGAACGCCTCGTCACCTCCGGACAGTTCAGCCTCGACGGCGGCACCTGGGACGTCGACAACAACGTCTGGCTGGTCGGCGACGACCACGAGGTCGTGGTCATCGACGCCGCGCACGACGCCGACGCCATCGCCGAGGCCGTCGGCGACCGGCGGCTCACCGCCATCGTCTGCACCCACGCCCACAACGACCACATCGACGCCGCGCCCGCGCTCGCCGACCGCACCGGAGCCGTCATCCGGCTGCACCCGGACGACCTGCCGCTGTGGAAGCTCACCCACCCCGACCGCGACCCCGACGCGCATCTCGCCGACGGCCAGGTGATCGAGGTCGCGGGTGCCGACCTGCGCGTCCTGCACACCCCGGGACACGCGCCGGGTGCCGTCTGCCTCCACGACCCGGGCCTCGGTGTCGTCTTCACCGGCGACACGCTCTTCCAGGGCGGGCCGGGCGCCACCGGCCGCTCCTACTCCCACTTCCCGACCATCGTCGACTCGATCCGCGACCGCCTGCTCACCCTCCCGGCCGACACCAGGGTCCTCACCGGCCACGGCGACCCGACCACGATCGGCGCCGAGGCCCCGCACCTCCAGGAGTGGATCGCGCGCGGCCACTGAGCCGGCACACCCCGGCGGCCGGGGCGGCATTACGATCAACGTCCATGACCGCCAACACAGTTGTCACCCTGCACGACGTACGTGTCCTGCGCTGCGCCCCCGACGGTCCGCCACTCGACGGCGAGGGCGCGGCGCTCGACCTGATCGGCGACGCGTTCGGGCAGGAGGCCGAACTGGTCGCCGTGCCCGTCGAGCGGGTGGCCGCCGACTTCTTCGAACTGCGTACCGGCATCGCCGGAGCCGTCATGCAGAAGTTCGTGAACTACCGGCTGCGCCTGGCCGTCGTCGGTGACGTCTCCCACCACGTCGCGGCGAGCGACGCCCTGCGCGACCTCCTGCGCGAGACCAACACCGGCGGCCACATCTGGTTCCTGACGGATTTCGACGCACTCGCGGCCAGGCTGGCACCCGCCCGCTGACCCCGCCCCGGCGGTGCCCTGCGCCACGCGAGTGACCCCACCGTGAAAGCCGACAGAAGATGTCCGGCTTTCACGGAAGGCTCGTCCACGCAAGCGCGGAAACGCCCGGTGCGCACAGGCACCGGGACGCCGCAGCACCGTACGGGCACCAGGAGGCCGGACATGTCACAGCCGTTGCAGGGCAAGGTCGCACTCGTCGCCGGAGCGTCACGCGGCGCCGGGCGCGGGATCGCCGTAGAACTGGGCGCGGCCGGTGCCACCGTCTACGTCACCGGCCGCAGCACCCGCGCGGCCCGCTCCGAGTACAACCGCCCCGAGACTGTGGAGGACACCGCCGACCTGGTCACCGAGGCCGGCGGCCACGGCATCGCCGTACCCACCGACCACCTCGACCAGGCGCGGGTCAAGGCGCTCGTCGACCGTATCGCCGGCGAGCAGGACCGCCTCGACGTCCTCGTCAACGACATCTGGGGCGGCGAGACGCTCTTCGAGTGGGACAAGCCGGTCTGGGAGCACAACCTGGACAAGGGCCTGCGGCTGCTGCGCCTCGCCGTCGAGACCCACGCCATCACCAGCCACCACGCCCTGCCGCTGCTGCTGCGCCGGCCCGGCGGCCTGGTCGTCGAGATGACCGACGGCACCGCCGACTACAACCGCGACAACTACCGCGTGAACTTCTTCTACGACCTCGCCAAGGCGTCCGTCCTGCGGATGGGCTTCGCCCTCGGCGAGGAACTCGGCACCCGCGGCGCCACCGCCGTCGCCCTCACCCCGGGCTGGCTGCGCTCGGAGATGATGCTGGACCACTACGGCGTGGAAGAGGCCAACTGGCGCGACGCCCTGACCACCACCCCGCACTTCGCGATCTCGGAGACCCCGCGCTATGTCGGCCGGGCCGTCGCCGCGCTCGCCGCCGACCCCGACGTGGCCCGCTTCAACGGGCAGTCCCTGTCCAGCGGCGGACTCGCCCAGGAGTACGGCTTCACCGACCTGGACGGCAGCCGGCCCGACGCGTGGCGGTACCTGGTGGAGGTGCAGGACCCCGGGAAGCCGGCGGACACGCACGGATACCGGTGACTTCGCGGCGCCACCGCCGCTGAGCCCGGCGTCGTGATCGCCGGGGCAGTAGGTTCTGCCCATGGCTGACACAAGGCGTTTCGAGGGATACGGCGTACTGGTCACCGGCGCGGCACAGGGCATCGGCGCCGCCACCGTGCGCCGGTTCGCCGAGGAGGGCGCGCACGTCCTCGTCACCGACATCGACCCGGCCGCCGCGGAGACGACCGCGGCGGCCCTGCGCGAACAGGGCATGGCCGCCGGGGCGTTCGGCTGCGACGTGGCGGACCGGGTATCCGTCGAGGCGGCCGTCGCCCACGCCGTCGACACCCTCGGCTCGCTCGACGTGCTGGTCAACAACGCCTATCACTGTTCCCCCGACGCCCCGCTCTTCGAGGACGAGCCCGACGACAACTGGGCGCGCGACCTCGACATCACCCTGACCGGCGCCTACCGGTGCAGCCGTGCCGCGCTCCCGCACCTCGCGGCGTCCGGGCGCGGTGCCGTGGTCAGCATCGGCTCGGTCAACGGCCTGCGCGACTTCGGCAACCACGCCTACAGCGCCGCGAAGGCCGGCCTCGTCTCGCTGACCCGCACCCTCGCGGGTCACGCGGCCGAACGCGGCGTACGGGTCAACCTGGTGGCCCCCGGCACCGTACGCACACCTCCGTGGGAGGAGCGGGCCGGTGCCCTCGACGCCCTGCGCGGTCTGTACCCGCTCGGCCGGGTCGGCGAGCCGGAGGACATCGCGGCCGCCGTCGCCTTCCTCGCCTCGCGCGACGCGGCCTGGATCACCGGCACGACGCTGGTCGTCGACGGGGGACTGACGGCGGTCGACTCCGGGTTCAGGTCGGCCTGGCGCGGACGGGACGACACCTGACGCGGCCCGCCGTGCAAGGGACGACACCTGACCCCGGCCCGCCGCCCCCACTCACAGGTTCTGGGCCGCCTCCAGCGCCCTCAGCGTCCGCTCCACGTCGTCCTCCGACGTACGCCAGTTGCTGAAGGCCGCCCGCAGTGCGGGTGTCCCCTCGAACACCGTCGGTGTCATGAAGACCTCGCCCGACGCGGCCAGCGACTCCGTCAGCGTGGCCACCCGCTCGCGGGTCGGATCGGTGGCCAGGGTGAAGCAGACGACGTTCAGCCGCACCGGCGCGAGCAGCCGCAGTGCGGGCATCGCGGTGATCCCGTCGCCGAGGCGGCGCGCGAGGGCGACATTGCGCTCGACGATCTCGCGGTGCCCGGCCCGCCCGTAGGCGACCAGCGCGAACCACGCGGGCAGTGCGCGCAGCCGCCGGGAGTTCTCCGGCGTCAGATGGAGGTAGTCGGGGTGGTCGCCGGCCGGCATGCCCAGGTAGGGCGAGGCGTTGTGGAAGACGGCGACCTGGAGGTCCCGGCGGCGGGTGAACTGCACGGCCGCGTCGTAGGGCACGTTGAGCCACTTGTGCAGGTCGACGCAGAGCGAGTCGGCGGCGTCGAGCCCGTCGACGAAGTGGGTGAAGGCGGGGGAGAGCGCGGCGAAACCGCCGAAGGCGGCGTCCACGTGCAGCCAGAAGTCGTGCCGCTCCCTGAGCGCGGCGATCGCGCGCAGGTCGTCGAAGTCGACGGTGTTCACCGTGCCGGCGTTGGCCACCACGATCGCCGGGCGGCCGTCCAGCGCGGACAGTGCCGCGTCCAGCGCCCCGGCGTCCACGGCCTCCCGGCCGGCGTCGAGCACGGGCACCGCCCGCAGCCGGTCCCGGCCGATGCCGAGTACGGAGAGCGCCTTGCCGATGCTGGAGTGGGGGCTGCCGGACAGCACGTCGACCGGCCCGAGCGCGGCCGCACCCTCGCGCGACACCTGGACACCGAGGCGTTCGCCGAGCCACTCGCGGGCGATGGCGAGACCCACGGTGTTGGACGCGCTGGCGCCCGTCACGAACGCCCCGCTGTGCGCCTCACCGAGCCCGAACAGGTCCCGCAGCCAGCCCACGGTCTCCCGCTCCAGGCCCGCCGCCCAGGAGCCGATGGCACCGGACGCGTTCTGGTCGTAGACGCCGGTCAGCCAGTCGCCGACGACGGAGGCGGGGGTGGCGCCGCCGGTCACGAAGCCCAGATAGCGCGGCCCGGCCGAGCCGGAGAACCCGGCCGCCCACCGTTCCCCGAACCGGACGAGCGCCTCCTCGGTCCCGGCCCCCTCCTCCGGCAGCCCCTCGAAGGGCGGCGCCGGATCCAGCCGGGCGGCCGGCCGCGCCCCGAGCCCCGCCAGTTCCGGCACGGCGAAGTCACGGGCCGCCTGGAGGAGTTCGGGAAACCGGGCGAGGTCATCGGCAAGCTGGGAGTCCATGATCCGAGCCTAGGCGTGTCGACGGCCCCCGTACCGGACCAATCACCGGCGAGTGGACCGATCGTCCACCCCCGGCGCACACCCGTGAATGTCACCGTTTCGTCCCGGCCCCCGCCGCCCTACAACCGAACCCCTCCCGCGCCGGTCTAGCTGGGCAGAGTCGCGCGGTGTGCGCGGACCGCAGGTGAAGGGGATGCAGTCATGGGGGACATGCGCAGACGGGGAGCCGTGGTCGTCGGGGCCACCGCGCTGGTGGCGCCGCTCGTGGTCGGGCTGGGCACCGCGCCGGCCCAGGCGGCGAGCTGTACGACGTCGGTGGGGCCGCACCAGAAGCAGGTGGAGAAGTTCCTCGGGCGGCCGGTCGACGGCAAGCAGTCGAGCGCCGACTGCAAGGCGATCCAGAAGTTCCAGAACAAGCACGGCATCAGGCCGAACATCGGCTACGCGGGATCCGTCACCTGGGGCGTGATGGATCTCATGAACAAGCAGAAGGCCGTGGGCAAGAAGCCCAACAAGGACGGCAAGTGCCCGGTGAACAAGGGCCGGATCGCCTGTGTGAACCTCACCCTCCAGATCAGCTGGATCCAGGACGGCAGCCGGCTCGTCTACGGCCCGGTCCCGGTCCGCACGGGCCGCAACGGCTACGAGACCCGCACCGGCCTGAAGAAGATCTACTGGCGGAACATCGACCACGTGTCGAGCATCTACGACGTGCCGATGCCCTACGCCCAGTTCTTCGACGGCGGCCAGGCGTTCCACTCCGTCAACGTGAGCATGTGGAACCCGCCCGGCTCGCACGGCTGCACCAACATGACGAAGACCGACGCCAAGAAGTACTGGTCGCTGCTGAAGAAGGGCGACGACGTCTACGTCTACGGCCGCAAGCCGGGCACCTGAGGCACCCGGCCCGCGACCGACGGGCCTCACACCTGCGGGGCGTCCCCGAAGTCCGGGATCTCCAGCCGTACCCCACCCTGCCGCGCCGACTCGTGGGCGACGATGCCCGGCAGGGTGTAGCGGGCGGCCACCCACGCGTTCACCGACGGCAGCGACCCGGTGTTGACGGCCGTCACGAAGTCGTCCGCCAGGAAGTGGTGGCTGCCCTCGTGCCCGTTGTGGAGGTGGTCGTACGACCGCGGCAGCCGCGCCCGGTCGTGCACGGGGGCCGAGCCCGAGGTGAACGCGGCGCGCAGCTCCGGCGCGATGTGCTGGAGCGACGGGTCGTCGGGGGACATGGTGGGCTTGGGCTCGAGGAGTTCGCTGATGTCCTTGACGCCCTTCTTGTCCTGCCAGAACGCGACCGTGGCGAGCTGTTCCATACTCGCCTCCGTGCCGAAGAAGCGGAACCGCGACTCCCGGATGTGGGAGGGGTAGCCCACCCGCCGGAACTCGTTGGTGCGGAACGAGCCGCCGCCGGCCACCTCGAAGAGCGCCGTCGCGTTCGACACGTCGTTGTCGAACCGGCTCACCGACCGGTCGAAGACCCCGTCGTCCCGCTGGTCCACGACCCCGATCGCGGACACGCTCACGGCGTGCGTCCGCCATGCGCCGAGCACACCGCCCACCGAGTGCGTCGGGTAGAGCAGCGGGGGATAGCTGGCGGTGGCCTTCCAGTTCTCGCCGCCGCTGTACTGGTAGGCGTCGTAGAAGCCGAGGTCCATGTCGTGGACGTAGTCGCCCTCGGCGTAGAAGATCCGCCCGAAGGCGCCTTCCGCGATCTGGTTGCGGGCGTGGACCGTCGCCGGGTTGTACTGGCTGGTCTCGCCCATCATATACGTCAGCCCGGTCGCCTTCACCGCGTCGATGATCGCGGCGATCTCCTCCGTGCTGATCGCCATCGGCACGGCCGAGTAGACGTGCTTGCCCGCGCCGAGCCCCTGGAGGACCAGCGGTCCGTGGGTCCAGCGCTGGGTGAAGATCGCGACCGCGTCGACGGCCGGTGACTCCAGCATGGCCTCGTACGACGGGAACGTGCCGGACAGCGACTCCGCGGCGGCCAGTCGCTCCGCCCGCTCGGGCAGCAGATCGGTCACATACACCTCGCTCACACCCGGGTGGGCGAGGAACAGCCGGGCGAACTGGCCGGAGAACTGGCCTGCTCCGACGATGCCGAGGGAGAACGTCATGGAATTACGAGCCCTTCACTGGCCGAGGATGAAATTGATCTGGTCGTTGGTCTGCGTCAGCCCGCTCGCCGGGGCGTCGTTGGCGTAGAGGTCCTGCATGGCGGGGCGCATCAGCGCGTACACGTCCGCCGCGTAGTTGGTGATCGGGAAGGAGACGGTGGTGAAGTCCCGCTTGTCGTCGACGGGCCGGGTGAAGGCCGTGACGTCGATGCCCTTCTTCTTGTAGGCGGCGACGGCGGCCTCGGTGCCGTCCGGGGTCGCCGGGAAGACGATGCCGAAGCCGCCGACGGTCCGCTGGCACTCGTCCGACGCCAGGTACTGAACCCACTTCCGGGCGCCCGCCTTGTTGGGCGCGTTCTTGGTGATGGAGTCGGCGAGACCGTTCATCATGGTGGCGCTCCTGCCGGTGGGGCCGACCGGGGTGACGGCGGTGCCGATGTCGAGGCCCTCGGTCCCGTAGTACGCGGAGATCAGCCAGGCACCGTCGATGGCGGTGGCCGCCTTGCCCGCGGCGACCTGCGCGTTGGCCGGGTTCGCGCCGTCGGTGTAGTCGGTGAACGGCGCCAGATAGCCCTTCTCCGCCAACCCGAAGTACCAGTCCACGACGGTCTGGAACGTCTTGCTGTCGTACTGGTACTCGGTGCCCCAGCGCTTCTTGTCCGTGTAGTTCCAGCCCGCCGAGGCCACGAACGGGCTCCAGGTGGTCTGTCCGTCGGAGTCGCCCGCGCCGCCGGTGGCCAGCCCGTACACCTTGACGTTGTTCTTGTCGAAGCCGGGTTCGTCGCCGCGCCTGCCCTTCTCGTCCACGGTGAGATGGGCGACGGCCTTCTCGAAGGTGCCGCCGTCGTCCGGGTTCCAGGCGAGCCGGTTGAGTTCGCCGCCGGTGAGGCCGGCGTCCTGGACCATCTGCTGGTTGTAGAAGAGGGCGACGGTGTCCCAGTCCTTGGGGGCCCCGTACCGATGGCCGTCCTGGCCGACCCAGTTGGCGGCGAGACCGGGCTGGTAGGCGGAGTCGTCGATGTTCAGGTCGTCGAGCGGTTCGAGCACCTGGAGGTCGGCGAACTGCCCGAACTTCTGGATGTGGTCGGTGAACACGTCCGGTTCGGTGCCGGCGATGAAGCTCGCCGTCAGCTTGGTCCAGTAGTCGGCCCAGCCCATCTGCGTGATGTCTACGTCGAGTCCGGGGTTCTGCTGCTCGAAGTCCTTCGCGCAGGCCTCGTAGGCGGGCAGCTGGTTGGCGTCCCACAGCCAGTAGCTCACCTTGTTCCGCGCCCCGCCGGCCGAGTCGCCCTGCGCGCATCCCGTCACCAGGGAGAGGGCGAGCGCCCCGGTGAGGGCGGCAACTGTACGAAATCGCATGTCGGTTCCCTCACTTGATCCCGGTGAAGCTGATGGTGCCGACGATGCGGCGGGCGAAGACGCCGAACAGGACGAGCATGGGGAGCGCGGCGATGAGTGTCGCGGCCATCAGGCCCGACCAGTCGTAGCCGGACTGCGGGGTCTGGGCCCGGAACACGGCGAGGGCCACCGACAGCACACGGGAGCTGTCGGTGTAGGACACCATCAGCGGCCAGAAGTAGTCGTTCCAGGACGTGATGTACGTCAGCACCGCCAGCGTCAGGACCGGCGTCGACGCCATCGGCAGCAGCACCCGGAAGAAGATCCGGATCTTTCCGGCGCCGTCCAGGAGCGCCGCCTCCTCGACCTCCAGGGGGATGTTCATAAAGAACTGGCGCAGGAAGAACACCGCGAACGGCGTCATGAACATCGTCGGCAGTGCGATGCCCAACAGGTTGTCCACCAGGCCGAGTTCCTTGATGAGCACGAAGTTCGGCAGCAGCGTGAAGATGGTCGGCACCATCAGCCCGGCGAGGAACAGGGCGAACACCTTGTCCCGGCCCCGCCAGCGCAGCCGGGCGAAGGCGTAGGCCGCCATCGCGGAGAAGAGCAGCTGGCAGACGGTGATCAGGGTCGAGACGATCACCGAGTTCAGCAGATAGCGCCAGAAGGCCAGATCGCCGCCGGAGCCGCCCTGGGCGATCGCCTCCTCGGTCGACTGGAGGCCGAGCGCCCGCTCGAAGCCGCCGGTGGTCGCGTCGACCGGCAGCAGGTCCGCGGGGTGGGCGGCGAGCCCGCTGTTGGTGGACAGCGCGGTGCGCAGGATCCAGTAGAACGGCAGCAGCGTGATCAGCACGATCGCGGCCATCACCGTCCAGGCCACGGCCCGCCCGAAGGAGGGCCTGCGGCGCGGGGTGCGGATGCGCGCGGTCGTTGTGGTGGTCGAGGGGATCACGGTGTTCGCGGTGGCCATGTCGACACCTCTCCGGTCAGCCGAGGTCGGTGCGGCCGGCCCGGGTGAGCCGGTACTGGAGGACGGTGATGGCCGTCAGCACGATCAGCAGGGCCACGGACATCGCGGACGCGTAGCCGAACTGGAAACGGCCGAACGCGGCGCCGTAGATGTAGAACTGGAGGACGTTCGTGGCGTTCGCCGGGCCGCCGTTGGTGGTCACGGCGACCGTGTCGAACACCTGGAAGGAGCCGATCACCGTCATGATCAGGACCACCGCGAGCACCGGCCTGAGCAGCGGCATCGTGATCCGCCAGAACATCCGCCACTCGCTCGCGCCGTCCATCTTCGCCGCCTCGTACATGTCGTTCGGGATGGCCTGGAGGCCGGCGAACAGCAGCAGCGCGGTGTAGCCGACGTGCCGCCACACGTTGATCAGGGCGATCGTCGGGATCGCCCAGGTCTCGTCGGCGAGGAACGGGATGCGGTCGGCGCCGACCGCGGAGACGATCTCGTTGCCGATGCCGAGCTGGGTGTCGAGGATCCAGAGCCAGACGATGCCCGCGACGACGTTGGACATCAGATACGGGGTGAGCACGATGCCGCGCAGCACCGCGGACTGGGTCAGCCGTTGCAGCAGTACGGCGATGGCGAGCGCGGCGACCGTCTGCACACCGATGTTGATGACGACGTAGACGACGGTGACCCGGAGCGAGTCCCAGAAGATCGGGTCGTGGATCATCCGGTCGTAGTTGGCGAGCCCGATCCACTCGGGCGGGGTGAGCAGGTTGAACCGGGTGAAGCTCAGATAGACGCCCCGCAGCGTCGGCCACAGCAGGAAGACCAGGAAGCCCAGCAGGGCGGGCGCGATGAACAGGGCCGCGAGCCGCCCGTCCCCCCGGCCCTCCCGGGATCGGGGCCGGCCGGTGCCGGTCTTCGTCGCTGCCCCCGCCGGGCCGCTCGGCGGCAGCCGTGACGGAGGGCTGCTGGAGGCGATGGTCATCAGAGACTCCCTCGTCCGCGGCGGCTCACCTTGGGGTCACTTACTTTCGACGCGAAAGAATCCAGCCGTCAAGATGCCTGCGGACATCTTCTGGAAGTTGTGTGTGTCACATACAGTGAGCTCGTTACTTCCACGACAAAAGAAACCAGGGGGTCGATCCGGATGAGCGAAGGTGCTGCCAGCTGGCTGCCACTGAGTCGGGGCGAGCGCTCGGTGGCGATCGAGGTGCTGGTGCACGGGCCGCTCTCGCGCACCGAGATCGCCCGGCGCCTGGATCTCTCGGCGGGCAGCCTGACCCGGCTCACCAAACCACTGCTGGAGTCGGGCCTGCTCGTCGAGGTGCCGGACGGGACCACGCCGGCGGAGTCCCGGCAGGGCCGCCCCTCACAGCCGCTGGACATCGTCTCGGAATCCCGCTCGTTCCTCGGCTTCAAGATCACCACCGATATGGTCTACGGCGTCGTCACCACCCTCAGGAGCGAGATCGTCGCGCGCCACGACCGCCCGCTGGCCACCCACGACCCGCACGAGGTCGTCGCACTGATCGCGGAGATGGCGGCCGAACTGACCCGCGAGCACCCGGGCGTCGCCGGGATGGGCATCGGCGTGGGCGGCATGGTGCCGGACCGCTCGACCGTCGACGAGTCGGTCTTCCTGGGCTGGCGCGGTGTGCCGCTGGGCGCGCTGGTCCAGGAGCGCACCGGGCTGCCGGTGGTCGTCGAGAACGACCTCGCGGCGTTCGTCGAGGCCGAGGCCTGGTTCGGCGCGGGCCGCGGCCTCGCGCGCTTTGTGGTCCTCACCATCGGCGCCGGGGTCGGCTACGGGCTGGCGCTGGACGGCAAGCGGGTGGCTCCGCCGGGCGAGGAGTGGGGTTTCGGCGGGCAGTGGATCGTCGACGCGAACGGACCGCTCACCCCCGACGGGTCACGCGGCAGCGCTGTGTCGTATCTCTCCATCCCGAGCATCCGCTACCAGGTGCAGGCCGCGACCGGCCGGGACCACTCCTACGAGGAGATCCTCGCCGGGGCCGCCGCCGGGGAGCCGATGCCGGCCCGGGTCGTGGAGGAGGCGGGCCGTGCGCTGGGCATTCTCGTCGCGACGATCGCCAACTTCGTGATGCCGCAGAAGATCCTGCTCGCCGGCGAGGGGGTCGGCCTGATGGACGTGGCGGGCAAGACCGTCGAGGAGACGGTACGCGCCCGGCGGCACCCGCTGGCCGGGCCCGTCGCCCTGGAGACGAAAGTCTCCGACTTCCACGACTGGGCGCGCGGAGCTGCCGTACTGGCCATTCAGGTGCTGGTCCTCGGGGCAGCGGAATATTGAACTCCGCACTAGATCTTGGGAGATGGACGTGATCAGTGACACGGTCCGATATGTCCGTTAGTGCCGTACTTACTCACACGGCCTTCACCTCGGTCGCCGTATGCTTCACACCATGTCCACCACCGTTGAATCCGTCACCGAGCGATCGGCGGCCGAGGTCAACGAGGAGATCCGGGCCCTGTGGCGCCGGTCGGGCGGGACACTGAGCGTCGAGCAGCGCGAGCAGTACCAGCGGCTCGTGTTGGAGTGGGCCGCAGCGGCCCCGCCGACGGCGAAGGCGGCCTGAGCGCCGGACCGCCGAGCCGGCCCTGGCGGCCTCGACGCCTCTGTCCCGGCCGCCCCTCCTCCTGGCCCTGGCCCCCTTTCGGGAGCCCCTCTTCGCAGGCCTCAGCTCCATGTCGCCGAGTAGTAGTTGCGGTACGCCTTGCGGTCCTGCTCCGCGCGGACGTACCGCGTGGCCACCAGCGCCACCAGACTGCCCGCGATGACCAGCATCCCCGGCCCCACGTTCTTGGGGTCCGACAGCCGGGCCAGCAGCGTCGCCGCCACCTCCCCGCCGACCGGCGCCGAGGAACCCGGCGTCGCCGCGCCCGGCGCCCCCGCGGAGGCCGACGGCGAGGGCCCCGCGGCCGGCGCCGCCGCGATCAGCTGAACACCCAGCTCCGACAGCGTCTTTGTGACCGGCTCGAAGAACGTCGTACCGCCGGTGGCGCAGTCGCCGTTGCCGCCCGAGGTGATGCCCAGCGCGATGCCGTCCGAGAACAACGGCCCGCCGCTGTCACCCGGTTCCGCGCACACGTCCGTCTCGATCAGCCCGCTGACGGTGCCCTCCGGGTAGTTGACGGTCGCGTCCAGCGCCGTGACCTGTCCGTCGCGCAGCCCGCTCGTACTGCCACTGCGGAACACCCGCTGCCCGACCGACGCGTTGTCCACACCGGTGATCCGCACCCCCTTGCCGCCGCCGACCGCGACGACCTCCGCCCCGGCACCCGCCCGGCCGCCGTCGTACTGGACCAGCGAGTAGTCGTTGCCCGGGAAGCTGCCCCGCACGGTCTGGCCGACCTGCTGCCGGCCCTGGTTGTCGGAGAACCACACCGAACCGATCGGGCCGCAGTGCCCCGCGGTGAGGATGAAGTCACGGGTGCCGTCCGTCACGTTGAACCCCGCCGAGCAGCGCCCGGCGGTCGACAGGATCGGCTCCGCCCCGTTGATCCGGGTGGTGAAGGTGCCCTCGGTGCGCTCCATACGGACGAAGCCGCCGACGCCCTCGGCGACCTCGGTCAGCCGCGCCCAGTCGCCGGAGGAGACCGTGCTGTCGCCGCGCACCACGACCTCGTTGGTGCGGTAGTCCAGCGCCCAGGCCGTGCCGCTCACCTTGGGCGCCGCCCGCAGCGCGGCCGTGGCCGCCTTGAGGTCGCTCATGCTGTGCCGCACCTGCTGGGGCTGGGCGCCCGCGTCGCGTACCTCGGCGGCCGCGTCCTCGTCGGTGACCGCGACGACCGGACGCCCCTGCGCGTTGATCCAGGTACCGGCCGTGCGGGAGGTGCCGAGCCGCTGCACGAGGTCCGCGCCGGTGCCGGCCGCCGGCCCGCTGCGCGTCAGGGCCGCGGTGCCCGGCGGTTCGCTCGCCACGGCCTGGGTGACCATCGTCCCTCCGAGGAGGAGTCCGCCGACGGCCGCCAGCTGTGTCGCTCGGCGGACGACCCGTCGTCGTGCGTGGCTCATCAATGGCTCCCGACCCCGAACCCGAATACGCGGCGTCAACACCGCGGGGGCCTCCGGCAGTTGAGTGCCCTCCCTCAGTACGTGCGGGGAGGCGGGCGTGTTCACCGTCGGCC
Organism: Streptomyces sp. NPDC088387; assembly: GCF_044753385.1. Taxonomy (NCBI): domain Bacteria; kingdom Bacillati; phylum Actinomycetota; class Actinomycetes; order Kitasatosporales; family Streptomycetaceae; genus Streptomyces; species Streptomyces sp. NPDC088387. The sequence goes on from NZ_JBIVNC010000006.1 coordinate 107,347, forward strand.
CGCTCGTCTCGTCCGCCCTGGTCCCGGCCCACCCGGACCCGCCGGCCCACAGGGCCCGGCCGGGGGTGTACGCGCGTCTAGACTGCCCGCCATGGACACCACCACGGCAGCCCTCGCGGGCGGTCAGTACGTGCTGATCACCAGCTACCGCAAGAACGGCACACCGGTCGCCTCGCCGGTCTGGGTGGTGGCCGACGGCGACGCCCTCGGGATCTGGACGCCCACCGACTCCTGGAAGGTGAAGCGGATCCGCAACCGCGCCGACATCCTGGTCGGCCCCTGCGACGTACGGGGCAGGCCCACCGGTGACTCGGTCCCGGCGACCGCGGAGATCTGCGACGCGGAGACCACCAAGCGCTACCGCCGGCTCCTGGTCCGCAAGTACCACGTCATCGGCTGGTTCACCGTCTACGGCAGCCGGCTGCGGCGCGGTCTGGACGGCACGGTCGGCATCCGGATCACCCTGACGCGGGCCGGCTGACGGTCCGCCGGTCCACCCGGTACCGCGTCCGGCGGATCAGCTCCAGGCCCGGTACGGCTCGTCGACCAGCTGGAAGACCGGCTCGCCCCGTACCGGGTCCTTGGCCGTCGCCAGCCGGACCCGGTCGCCGCTGTGGATGCCGATGAGCGGTCCCATGACCCGGCCGCGGACGACAAAGCCCTCCGCCATCTCCACCAGCGACACATTGCGCGCGGCGGGGGAGTTGCGGTGCACGACCGTGGTGTGGCGGACCGTGCCGGTGCCCGTGCTGCGTTCGGTGCGCAGATCGCTGCCCTGGCAGACCGGACACAGCAGCCGCTGGTACATGGCGGTGCCGCACCAGTTGCAGCGCTGGAAGAGGACGGCCTCCGACCCGGGGGCCTGGCCGTCGAGGACACCCGTCGCCGGGCCGTACGCCTGCTGCGCGAGGCTTCCTGAGTGGTGGTACACGCTGGTCAACTCCCTGCGCCGGGGCCGGAAATCCCGCGTGCGCGGCTCACCGTGCACGCCCGTGCACGGTCCGTCGTGCCACCGTGCACGTCAGCGATGCTATGGCACTCAGTGTCAGCCGTAAAGGCACTGCGTACCCTTGGGTTGTGCCGATCCTGTGCGGGAGCCGAGCGGGGCAGGAGGGCTCCGCGTGCCGGGTCAGTCGCGGGCGAGTGTCGTCTCGATCTCCTGCACCACACGCCACAGGGGCGCCCCGCGCCGCGACACCACGACCACCACGTCCTCGGGCGCCTCCTCGACCGGCGGTGCCGCGGACGTGCCGAACGCGGACTGCACGAGGCCCAGCGCGTGGCCGACCGCGGCGTCGGCGTCGGACCGGCCGTCCGAACGGAGCCAGGACCGCAGGGCGTTGTTGTGCGCGGCGACCACCGCCGCCGCGATCACGTCGGCCCGCAGCGTCCCGTCCCGCAGGCCCGCGAACCGGTCCCGCAGAAACTCGGCGAGCGCCCGCTCGTACCGCCACACCACCGACAGCTCGTACGTCCGCAGCCCCGGAACCTGCTTGGTGAGCCGGTAGCGCTGCACGGAGAACGTCGGGTTCTCGGCGTACATCCGCAGCACCAGCCGGGCCGCGTCGCACACCCGCCGCACCGGCTCGTCCCCGGGCTCGCTCGCCGCCAGGAACGCCGTCATGTCGGCCAGACAGCGCTCGTGGTCGGGGAAGACCACGTCCAGCTTCGAGGGGAAGTAGCGGAAGAAGGACCGCCGGCCGACCCCGGCCAGCGCCACGATGTCGTCGACCGTGGTCTCCTCGTACCCCCGCTCCAGGAACAGGTCGAACGCGGCCCCGACCAGGGCGTCCCGCATGGGCGGCTTGGCGGCCGTCGCCTCGCCCTTCTCAGCGCTCTCCGCGCTGCTGGAGCTCATGGACGGGAACGTAGCACCAGTCCGCCGCGGATGGCACTCGGTGCTGTCCGCAGAGGGAACTGAGTGCGCGGCCGGACGGCCGTTCGAGCCGCCCGGCTAATCTGGCCGCCCCCGGAGGCGCCGGCCCCGGCGCAAGCCCAGCCCAGCCCAGCCCGAGCTCAAGCACAGGCCCAAGCACGAGGAGCCCCGAATGTCCCGCGCCCGACCGCGTCTGCTGTACGTGACCGACCTGGCCTACGAGGCGCGCGGGCGGCGCTACTGCGACGAGGACATCCGGCTCACCGCCCGCCTGCGCGAGGACTTCGACCTCGCCCTGTGCCATCCCCGGGACGCGGTCGCGCTGATGGACGCCTTCGACGCCGTTGTGGTCCGCAACAGCGGCCCGGTCCTCGGCCACCAGGACGCCTACGACGCCTTCCGCGCCCATGCGCTGCGCACCGGCGCGCGGGTCTACAACCCGGTCACCGGCCGGGCGGACATGGCGGGCAAGGGGTATCTGCCGGAGCTGAGCGCGGCCGGACATCCGGTGATCCCGACCGTCGACCGCCGCGCGGACCTCGGCCGCCTGCCCGCCGTGGACCGGTACGTCGTCAAGCCCGTGCTCGGCGCGGACTCCATAGGCCTGCGGGTGACCGGTCCCGAGGAACTGCACACCCTGGACGGGCTCACCGACGGCACGGTCCTCGTCCAGCCGCACATCGACTTCGTCCACGAGGTCTCCTTCTACTTCGTCGACCACGACTTCCAGTACGCGCTGTACACCCCCGACACGGCCCGGCGCTGGCACCTGGAACCGTACGAACCCACCCCCGGGGACCTGGAGTTCGCACGCCGCTTCATCGCGTGGAACACCCTGGAGTGCGGCATCCAGCGCGTCGACGCCTGCCGGGCGCCGGGCGGCGAACTGCTGCTCGTGGAGCTGGAGGACCTCAACCCGTATCTGTCGCTGGAGGCTCTTCCGGCGTCCCGGCAGGACGAGTTCGTCGCGGCGATGAAGGCGTCGCTGTGGCGCTTCGTGGCCGGGTCCGCTTGTGTGGAGACGTCGAGATAAACGTGAACTTGTTTTCGCGCTTTCGTATGCGGGAACACTGGGTCGTATGCTGAGGAGTCATGAGTAGGGACATGGGCGACTCGCACAGGGACACGGGCGAAGTGCCGGAGCCGCACAGCGGATGGACGTTCGTCACCAACCACGCCCGTGTGCTGGCCGCCATCGCCGACGATCGCAGCTCCCGGATCCGGGACATCGCGGCCCGGTGCAGACTGACCGAGCGGGCCGTCCAGAAGATCATCGCGGATCTGGAGGACGGCGGGTACCTGTCGCACACGCGTGAGGGCCGGAGCAACCTCTACAACATCGAGCCGGGACGGGCGCTCAGGCACCCCGCCGAGGCGGGCGTGACCGTGGCCCACCTGATCTCGCTGCTCATCCGGGACGAGGACGAGCGCGGCAGCGAGTCGGTGAGGTCGGGCGGCCAGGGGTCGTACGAGCGCTGACCGCCACCGGCGCCGGAGAGCCGGCGGCCGGGCGGGTCCGGCCCGCCGGTCAGCGCCCGCTGTTGTGCTCGGCCAGGGCCTGGCTGACCGCGCGGACACTGCGCGCGATGTGCTGCAACTGAAGGACCTCCGCCGCGTACAGCTTGATGGTGTGCTCGATGACCGACTCCGGGACGCCGAGCCGCGGCAGGTCGGCGCGGGCGGTCTGGAGGGCGGTACGGGCGACCCGGACCTCCTGCTGCACCTGGAGTTCCGCGTGCCGGGCGAGCAGCACGGGGTGGCGGATCAGGGTCGGATAACCGGCGTAGCGGGCCGGCACCAGCTCGCGCAGCCACTTGGCCGCCGAGCGCTCCCAGTCGTAGCTGCCGGGGATCTTGACCTGGCACGGCCAGTCCGGACTGGTGCGTGTGTACGTCAGGGGCATGGCCATCGCTTCCGGTTCTACGACGTCGTCTGGGTGGTCCGACGGGTTGAGGCGGCCCCGGTCTAGGGGATGACCGGGACCGCCACGGGCGCTCGCGCAGGCGATGCCCGACCGAACACCCCGGGTCCCGACGCGGGTAGGGGACGGCGGCCCCGGGTGTTCGAACTGGAGCCCTCGAAGGGCAGACGTGACCCGCGCGGTGACTGGGAGGCTGTGCGCATGGGCAGGACGTCGGCTCTCTACGGGCGGTGCGGGATCCGCGAGCAGTATTTATATATGCGGTTCGGTTTTCAAGGCGTATGAAAACATTCATGTGTGCTGTGTACGTGCTGTGCCGGATTGTGATGGACAGGACACATCAGGTGCACGGGTACCACGGCTCACATCCGCGACGCGCGCGGAGTTCAGTCCCTGAGGAAGAACTGGTGCTGCTCCGAGATCTGCTCGTACTCGTCGAGACGGCCGTGTGTGCGCTCCGGATCGGCGTCCGTCATCGCCTGGAGCACCGCCGCGGCCATCAGTCCCGGAGCCGCGTACGAGTCGAAGACCAGGCGTGATCCGGTGCCGGTGGCCAGGGTGAGATCGGCCTCGTCGGCCACCGCGCCCAGCGCGAGATCCGTGATCAGCGCGACGCGCAGACCGGCCTCGCGCGCCACCCTGACCGCGGCCAGGGTCTCCTGCGCGTGCCGCGGCATCGAGAAGGCCAGCACCCAGCTGCCGCCGGCGGCACGCGCTTGCAGCAGTGCGTCGTAGGCGATGCTGCCGCCCCGGGTCACCAGCCGTACGTCGGGGTGGATCCGGCGTGCGGCGTAGCCGAAGTACTCCGCGAGCGAGGCGGAGATACGCAGTCCGAGGACGGTCAGCGGCACCGACGAGGACAGGTTGCGCCCGATCTCGATGACCTGGTCCGGGTTGGCGAAGTCGCGCCGCAGGTTCTCCAGGTTCTCGATCTCGGCGTCCACCGCCGACTGCAACTCGTTGCCGTGGTTCTCCTCGGCCGCCGTGCCGGAGAACGTGCCGAGCGCGATCGCCTGGAGCTTCTCCCGTAGCGCGGGGTAACCGCTGAAGCCGACCGCGGCGGCGAACCGGGTCACCGACGGCTGGCTGACACCGACCCGCTCCGCGAGATCCGTGATGGACAGGAAGGCGGCCTCGGTGAGGTGCTCGATCAGGTACTGGGCGATCCGGCGCTGTCCCGGGGACAGCCGCGGGCGGTCGAAGAGCGTTCTGATCTGGGAAACCGGGGCGGCCTCGGCCTCGGGCGCCGCCTTGCCGGAGGTGATGGCGGATGCCTGTGCGCGTGCCTGCTGGGGCGATGGCACCGGTGTACCTCCTTCGTTTCCCACGGACGTTCAACATAGCTCACGGAACGTGGCCGTCAGGGGTGTCGTGGTGGGCCGGCGCCCGCCCTCACCTGCGGTAGATCGTGAGGGAGTGACCGACCTCGTCGACCGGCCGACCGCTGTCGATCAGCGCGGCCAGCCGTCCGCGCGCCTTGGCGACGGACGAGTCCGACACCACCAGCAGCCCGCGGACCCGCTGTTCGGGCACGGCCAGCGGGTCGGACGCGTCGATGCCGTAGTACGACGGCACACCACTGCCCTTGTACACGAGCCAGACCCGCTCGCCCGGATACCGCTCGCGCAGCCGGTCCGCGAGCCTGCCGAGATCCTGGCCCCAGTCCACGTTGGAATCGTGCAGATGCTGGTGGGTCGCCGCCGGCCCGCCGAACGCCTCGTTCCCGTACGGCAGATAGTACGGATACGTCCGCAGCGAACTCACCGCGGCGAACGCCACCAGCACCCACACCGCCGGCGCCCACACGGCCGGCGCCGGCCACCGCCCGCGCACGGCCGGCACACAGCCCGCCGCCACCGCGAGGAACAGCGGCAGGAACACCGCGTACCGCGTGCCCAGATCGCGGGTCGTGTGCATGGCCGCAGCCAGCAGCACCGCGGCGGGCAGCAGCACATAGGGCGCCGCGGGCCGCAGCCGACGTACCGTCACCAGCGCGCAGGCGCCCGCCGCCCACAGGGCGAGGGTGCCCAGCGGGGTCTTCACCAGGAGCGCCGCCGGCAGGTAGTACCAGAGCGAGCCGGTGTAGAGCCGGCCGAAGAGATAGCCCTCCCAGGCATGCTCCTCCAGGCCGAACTGCACGCGCATGCCGTCCCGGTACGCCTCCGGGAACGGCAGCAACTGCACCAGCAGTCCACGCAGACCTCGTACCACCGGCACCGGCTGCTGCGGCGCCCAGCGCAGCCGCGGATCCACCGCGAGATACGCCGCCCACACCACCGCCACGGCCACCACCGCGACCAGGGCCGCGCCCAGCAGGGCCCGCCGCAGGGACCGCCCGCGCGCGTGCCACACCGACCAGCCGGCCAGCGCCATCAGGACCGGCAGCGCGGGCAGCGCGCTCATCCTGGTGGCCAGGGCGGCACCGAGCGCCAGCCCCGCCAGGGGGAGAAACCGGGGGAGGCCGGACCGCGCCCGCCACACCAGCCAGACCGAGGTGAGGAGGAAACCCGCCGCCGGTACGTCGAGGGTGGCCAGCGAACCGTGCGCGATGACGTCCGGCGAGAGGGCGTAGAGGGCGAGGGCCGCCAACCCGGCCGCCGTGCCCGCCAGTTCACGGGCGAAGGCGAAGACCACAAGCCCGAAGAGCAGGGTCAGTACGAGGACCGGGAGCCGCGCCCCGCGCATCACCTCCCACGGGTCGTTGCCCGACTCGTACAGCAACCGCCGTCCCAGGGCGCCCTGGTGGTCCGGGACCGGCCGCTCCAGACGCGGCTGCGCGAGCGCGACCCCGGCGCCGATCAGCAGTTTGCCGAGGGGAGGGTGCTCGGGGTTGTGCCGGAGGCTGTGCTCGCGCAGATACACGGTGCCCGCGCCGACGTAGACCGGCTCGTCGATGGTCGGGGTCTGCCGGGCGGCGCTGGTGGCCATCGCCACGGCCATCTGCCCGAGCAGCAGAGCCACGAGGAGCGGCACCAGCCACCGCACGGCGGCGGGAGCGGTCCGGGGCTGCCACATGTGCCCACTCTGGCACCGGTTCCCACCACAAGAGGGCACCTTGTGACGAGTCGTACGGAACTGCCCTCGGGCAGGGAAGCCGCCGGGCGGATGCGGAGAATGCGGAGGGTGCGGAGGGTGCGGAGGGTGCGGAGGGTGCCGTCTAGGGGAGGTCGACCGGGTAGTCCTGGCCGAAGTCCGCCGAGCGGCTCAGCGGTGCCCAGGCGGCCGCCTCCTCCAGTTGGGCGCGCGAGTAGGTCTGCGCCATCTCGACGGCACCGACGCCGAGCAGCAGATGGGTCGGTGGGCTGGGGTGCTTGACGACCCGGACGAGGATCTCGCCGGCGCGCCGCGGATCGCCCGCGGCGACCACGGAACTGTCGAGCACACGGACCATCGCGCCGACCGTGGCGTCGTACTCGGGGGAGACGTCCGGGATCTGCATCGAGGAGCCGGCCCAGTCCGTCGCGAAGCCGCCCGGTTCGACCACGACGTACCTGATGCCGAAGGGCGCGGTCTCGGCGGCGAGTACCCGGGTGAAGCCGTCGACGGCGAACTTGGCCGCCTGGTAGGAGGCGAGGCCGGGAGTGCCGCCGACACGGCCGCCGATCGAGGAGAACTGCACGATCGTGCCGCCGCCCTGCTCCCTGAGGACCGGGATCGCGGCCGTCGAGACGTTGTAGACGCCCCAGAAGTTGGTGTCGAACTGCCGGCGGAAGTCGTCCTCGGGGGTGGTCTCGGTGGCCGCGAGATTGGCGTACCCGGCGTTGTTGACCACCACGTCGACCCGGCCGAACCGGTCGGTCCCGGCCTTGAGGGCGGCCACCGCGGCCGGCCGGTCGGTGACGTCCAGGGCGACGGGCAGGACGCGGTCCCCGTACTTCCGCACGAGGTCGTCCAACTGCTCGGGCCTGCGGGCCGTGGCGACGACGTTGTCGCCGTCCTCCAGTGCCGCGATCGCGAGGTCGCGGCCGAAGCCCCGGGACGAGCCGGTGATCAGCCAGGTGCGGGCCGGTGTGTCCTGTGCGCTCTGCGTGTTCTGTGAGCTCCGTATGTCCATGGCTCTAGCGAAACACTGTTTCGGTATTAACGCAACCAGGGTTCGTTAAATAGTGAAACCTCGTTGTGTTACCTTCGGGGCCATGAGCCAGGCCGTTCCCCGGCGTGCCCGCAGTGCGGAGGCCAAGCAGCAGCGCGAGCGGGCGATCCTCGACGCCGCCCGGTCCCTGGGCGGCGAGCGCAGTGTGCGCGAGGTGACCCTCACGGACATCGCCGCCGCCGTAGGGATGCACAAGTCCGCGATGCTCCGGTACTTCGAGACACGCGAGCAGATCTTCCTGGCCCTGACGGCCGAGGGCTGGCGGGACTGGTCGCGGGACGTCCGGACCCGGCTCGGGGAAGTCGAAGACATCGGTCCCGGCCCGGTCGCGGCCGTTCTCGCCGAGACGCTTGTCGTCCGCCCCTTCTTCTGCGACCTGCTCGCCCAGGCGCCGCTGAACCTGGAGCGCAACGTCTCGCCCGACGCGGCCGTCGCGTTCAAGAAGGCCGCCCTCGCCGAGGTCGACGCGGTGCGGACCGTGCTGTGCGAGCTGCTCGCGATCACCGAGGAGCAGGCGGTCGACGTGGTCGCCACCGCCACCGGCATGGCCGGTGCGCTCCACCAGATGGCCGCGCCCGGCACCGGCCTGCGCTCCCTCTACGAGACCCACCCCGAGCTGTCGCACGCCCTGGTGGACGTCGGACCGCGCCTCGTGCGCGTCCTCTCCGCCCTGCTGACGGGAATGCGCACCGGGACGCGGGCCACGGCCACGCACCCGCACATGTGAGGATCTCCGGCGACGCGCTCACCGCTTCGGCAGGAAGGCCGGACCGTGCATCTCCCGTACCAGCGTGGCCCGTTGCACCACCTGCCGGACACCGAGGAGGCCTACGACGCGGTCCTCGCCGACGTCACCGAGCAGGCGCTGGCCCGGATCACGCCCCACGGCGGCCTGGAGCACCCGGCGGCCGTCCTCGACGTCGGCGACACCTCCCTCGGGGTCACCTCCCTGCTGGCCCTGGCCTGGCAGCGCGGCGGCGACCCCCGGCTGCCGGACGCCGTGCGCGACAGCCTCGCCTTCCATCTGCGCGAGCGCGTCCACCGCACCGACAACCCCGGCTACCCGAACCTGAGGATCCGCGACTCGGGGCTGCCGTACGCCCGGTTCGCCCTCGCGCCCGGCGCGCACCCGCACGGCGACTGGCCGAGCACGGTGTGGGCCCTGCTCCAGACGGTGAACCTGCTCGACGCGGCGGACGGGCTGCTGACGGACGAGCAGCGCGCGGCCACCCTCGAACTGGCCCGGGGCTACTGGCGGTGGCTCACCGAGGCGACCTTCTTCAACCCGCAGGACGCCGCCAACCAGGCCATCGGCTGTGTCGTCGGCGGACTGATGCTGGCCCGCCATGTCCCGCACCCGCAGGGCGCGTTGATCGGCACGCTCGCGCTGCGGCTGTACGAGGAGGAGATCCGGGACCGCCGGGTGCGCGACCGGGGCGCGCTGCTGCCCCCGGAGCACGGCGGCGCGTACGACAACAACTACGGCCCCGTCTCGCTGTCCTTTCTCGCCCAGGCGTACCGGACCAGCGGCGAGCGGGTGTTCGCCGAGGACGGTGACGCGCTCGCCCGCTACCTCGACGCCCGGCTCACCAACGGCGGCTTCGACCTCGGCGGCCCCCGTTACAGCGAACAGCACTGCGGCTTCGAGGCCGTCCTCGGGCTGCGCCACTTCGGGGCCCGGATCGGCGCCGACCTCGGCCGCTACCGGGGTGACACCCGCTGGGCCCGGCACGCGACCGGGCGGGACGGCGGGCTCGACGGCCACTTCGCGTTCATGCTGGTCTGGCAGATCCAGGACCGCACCCGCTGGCACCGCACCCCGTCCACGGCGACCGCGCGCCACCAACTGCGCGCCGGAACCGTGTCGGTGGCCTTCGACGACCGGATGACCCCGGCCCTGATCGAGGCCGGCGGCACCTATCTGCTGCCCGCCGCCGTTAACCGGCAGCACGGCTTCGGGCCGGTCTACGACGGCTTTCTGCTCAGCCGCCCGTTCGGCGCGGTCCGGGTGAGGGACGTCCGGGCCGGAGAGGTCCGGGAGGGGGACGTCCGGGCCGGAGGGGTCCGGGAGGGGGACGTCCGGGCCGGCGGGCTTGTGGCGAAGCTCGTCACCCGGCCGGTCGTGGACCGTGAACACGTCCTGCGCCACGTGCGTGCCCTGTACGTCACCGACGGCACCCGCCTGTGGACCGTCGTCGCCGTGGAACGCCTGGAGGGAACGCCGTATCTGCTCGCCGGGATGCCCTACGCGGCCGACGACGCCGACCGGGTCCGCCGGACCGCGTCCGCGCCGGTGCGCTCGGCGGGCGAACTGCGGCTGACACACCCCACGGCGACCGGCGCCGACCACTTCGACGCCCGCTCCGGGCAGACCCAGGAGCAGGCGGCGTTCGCGCTCTCCGCCGACCCGCGCGTCTTCGGCAACCCGGACGAGAGCTGGCGCCGGCTCGTCTCCTCCTCCGCCCTGGAGGCCGGCCCGGCGCCGGACGCCCCCGACGAACTGCACGTGTTCGCGGTGCGGTACGGGCCCGGCGACGACTTCGCGCCCGTCTTCGCCCGGGATCCGGCGGGACTGCTCGTACGGACGGAGGCGTTCACGGCGGTGCTGGGGGAACCGGCGGGCGACGAGCACGGCGAGCCGGAGCTGACGCTGACCCCGCTATAGACCGGGGCCCCGCACCGGATCCACGTCCGGCACCCGATCCGGGCCCGGCATCGCCGACGCCGGCACCAGCAGGTCCGCCCGCCCCCGCGTCCGCTCGATCAGCTCGGCGTTGCGCTGGTCCGTGCGCCGGACCCAGGCGACGGCCTCGTCGTGGGCCTTGCCGAACTCCTCGTGCCGGGCGACCAGCCGCGCGATCCGTTCCGCCTCCTCCAGCTCGCAGAACCACACCTCGTCCAGCTGCGGCCGTACCCGCGCCCACGCACCGGTGTCCACCAGCAGGTAGTTGCCCTCGGTCACCACCAGCCGGGCCGTTGACGGCACCGGAATCGCGCCCGCGATCGGCTGCTCCAGAACGCGTTCAAAGCCCGGCGCGTACACCGTCTCCCCGCCGTCCCCGGTATCCCTGCCGTCCCCTGCATCCCCGGCGTCTCCGCCGCCCCCGTCGGTCTCACGCAGCCGGCGCAGCAGCGCCGCGTACCCGGCGGCGTCGAACGTGTCCGGCGCGCCCTTGCGGTCCCGGCGGCCCAGCCGGTCCAGCTCGACATCGGCCAGATGGAAGCCGTCCATCGGCACATGCGCGACCCAGGGAGCACCGGTCCCGTTCAGCGCCCGCACCAGATGCTCGGCGAGGGTCGTCTTGCCGGCGCCGGGGCTGCCGGCGATCCCCAGCACGGTCCGCCTGCCGGGTCCGGTCAGGTCACGCGCGCGGGCGAGCAGGTCGTCGAAAGTCTTGGGCACACGGTGAGTGTGACACTCGAAAGGAATACCGAACGGCCCCGGCCGACCGGGCGGGGGCAGCAACAGGGAAGGGCGTACCGCCGTGCCCGACGACGAGGTACAGATCCGTGCAGTGATCACCCGCTGGGCCGACGCCGTGCACCGCGGCGACCTGGAGGCGGTGGTTGCGGACCACACCGACGACCTCGTGATGTTCGACGTACCGCCACCGCACGAGGGCGTCCGGGGAACGGCCGCCTACCGCGCGATCTGGCCGCCGTTCTTCGAGTGGCTCGCCCAGGGCGCGACCTTCGAGATCGACACGCTGGACGTCACACCCGGTGCCTACGTCTCCTACGCGCACGCCCTGCTGCGCTGCGGCACCCCCGAGGAACTCGCCGCCCGGCCCACCCTGCGGCTCCGGGTCTCGTTCGGACTGCGCAAGGAGCGCGGGCGCTGGCTCGTGGCCCACGAACACCACTCGTTCCCGCACGACTGAACCGGGCCACCCGCGTGACGCGATCCGGGCGGGAAGTTCTTGAAGTACACCTGGTGTGGCACGGCACACCCACCGCAGGTCACCGATCCGGGAGAGCATGGGGACCATGACGGAGCTCGGTCTTCCCGAAGACACCCTGGCCTGCCTCTTCGATCTCGACGGCGTCGTCACCAAGACGGCCGTGGTGCACGCCGCCGCCTGGAAGGACACCTTCGACGCCTTCCTGCGGGACCGTGAGGGCGACGGCTTCCGGCCGTTCGACGCGCACGACTACAGCGAGTACGTCGACGGGCTGCCGCGCGCCGACGGTGTCCGCGCGTTCCTCGCCTCCCGCGGCATCGAGCTGCCCGACGGGGACCCGGGCGACCCACCCGACGCGCAGACCGTCAACGGCGTCGGGAACAAGAAGAACGAACTCGTCCTGGAGAAGATCCGCACCGGCGGGGTCGAGGCCTACGACGGCACCCTGCGCTACATCGAGGCGGCCCGCGCCCGGGGACTGAAGACGGCCATCGTCTCCTCCAGCGCCAACGCCCGTGACGTGCTGCGCTCCATCGACGCCGAGGACCTGTTCGACGTACGGATCGACGGTGTGGTGGCCGCCGAGCGGAAGCTGCCGGGCAAGCCGCGCCCCGACACCTTCCTCGCCGCCGCCGAGGACCTGGGTGTGCCGGCGAAGCAGGCCGCCGTCTTCGAGGACGCGCTGGCCGGCATGGACGCCGGCCGGTCAGGACACTTCGGGTACGTCGTCGGACTCGACCGCGTCGGGCAGGGCGACGCGCTGTACGCACACGGCGCCGACATCGTCGTGAAGGACCTCGCCGAACTGGGCGGCGGGGCAGCAGCCAACGAGGGGAACAACGCGTGATCACCCAAAGGTCGTACACCGTCGAGCCGTGGACCGTGCGCGAGACCGCGCTCAACCTCGACGTGCTGGCCCAGAGCGAGTCCGTGTTCGCCCTGTCCAACGGCCATGTCGGCTGGCGCGGCAACCTCGACGAGGGCGAGCCCCACGGCCTGCCCGGCACCTACCTCAACGGCGTCCACGAAGTGCACCCGCTGCCCTACGCCGAGGCGGGCTACGGCTATCCGGAGTCCGGCCAGACCGTCATCAACGTCACCAACGGCAAGGTCGTCCGGCTGCTCATCGACGACGAGCCCTTCGACCTGCGCTACGGCACCCTCGTCGCCCACGAGCGCACCCTCGACCTGCGCCGGGGTGTCCTGGAGCGGGTCTGCGAGTGGACCAGCCCGGCCGGCTCCACGGTCCTGGTCCGCTCCACCCGGCTGGTCTCGCTGACCCAGCGGGCGATCGCCGCCGTGGCGTACGAGGTGGAGCCCGTCGACAGCCGCACCCGCGTGGTGATCCAGTCCGAACTGGTCGCCAACGAGAGCCTGCCCGACGCCAACGGCGACCCGCGCGCCGCGCGGACCCTGAAGTCGCCGCTGGAGCCGGAGGAGGACTTCGCCGCCGGGTCACGGCTGCGCCTTGTGCACCGCACCCGCAACAGCGGCCTGCGGGTCGCGGTCGCCGCCGACCACGTCGTCACCGGCCCCGAGTCGATGACCACCAGCAGCGAGAGCAACGTCGACATGGCCCGGCTGACCGTCACCTCGGTCCTGGAGCCCGGCCAGCGGCTGCGGCTGGAGAAGACCGTCGCGCACGGCTGGTCCGGCACCCGCTCCCGCCCCGCCATGAGCGACCAGGTCGAGGCGGCCCTCGCGGCGGCCGCGCACAGCGGCTGGGACGGCCTGGTCGCCGAACAGGCCGCGTTCCTCGACGACTTCTGGGCCCGCGCGGACGTCGAGGTCGACGGCGACGAGGAGATCCAGCAGGCCGTACGGTTCGCGCTCTTCCACGTCCTCCAGGCCGGCGCCCGCGCCGAGCAGCGGGCCCTCCCGGCGAAGGGCCTCACCGGCTCCGGCTACGACGGACACGCCTTCTGGGACACCGAGACCTTCGTCCTGCCGCTGCTCACCTACACCTCGCCCGACGCGGTCGCCGAGGCGCTGCGCTGGCGCCAGAACACCCTGCCGGCCGCCCGGGAGCGCGCCACCCAGCTGGGCCTGAGCGGCGCCGCCTTCCCGTGGCGGACCATCGAGGGCTCGGAGGGCTCCGCCTACTGGCCCGCAGGCACCGCCGCCTTCCACGTCAACGCCGACATCGCCGACGCCGTGGTGCGGTACGTGTCGGTCACCGGCGACGAGCGCTTCGAGCGCAACACCGGGGTGGAGCTGCTGGTGGAGACGGCCCGGCTGTGGCGCTCGCTCGGCCATCACGACGCCCACGGCGCCTTCCACATCGACGGCGTCACCGGCCCCGACGAGTACAGCGCGGTCGCCGACGACAACACGTACACCAACCTCATGGCCCGCGCGAACCTGCGTGCCGCCGCCGACGTCGTCGAGCGCTACCCCGAGGAGGCCGAGCAACTGGGTGTCGACGCCGAGGAGAGCGCGGCCTGGCGGGACGCCGCCGAGACCGTGCACGTGCCGTACAACCACGACCTCGGGGTGCACGAGCAGCACGCGGGCTTCACCCGCTACCAGCGCTGGGACTTCGAGGGCACCAGCCCCGAGCAGTACCCGCTGCTGCTGAACTTCCCCTACTTCGACCTCTACCGGAAGCAGGTCGTCAAGCAGGCCGACCTGGTCCTCGCGATGTACACCTGCGACGGCTACTTCGACGAGGAGCACATCGCCCGCAACTTCGCCTACTACGAGCCGCTGACCGTCCGCGACTCCTCCCTGTCCGCCTGCTGCCAGGCCGTGATCGCGGCCCGCGCCGGCCATCTCGGACTCGCCTACGACTACACGTCCGAGGCCGCGCTGATGGACCTGCACGACCTGGAGCACAACACCCGCGACGGACTCCACATCGCCTCGCTCGCGGGCACCTGGATGGCCCTGGTCGCCGGGTTCGGCGGGATGCGCGGCGACAACGGCGTACTGCGGTTCGCGCCGCGGCTCCCGGAGCGGTTCGCCCGTCTCGCCTTCCACCTCCAGGTGCGCGGCCGCCGGCTGCGGGTGGAGATCACCCGCGAGAAGGCCAGCTACGCCCTGCTGTCCGGGGAACCCCTGCGGATCTCCCACCACGGCGAGGTCGTCACCGTCAGCGGTGACGGCCCCTCGGTGCGGCCCGTCCCCGCACCGGTGGACCGCCCGGCCCCGGCCCAGCCCCGGCACCGCGCCCCGAACGGGCGCTGAGCCACCCGGCACGGAGCGCCGTACGGACCGTTTTCCACGGGCCGTACGGCGCTCTTGTCCGTTCCGGGGTGCGGCGGTTGGCCGTACCGGGAGCTGCGCCCGGCGCCGCCGTGGGTTAGTTTCGGCATGTTCTCCCGGCTTGTGCCCCGACCCGTCGTGGCACGGAGCGCCCGGGACCTGCGAGTGCCGGGGAGGGGCGCGACGATGACGGACAGCGCCCGTGCCACCCTGATCCCCGCGCCACCGGAGCCGGTCGCCGGTGTACCGACGCGCAGGCCGGCCTGGTGGCACACGGTGCTGAGTATCGTCGTACTGGCCGCCGCCGCGTGGGTGGTCTGGCGGCACTGGCCGGTGCTGGAGCGCGGCGCCGTCCGGCTGGCCGCCGCGGACCGGGGCTGGCTGCTGGTCGGGGCGACGGCCACGGCCCTGACCTGGGTCTGCTCGGCCCTCGCCCAGCAGGGCGCGGTGGCGCGGGCCCTGCCCCCGCGCCGGCTGCTGGCGGCCCAGTTCGCCGCGTCGGCCGCCAACCACGTACTGCCCGCCGGGCTCGGCGCGGGCCTGGTGAACCTGCGCTTCCTCATCCGCTGCGGCATCCCCACCGCCCGCTCCGCGACCGCCCTGGCCGTCAAGGCGACGGCGGGCGGCATCGGCCGCGGCGCCCTGATCGCCGTACTGACACTGGCGTGTCCCGGTGTGCTGCGGCTCCCTCACGTGTCCGGCACGGCCGTCGCCCTCGCGGCCGCGGTGACGGCCCTGGTGGCCGCCGTACCGTTCACTCCGCTGTGGGCGCGGTGCCGACGGGCGCTCGTGGCGGTGGTGACCGACATCCGGGCCGTGCACGTCCGGCCGCGGCGGGCGGCGGCCCTGTGGGGCGGATCGCTCGCCTTCGCCGCGCTGCACGCCGTGGTGCTGATCGCCGTCACCCAGGCCGTTGAACTGCCGTTGCCCCCGGCCCGCGTGGCGCTGCTCTACCTCGCGGCGAGCACCGCCGCCGTGCTGCTGCCCACCCCCGGCGGACTCGGCTCCCTGGACGCCGCGCTCGTCCTCGCGCTCACCCTCGCCGGAGCGCCCGGCTCGCTCGCCGCGTCCGCGGTCCTCGGCTACCGGCTGCTGACGGTGTGGCTGCCGCTCGTCCCGGGCCTGCTGGTCCTGGGACTGCTGATCCGCCGCAAGGCCCTGTAGCGGTCAACCGGGGACCGGCGTCCGCGCCCTCACACCCGCACCTGGCCACGCCACTTGACGATCTCCTGGGCGGGATCGCCGGTGTACGACCACGGAGTGCGCGTGGCCCGCCGGCCCAGCATGCCCAGCAGCGCGCCGGCGATCTCCGGCGTCCCCGCGTAACAGGCCGCATGGGCGAGGTAGTTGAAGTCGCGCAGCTCGGCGGGGGTGATGCCGTCGTCGGCCCGGCCCAGGATCCACCGCTCCCAGGTCCGGCGTACGTCGCTCACGGCGCCGTCGTGGTCCCAGTGCTGGCCGAGACCGACCGCGGAGCGCCGGCCCTGGGCGCCGTCCAGGACGTACCGGAACTCCTCGACGCGCGCGTACTGCACCAGCACCGGCAGCGGGCAGCCGGGCGGCGCCGCACCGGCCGCGTCGCGCGCGAAGTCGTACATCAGCCCGTGCGTGCCGTGCCAGCGGGACGAGTAGTAGTGCAGCACCTGGAGGTGACCCTCGACGCTGTACGGATCCCGGCGGTGCAACTCGTCCCACCAGCGGGCCAGTTCGCGCCGCCGCACCCCGCTGGGGTAGAGCCGGGCGACCGAGATCAGCGAGATCCACGGCGTCGGATCCTGTGGATACGCGTCCGCCGCGGCCAGACAGGCCAGCACCGCGGCGTCCGTGCGGGCCTGGTCGATGGGGGAGCCACGGCCCGCGGCGATCGCCAGGTTGAACGCGCGGGCCGTGTCGGTCGCGGCGTGCAGCACCAGCGCGTCGGGGGAGTGGGACTCCGCCGCGAGCCACGACTCGACCGTGGAACTGCCCGCACAGGCCTGGGCGAGCAGCCGGACACGGTGGCCGCGCACGGCCCAGTCGGGGCCGGTCTCGCGCAGCAGTTCCCGCAGGCCCTGCCACCGGCCGATGACGATGTCGTGGCGGGCCGCGGTGAGTTCCCGGTCGCCGCAGTCGGGGTCGAAGTCGGGAGTGAAGCGGACTCGTGCCATGGGGAGCTCGCTCAGAAGTCGGTGGGGAGACCCTCATGGACACGGGACTGGGCGGGCACACGGTCGTGCGGGACGTACTCCGTCTCGACCACCCGGCTCGCGTCGAGGCCCGCCGGCCGGTAGTAGTCGCTGCCCCGCCGCCAGTACCAGAACATCGGGACCAGCCCGACGGCGAGACCGCCGATCCCGATCCCGACAGCCGGCGCGCTGAGTTCGCCGAGCGACTCGGCGAAGATCCAGAACATGAACAGCGACCCCAGCAGCGGCCACAGCCCGCCCAGCACGAACCGCTTCGGCGAGCTCAGCAGCATCTTGCGGTACGCGACGACGGCCGCGAGGCCCGCCAGACCGTAGTAGAGGGCGATCTGAAGACCCATCGCCGAGATCGCGTCCTCCAGGATCTCGCCCACCGTGCCCAGCGCGTTGGACGCGATGAACATCGCCAGCGCCACCGCGCCGACCACCGCGATCGCCACCCACGGTGTGTTCCAGCGGGGGTGCACCCGGCCGAGCGCGGCCGGCATCGTACGGTCCCGGCCCATCGCGAAGAGCGAGCGGGTGACCTGGATGAGCGTGGTCTCCAGGGTGGCGATCGTGGACAGCATCACGGCGAGGATCAGCAGTCTGCCGCCCCACCCCGGCCAGATCTCCTGGCCGAGCACCCCCATCACGTTGCCGCCGTTCTCGGTGATCTGCCGGTCCGACAGATACATGTTCACGGTGATCGTGAACGCCTCGAACAGCAGGAAGACGACGCCCAGTCCGACGATCCCGGCGAGCCCGGTCGTCCGGCGGCTGTTGCGGGTCTCCTCGCTGAGATTGCAGGTGACGTCCCAGCCCCAGTAGTAGAACGCGGCCACCAGTGCGCCCGCCGCGAAGCCCGCGGCGCCGTCGAAGTGCCCGAAGCCGAGCCAGGACCAGTCGAAGGGGCGGGCGTGGTCGGAGCGGACCGCGGCGAGCGCCAGGAACAGGGCCAGGATGACCAGTTCCACACCGGACATCAGCAACTGGGCCCGTACGGTGAGCCGGGCGCCGCCGAGCACCACCAGCAGCATCGCGACGAACCAGCCGGCGCCGACCAGCGTGGCGAGCGCGGTGTTGTCCGCGAGGGACTCGTCGAACAGCGAGAGGGTCAGGGCTCCGGCGGGCAGCGAACCGGCCACCATGAAGATCGTCGCCGACATCACCAGCGCCCAGCCGCTGATGAACCCGAGGAACGGGTGGAGCGTACGGCCCACCCACGAGTAGCTCGCGCCCGCGTTGACGTCGATCCGGCTGAGGTGGCTGAACGCCAGGGCGATGCCCAGCATGGGGATCGCGCAGTACAGCAGCGCCGCCGGGCTGGCCAGTCCGACCGCCGCGACCAGGACGGCCGTGGTCGCACCGAGGGAGTAGGCCGGCGCGCTGCCGGCGATGGCCATCACCACTGTGTCGAACATGCCGAGGGCGCCGGGTTGCAGCCCTCTGGCGCTGCTGTTGCTCATGAAGTGCTGCTTTCCGACTTGCACGACGCGAGGGCTGCCTGGGCCCCGACGGCGTAGGGGGGTGGGGGGTAACCCGCCTCCCACCGGAGAGGGTTGGCCTCCGGGTCGGGGCGGCGGCAGGCGTGGAGGGACTCCGTCCTGTCGTTGTGTCGACAGCCGGTCACACCGTGTGTGCGAGTGATGATAGCCCCAGGCGCCGACCTTGCAAGATTGATCAGCAGGTAATCTCGGCCGACTGCGGAGTGGTCAATTCCGGTCCTCGAAAAGGACCTTGACGGATGTGCGGGACGGTCACTCGCACCGCGCCGGCCTGCGGAAACGACGGAACCGGCCGTCCCGGGGCGCTGTTGCCCGGTAGGCCGGTTCCGTTCGGCTGCTCGGTCCGGTCCGTCGGCCGGTCCGTCGGTCAGTCCGCTATACGGTCGATCAGACGGAGTTTGTTGGTGGCGTCCAGGGCGGCCACCTTGTAGGACTCGGCGAGCGTCGGGTAGTTGAAGACGGCGTCGACCAGATAGTCGACCGTGCCGCCGAGCCCCATCACCGACTGGCCGATATGGATCAGCTCGGTGGCACCGGAACCGAAGCAGTGCACCCCGAGGAGGGTGCGGTCCACCGGCGACACCAGCAGCTTCAGCACACCGTGCGAGTCGCCGATGATCTGACCCCGGGCCAGCTCCCGGTAGCGGGAGACCCCGACCTCGAACGGCACGCTCTCCTCGGTGAGCTGGTCCTCGGTCCGCCCGACGAAACTGATCTCCGGGATGGTGTAGATGCCGATCGGCTGGAGGTTGTGCATCCGGCCCACCGGCTCACCGCACGCGTGGTACGCCGCCGACCGGCCCTGCTCCATCGAGGTGGCCGCGAGCGCCGGGAAGCCGATGACGTCACCGACGGCGTAGATGTGCGGCACCTCGGTGCGGTAGTTCTCGTCCACGGTGATCCGGCCGCGCCGGTCCGCGGTCAACCCGGCCTTGTCGAGAGCGAGTTCGTCGGTCATGCCCTGCCGGCCCGCGGAGTACATCACGGCGTCCGCCGGGATCTTCTTACCGCTCTCCAGGATGGTCAGCGTGCCCCGGGGATGCCGCTCGACGGCCGCCACGGTCTCCCCGAAGCGGAAGGTCACGGCGAGGTCCCGCAGGTGGTACTTGAGCGACTCCACGACCTCGACGTCACACATGTCGAGCATCCCGGCCCGCCGCTCCACCACGGTGATCTTGCTGCCGAGGGCGGCGAACATCGACGCGTACTCCATGCCGATCACACCGGCACCCACGATCACCATGGAGCGCGGCACCCGCTCCAGTTCGAGCACGTTGTCGGAGTCCATGATCGTACGGCCGTCGAACTCGACGCTGTCCGGGCGGGCCGGCCGGGTGCCGGTGGCGATCACGATGTGCTCGGCGGTGAGCTGCCGCTCCTGCCCGTTGACCTCCTCCAGCGCGATGGTGTGCGGGTCGACGAAGCGGGCCGTGCCGGCGTAGAGCGACACGTGGTTGCGGGACAGCTGGCTGCGGACGACGTCGACCTCGCGGCTCACCACGTGCTGGGTGCGGGCCGTCAGGTCGGCGACGGTGATGTCCTCCTTGACGCGGTAGCTCTGGCCGTACAGATCGCGCTGCGTGAGCCCGGTGAGGTAGAGCACCGCCTCCCGGAGGGTCTTGGAGGGGATGGTGCCGGTGTGGATGGAGACGCCGCCGACCATGTCGGGGCGATCGATGACGGCCACGCGGCGGCCGAGCTTGGCCGCGGCGATGGCGGCCTTCTGGCCGCCGGGACCTGATCCGATGACAAGCATGTCGAAGTCGGGCACCTCCGGAGTCTGACAGCACGGGAGGGCCGGACGAAAGGGCGGACCGGCAACGAAGGGGTACGGGGGCGGGGGTGGGGCCGCGGAGGCGCGGACTCCGGGTACGGGCGTAAATCCGTGGACGGGTCCGGGGCCGTCCCGATAACGTGACCCGGCACGCCCCGAGACCGACGGAGGAGGTGAGTGCCGTGCAGTTCACACGACCACAGCGCTCCCGTCGCGTCGCCCCGGCGTGCGACGTCTGATCCGACCGGGAGCGCACCCCGCAGCACGCATCCCGGAGGACCTCCGTGACCGAACCGGTCATCCGCTCGCTCGACGAGCAGCACACACACCTCTTCGACACCCTGCCCGACCCCCTCGGCGCCGCCGACACCCACCGCCGCACCCGCCACCGCCCCGACTGGAAGCGGGTGGCCTTGCGCGACGGCCGCGTCGTCGCCCGCGGCGCCTGGTGGGGCGGCCCCGACGACACCACCCCGGTCAATCTGAACTGGTTCGACGTGGCCGACGGCGAGGAGGCGGCCGGCGCCGCGCTCCTGCGTACCGCCCCCTGGCAGGTCGATCTCGAACTGACCCTGCCCAGCGGCTGGCGCGAGGACCCGGCCCTGCGCGCGGCGGCCGAGACCCGATTCGCCGCGGCCGAGGCGGCCGGATACGAGTTCCTGGTCGACCGCTATCTCTACCGCTGGACGCCGGAGCACGGCCTCCCCGAGCGCCCCGCCCGGCTCGACTTCCGCGCCGAACCCGACGACGGGGTCTTCCTCGACGCGCTGCGGCGCATCCAGTCCGGCACCCTCGACGCGCACGCCCGCCTCGCCATCGAGGAGGGCGGCATCGACCAGGCCGCCCAGGAGGAACTCGACTTCTTCCACTGGTGCCCGTCGCCGCGCGAGTGGTGGCAGGTCGCGTACACACCCGGGGGCGAGCCCGTCGGCATCCACATCCCGGCACACAACCCCTCGGGACCGTGTATCGGCTTCATCGGAGTCCTGCCCGAACAGCGCGGACACGGCTACGCCTACGACCTGCTGGCCCAGTGCACGCACTTCCTCGCCGAGCAGGGCGCCGAGTTCATCGCGGCCGCCACCGACCGGGGCAACTTCCCGATGGCGGCGAACTTCCGCAAGGCCGGCTACCCGGTGGCGCGGGAACGCGTCCACTTCCGTGCCGGCACACCACACAACGGCGGACCGGTCGAGGACTGAGCGGACCGAGGAGACGGGCATGGGGTTCGAGGGCGGGATCTGGCGGGTGCGCGGCGACGAGGGTGAGGTCGGGGAGATCCTGATCACGGAGGCCGACTTCCCGTGGCTCTCCGGCACCTTCACGCCGGGTCCGGCCTACGAGGGGGTGCGCGAGCTGTTCGCCCGTGAGATCGCCCTGGTGAAACAGGTCGACGGGGTGCAGGAGGAGGGCTGGGACCAGGCCTACGACGAGATCCGCCGCCGGGTCACCCTGTCCTCGCCCGACGGCCCCGTCCCCGAGTTCCTGCTGCACATCGAGGGGGACGAGGCCTGGTTCCGGTGGAGCGACGAGCCCTTCGACGAGGATGGCGAGGACTAGTTTCGACGAGGACGCCGAGGACCGGTGAGGGAGGGGGCGGGGGTCAGCCCTCCCGCTCGCCCAGCAGTCCCTCCGCCTCCGCGAGGATCTCCGTCACCCGCAGCCCGAACGTCGCGTCGCAGGGATGCGGACGCCCCGTGGCGGCGGAGGAGAGCAGCGCGTCCGCGGCCCGCATGAGCGGTGGCACCGCGCCCTCGGGGCTGCGCGGCAGCCGGGTCACGCCCGCCGCGCCGCGCAGCTCCACGTCGGCACCGGCCGCGGCGGGCGGCGCGGTGAGGCTCAGCGTCAGTGTGCTCGACGCGCCGCCCGCGTGGTCGAGGACCAGCTGCACGGTGTCCCCGGGGCCGTGCGCCGCGGCCGCCACCCGCAGTGCGTCCCCGAGCACGGGCAGCAGCACCGACAGGGCGTGCGGACCGACGTCCCACAGCGCGCCCTTCTCCCGCCGCCACGCCGACGCGGCGAACGGGCTGTCGCTGGTGAAGACGGACCCGAGCCACTGCGCGCGTGCCGTGAACCAGCCGTCCTCGGCGGCCTGTTCGGCGATCCACGTCTCGGTCTCGGTCTGGAACCGGGAGGTGAAGAAGACCACGGACGCCACCCGGGCCTCGCGCGCCGCGTCGGCGACCGCCCGCGCCTCGTCGACCGTCGCCGCGAGCGGCTTGTCGAGCAGCAGGTGGCGGCCGGCCCGCGCGGCCCGTACCGCCAGCTCCGCCTGTACCCGCGGCGGCAGGGCCACGGCGACGGCGTCCACGTCGGCGAGGAGGGCGTCCACGTCGTCGTAGGCCCGCACGCCGTGGCGGCCGGCCAGGTCCTTCGCGGCGTCCGGGCGCCGCCCCCACACACCGACGAAGTCCAGGTCGCCGTGTTCCTCCAGCGCGGGCGCGTGGGCCATCTGTGCCCACGGGCCGGTTCCGAGCAGTCCGATCCGCATAGCGCCGCTTCTCCCCTGGTCGATCCCTGTTCCGAGCCCCGAACGGCCGGGTCCGCCGGCCAGGGGGAGCGTGTCATATGAACCGGTGATCCGCGCAAGCCCGGTGCGGGCCCGGACCGGCGGCGACCGAGGCACGCGCCCTCCGAGGACCGCGCACGGCCCGGACCGACCGCGTGCGGGCCACGGGGCGTGCACGCCGGTTCACACAGCGTCGACGGCGCGGTATACCCCGAGTGCCAGGAATGGTTCGCCATTATCCGGGCATACGCAGCACACAACCGAGAGAGGGGCCACCAGGTGCCGGTACCGGATCCCAAGGCCGTCAGAGAGCTGTTGACCCGCTACGCGGCGCTGCGGATCGCGCAGGCCGAGCGGGAACGCCCGATCGTGACCAGGGAGTTGGCGGACGTGAGCCGTCTGCTGTGCGAGCGCATGGGCACCGCCGACCTGCGGGAGGCCATCGTCCGGGCGGACGTCCTACTGACCGTGGGCACCCGCTCGCGCAGTGCCACCGAGACGGACAACGGTCTCCCGGTCGCCGTATGACGCTCACGGCGACCGCGTACGGCGCACCGGTCCGTCAGTGGACCGTGGTGTCCGCGCCCCGCACCTGATGCGGGATCCGTGTCGGCCTGGCCAGCCACTCGGCGATGGTGCGGGCGATCGGCTGCCCGGTGTCGACCTCCACGAAGCCGAACTGCCCCGACTGGTTGCACTCCAGGAACCACCAGGTGCCGTCACCGTCCTCCGCGAAGTCGAAGGCGCCGTACGACAGTTCCGCCTCCCGCAGATACGTGCGCACACCGTCGGCGACGCGCGCCGGCACCTCGGACTCCTCCCACGGGCCGGTGGACTCGGCGAACCGTACGTCCACCTCCTGCGGATCGGCGTCCGGCGGGGTCGGCTTGCGGGCCGCGAGCATCCGGTCGCCCACCACCGTGAGCCGGATGTCGGCCCGCTTGGTGACCCGCCGCTGGAGCAGCGTCGGCCCGAAGGCCACGGCGGCGAAGTCGGTGCCCGGTGCCACCCTGCTGGTGGGCACCGCACGCGGCGGCTCCTGCGGATGCGCGCCGGACACCGGCTTGACCACCAGGTCCGGGAACCGCTCGGCGAAGTCGCGGGCGGCCTGCGGAAACGTGGTGATCAGGGTGGCCGGTACGGGCAGCCCGCTGCGCTGGGCGAGCCGCAGCTGCCAGGGCTTGTGCCGGGCCCGGCGGGCCGCGTCCGGATGGTTCATCCAGCGCGCGTCCAGCCCCCGCAGCATGCCGTACAGCGCCTGGGAGGACTCCTCGGTCAGCCAGTCGGACGGCTCCGGCACCCGGGTGGCAGGCGTGCCCGGCCTGCGGATCCAGACGGACCTGAGGCCGTCCATGCTCACGAGGCGCCCCGCGGCCCACAGGTGGCCGCGGAAGGCGCCATGGACATACTCGCCCGAGAGGGCCACCCCACCGGTGAGGTCGGCGGGGTCGAGGCGCACCACGGGCACCCCGGAGGCGTTCAGGTGGACGACCACCATGTCCGCCGTCACGTCCTGCTCGGACGTCAGGATCAGCACGGTCATCGACGAAGGCCCGCGGGTCAGTCGTCGAAGTGCGTCTTCGACCCCGCGGTGGAGGTCGTGGTGCCCAGCTCTCTGAGCAGGGCCAGGTCCGAGGCGGCGATCCGGCCGTCCCGGGTCACGTTCAATTGCAGTCCGGAGTCGTAGGCGTACGGAGTGGTGACGTCCAACTTCGCCGCCGGGCGTGCGTAGTTGAGCGTGAACGGTTGCATCGTCTCTCCCTCGTCGGTGCCGCTCCGATCAGGCCGTCGGCATGCCGCTTCATTGCTTTGCCCCGTGGATCTCTGGGCCCCATGCACTTATACGAATCGAACGAGTGAATGGTTTCCTTACACTCCGTAGTCACAGGCGAGTTGAGCCGCCCTGAACCAGAGACGGCCGGGGCGCCCGGTCGGTTGACCCGTGGACCGGATGTGTGGCGCGGATATCAGGCGGGATCGCCCGGCCGGGCGGCCGAAGCCTGTCCCCGCACGGTGCGCAGAGCCAGCAGAAGTACGCCGATGTCGTCGAGGTACACCGGATCGGGTACGAGATCGGTCGGTAGTACGAAGTACAGGACCGCGCCCCAGAAAACCCAGCGTGGGCCGGTCGGGAGCCCCGCCCGGCGCAGTCCGCGCCGCGCCCGCACCAGCCGTACCAGGAGCCCCACGGCGGCGGCGAGCAGAAGCGCCGCGAGGGTCACGGCGACGGCGATCAGCAACACGGTCGTCGACTCCACGGGCCCTCCTCGATCCGGACGCCTAAAAGCGCGCGCCCAGCATGAATTCCCCCAAACGCAGGCTCTATTGCTGCTTGGCGGCATAAGTCACACCGGAAGCTGCAATCGGGAGGACGCGTTCCGGCTCACGAGAATGTCTTGTTGTCACTCATAGCGAGGGCATGCCCGGTGCACAGCAGGCGCGTCAGGCCCCGCCGGTGCCGTCGGTCGGGGTGCCGTCGTCGCCGTCGGGGCGCCGGGCGCCGATGCGCAGACGGCCGAACGTCTGGGTCAGTTGGCGCAGCGGCGAGGCGGCCGGCTCGGCGGGACGGCCGGGTTCCGGGAGATCGCCGTACGTCTCGCGGTAGACGGCGAGCGCCTCGTGGGCGGACTCGGCGGCCTCCCGGTAGAGGTCGCGGGACTTGGTCATGGCGTCGAGCGCGTCGGCGTACATCGCCACCAGCCGCCGCTCGCGGTCGAGTTCCTCCTCCTGGGTCAGCAGCCGCCAGTCGTCCCGCAGGGCGGTGAGCGCCGCCTCGGCGCCGTCCGGCAGCGGCCGGGGCAGCGCGGCGAAACGGGTCACGGCCGTGATCAGCTCGGCGGGCTCGGACCCGTCGAGGAACACGGTCCGTACGGTGAACTCGTCGGCCGTGTGGCCCGCGGGGGCGGGATCGCCCGGCAGGACGACGGCACCGCCGCGCGGCACTTCGAGACCGGTGTCGCGCAGGGCCCAGTTCAGCGGGCGCAGCTGCTGGGGTGCGGCGCGGTGCTCCACGACCCGGTGGCGCAGCCCGGGGGGCAGCGCGGCGGCGAGCGGCCGGTGGCCGCGCTCGTCGGTGGTCATCGCCTCGTGGACGACGACATGGACGGTCCAGGCGTCCTGTGCGGCGCTCCTGAGCGCCCGCCGGAGGTCCCGCTCGTCGGACGGCAGCGGGTTGATCGCCGCCAGGCTGAGCCCCGTACCGAACTCGTGGGCCCAGGAGTCGTCGTCCTCCGGCCAGAACATCGTCGCCGGGGACGGCCAGCGCAGGTCCCAGGGGCCCTCGGCCTCGGCGACCAGCGTCCACCGGCCGCCGTCGGCGAGGGCGAGCCGGGCCCGTACGGTCACCGGTCCCGGCACCTGCCAGCGGGCCTCGAAGACGGACTCGCCGGGTGTCTCGGACCCGGGCAGCTCACGGAAGTCGTCGAGTGTCCCCGACTCCTTCCGCAGTTTCAGGGTGTGCCGCAGGACGTCCGCTGCGTCGGCGCCGGTGTGGTGGCCGCGGGCCGGCCACACGGTCGGGGGAATCGTGGAGGAGCTCGGCATGGGTCCATCTGTGAGGAAGGGCATTCAGTGCGACTTCCCAGTATCGCCACAGACCCTGTGAACGGATCGACCGGCCCCCGCCTGCGGGCACGTGCATCCTCGGCGAGGGTGGGCAGGAGCACACCGGTCGACCACCTCTCGTGAGCAGGAGTGACTGATGATCGTGAACCTCGAAGGGAAGACCGCGCTCGTGACGGGCTCGTCCCAGGGCATCGGCGCGGCCATCGCGGCCGGTCTCGCCCGGTCCGGGGCCCGGGTCGGGGTCAACGGGCGGGACGCCGACCGGCTGGACCGGGGCATCGAGAAACTGCGGGCGGCGGTCCCGGACGGGCAGTTCGTGCCCGTCGTCGCGGACGTCGGCACCGCGGAGGGCGCGGACGCGGCCGTCGCGGAGCTGCCGGAGGTGGACATCCTGATCAACAACCTCGGCATCTTCGGTGCCACGCCCGCGCTCGAGATCACCGACGACGAGTGGCGCCGCTACTTCGAGATCAACGTCCTCGCGGGCGTCCGGCTGACCCGCGCGCACCTGCCCCGGATGATGGAGCGCGGCTGGGGCAGGGTGCAGTTCGTCGCGAGCGACTCGGCGGTCGTCATCCCCACGGAGATGATCCATTACGGCATGACCAAGACCGCCACGCTCGCGGTCAGCCGGGGTTTCGCCAAGGAGGCCGCCGGCAGCGGGGTCACCGTGAACTCGGTCATCGCCGGGCCCACCCACACGGGCGGAGTCGAGGAGTTCGTCCGTCAGCTGGTGGATCCCTCGGTGCCCTGGGACGAGGCGCAGCGGATCTTCATGCGGGAGCACCGCCCGCAGTCCCTGCTCCAGCGGCTCATCGAACCCGAGGAGATCGCCAACCTCGTGGTCTACCTCAGCTCGTCCCACGCGTCCGCGACGACCGGCGGGGCGGTCCGCGTCGACGGCGGGTACGTCGACTCGATCCTCCCGTAGGGCACGGGCGTCCGGTGCGCCGTCCGTCGCGCGTACCCGTGTCGCACACACGGGGAGTGCGCGGCGCGTACGGGGCGCACTCGGGGCGCAACAAGTGACCGTCGCGCACCCGTGGCCCCGGCCGTGCCGTCCCGTCACAATCCGGTGGACGAGCGGGACCGTCCTCCATCCGCATTGGGACGGTTCCGCTCGTCTCGTACTGCCGTCTTGTACTGGCGTCTTGTACTGGTGGGCGTCGGCCCGCGGTGTCCGTTCCGGGAACGTGAGGGGCCCCGGGGCAGCGCCGCCCCGGAGCCCTTCACGTCGGAGGCCGGCGCGACTACGCGCCGCTCTCCCGGAGCATGTCCTCGCGCTCCACGAGCTTCACGCGCTCCCGGCCCTGCGGCTCGCCCAGCGCCTTCTCGGCGGCGTCGAGCCTGTACCAGCCGTCCCACGTGGTGAAGCGGACCTCGCGCTCCGCGAGGAACGCGTCCACGGCCTCCGGCTCGGGCGCCGACGGGGTGAGCAGCCGGCTGTGGGCGAAGTCGTCGAGCAGGTTGGCGACCGTCTCGTTGGCGTCGCCCTTGGTGTGGCCGATGAGGCCCACGGGGCCCCGCCGGATCCAGCCGGTGACGTACACGGACTGAAGGTGCTCGCCGCTCTCCTGGATGACCCGGCCGCCCTCGTCGGGGACGGTGCCCGAGTCGAGGTCCCAGGGCAGCTTGGGCAGCTTGTCGGAGAGGTAGCCGACCGCGCGGTAGACGGCGGTGACGTCCCAGTCCTTGAACTCGCCGGTGCCCTTGACGTTGCCGGTGCCGTCGAGGGCGGTGCGCTCGGTGCGCAGGCCGACGACCCTGCCGTCCTCGCCGAGGATCTCGGTGGGCGACTCGAAGAAGTGCAGGAACAGCTTGTGCTGCCGGTCGCCGACGTCGCGGATGGCCCAGTTCTCCAGGGTCTTGGAGACCATGTCGGCCTGCTTGTTGCCGCGCCGGGTCTCGATCGAGCCCTCGTCGTAGTCGATGTCCTCGGGGTCGACGATGACCTCGATGTTGGGGGAGTGGTCCAACTCGCGCAGCTCCAGCGGGCTGAACTTCGCCTGCGCCGGGCCGCGCCGCCCGAAGACGTGCACCTCCAGCGCCTTGTTGGCCTTGAGGCCCTCGTGGACGTTCGGCGGGATCTCGGTCGGCAGCAGCTCTTCCGCGGTCTTGGCGAGGATGCGGGCGATGTCGAGGGCGACGTTGCCGACACCGAGCACGGCGACCTTCTCCGCCTCCAGCGGCCAGGTGCGCGGCACGTCCGGGTGCCCGTCGTACCAGGACACGAAGTCCGCGGCGCCGTAGGAGCCGTCCAGCTCGACCCCCGGCACGGACAGCGGGCGGTCGGCCGTCGCGCCGGTGGAGAAGATCACGCCGTCGTAGAACGAACGCAGATCGTCCAGGCTGATGTCCGTCGGGTAGTCGACGTTGCCGAACAACCGGATCTGCGGCTTGTCCAGCACCTGGTGCAGGGCCGTGATGATGCCCTTGATCCGGGGGTGGTCGGGGGCCACGCCGTAGCGGATCAGCCCGAAGGGGGCCGGCATCCGCTCGAAGAGGTCGATGGACACACCGGGGTCGGCGGCCACGTCGGACTTGAGCAGTGCGTCGGCGGCGTAGATGCCGGCGGGGCCGGCTCCGACGATGGCTACCCGCAGAGGGCGGGACATGATCAGGTTCCCTTCGAGCGAGGACAGGCGACTCGAACGGGAAGCCTAAACTAAGGCAAGCCTAACCTGGTACGCGGGTCCGATCTATGGGCTCATAAGCCGAACTTATGGCGTGCCGTCCACCAGGTTATACGACGACGATCCGCGGTTGATCACCGCGCCCGTGTGATCGAGGACTCCCTCACCCGGCATGCGGTGGGACTTGGACCGGCCGGTGGCCGGGAAAATTCCGAGGCCCGTGTCGGCGGCCGTTGCTAGCCTCCTCCCGCCCGTGTGATCCACGGGCCACACAGGGGCGGAAGTGCGTGAAAAAACCTGAAAACACGGGGAGTTGGGCGAGACCCAAGACCCTTTCGGCGAGCCTGCTGGCCGCCGCCGTGGTCCTGACGGCACCCGGCGCGGCCCAGGCCGCCGAGAACCTGCCGCCGCGGCAACCACTGGTCAACGATCTCAAGACGGGATCGGCGCCGTGCGCGATGGGGGAGGATCGGGCGTACGTGCGCTCCCGGCCGACGCTCGACGCGGTGCTGTACGACGGGGAGGCGCAGTCACGGGTCAGCGGCGAGTTCGAGGTGCGGTGGACCGACGCGTCCGGCACCGAGCAGCGGCTGACCCTTGAGACGACCGCGAAGGCCTCGGGCAGTGTGTTCCGGGTCCAGGTGCCGCAGGACATCCCGCCGCACACGGTGATCTCCTGGCAGGCACGCGCCCACGACACCACCTCGGCCTCCCCCTGGAGCTCCGAGGGCGGCGGCTCCTTCTGCGAGTTCCTCTACGACAACACGGCTCCCGCCGCCCCGGTCGTCACCTCCGCCGACTACCCGGACGACCACACGTGGCACGACGGCGTCGGCGTGTACGGCGACTTCACCATCGACTCGCCCGCCGACGACGTCGTTTCGTACGTCTACAACTTCATCGGCGGACCGCAACGGACCGCACGCCCCGACCAGCCCGGCGGGCCGGTCACCATCAGCCATCTGCCCGACAGAAGCGGCGTGGCCGGCCTCAGTGTCAACGCCTTGGACCGTGCGGGAAACACCAGTGCGCGCACCGACTACACGTTCCGTGTGCAGAGCGGCCGCGCCCCGGTCGCCCACTGGCCGCTCGCCGATCCGGCGGGTTCCACCACCGCCGCGCCCGAGAACGGCCCCGCCTCCCGGGCCGGCACGGGGGTGACCTTCGGTGCCGACGGTCCGCGCGGCGTGTCCCCGGCGTCCACGGCCTCCCTCGACGGTGGTGATCAGGCGTTCCTCACCCCGGACACCTCCGTCGTGGCCGCCGGGAAGACCTTCGCCGTCAGCGCCTGGGTGCGTCCCGGGCGGACGGACCGGTCCATGACCGCGGCCGGCCAGGACGCGGGCGGAGCCGCGGGCCTCGACCTCGGCCTGCACGTCGAGGAGAGCGGACCCGCGTGGTCGTTCGCCGTCGGCGGCGCCCGGGTCTCGGGCGGCGCGCCCGAGACCGGTGAATGGGCCCACCTGCTGGGCCTGTACGACGCGAAGACGGGCCAGGCGCGGCTGTACGTCAACGGCGTCGAGGCGGGCAGCGCGGCCGAGGCCGCCCCGGTCGCGACCGCCGGTGACTTCCAGATCGGCCGGGCGCGTGACGGCGACGGATACCGCGGTGCCTGGCAGGGCGAGATCGGAGGCGTCCGGGTGCACGACCGGGTCGTGGTCCCGGACGAGGTCAAGGAGTTCGCGAAGCGCAGGCCGACACCGCTCGGGCGCTGGCAGCTGGAGACCGCCACGGACGGCGCGAGCCCGGAGACGAGGGGCGGCGCACCGCTCGCCCTGGGACCAGGAGCCTCGGTCCAGCGGGGGCCGGACGGCTCGTGCCTGCCCGACATCGACCCCGACTGCCCGCCGGACCCCGGGATCCTCGTGGGCGACGGGCACCTCCACCTGGACGGCGAGACCGGCTACGGGGCCACCGCCGGTCCGGTGGTGGACACCACGGACAGCTTCACCGTCGGTGCCGTCGTCCGGCTCGCCGACACGGAGCCGGATCACCCGATGACCGTGCTGTCCCAGGCGGGTGAGCACACCGACGTCTTCAAGGTCCGCTACGCGCCCGCCGAAAACGCATGGCAGCTGGTCATGCCGCTGCGGGACGAGGCAGGTGCGCCGGAGACGGTGGTTGCGGACTTCGCGTGGCCGGACGGCGGTGCGGGACCGGGGCAGCGACTGGCCGTGGTGTACGACGACGCCGCCGACCGGATCAGGCTGTACGTGGACGGCTCCCTCAGCGCCGACGCCACCGCCTCCTTCCCGGCGGGCCTGGAGAGCACCGGCCCGCTTCAGGTCGGCCGCGCGAAGGCCGGAGACGGCTGGGGCGAGTATCTGCGGGGCGACGTCGACGAGGTCCACGCGTACGCCGGGGTGCTGAGTGACACCGCCATCATCCAGATGGGCATGGGTGTCGATCCCTGCGACTGCTGACACACCGATCGAGGTGCCGTACCCCGGATGTCGTCGGGGTGCGGCACCTCACCGCTGTCCGGGCACAGGTCGGGGCGTGGGCCGGCCCGTGGGTGTTCGGGCGTGACCGGGGGGCGGGGTGGTCGTTCTTCGGGCGGGGGTGCTTGCTTGCGCTCCTGGTCAACGTGGTGGGAGGCGTGGTCGGTGGGTGGCTGGGTCACTGTCGGGCTGGGTGCGGTGGCCGCGATGTGTCCGCTCTCGCCGGACGCCGGAGCGGGTGTGGTGATCGACCGGCAGGCGGGTGAGGCGCATGTGGTGGTGTGCGCGCCGGACGCCTGGGTCGAGATCGGGGCGGTCGTGGAGGAGGCTCCCGCAGCGGTGTCGGCGGCGGAGCCGGCTCCTGTCGCGCCGTCCGCTGTGGCATCTGCCGCGCCGAGTCGGGCACCGGCTCCGGTGCCCTCCTCGCCGGCTCCCGTGTCCTCCTGGCCGAAGCCGCGCGTGACGGCCGATGTGCCGGCGCCGGGCGGTTCCGTGGCTGCGCCCTTGCCGGGCCCGCCAAGGGCGGTCGAGGAGCGGGTGGTCGCGCGGGTCGCCGCGCCGCCGGAGGCGTTTCGCTGGGTGCCGCGGTACCGGTATCGCGGTGCCGCCGGCGCCCGGGCCGTTCCCGGTGATCTGTCCGTGGTGACCACCACGACCGTCGTCACCACCCCCGCGATCCTCGCCGCGGTCGCCCTGCGGCCCGGCTCCCGGCGCCGCCGCGCCTGATCCTCCCCGACCCCCGAACCGTTTCTGGAGCCCCACTGTGCCGGAATGGCTGATCTACACCCTGGCCTCCGTCCTGGTCTGCGCCCTCGTCGTCAGTGCCACCGTGATGAGGCACCGCCGGGTGGACGTCGACGAGGACACGTCCGAGACGCCGGACGTGCTGGAGTACATGGTCATGATGGTCGGCGTCGTGTACGCGATCGTCCTCGGACTCGCCATCGCCGGAGTGTGGGAGGCGCGCGGCGCGGCCGAGGACACCGTGCGGCGGGAGGCGCAGGCGCTGTACGAGATCGACCGGCGGCTCGACGTGTATCCGACGTCCTTCCGTACCGAGGTCCGTGGCCACATCGACGCCTACGCCCGGCATGCCGTGACCGCCGAGTGGCCCGCCATCCAGCAGGACGAGGAACCGGGCGCCGCCGGCGCCGAGTTGCTGGACCGGATCCGTACCGAGCTGGCGCACCGCACCCCGGCCGACGAACTCCAGGCGCAGGCGTACCAGCCGCTCCTCGACGAGGTGGCCGCAGCGGACGTGGCCCGGCACGAGCGGCTGGACGGCGCCGGGACGACACTGCCCGGGGTGGTCTGGTTCGGGCTCGTGGCGGGCGGCGCGGTCACCCTGGGGCTGCTGTTCGCCCTTCAGATTCGGCGCTCCGTAAGGGAGTTGATGCTAGCCAGCGCCTTCACCGCGCTCGTCGTCTTCCTGCTCTTCCTGGTGTGGAGCTTCGACGCGCCGTACGGCCAGTCCGGCACCGACTCGGCGCAGCCGCTGCGGGACTTGTACACGGCCGCCGTCTGAACCTCCCCCGGTGCGGGGACGACCGCCGGGCTCGGCGTACAACTCTCGGTTGTGTGCCGTGGTCCGGCGGTTGTTTGTGCGGGGCGCGCCCGCTCGTTTGGATGACGTGTCGCCGGTGCGGGAGCGCGGCGGCACGGTGCGGCGGGAGGCGTGTGGAGTGGGCTGGTTCGGGGCGGGCGAACGGCGTTCGCTGGGCAGGTCGTTCGGGTGGCTCTGGACGTCGTACGCCGTCAGCTCTTTCGGTACGCGGCTCGCCTTCGACGCCTTCCCGATGATCGCCGTCCTGGTGCTGCACGCCGGGCCGACGCAGGTCTCGGCGCTGGCGGCGGCGGGGGCGGCCGTCGGGGCGGTGGTGGCGGTGCCGCTCGGGCCCTGGGTGGAGTTCCGGTACAAGCGGCCGGTGATGATCGCCATGGACCTCGTACGGTGCGCGGCGGTGGTGAGTGTGCCGGTCGCGTACGCGCTCGGGCTGCTCGGGTTCGTCCAGCTG
The DNA here is from genome assembly GCF_044753385.1 of Streptomyces sp. NPDC088387. Classification (NCBI taxonomy): domain Bacteria; kingdom Bacillati; phylum Actinomycetota; class Actinomycetes; order Kitasatosporales; family Streptomycetaceae; genus Streptomyces; species Streptomyces sp. NPDC088387. The sequence goes on from NZ_JBIVNC010000006.1 coordinate 140,949, forward strand.
CTGGTGGTGTCGGTGGTCGTCGCGGCGGCCGACATCGCGTTCGTCGCCGCGTCCGGCGCCTGTCTGAAGGCGATGCTCGCCCAGGACCAACTGCTCGTCGCGAACGCCCGGTTCGAGTCGACCGCCTGGACGGCCACCATGCTCGGACCGCCGCTCGGCGGCGCCGCGGTCGGCATCCTCGGCCCCATGGCCACGGTCACGGCGGACGCCGCGAGCTATCTGCTGTCCGCGCTCGGCATCCGCGCGATCCGCGACAAGGAACCCGCCCCGGCACGCTCCGCCGGACCGCGCGCCGGGGACCTCCTCGACGGCTGGCGTCACATCGGGACCCACCCGGTACTGCGTCCGCTGCTGCTGAACTCGGTCTTCGTCAACGGCCTGATCATGGCCGCCTCGCCGCTCCTCGCGGTACTGATGCTCGGCCCGCTCGGCTTCGCGCCCTGGGCCTACGGCCTGGCCTTCGCGCTGCCCTGCGTGGGCGGGCTGATCGGCTCCCGGCTGTCCCGCCCGCTGGTGGCCAGGTTCGGCCGCCACCGGATACTGCGGGTCATGGGGACGCTGCGGGCCTGCTCGCCGGTGGGACTGGCGTTCGTCGGACCCGGCACCTCGGGACTGCTCCTCGTGATGGCCGTCGAACTCTTCCTGATCACCTGTATGGGCGTCTTCAACCCGGTCCTCGCCACCTACCGCCTGGAGCTGACCCCGCAGGACAAGGTGGCCCGCACGCTGGCCGCCTGGTCGGTCACCACCAGGACCGGCATCGCCGTCATCACCGCGCTCCTGGGCGTCCTGGCGGCCGTCCTCGGCACCCGCACCGCGCTCGCCGTCGCGGGTGTCCTGCTCCTCGCGACCCCGCTCCTGCTGCCCCGGACCCCGGCCCCGGAACGGGCGGCCGTACCCGAGCCGACCCGGTAAGTGGCCAGGCCGACCCGGTGAGTGGCCAGGTCGACCCGGTGAGTGCCCCGGCCGGCCCGGTGACGGATGGGCCGGCCCGGCCCGGTGCGCGCCCGGCCCGCGGCTCAGCCGATCACAGCCTCCCAGGTGTCGACGGCGTAGTGGACCGTCATGCCGTTGCGGCCGTACAGCTGCGGGGCGCCGGTCGTGTTGGACGTGTCGACGCCCAGACCCACCGTGTCCCGGCCGCGGGCGGCGAACACCGCGAAGGCGTGTTGCAGGAGGAAGCCGCCCAGGCCGCGGCCACGGGCCTCCCGCACGACGCCGAGGGTGCGGATCCAGCCCATGGCCTCACGGTCGTCGCGGGACAGCAGGAACCCGGCGTCGCCCACACCGTCCACGCTCAGGATCCAGACCAGCGACCAGTCGAGCCGGTCGGCGTCGATGTCGGCCATCCAGTGGTCGTAGTCGCGGGGCTGGAAGTCGAAGTGGTCGGCGAACGTCTCCTGGGCCAGCTTGTGCACGACCGCCCGGTCCGCCTCCGTGGCACAGGCCCGCACCCGCACCCCCGCGGGCGGCTCCGGCGCCAGGTCCTGCCGCGCGTCCACGGGCCGCGTCAGCACGTGATAGCGCCGTACGACGGTCCAGCCGCGAGCCGTGAGCAGGGCCGTGTCCGTGGTCGGGCTGCTGTTGAGGTGCAGATGGACCACCGCCCGCCCGGCCCCGTTCTCCCGCGCCCTGCCCAGCGCCCGCTCCTCCATCGCCGCCAGGATCCGCTGCCCCGCCTCCTGGTGGTCGGGCAGGACGTAGTGGTCGATGTCGACGCGCTCGCCGCCGGACTCGTCCCACAACAGCCCGTAGGCCACCAGCCGTTCGCCGTCGAAGGCCAGCCAGGAGTTGCGGTCCAGGTCCGCCTCGGGGTGCTTCAGATCGGCCTCGACCGTGTGCTGGTCGGTCTCGGGGCGGCCGATCTCGATGAGGTCGACCTCGTTGAGGAGCGCGGTGATCACGGGGGCGTCGGCGAGCGTGGCGGGCCGTATGGCAGGCGTGGGCATGCCGTCAGAGTCGGGGGCGGCGGGGTGCCGCCGCAACGGAATTTCCGCCTGCGCGGGCACCTCATTTCCGCCCGCGCAGGTGCCTCAGCCCTCGGCGACCAGCGCGGGCGTCGACTTCGTCAGGACCTCGCCGCGGAAGAACGCGGGGCTCTTCCGCCGCATCACCAGCATGATCACCAGGCCGAGCGCGAGCAGGCCCACGCCGATCACGAACACCGAGCCCACTCCGAACACCGACGAGCCGCTGCCGTACGCCGGGTCCCACATGTCGACCAGTGTCTTCGCGAACACGGCCGCGAGCAGCGCCCCGCCGACGACCGGGAACACGCCCTTGAACAGCAGGTCCCGGCCGGACCTCAGCAGCTCGGCGCGGAAGTACCAGGCGCACGCGAACGCGGTCAGCGCGTAGTAGAAGCAGATCATCAGGCCGAGCGCGTAGACCGTGTCGACCAGCACATGCTCGCTGACCAGTGTCATCACGGTGTAGAAGACACCGGTCGCGATGCCCGCGGTGACGGTGGCCCGGCCCGGCGTCCGGAACCGCGGATGGACCTTCGCGTACGACGCGGGCAGCGCCTCGTACGCCGACATGGCGAGGACCGTGCGGGCGACCGGGATGAACGTCGTCTGGAGGCTGGCCGCGGCCGAGGCGAGGACCGCGACGAACAGCAGGATGCCGAGGGCGGGGCCCATCACCGGCCCGGCGAGCGCCGCGAAGACGTTGTCGGACGTCTCGGGGTTCGCGAGCCCGAGCCCCCGCTCGCCGGAGCCGACGATCATCTGCGCGGCCACGCCCGTCGCCAGGTACGAGCCGACCAGCACCACCATGGCGACCAGCGCCGCGCGGCCCGGCGTGCGCTCGCTGCCGCTGGTCTCCTCGTTGGCGGTCAGACAGGCGTCCCAGCCCCAGTACATGAAGATCGACAGCGACAGGCCCGCGGTGAACGCGGCGAACGACTGCACGGCGAACGGGTTCAGCCACGACCAGGAGAAGTCCGCCGACGTCGGGAAGTCGGCGCTGCCCGCCTTGGTGAAGGCCATCACGACAAAGACCGCGAGCACCAGCAGCTGCAATGCGACCAGGGTGTACTGCACGCCCTTCGTCGCCGTCATGCCCCGGTAGCTGATCACCGTCGCGGCGGCGATCAGCGCCAGGCAGGTGACGATGTGCACCGCCTTGTTCCCGTCGAGGTCCGCCACCGCCCCACTGCCGGTGAACTCGCCCGCGAGCAGCCAGAAGTACGACGTCGCCACACCGGCCAGATTCGACAGCACGATGATCGTGGCGATCACCAGACCCCAGCCGCACATCCAGCCGAGCCGCGGACCGAACGCCTTCACCGTCCAGGTGAACGAGGTGCCGCAGTCGGGCATCGCCTTGTTCAGCTCGCGGTAGGCGAACGCGACGAGCAGCATCGGCAGGAACCCCGCGAGGAACACGGCCGGCATCTGTAGCCCGACCTCGCCGGCCGTGGAGCCGAGGGTCGAGGTGAGGCAGTAGACCGGGGCCACGGTGGAGACGCCGATGACCGCGCTGCCCAGCAGACCGACGGAGTTCCCGTTCAGGCCCTTGGTGCGTATGCCGTCGGCGGGGGGCCCGTCGCCCGGGTCGGTGGGCCGGGTCCGAACGTCCAGCTGAGTCATGAACAGGACGTTAAATCCTGCGGTTTCCGTGGTGACGGTTCCCGGGAGTAACCGGCCTGGACGCATCTCGCCCATCGATTGCGGTGCGTACTGGCGTATACGCCTTCCTTTTCAAGGTCATGTGCGGCATGGATTGGCGGCTTCCGAAGAGTGAGCTTCCGGTGTCCGGTATTCGGTTATCGCAGTGGAGTCCGGATCGTGGTGTCCAAAACTTTCCCGTGTGGCCCCGGTCACATCGGTGAGTGGGGCCCGCCGCGCGGACGGCTCCTGCCTGCGGATACAGTGCCCCGTCGACGTTCAGCGGGGGAGTGGGGACAGTGCGCACAGGGGTGGGACACATGTGGCGTGGGCCGGTCGTGACGGCCGTACTCGCGACGGTGCTGACGGGGTGCTCCCTCGCGACGGAGCCGGAACCCGTCGCCACGGCGACTTTGGCCACGAAGTCGCCGGCGCGGAACGCCGAGGCGAAGGGCGCCACCATCGGCGCGTCCGGCTCCGCCTGCGAGTTGCCCGTCACCTTCGACGTCGCCGAGGACTGGGAGCCCGAGGCCATCGAGTCCGGCACCGGTGACGACGCGACGGGTGACGCCGCGGAGCTGGCGGAGCTGCTGCTCACCCAGGGTCCGGTCACCGCCGTCTGCGAGATCGACGCCAAGCCGGCCGGGCACCTCGGCTTCATCCGGGTCTGGACCGGCGAACCGGGCGAGGCCGACGAGCGCGGCGTCCTCGCGGAGTTCGTCGCCGCGGAGGAGGGCGCGCGGAACAGCGACGAGCGGTACAGCTCCTTCACCACCGACGGCCTCACCGGTACCGAGGTCACCTACCTCCACACGAGCAAGCTGCTCGACGAGACCAAGAAGGAGCGGGCGTTCGCCGTGACCACGCCGAGCGGTCCCGTCGTCGTCCACCTCGGCGGGCTGGACACGGAGGAGCACGAGGCGATGCTCCCGGCGTACGAACTCGCCAAGAAGACCGTGCGCCTCGGCGACTGAGCGCGGGCGTCCGACGCCAGATCCTGCCCCTCGGTGACTATCGTGACCCGGGTGACCGCACTGCACGGCACCCGGGTGGTCCTGCGCCCGGCGTGCTCCGAAGACATCCCCGCCCTCGCGGCCGTCCGCGCCAAGCCCGAGGTCGCCCTGCGCTGGCTCGGCGGCCCCGACCCGGCCGCCGAACTCGCCGAGGAGCTGGCCGACCCGGAGACCACCTGTCTGACGGTCCGCCTCCAGGACCGGATCGTCGGAATGATCCAGTGGTACGAGGAGACGGAACCGCACTACCGGCACGCGGGCATCGACGTCTTCCTCGACCCGGACGTGCACAACGCGGGCCTCGGCACCGACGCCGTCCGTACGCTGGCCCGCCATCTCGTGCACGACCTCGGCTTCCACCGGCTCGTCATCGACCCGGCGGCCGACAACGCGCCGGCCATCCGCTGCTACACCAAGGTCGGCTTCCGGCCCGTCGGCGTCCTGCGCCAGTACGAACGCGGCCCGGACGGCACCTGGCACGACGGGCTGCTGATGGACCTGCTGGCCGCGGAGCTGACGTAGCGACGCATTGGTCGTTGTTACGGGGTGCGAGGGGTCGTTCCGAATGCGGCCGGGTCCACCGGCCGGCGGTAGATCTGGCGTGAACCGCCCTCCGGGCCCGGGTCGGTGGCCTCGCCCGGGGTGAAGCCGAGACGCTCGTAGAAGACGCGGGCGCCGCCCTCGGTGGCGCCCGGGTGGTCGGCGCCGAACGTGACCACCTCCAGGGTGCCCGGACCGGTCACGAACCTCCGGGTCGCGTCCGCCAGCAGCGCCCGCCCGACGCCCTTTCCGCGTGCCTCCTCGGAGACGACGAGCCAGTCGAGGTGGTGGACGGGAGCCTCCCCGCCGAACAGCAGACCGCCGAGGAGTTCCGGCCCGGGGGAGACGGCGACGAGCGCCGTGGACCGGCCGATGTGGTGGCGCACGGCACCGTGGAAGCCGGGCTCGTCGACCATCGGGCCGAACCAGTGCTCGACCTGCGCTGCCAGGCCGAGGAAACCGGGGAAGTCCGCTTCCCGCGCGAGTCTGACGATCATCCCGGCAGTCTCGCAGGCGGCCCGAACGCCGTGCGGCGCGGGGCTACTTGTCGCGCCGGCAGTAGAGGTAGACGTGCGGTTCCGGGACGGCGTCCGGGTAGGACGGAGTGAAGTCACACTCGTCCTGGTACACCACAGTGAGCCCAGCGTCGGCCGCGAGCTTCGCGAACTGCTCGGCCGAGTAGGCCGTGGCGCGCACCGGCTGACCCATGAAGACCACGTCGACGTCCTCGACGTCCAGCGACACGGTCGCCAGCACCATGTGGCCCGACGGCTTCAGCGCCCGCACCAGCCGTCCGACCACCTCGGACTGCTCGGCGCGGGTCATCTGGAGCAGGGAGAAGTACACACAGACCGCGTCCAGGGACTCCTCAGGGAGCGGGAGTTCGCGCACGTCGGCGCAGTCGAAGACCGCCCCGGGGACCTGCCGGACGGCGAGGCCGACCATGACCGGGGAGACGTCGACGCCCCGTACGTCGTGGCCCGCCGCGGCGAGTGTCGCGGCCGTCGGCCGTCCCGTGCCGCTGCCCACGTCCAGGACCCGGCTGCCGGGCGCGAGCCGGTCGAGCAGCCACTCCAGCGACCGCAGATGCGGCTCGCACGAGGCGAACGCCTTCTCGTAGGCGGCCCCGATCGCGTCGAACGTCACGGCGGCGGGCGCCCGGTGCAGTCCCTCGGTCACGGCGGGGTTCCTCTTCGTCGGCTGGATCGTCGGCTCGTCCGTCGCCCGGATCGTCGGCCGGCGGACAGTGCGTATCGTTCCAGCGCGACCGGCGCGGGACAACGGGCGCCGGCCATCGGCTCCATCCGCCGGTCATCGCCTCCGTCCGCCGCCACCGGGTTGCGGGCCGGCCGCGCCTCGCGGCAGGGTGCCTGCGTGGCCACCCTCCTGATCGTGCATCACACACCGTCGCCCAACTGCCAGGCAATCTTCGAGGCAGTGGTCTCCGGCGCGACCGATCCCGACATCGAGAACGTCAAGGTCGTACGGCGTGCCGCGCTCTCCGCGACCGCCTCCGACGTGCTCGGTGCCGACGGCCTCCTGCTCGGCACCCCGGCGAACCTCGGCTACATGTCCGGAGCCCTCAAGCACTTCTTCGACCAGATCTACTACCCGTGCCTGGACAGCACCCGCGGACGGCCCTTCGGCTACTACGTCCACGGCGGCAACGACGTCACCGGTGCCGTGCGCGCGATCGAGTCGTTCACCACCGGACTCGGCTGGCGGCGGGTCGCCGACGCGGTGAGTGTCACCGGCGAGCCCACGAAGGGCGACCTGGAGGCCTGCCGGGAGCTGGGCGGCACGGTGGCCGCCGGCCTGATGGACTGACCTGCCGTACGCGGCGGTTCACGCCCGCCAGCTGTACCGCCGCTCCGGCCGCCCCGCCACCCCGTACCGCAGGGCCACGTCCGCGCTCCCCGTGCTGTGGAAGTGCTCCAGATAGCGGCGGGCGCTGACCCGGGACACCCCGGTCAGGGTGGCGCACTCGGTCGCGGAGAGCGTTCCGTCGGTGTCGCGCAGGGCGCGTTCGACCAGGTCGGCCGTCTCCACGCTCATCCCCTTGGGCAGTCCGCCCGACGCCGGGCCCGAACCCCCGGACAGCACCCGGTCCACATCGGCCTGACTGCGTACGACGGTGGTGAGCAGCCGCCCGCGCTGGATCGCGTACCGCTCAAGACGGGACCGCAGGTCCTCGAACTCGAAGGGCTTCAGCAGGTAGTCGACCACACCGTGCCGTACGGCACCCCGGACGGTGTCCGCCTCGCGGGCCGCGCTGATCACCATGACGTCGCAGTCGTGTCCGGCGGCGCGCAGCCGAGGTATGACGTCCAGACCGAACACGTCCGGCAGATACAGGTCGAGCAGGACCAGATCGGGGCGGAGTTCGTCGACGGCCGTCACCGCCTGCTCGCCGGTGCTGGCGACCCCGACGACCCGGAAGGGCCGTACACGCTCCACGAAGGCGCGGTGCACACGCGCCACCATGAAGTCGTCGTCGACCACGAGGACGTCCAGGGCACCCGCCGTGCCGTTCGGCTCGGGCGTCGCGCTCATCGGTTCGCTCCTTCCGCCACCGCGTCGGTGAGGTGGCTGACGGTCATGCGCGCGGTGAACTCGGCGCCGTCCGGCGTGTTCGTCACCGCGATCTCCCCGCCGTGACGTTCGCAGACCAGCCGCGTCAGGGCCAGCCCGATGCCGCGCTCGCCCTCGCGGGCGACCTTGGTGGTGAAGCCGTGCTCGAATACCTCCAGGGCCAGTTCGGGCGCCACACCCGGACCCGAGTCCCGTACGACGATCTCCACACCGGAGGCGTCCTGGCGGATGCCGACCTCCACCCAGGCCTCCTCCTCGCCGTCGGCACCGCCGGCACCGCCTGCCGAGGCCGCGTCGACGGCGTTGTCGACGAGATTGCCCACCACCGTCGCCACGTCGGCCGCGTCCTCCGGGGCGAGCCGGCCGAGGGCCGTGCCGTCGGAGATGCGCAGACTGACCCGGCGCTCGGCGGCCAGCGACGTCTTGGCCGTGAGCAGCGCGGCGACCGTGGTGTCACGGACCCGGCGGCTCAGGGTGACGTCGAGGGACTGGCGGCGCCGGGTGAGGGCGCGGATGTAGTGCACCACCTCGTCCTGCTCACCGATCTGGATCAGCCCGGAAATGGTGTGCAGCTGGTTGGCGAACTCGTGCGCCTGGGCCCGCAGCAGCTCCGAGGAGGAACGGAAGGAGCCGATCTCCCGTTCCAGCCGGGCCAGTTCGGTGCGGTCGCGCAGGGTGGTGACCGAGCCGAGGAGCCGGCCGTCCTTGGTCACGGTCATCCGGTTCATCACCAGGACCCGGCCGCCCCGGACCACCACCTCGTCACGCCGGTCCGGCGGCTCCACGTGCCCGCCGGTCAGCACGTCCCGCAGCCGCCCGTCGATGCCCAGCGACTCCAGGCTCCGGCCCACACAGTCCGCCGGCAGGTCGAGCAGCCGGCGGCCCATCTCGTTGACCAGCGTCAGCCGGGACTGCGGGTCGAGCGCGACGACCCCCTCGGCGATGCCGTACAGCAGCGCCTCGCGGTGCTCGGCCAGACCGGCGATCTCGCGCGGCTCCAGGCCCAGGGTCTGGCGTTTGACCCGCCGGGCGAGGAGCCAGGAACCGGCCAGGCCCAGACCGCTGGCGACACCGAGGTAGGCGATCAGATAGGAGGAGGCGTTGCTGAGGCGCTGCCACACGGTGGGGGAGGCCTCGCCGATCATCACCGTGCCCAGCATCCGGCCGAGGTTCTCCTGACCGGCGCCCAGCACGGGCACCTGCGCGACGCGCTCCCGGCGGCCGTCCAGGGTCAGTTCGCCGGACCAGCCGCGCCCCGGGACTGCGTCCTCGGCGCGTGGCAGCGCGCGGCCGATCGCCGTCGGGTCGGTGGAGCCGACGATCGTGCCGTCGGCGTCGGCGACCGTCACCGACGACACCCCGGACTGGGTCTGTGTCGAGTTCACCAGGGGGGCCAGCGCCTCGCGGGGCATCGGCTGCACCAGCTGGCCGCGGATCAGCGGAGTCGCCGCGAGCTGCTCGGCGAGCGCGGTCACCCGGCGGCCCTCGACGCGGTCGAACGTCGCCTCCGACTGGGCGAGCGAGACGGCCGCGACCGCCAGCAGCACCATCACGACGATGGCGAGCTGAAGCACCAGCATCTCGCCCGCGAGGGTCTGACGGCGGAAGGTGGCGGCCATGACGTACTCAGTCTCCTGCGCCGGTCGTCTGCGGGACGCCTCATGATGGCCGTCACCCACGCCCGGGGAAAGGCATCGGTCGGTAACGCCTGGTGACGGTACTCCTCATGAGCGTCCACTGACACAAAGACCAGAACCTCCGTTGGTTCCGGAAGCGAGACACGGGGAGAGCGCACGTGCAGCATGTGGCCCACGTCACCCTCCCCCCACAGGGCCCCTTCCGTTCCGCAACGATGCAACCGACAGGTGGTGGCACTCGTGCGCCTGCGCACTCCCCTGGCCCTGCTCGGGGCCGCCGTGCTCGTCCTCCTCGGGCCGCCGCTGCTGACCACCGGCAGCGGCGCCGAGACCGGCACCCAGATCCCCGGCCTGCGCTTCATGGTCCCCAACACGCCCGGAGGCGGGTACGACATCACCGCCCGCACGGCGGCGAAGAACGCCGAGGACGCCGGACTCACCTCCGGCATCGAGGTGTTCAACCTGCCCGGCGCCGGCGGCACCGTCGGACTGACCCGCCTGGTCGGCGAGCACGGCAACGGCAAGCTCGCGATGTCCATGGGGCTCGGCGTGGTCGGCGCCGCCCGCTCCAACGACGCGCCCAAGACGCTCGCCGACACCACCCCGATCGCCCGGCTCACCGAGGAGCAGGACGTGGTCGTCGTCGCCAAGGACTCCCCGTACAAGACGATCGAGGAGCTGGTCGACGCCTGGAAGGCCGACCCCGGCAAGCTGCCCGTCGGCGGCGGATCCTCGCCCGGCGGCCCCGACCACCTCGCCCCGATGCTGATGGCGCAGGCCGCCGGGATCGCGCCGAAGGACGTCAACTACATCCCGTTCGACGGCGGCGGCGAACTGCTCGCCTCCATCCTCGGCAACAAGGTCGCCTTCGGGGTGTCCGGCGTCGGCGAGTACCTCGACCAGATCAAGGCGGGCGAACTGCGGCTGCTCGCCGTGACCGGCCCCGAGCGGGTGGACGGACTCGACGCGCCCACGCTCATGGAGGCCGGCTACGAGGTGAACTTCACCAACTGGCGCGGCATCGTCGCCCCGCCCGGCCTCTCCGACGCCGAACGCGACAAGCTCGTCCGGCTGGTCCAGGAACTGCACGACTCCGAGGAGTGGCAGGCGTCCATGAAACAGAACGGCTGGGACGACGCGTTCCTCACCGGCGAGAAGTTCGGCGACTTCCTGGACGCCCAGGACAAGCGGGTCGTCTCGGTCCTGAAGGAGCTGGGACTGTGACGACACAGACCACCGACATCACCCCGCCGCCCGCCGGCGAACCGCGCTCCTGGTGGCGCGACCGCTCCGAACTCGGCGTCTGCGTCCTGCTGCTGGCGCTCGGCGTCCTCGTCCTCACCGACGCGCTCACCATGGACGTCGACATCACCCAGCGCGGACCCGTCGGCCCCAGGACCGTGCCGATCGTCGTCGGCGCCGGACTGCTGGTCATCGCCGCACTGCTCGCCGTCGACGTGCTGCGCGGCGGCCGCGGCGAGGCCGAGAGCGGCGAGGACGTCGACCTGTCCGAACCCGCCGACTGGCGCACCGTCGTCCTGCTCGCCGGCGTCTTCCTCGGCGCCGCCGTCCTCATCGAGCCGCTCGGCTTCCCGATCGCGGGCGCCCTGCTGTTCTGGGGTGCGGCCTTCGCCCTCGGCAGCAGGCGCTTCGACCGGGATCCGCTGATCGCCGCCGGACTCTCCCTGGTCACCTACGTCCTGTTCAACAACCTGCTCGGAGTGCCCCTGCCCGGCGGTCCGCTGATGGGAGCGCTGTGAGATGAACGCCCTCAACTCCCTGCTCGACGGCTTCGGTACGGCCCTCACACCGATGAACCTGCTCTGGGCCGTCCTCGGTGTACTGCTCGGCACCGCCATCGGTGTACTCCCCGGCATCGGCCCCGCCATGGCCGTCGCCCTGCTGCTGCCGGTGACGTACGGGCTCGACCCGATCGGCGCGTTCATCATGTTCGCCGGCATCTACTACGGCGCGATGTTCGGCGGCTCGACGACCTCGATCCTGCTCAACACACCCGGCGAGAGCGCCGCCGTGGTCGCCGCCATGGAGGGCAACCCGATGGCCAAGTCCGGCCGGGGCGCCCAGGCGCTCGCGGCCGCCGCCATCGGGCACTTCACGGGCGGCCTGGTCGGCACGATCCTGCTCGTCGCGCTCGCCCCCGTGGTCGCCGACCTCGCGGTCGACATCGGCGCGCCCGACTACTTCGCCATCATGGTCCTCGCGTTCATCGCCGTCACCTCCGTCCTCGGCTCGTCCCGGATCCGCGGACTGGCCTCGCTGCTGATCGGCCTCACCATCGGACTGGTCGGCCTCGACCAGATGACCGGGCAGCAGCGGCTGACGTTCGGCTCGCTCCAACTCGCCGACGGCATCGACGTGGTGATCGTCGCGGTCGGCCTGTTCGCGATCGGCGAGGCCCTGTGGGTCGCCGCGCACCTGCGGCGCAACCCCGGCGAGGCGATCCCCGTAGGACGGCCCTGGCTGGGCCGCGACGACGTGCGCCGCACCTGGAAGTCCTGGCTGCGCGGCCCGCTCATCGGCTTCCCCTTCGGCGCGATCCCCGCGGGCGGCGCCGAGATCCCCACCTTCCTGTCCTATGTCACCGAGAAGCGGCTGTCGAAGCACAAGGACGAGTGGGGCAAGGGCGCCATCGAGGGCGTCGCCGGACCGGAGTCCGCCGCGTCCGCGTCGGCCGCCGGCACCCTGGTGTCGATGCTGACCCTCGGCCTGCCCACCACGGCCGTCGCCGCGGTCATGCTGGCCGCCTTCCAGCAGTACGGCATCCAGCCGGGCCCGCTGCTCTTCGAACGCGAACCCGACCTGGTCTGGGGCCTGATCGCCTCCCTCTTCGTCGGCATGGTGCTGCTGCTCGCGCTCAACCTGCCGCTCGCGCCGGTCTGGGCGAAACTGCTGCGCATTCCGCGGCCGTACCTCTACGCGGGCATCCTGTTCTTCGCCGCGGTCGGCGCGTACGCGGTCGGCGGCGAGGTGATCGACCTGGTGATCCTGCTCGTCATCGGCCTGATCGGCTTCGGTATGCGCCGCTACGGGCTGCCCGTGCTGCCCGCCGTCATCGGCGTCATCCTCGGCCCCAACGCCGAACAGCAGCTGCGGCGCGCCCTCCAGATCAGCGACGGCAGCGTCGGCGGACTGGTCAACACCCCGTTCTCGGTGACGGTGTACGCGATCGTCGCCGTGCTGCTGGCCTGGCCGCTGGTGCGGCGGATCCCGCTGCGGGGCCGTACGGCGGCGAAGACCTGACGTCCTGACGACCCGCCGGGCAGCCGTCGCCGGCCGGCTGCCCGGTCTCCCGCCGGGCCCCTGGCAGACTCCCCCACGGTCAGGGGCCCGGCACCCCGCTCAGTGGAGTCCCACGCACCGGCACCTCACCAGCCGGTGGCCAGCAGGTGGTTGACCAGCAGGGCCAGCACCGCCTGTCCGGCCAGCCACAGCCGCGGGCGCGGCAGAAACGCACACGCGGGGAGCATCCACAGTGCGAACGGCAGCCAGATGCGTTCCGTCTCCGCCTTGCTCATGCCCGACAGATCGGCCGCGAGGATCGCGAGCACTCCGCCCGCCACCAGCAACGCCAGCCGCGCGTCCGCCGTACCGAGGCGCCGGTCCCGGGCGAGCGCGGCGCCCGCCCGCCACAGGCCCGCCGCCGTGGCGAGGCCGACGACCAGGACCGTGCAGGCCGGGTTCGCCCAGATCCAGTACCAGTAGGGCCGCACACCGCCCGCACCCTGGTCGTAGCGGTCCACCAACAGGTGGTACGCCTCCCACCAGTTGAACCCGAGCGCCGTGAACACCGCCGGAACCACGGCCAGTCCGGGCAGGAAGTACACCAGGAGCACCGGCCGCCCGCGCGCTTCGCGCCGCCCGAGCACCAGCACCGCGAGCCCGACGCACGCCATCAGCGTGAGCCCGTAAGACAGATAGCAGGTCAGGCCGAAGAGCAGCCCGGAGCCCGTGGCGCACCACGCGGAGCGTCCGGTGAGCGCGAGGGCGAGCAACGCCACCGACCAGGCGGCGACCGCGGCGAAGTAGGCGTCGGCGGACACGCCCATCCAGACCGCGCCGGGCGCCAGCACCAGGAACGGGGCCGCGCGGCGGGCGAGTTCCTCCGAGGCCAGCGCCCGTACCGTCACCAGCACCGCGACACCGGCCGTCGCGCCGAGCGTGATGCACCAGACGGCCGCCCAGGCGCCGCCGCCGAGTCCGATCCGGTCCAGCAGGACGAAGGTCACGGTGGCCGCCGGGGGGTGTCCGGCGACATGCGCGGGCCAGTGGTCGGGGGTGCCGATCAGGATGTGTCCGGTGAAGTCCCGCAGGGTGGCCGGGATGTTGTGGAAGCGGTCGATGACCTGGAGGTACTCGTAGCGGGTGGTGAGCCGGGCGGCGACACCCCGGTGCCAGCCGTCGATCAGCGCCAGCGACCAGATCCAGGCCATGCCGCCGCCCCAGGCCGTCGCGAGCAGCGTCCGCCAGGGCAACCGGGCGGCCAGCGGGGGACCGTACGCGATCAGGGCGACGGCGAAGACGATCGCCGCGGGTGTGCCGGGGCCGACGTGCGGGTCCCAGTCGGCGAGGAGCGGTGGCCAGCCGACGAAGAGGGTGCCGTCGGTGTCCTCGATGTGCCGGCCGACGAGGACGGCGGCCACCACGAGGAGCCCGGCGGCCAGGACGGCGGCGGCGTCACGGAGCGAGCTGCGGGGAGGGGTGGGGGCCGAGGACCGGGGTGAGGTGCGGACTGAGCGGATCACACTGGGCACGCTAGGGCGCCGGGCGCCTCACCAGGCCTTACGGAGCGCGGACGTCAGAGTTTCGTCATGGTTCGCGGCCCCTTCACAGCCCCTCTTCCGGCCTACGGTCGGGGCATGCGAGACCTTCCCCTCCCCACCTCGCCCGGCTTCTGGCGCAGCCCCGTGCGCGGCACCCGGTTCACGTCCGTACTCGGGCTCGTCCTGCTCGTCGGCATCACCGTGCTCTTCGTGACCGGACTGCTGTCGTACGCCGCCTACAACCCCGGTCTGGCGTCGGTGAACGACAAGACGCCGGACAAGGGCCTCCTGGGCTTCTACCTCTTCTCCTGGCCGACGCACCCGTACTGGCTGTACCGGCTCACCCAGGGCGTCCACGTCACCCTCGGCATCACCCTGATCCCGGTGCTGCTCGCCAAGCTCTGGTCGGTCGTGCCGAAGCTGTTCACACTGCCGCCAGCCCGGTCGCTCGCGCACGCCCTGGAGCGGATCTCGCTGCTCCTGCTGGTCGGCGGCGCGCTGTTCGAGTTCGTCACCGGTGTGCTCAACGTCCAGCTCGACTACATCTTCCCCGGCTCGTTCTACCCGCTGCACTTCTACGGGGCGTGGGTGTTCTTCGGCGCATTCGTGGCGCACACCGTGCTCAAGACGCCGACCGTGGTGCGCAATGTGCGGCAGATGCGGGAGGAACGCCGAGGCGGCCAGGGAGGCCAGGAGGAGGCCGACGCACTCGTGTCGCCGCGGCCCGAGCCGCCCACCGTCTCCCGGCGCGGCGCGCTCTGGCTGGTCGGCGGCGCGTCACTGCTGCTGTTCGGCACCACCGCCGGACGCGGCTTCGACGGCTTCCTGCGCAGGACCGCCGTACTCGCCCCGCACGGCGGCCCCGAACCGGGCAGCGGACCCGGCGCCTTCCAGATCAACAAGACCGCCGCCTACGCCGGGATCCGCGCCGTCGACACCAGCGACGAGGCGTGGCGGCTGGTGCTCACCGGCCGCACCGGCACGGTCCGGCTCACCCGGGCGCAGCTGCTCGCGATGGAACAGCACGGCGCGGCCCTGCCCATCGCCTGCGTCGAGGGCTGGTCCACCTCCGACCAGCGGTGGCGCGGCGTACGGCTGCGCGACCTCGCGGCGCTCGTCGGCCACGAGGAGCCGACGGACGTGTTCGTCGAGTCGCTCCAGCAGCGCGGCGCCTTCCGGCGGACCGCCCTGCGCGCCAACCAGGTCGCCGACCCGCGCTCCCTGCTCGCCCTGCACGTCAACGGCGCGCCCCTGACCCCCGACCACGGCTACCCGGCGCGCGTGATCGTGCCCGCCGCACCCGGTGTGCTCAACACCAAGTGGGTGGCCCGGATGACCTTCGGAGACCTGTGATGCGCTCGGTGACATGGCCCGGGGTGCCCCGGCCCAAGGTGGGCAGCCCCTGGCAGATCCTGCTGCTGGCCTGCTCGTTCGCGCTCGCCGGCTATGCGGGCGTACGGCTGCTGGCGGGCGACTGGTTCCAGGTGGCGCTGTGGTTCGTGGGCGCGGCGCTGGTGCACGACCTGGTGCTGCTGCCGGTGTACGCGGTGGCCGACCGCGCGCTCGTGCGGACGTTCGGCGCGGTCGGCCGACGGCGGCGGGCGCTCTACGTGCGCGTGCCCGCCGCGTTCTCCGCCCTGCTGCTGCTCGTGTGGTTCCCGCTGATCAGCGGGCAGGTCGCCGACCGCTACCGGTCGGCGACCGCGCTGTCCGGCGACGGCTTCCTCGCCCGCTGGCTGCTGATCACGGCCGCGCTGTTCGCCAGCTCCGCGCTGGTGCTGCTGGTCCGGCTCGCGCTGCCGGCCCGGCCGCGCAGGGAGACGAAGCAGCGGCCGCCCGCCGTCCACTGACCCTCGCTGCGCCAGCCGAGCGGCTCGGCGTACCGCAGCAGCGCCGAGGTGCCGAGGCGCGCCCACGGAAACGGTCCGCTCGCGCTGCCCCGCGCGTCGGTGACCCGGACGTGGGCGCGCTCGTCCACGTCCACGGGTACCGTCTCGGCGATCAGCAGACCGCCGGGGGCGAGTAGCGCGCCCATCCGGGCGAGGAGCGCGGCCGGATCGCCGCCGATACCCAGGTTGCCGTCGATCAGCAGGGCCGTGCCCCAGTGGCCCTCGCGGGGGAGCCGTTCGAAGACGGAGCGGTGCAGCGCGTGGCCGCCGAGGCGTGCCGTGCGGGCGACGGCCGCCTCACTGACGTCGATGCCGAGCACCGGCCGGCCGTGGGCGGCGAGCGCCGCGACCAGCCGGCCGGGCCCGCAGCCCACGTCCAGCACGGCGCCCTCGCAGCGGGCCAGCACCTCCTGGTCGGCCGCGTCCGCGGGCCCGCACCAGCGCTCGACCTCGAGGGGCAGCAGCCAGCCGTCGCCGCGGCTCAGGAACAGCGGCCCGTGGCCGGACCGCAGGGCGTCGGCGTACGGATCCGCGGACCACGGCCGATCGGCGGACCGTACGGACACGGTCCTGTGCAGGGTGCTCATCGGCCCGCGACCGCCCGCAGCCGGGCCAGTTCGGCGGCGAACCGGCCGTGCGGCACCGCAGCCGCGACCGCCTCCGCGTCGGCGGCCGTGTCCACGTCCCGCAGCGGCGGCAGATCGCGCACCCGCAGGCCCGCCCGGACCAGCCGCTCCCGCTGTACGGCCCCGGTGTGCGGCGTGGACATCGGGACCCCGCGCAGCAGTTCCGGGTCGGGGCGGGCGAGGCCCAGCGCCCAGAAGCCGCCGTCCTCGGCGGGACCGAAGCAGGCGTCGTAGCCGGCGTCCCGGGCCGTGAAGTCCAGGGTGAGCAGCTCGGGTGTCACCTGCGGGGTGTCCATGCCGATCAGGAGGGCCGGTCCGGCGCAGCCGGCGAAGGCCGCGGCGAGCCGTTCGTCCAGGCCGCCCGGGCACTGCGGCACCACGTCGAAGCCCGGCGGAAGCCAGGGGCCCGGGGCCCCCTCCAGCACCAGGACCCGTCGGCGCGCGGGTGTCGCGGCCACCGCGAGCAGGGTGTCGGCGAGGGACGCCTCGGCGAGCGCCGCCGCCTCCCTCGGGGTGAACGGCGGGGTCAGCCGGGTCTTGACCCGCCCGGGGCGGGGCTCCTTGGCGATGACGAGCAGGGTGGTCGTCCCGGGGGCCGTGCTCGTGGTCACCTGGTCCCTCCTTGGGGGGTGTGGGGGGCGTGGGCGGCGCCTTGGGACGGCTCGGTGCGGTGGGATGGTCCGGCGCGGTGGGATGGCTCGGCGGCGCTTGGGGGCGGTTCGGTGTTCGGGGGCGGTTGCGTGCCTGGGGGCGGTTGCGTGCCCGGGGGCCGTTGGGTGCCCGAGGGCGGTTGGGTGCTCGGAGACGGTTCGGTGCTTGGAGTCGGCTCGGAGCTTGGGGGCGGTTCGGTGAGGACGCGGCTCATGTCGTGGACCGCCTGCCAGGTGCCCCGCCAGGTGCCGGTCACCTTCGAGGCGCCGGCGCGCGGGAGATACGGCACATCGTGCTCGGTGATCCGCCAGCCCGCGTCGGCGGCCCGTACGACCATCTGGAGCGGGTAGCCGCTGCGCCGGTCGGCGAGGTCCAGGGCGAGGAGTGCCTCGCGGCGGGCGGCGCGCAGCGGACCCAGGTCGTGCAGTCGCAGACCGGTCCTGCGGCGCAGCATCCGCGCGAGCGCCAGATTTCCGGCACGCGCGTGGGCGGGCCAGGCACCCCGGCCCCGTGGCCTGCGCCGGCCCAGTACGAGATCGGCCGTGCCGTCGTGCACCTCGTGGACGAACGGCACCAGGAGCGCCGGGTCCAGCGAGGCGTCGCAGTCGCAGAAGCAGACGATGTCCGCGCGGGCCGCGGTGAGCCCGGCGTGGCAGGCGGCGCCGAAGCCGCGGCGCGGCTCGTGGACGACGGTCGCGCCGAGGTCGCGGGCGAGTTCCGCGGAGCCGTCGGTGGAGCCGTTGTCCACGACGATCGCCCGCCAGCCGCGCGGGATGCGGGCCAGCACCCAGGGCAGCGCCTCGACCTCGTCGAGACAGGGCAGGACGACGTCGGCGACGGGTGGTGACGGAGGGGCGGGGTGTGGGGGGAGCGGGTCGGCTTCGGTCAACCGGGGGAGCGGTGGGTCGGCGGGGCCGGTGAGCGAGGTGTCCGGGTGCTCGGCCGGTGGCTCGGCGTCCGGAGAGTCGGGGGAGGGCGTCACGGCACTCACCCTACGAACGAGAAACCGACATTTCGGACGCGGGCTCCTTACGAAACACGGACGTCAGAGCCTCGCACCCCGCGCGCGGGGCCGACGGTGCGAGGCTGGTGCCATGCAGCAACCGCACCATACGCACGACACCGGACCGGACGAGGACCACCCCGTCGACAGTCCGACCCCCGTGGAAGGTCCGACCCTCGTGGAAGGTCCGGCGCCCGTCGAAGGTCCGGCCCCGGTCGGCGGGCCGGCCCCCGTAGACGGCCCGGCCCCCGACGGCGCCCGTGTGCTCGTCGTCGACGACGACCCCACCGTCGCCGAGGTGGTCTCCGGGTATCTGGAGCGGGCGGGATACGTGGTGGACCGGGCCGACGACGGGCCGAGCGCCCTCGCCCGGGCCGCCGCCGACTGGCCAGACCTGGTCGTCCTCGATCTGATGCTGCCGGGGATGGACGGCCTGGAGGTCTGCCGCCGACTGCGCGCACGCGGCCCGGTGCCGGTCATCATGCTCACCGCCCGCGGCGACGAGGACGACCGGATCCTCGGCCTGGAGGTCGGCGCCGACGACTACGTCACCAAGCCGTTCAGCCCCCGCGAACTCGTGCTGCGCGTCGAGTCCGTACTGCGCCGCACCCGCCCCGCGGCCGGTGTCCGCCCGCTGACCGCCGCCGGACTCACCGTCGACCCCGCGGGCCGCCGCGCCGCCAAGAACGGCACCGAACTCGCCCTCACCCTGCGCGAGTTCGACCTGCTCGCGTTCTTCCTGCGCAACCCCGGCCACGCCTACAGCCGCGAGGACCTGATGCGCGAGGTGTGGGGCTGGGACTTCGGCGACCTGTCCACCGTCACCGTCCATGTGCGCCGGCTGCGCGGCAAGGTCGAGGACGACCCCGCCCGGCCCCGGCTGATCCAGACCGTGTGGGGCGTCGGCTACCGCTTCGACCCGGCCGCCACGGAGGTGTGACCGTGCGGGACAACCTGCTCATCGCCCTGTACGCGTTCCTCGGCGCCGCGGGTGCCGGACTGTTCGGCGCCCTCGCGCTGTGGCTGCTGCGCCGCCGCTCGCTCACCGCGTCGCTCGCGGTCGTCTCCGCCGTCGCGGTCACCGCCATGCTCGCCGGCACCCTCGTCGTCGCGTGGGCGATGTTCCTCTCCTCGCACGACCTGACCGTCGTCACCACCGTCGTCGCGATGGCCGCCGTGGTCTCGCTCGCCACCTCGCTGCTGCTCGGCCGCTGGGTCGTGGCCCGCAGCCGCGCACTCCAGCTCGCCGCCCGCTCGTTCGGCGACGGCGGCGACTTCGCGGCCCCGGTGGGCGCGGCCACGGCCGAACTCGCGGCGCTCAGCGGTGAGTTGGCGGCCACCAGTGCCAAGCTCGCCGAATCCCGGGAACGGGAGCGGGCGTTGGAGTCCTCGCGCCGCGAACTCGTCGCCTGGATCTCGCACGACCTGCGCACCCCGCTGGCCGGTCTGCGTGCCATGTCGGAGGCGCTGGAGGACGGCGTCGCCACCGACCCCGACCGCTACCTCAAGCAGATCCGCACCGAGGTGGAACGCCTCAACGACATGGTCGGCGACCTCTTCGAACTCTCCCGCATACACGCCGGTGCTCTTGCCCTCACCCCGACCCGGATCTCCGTCTACGACCTGGTCGGCGACGCCCTGGCCGGCGCCGATCCGCTGGCCAGGGAACACGGCGTAAGGCTGGTCGGCGACCGGATCGAGGCGGTGCCCGTGGAGGTGGACGGCAAGGAGATGAGCCGCGTCCTGGGCAACCTCCTGGTCAACGCGATCCGCCGGACCCCGGCCGACGGCACGGTCGCCGTCGCCGCCGAACGCCGCGCCGAGGGTGTGGTCCTGACCGTCACCGACGGCTGCGGAGGCATCCCCGAGGAGGATCTGCCGCGTGTCTTCGACACCGGCTGGCGCGGCACCCACGCCCGCACACCTCCGGCGGGCGCGGGTCTGGGGCTCGCCATCGTCCGCGGCATCGTCGAGGCGCACCAGGGCCGGGCGACCGTACGGAACATCCCGGGCGGCTGCCGCTTCGAGGTGACCCTTCCGGCGGCGGCGGAGGCCTGAGCGGGTTCCCGTTCGGAGCGGGGTTCCCTGGCCTGGGGAACGGAGCGGGGTTCCCTGGCCTGGGGAACGGAGCGGGGTTCCCCGGCCCGGGGAACGGAGCGGGGTTCACCGGCCCGGGGAGGGGCGGGTTCACTCCCCGCGCAGGCGGCTGCGCGCGAACTCCCGCATCCCCGCCTCGAATCCGACCTCCGGCTTCCACCCCAGCTCCGCCCGCAGCCGGGACGAGTCCGCCGTGATGTGCCGTACGTCCCCCAGCCGGTACTGCCCGGTGACGACGGGCTCGGGGCCGCCGTACGCCGATGCCAGCGCCCGCGCCATGCCGCCCACGGTGTGCGGCTCGCCGCTCCCGGTGTTGTAGACGGCGAGCACGCCTCCGGCCGGACCGGCCTCCAGCGCCGCCACGTTGGCCGCGGCGACGTCCCGTACGTGCACGAAGTCCCGGCGCTGGCCGCCGTCCTCGTACACGGTCGGTGCCTCGCCGCGGGCCAGCGACGAGCGGAAGAAGGACGCCACCCCGGCGTACGGGGTGTCGCGCGGCATCCGGGGTCCGTACACGTTGTGGTAGCGCAGCGCGATCGCCGAACCGCCGGTCGCGCGCGCCCAGGCCGCCGCCAGGTGTTCCTGCGCCAGTTTGGTCGTGGCGTACACGTTGCGCGGGTCGACGGGCGCGTCCTCGCCGACCAGGTCCGGCGCCAACTCCGCGCCGCACACCGGGCAGGGCGGCTCGAAACGCCCGGCCGCGAGATCGGCGACGGCCCGCGGGCCAGGCCGCACCACACCGTGGCGCCGGCACACGTAGCGCCCCTCCCCGTACACGACCATCGACCCGGCCAGCACCAGCCGCCCGACACCGGCCTCCGCCATCGCGGTGAGCAGCACGGCCGTCCCGAGGTCGTTGTGGGAGACGTAGTCCGCAGCGTCGGAGAAGCCCGTGCCGAGGCCGACCATCGCCGCCTGGTGACAGACGGCGTCCACGCCGGCCAGGGCCCGCGCGACCGCCTCGCGGTCCCGGACGTCGGCGCGCTCGTCCCGCCGTACGTCGAACACGACCGGATCGTGTCCGTGCGCCGCGAGCGCCTCCACGACATGGGATCCGATGAACCCGGCACCGCCGGTGACCAGTACACGCATGCACCCACGCTAGATCGGCACGCCCCGCCCGCGGCCGGACGCGCCCCGCACGTCACGGGTCCGTAAGACCTGTCCACCGGCCCCGGCGGAACTCGCCTTGCCGCCCGCGCGGGCCGCTGACAGGGCCGGCGCCACGCCGGTCTTCTCCGCCCGTGACCTCACCGGCCGGGCGGGGCCGCGCGGCCTCAGTTCAGCCAGAACCGGGTCCGCCGCAGCCACAGGTCGAGCAGCGCACCGTCGCCGTCCACCTCGATCCGGGGAGCGACGGGACGCCCGTAGACAAGCAGCATCAGGTCGGTCAGCGTGCCGGTCACGGTGACGGCGGCGTCGCCGCGGCCGGAGTGCGACCAGGTCGGTGCGGCGCCGGTGAGGTCCACCCCCCAGACCTCGGTCGGGCTGTCCACGGCCCGGAAGCGCAGGGTGCGGCCGGGGCCGAGCAGCGGCTCCGCGTCCTCCTCGTCGTACGCCTCGGGAACGGTCCCGAAGGCCATCCACTCGTCCAGCGCGTCCCGCGCCACCGCCGTGTCGACCTCGTACGGGACACCCACCGTCCAGGCGGCGTCGGCCCGGTGCAGGGACGTCTCGTGCAGCATGCGGCGCGCCCAGAACACCACCGGCTGATCGGGCTCCGGGGGTGTCCAGACCCGTGCGTCGGGCCCGGCGTCCATCAGCGCGGTGGTCAGCAGGCGCGCCCCGGCGCCGAGCCACTCGTCGAGCGCGGCCGGGTCCTCGTCGCCGTAGCCGAAGACGTTGTTGACGAGGTCGTCCGGGACGGGCTCGGTGGCACGGGTGCGGACCACCTCCTCGGCCCACCGGTGGGTCCCGCCGACATGCCGTACGAGCCGGCCCAGGTTCCACTCCGGGCAGGTGGGGACGGGCGCGCGCGGATCGCCGTCGCGCAGCAGGGCACGCAGCAGTTCGGTCTGGGAGAGGATTTCGGAGCAGTAGCGGTCGAGGATCCAGCGGGTCATGGGATCACCCTAGGGGGTGGTTTCACGGCATCGGTGCGGGAGATGTGAGGGCCTCCGCGAGCGGATCGGGCCCGGATGCGGTCGGACGCGTGAGCGCCGTCTGTGACGGTTCTGTGGCCGGAACTGTGGCTTCCGTCACAGCCGTTCGCCGTGTCGTGTTGATCGACTCGGTGGATGCAGAGATCCGCGTACACCCTTCCGGTCGTGCTCCTCTCCGGTGCGCTGTTCCTCACGGCGTGCGGAACGCAGCGGACGGGTGGGGAGGCGGGCGGTCCGGCGGGTACGTCCGGGGTGGGGGCGTCGGGGACGGGTGCGTCCGGTGCGGGGGCGTGTGGGGCGGGCGGCTCCGGCGCCTCGTCCGCGCCACCGGCCGGCGATCCGTCGCGGCTCTCGGCGGACGGTGTCACGATCACCGGCTTCGACGCGGCCCAGGAGTGCCTGGCGTACGAGATCGCCAACTCCTCGGACGAGACGAGGACTTACACGGTCACGTTCAGTGTCGGCACCGAGTCCGGCGGCGCGTTGTCGAACCCGGAGGAGACCGTGCCGTCCGTGGCGCCCGGCAGCACGGTGCACCGCACCCTGCCGCTCGGCGGAATGCAGCAGGCCGACGCGTCCGCGCGGGCCCGCATCCTCACCGTGCGCAGCGTCCGCACCGACGAGGCCCCTTCCGAGGGCGGCGCCTGCCCGCCCTCGGGGGTACGGGTGTACGCGGACCAAGGGGACGCCGCCATGGGACTGCGGGTGGTCGGGCTCAACCTGGAGAACTGCGGCACCGACGAGTACCGGCTCAACGGCTACCCCGACCTCGAACTGGCCAACGCCGACCATGAACCGGTCGACGGCATCGACATCCTCCACGGCGGCAGCGAGATCTCCACGGGCACCGGAGCCGACGGCCCTCCGCAGCCCGTCACCCTCAAGCGCGGTGAGCGCGCCCACGCCACGCTGGTGTGGCGCAACACCACCGAGTTCGGCGAGGCCGTGAACGTGCCCTACGTGACCGTACGGGCCAAGTCCGGAGCGGATCCCGTGACGGTGACGCCCGAGCTGGACCTGGGCACCACGGGCCGCCTGGGCGTGGGCCCGTGGAAGAAGTCCGAGCCGCTGGAGGGCGCGCGGCCGTAGGGGGGCGCGGCCATAGGTGGCGCGGCCATTGGTGGCGCGGCCATTGGTGGCGCGGCCGTAGGGCGCGGGGTCCGGAAGCGGGTGGGTTCGTGGGGCGGGGTGCTTCAAGGGCGGGACGGTCCAACGGCCTCGCGGGCCCTGCGTCCGGGCGTCCGGCGCCGGCGCCGGCCGAGGCGCGCGTTGGCCCGGATGCAGCAGCTCCGGCGGCCCGTGGGTGGACCCGCGGCGAGGCTGGGTCTGCCGTACCGCCCAGCTCCAGGAGCACCCATGCCCCCTCGTACCGTTCCCGTTCCCGTTCCCTCCCGCCCCGCCCGGCTGAGACCGCGGCTGCGGACCGCCCGGCTCGCCGCGCTCTGTCTGACGATGCTCTTCCCGGCCGCGCCCGCCGTCGCGGCCACCCATGCGACCCACGCCCGACACGACGACGACCCGCTTCAGCGCCGGCTCGAACAGCTGGTGCGGGCGCCCGGCGGCCCGCCCGGAGCCATCGCCGTGCTCCAGCGGGGCGGAGACACCCGTGTCGTACGGGCCGGAGTCGCCGACGTCACGACCGGCCGCGCGCCGCAGCCCAACGACCACATGCGGATCGCCAGTACGGCCAAGGCCTTCAGCGGGGCCGTCGCGCTCTCCCTCGTCGACCGGCACGCCCTGAGCCTGGACGACACGCTGCGCAAGCGCCTGCCGCAGCTCCCGCGCGTGTGGGGCTCGGTCACCCTGCGGCAACTGCTCAACCACACCAGCGGACTGCCGGACTACTCGCGGGCACCCGCGTTCCTGGAGGTCCTCACGGCCGACCCACGGCACCGCTTCGACTCGCGCAAACTCCTCGACTACGTGGCGAAGGAACGGCTGAACTTCCGGCCGGGCTCGCGCTACCAGTACTCCAACTCCGACAACATCGCCGTCGCCCTCATGGCGGAGGCCGTGACCGGAACCCCGTACGAACGGCTGCTGCGCGAGCTGGTCCACGAGCCGCTCGGCCTGCGGAACACCAGCCTCCCCTCGGGCTACCGGCTGCCCGAGCCCTATCTGCACGGCTACGACGTCAGCCCGCCCGCCCCGCCGGAGGACGTCAGCGAGATCATCGGCGCGTCCGGGGTCTGGGCGTCCGGCGGCATCGTGTCCACACCCGCCGACATGACCCGCTTCATCCGGGGCTACGCGTCGGGCGCGCTGTACGGCAAGCGCGTCCTGCGCGAGCAGCGCGCGTGGATCAACGGCGCCTCGGAGCCGGCCGGGCCGGGACGAAACACCGCGGGGCTCGCGATTTTCCGGTACGACACGCCGTGCGGTGTGATGCTGGGACACACCGGGAACTTCCCCGGCTACACACAGCTGATCGCCGCGACGCCGGACGGCCGGGACTCCCTGACCTTCAGTGTGACGTCGCAGATCAACCAGTCGCTGACGCCCGACAGGCTGCGGGATCTGCGGTCCGTGCAGGAGGAGTTCGTCTGCGCGCTGCTGCGCGGCAGGCGCTGATCGGGGGCCGGGACTATGTTGGCGGGATGCAGACGACACGTGTCTCCCGCCATGTGAAGGCCGCGCCCCCGGCCGTGTACCGGGTGCTGCTCGACCCGGAGGCCATCGCGCGCTGGCGAGTGCCGGAGGGCATGACCAGCGAGGTGCACGAGTTCGAGGCGCGCGAGGGCGGCACGTTCCGCGTGTCGCTCACGTACGAGGCCCCGGACGCGGAAGGCAAGTCCGGTGCGCACACCGACACCTACCACGGCCGCTTCGCCCGCCTCGTGCGCGACGAGCGGGTCGTGGAGGTCCTGGAGTTCGAGACCGACGACCCCGCGATGCAGGGGGAGATGACGATGACGACCACGCTGATCCCGGTGGGAGACGGGACCGACGTGGTCGTCGTCCACGAGGGCCTGCCGGACGCCGTCCCCGCCGCGGACAACGAGACGGGCACCCGCATGGCCCTCGACAACCTGGCCCGCCTCGTCGAAAACGCGTAGGCCCGCGCGCAGCTCTGCTCGCACACCGGAGAACCCGCAGGTGAGGGGTGTTGTCAGTGCCCCCCGGTAGGTTCGTTCTTGTTCCCGCCGGTCTGGTGGGGAAGTCCCCGTGTGCGCAAAGGAGATGGTGCGTTGTCGGCTTGGGAGAAGTCGAGCATCGCGCGGGTTGTGCCACCCGCGCGACCACGCAGGCTCGCGAAGGTTCCGTTCGTGGAACTGGCCGACGGGCGCCTGCAAGGGGTGGTGTCCAGCGGCTCGGACATCGAGCGGGTCTACGTCTCGTCCGTCGCGGCGGGCAGCTTCGCGTTCGCGTGCAGCACCAACAACAACCGGCCCTGCGGCGGCGCCCGGGGCACGTTCTGCAACCACATCCTGGCGCTGGTCAAGGAGTCCGCGCTCCAGTACGGCGGTGAGCGCGTCGCCCGCTATCTCCGCGTGGAGCTGGACGACGCCGGGTTCGGCGAGGCCGCGATCGCCCACGCCATGACGAGCACCCGCCCCGGCCAGGCGGACGCCAAGGCCGCCGCCGCCGTCTTCAGCCGCTTCCTGCGCCACCTCGCCTACCTCGAACTCGCCCCGGCCACCACGCCGTTGCCGGAGATGCAGTGGTTCCCGCCGACGCGTGAGGCCGCGGTCACGGCGAGGGGCGAGGTGCGGGAGGGCGTCGGCGCATCCGGTGAATCCGGCGACGGTGGGGGCGTCGACGGGCTGGACAGCGCCGGGCCGGACATCGACGGGCCGGACATCGACGGGCCGGACATCGACGGGCCGGACATCGACGGGCCGGACATCGACGGGCTGGGTGAGGCGCTTGTCGCCGTCGACGCCTTCGATCACGTCCTGCGTGGCGGACTGCTCCGTCCCCGGCCCGAAGAGGCGGACGCGCTCGCCGAGTTCGCGCAGGCCCTCGCCGGCACACCGCTCGCTGCGCGCGTCACCGAGGCCGCCGAGAAGGCCGCGACCGGTGCCGCGAGCGAGGAGCACTTCCTCACCCTCGCCGCCGCCCGCACCGCACTCGTCGGCTCCGTCCACGACGCGCTCCTGATCCGCGCGGACGAGATCTCCGGCCGCCCCACGGCCACGACGGACCCGGCACCGGATCCGACCGAGGCCACCGGGGCGAACGTCCTCGCGGCCGCGCGCTCCTGGCTCGGCGACCTGGCCCGCGCCGGCTGGCAGGGCATCGACCACGAGATGATCTCCGGATCGGCCCAGGTCGTCTCCGCCATGCTCCCGGACCCGGCGCTGCGCCGGCTCGCCACCCTGCTGGACGGCTTCGCCGCCGAACTCGCCGCGTCCTGCCCCGGCGCCACCCTCGACCGGATCCCGGCCCGCCGCTGGGCCGACCTGTGGTCGCGCGCCATGCTCCTGACCGTCCCCGGCGCCGTGGCCCGGACCGTGACCGGCACGGCGACCGGCCGGCTGCTGCCCCTCGGCGTCGACCTCCAGGAACACGCCACCGCCGCACAGGCCCAGGTGCACGCCGTGTTCGAGCCCGCCGACGGCACCACACCCCGGCTCGTCCGGGCCGCCGTCTCGGTGCCCAAGCCGGACACGGTCGTCGGAGTGGGCGTGTGGCAGCTGCTGCGCCCGCACATGTCCCTGCTGGCCGCCGTGAGCGAGGGCCGCGCCATGGAGCTCACCGCCATGCCGGTCACCGCCGACGGCGACCTGATCTGGAGCGACGAACACGCGAGCGCGGGCGCACCCGCCGACGCCTTCGCCACCGCGCGCGTAGCCCTCCCCACCGCCACCGTGCCGGCCACCGCACCCCTGGACCGCCACCCGGCCCGGATCGCCGTACCGGTCTTCCTGGAGGGGTACGCCACCGAGCGCAATACGCCGGAGGGCGGCGGCGAGGCGACCGTGGTCTTCACGGTCGCCGGCACACCGATCGCCGTCGAGACGGACCGCATCCCCACCGCGGGACCGCTGACGCCCGCCGCCGTCGCCGCCTCTAAGGCCTGCATAGGGCTGCTGCGCTGGGACGCGGGCGCGTTCCGCGTCCAGCCCCTGGCAGTGGAGACGACCGTACGGAAGAAGAGCGTCGCGGTGCACGCGGGCGGCTGGGCCGGCGGAACCACCGACAAGGCCGGCGTGAAGGCGGAGAAGGCGGCCACCGACGCCGTCGCCGCCCTGCGCGAGCGCGCGGGAAGGCTGCTGCGCAAATGACGGACCAGGACCACGGAATCGCGCGGACCGCGCGGACCGCGCACGAGGCGGCACACGACAACCGCCGGCAGGTCCTCTACTGGCGGCTGCTGTCCCGGCTCTTCGCCCACGACGAGCAGGCCACCCTGGAGTCGGCGAGCCTCGCCGTCGTCGAGGACATCGGGCTGCCGCCCGCGCTGCTCGACCCCGGGGCGTCCGTCGACTCGATCGTGCAGCGCCACCCGGAGCTGGCCGCCGAGTTCGACGGGCTGATGGTCCCGGACACGGATCAGGACTCGGGCCCGGAGCCGGATCAGGACCAAGAACAGCATCAGGACCGCGACACCCGGGACCGCGCCGCCGAAGTGCGACGGGCCGCCCTCGTCTCCAAGGTGCTGCTCAACGTCTTCGCCACCGGCTCCGGAACCGTGACCGCGGGACAGCTGGCCCGCTGGCAGTCCGACGCCGGCTGGCTGGAGCGCGCGCTCGGCTGCACACCCGGTGACCTGCGCGGCGGCCGGACCAGGCTGGGCGGAGCCGGGACGGGAGCGAGCCCGACCGGCTCGGGCGGCGGCGGCATCAACCCCGACCTGAGCACACTGATCCCGGCCATCGGGCCCGAACTCGGCGACCTGGAAGCCGACCTCGTCAAGCGGATGCATCTGCGCGAGGTGCTGGCCGACCCCCGGCTCGCCGCGCAGCTCACCCCCAGCATGTCGCTCATCGAGCAGCTACTGCGCGACAAGAACAACCTCTCCGGTGTGGCCCTCACCAACGCCAAGGACCTGATCCGCCGCTTCGTCGACGAGGTCGCCGAGGTGCTGCGCACCCAGGTCGAGAAGGCCACCGTCGGTGCGATCGACCGGTCCATCCCGCCCAAGCGGGTGTTCCGCAACCTCGACATCGACCGCACGATCTGGAAGAACCTCACCAACTGGAGCCCGGAGGAGGAGCGGCTCTACGTCGACCGCCTCTTCTACCGGCACACCGCCCGCAAGACGACACCGCAGCGGCTGATCGTCGTCGTCGACCAGTCCGGCTCGATGGTCGACTCCATGGTCAACTGCACCATCCTGGCGTCCATCTTCGCCGGGCTGCCGAAGGTGGACGTACACCTCATCGCGTACGACACCCAGGCGCTCGACCTCACCCCGTGGGTGCACGACCCGTTCGAGACGCTGCTGCGCACCAACCTCGGCGGCGGCACCGACGGCACGGTCGCCATGACCCTGGCCCAGCCGAAGATCGCCGAGCCGCGCAACACCGTGGTGGTGTGGATCTCCGACTTCTACGAATGGCGCAGCGAGCCGCTGTTCGAGTCCATGGCGGCGATCCACCGCTCCGGGGCCAAGTTCATACCGGTCGGCTCGGTGACCAGCTCCGGTCGCGGCAGCGTCAACCCGTGGTTCCGCGAGCGGTTCAAGGATCTCGGCACCCCGGTGCTGTCCGGCCACATCCGCAAGCTCGTCCAGGAGCTCAAGACGTTCCTGGGCTGAGCCGCCGGCCGTGCCCCCGCCCGGCTTCGCCGCGCCCCGGCGCGGACCCTTTCGCGCCCCGGCGCGAACCCCTTGGCTCCCTCTCCCTTATCGGCTTCGTCCGCCGTGTTCTCAGAAAGGCCTGACATGTCCGAAGTGCTGCGCGCCCCCGCCGAGCTCAAGTACGCCGAGGAGCTGGACTGGCTGGAGTCGATCGACGACAACCCCAAGCCGTTCTCGTGGCGCCTTTCGCCGAAGATGGTCCGGCTGTTCGTCCTGGGCTCCGAGCGTGCCGACGGGCTCGACCGCGAGATCGCCCAGAAGTGGTTCGGCGACCGCAGTTTCGTCGAGCGCTCCATCGTCACCCTCGCCTCCGACCGCGGACTGCTGCTCATCGGCGACCCGGGCACCGGCAAGAGCTGGCTGGCCGAGCTGCTGTCCGCCGCGATCTCCCGCAACTCCACCCTGGTGGTGCAGGGCACGGCCGGCACCACCGAGGACCACATCAAGTACTCGTGGAACGTGTCCATGGTGATCGCCAAGGGCCAGTCCCGGGAGTCGATGATCCCCTCGCCGATCATGACGGCGATGGAGACCGGTGCCATCGGCCGCTTCGAGGAGCTCACCCGCTCGACCAGTGACGTCCAGGACGCGCTGATCTCGATCCTCTCGGAGAAGTACATCTCCGTCCCCGAACTCGACAGCGACAACAGCGACAACATCGTGTTCGCGCAGCCCGGCTTCTCCATCATCGCCACCGCCAACAGCCGCGACCGGGGCGTCAACGACCTCTCCTCGGCGCTCAAGCGCCGCTTCAACTTCGTCCGCATCCCGGTCGTGACCAACAAGAAGAGCGAGGCGGAGATCGTCCGGTTCCGCACCGAGGAACTGCTGCGCCGCCACCGGATAGAGCTGGACGTGCCGCCGACCCTGCTGGACGTGCTGCTTCAGAGCTTCGCCGACCTGCGCGCCTCCGCCGCGGCGGCCGCCAGCGACGACGAGAAGCTGGAGTCCGCGCTGTCCACCGCCGAGCAGATCGGCGTGCTGGAGGACGCGATCCTGCACAGCAACTTCTTCGGCGAGCGTTCCCTGACCGCCCACAACCTGGCCTCCTCACTCGTCGGTTCACTGGCCCGGCGCGAGCCGGAGGACCTCGCCATCCTCAACAAGTACCTGCACGGAGTGGTCGAGCCGCGCAGCAAGGAGGAGGGCGGCTCCTGGCCCGAGTTCCTCGAGGGCGGCCGCGACGCGATCGCCACCCTGTCGTGACCGCCGTGGACGAGGGAACCTTCACCGGGCTGCGCGGCCAACTCCAGGAGGCCGCCGCCACGTTCGCCGAAGGACCCGACGCGCTGGCGGAGATCCTGCTCGGCATCGTCGACGACGTCGACCGCGCGGTGGGCGAGCCGCTGGAGATCTTCCCGGTCTGCCACCACTCACCCGCCTCCGCGCTCGCCATGGCCCGCCGGCTGCGCGAGAAGCAGCCGAAGGTGGTCTACCTGGAGCTGTGCGAGGACATGGCTCCGCTCCTGTCCGAGCTGCGCAACTGCCGCCTCCCGGTGGCCGTCCAGGCCTTCGCCAGCGAGGTCGAGGGCTTCCCCGCCGACTGGTCGCCGCTGTCGGTGGTCGCCCCGATCACCGAGGCGTCCGCCGAGTACCAGGCGATCGCGTACGCCCTGGACACCCCCGGCGTCGAACTGGTCCTGGTAGACCGCTCCTCCGACCACGTCTTCCAGTGGGACAGACGCGACACGGACCCCGCCGAACCGGCAGCGCCGGACGCGCCGGAGCCGGAGGAGGAGGCCGCGCTGCACGGAGACGCCGTGGGTGTGGAGATCGGCGACCTGCGCCCGCGCTTCGCCGAACTGGAGGAGCATCTGCTGCGCCACGGCCGGGTCCGGCACTGGTCGGAGTGGTGGCACCAGTACGTCGAACTGCCGCTCGGCGACAGCGACCACCACACCTACCGGCAGGTCATGCTGCTGATCGGCAGCCTCTTCCGGCGGCTCGCCCCCGGGGACCCGCACCGGGTGCGGGTGGACGAGGACCGCGAGCGGTACATGTGGACCAGGATGCGCGAGCACCTGACCGCGACCGGCACGGACCCCGCGGACTGTCTCTACGTCTGCGGCGCCTTCCACGCGGCCAGCCGCGTCGAGGAGTTCGGCGTGGCGGGCGCGGGTGACTTCGAGATCGGCCCGCGCACGGCCACCAAGTGGCAGCACGGTCTGATTCCCTCCAGCCACGCGGCGATCGAGGCGCAGTTCGGCCTCGCCGGCGGCTCGGTGTCCATCGCCGCGACCGTCTGGGCGAAGAACCTCAAGCGGACCGGCGTGAAGCCGTTCCGCCTCGAAGGCCAGGCGGGCACGAAGAAACCGGCGAAGAAGAAAACGCCTGCTCCCGCGCTCGCCCCGGCCCCCGCGCCCGCCCTCGCCCCCGCGCCCGTGCCGGACGCCCCGGCGGCCGACAGACTGTCCGGCTTCCTGCAACGCCCGCCGGTCCTCGACCGTCTCGACGAGGCCGAACTCCTCGGCTGGTCCGTGGAGATCGTCCGCGCCGCCCGCCGCAACGGCTACCTCGCCTCGACGGCCGACGCCATCGCCGTCTTCGAGACGTCGATCCTGCTGGCCGGGATGCGCGACCGGGCCAGGCCCACGCCGTACGACTTCCAGGACGCGGCGGTCACCTGCATCGAGAAGGACACCGTGCCCGGCAGGCGCGACGTACGCCGGCTCGTGGAGATCATGATGGGCGGCGACCGGATCGGACAGGTCGGCTACGACGCCCTGCCGCCGCTCGCCCGGGACGTGCACGACCGGCTCGTACCACTCGGCCTCAAGCTCCAACAGCGCGGTGTGCAGCGGGCGTTGCTCGACATCGCGGGACAGCCGGAGCTGAGCAGATGCTCCGACGTACTGTGGATGCTGCGTCACCTCATGCCGCACGGCGCCGCCCGGCCCATCATGGGCGAGCGCGGTCTCGGCGAGCGGCCCATCCAGGAGTCCTGGGATCTGGCCCTCGGCACCCATCAACGGGCCCTGATCGAGCTCGGCTACGAGGGTGTCAGCATCGAGCAGGTGATGGAACAGCGCCTGCGCCGACGGGCGTACGGCCCGCAGGCCACCACGGCGACCGTCCTCGAAGCCGTCGAGGACGCGATCCGGTATCTGCGCAGCCGCCGCCTGGCCGACGAACTCGGCACG
This sequence comes from Streptomyces sp. NPDC088387, assembly GCF_044753385.1. Classification (NCBI taxonomy): domain Bacteria; kingdom Bacillati; phylum Actinomycetota; class Actinomycetes; order Kitasatosporales; family Streptomycetaceae; genus Streptomyces; species Streptomyces sp. NPDC088387. Next base: position 173,376 of record NZ_JBIVNC010000006.1, read on the forward strand.
CACGCGCTGGAGGTCCTCGCGACCGAACGCAGCGTCGACGGCGCGCCCGAAGTGCTGCGCCGGGTACGCCGATTGCTGGCGTACTACCGCACGAGTGAGCCGGTGCTGCCGGGCTGGATCGAGTCCTTCGTCAAGACCGGTTACGCGCACTACTGCACGCTGCTGCCGACCGCGTTCACCGACGAGGACGCGGGGGTACGCCAGGTCGCGGCCATGCTGGGCTTCCTGTTCAGCATGGAGAGCCTCGCCCTGTCCCTGGGCTGCGACCGGGCCCAACTGGAGCTGGCGGTGGGCCAGTCGCATCCCGAGGAGGCGCCGAAGACGGCCCTTCTCTGGGCGGCGCAGACGCATCTCGGCACACTCTCCCGCGAGGAGCTGCGGGCGCGCTGCGCCGCGCTGCTGGCCAACCCGCTGGTCGTGCCGTCCTATCCGCGCTACCTCAGCGGATTCGTGCAGGCCCTGGAGCCGGTCCCGGCGCTGACCGACTTCGTGGTGGAGGCGGTGTCCAACGCGTTCGCCCGGCTGCCCGACCCCGTCCTGCTGCCGTGGCTGCCGACGCTGATCTCCACCCTGCGCGCGGAGGGCGCCGAGTTCGCGCCGCTGCTGATCAAGGAGGCGGGGCGGATCTTCCCGGGCCGGCTCGCGGCCCTGGACGCGTGGACCCCGCCGTGGCGGGCCGAGCGCAGGCCGGCGGCCGCTTCCCGGGAGACCGGGCCCGCGGCGGGCGGAGTCGCGCTGCTGGCCGGCCACCCGGCGACCTGTGACGCGGTGGCCGCACTGCTGGGCTGCACCGACCCGTGGGCGGCACCCGGCACCCCGGCACCCGGCACCCCGGCACCCGGCACACCGGCCGCGAGCGCTTCGGCGGGCGCCGCGCTCCTCACCCGCCACCCGGAGACGTCCCTGGCGCTGGAGGCGCTGCTGAACCGGTCGTGAACGCGCCGTGGCCGGGCCCTGATCGGCGCAGGGCCCGGCCACAACCGTCTCCGGCCGGCCCGTCCGGGGACCTGTCATGGCTCCCGGGCGGCCCGGCAGGGTGTCTCAGCCGGCGATCGAGTCGAGCTGTTCCGCCGCCGGCCGCAGCCGCCAGAGGTCACCGCCGGGCGGTGCCTCAAGGTCCCGTACGGCCGCCTTGGCCGCCGCGTCGCCCGCGTCGGCCGCCGCGTGCACCACGTCCGTGGCCGCGTAGCGGTAGAACTCCAGCTCGGGATGGAGCCACGCCGCACGCCCGGTGGCCGCCGGCAGCAGATAGCGCACCGCCTTGGTCAGGCTCTGGCCGTCCGGTCCGCGGTGCCGCCACAGGTCCACACCGACGTTCCGGCCGATCGCGGCGAGCCTGGTGTAGGCGACCAGGTCGAACGTCGAGTAGTGCCAGCTCCTGGTCCGGGAGAGTTCCAGCGGCTGGCTGCCGTCGGGGGCTATCTGCCGGTCGATCCGCTTGGTACGGGACTCCAGGACCGTGCGCCGGGCCAGTTCCCGGTCGCCGGTGGCGTAGGCGAGGGCGGCGAGCTGCATGTCGTAGAAGGTGCCGTGGTTGTTGTCGGCCGCGGCCTCCTGCTTGCCGAACTCGCTGTTCTTGAGCCAGTCCAGGAAGGCGGAGTTCCAGTCGTGCATCCCGTCGCGGTCGGACCTGGTCCAGCCGGGGGCGCCGGTCGCGAGGATGGCGAGGGCGTCGACGACGCTGGTGTACGACTGCGAGAAGTCGATGATGCCGATCGCGCGCCCGTCGAACCGGCACGGGATGAACTGGGCGTGGTCCAGGTTCGGGTTCATCCGGGTCGCCGGGTCCAGGAACCAGGTGCGGACGATCTGCCCGGCCTTCTGGGCGTAGCGCCGGTCACCGGTGTAGTACCAGGCGAGGGAGAGGTCGTACGTGGAGTCGAAGACCCGCTCGACGTCCTGGCGGTCGGTGCCGGTGTCCACCTCGGGGTTGCGCTGCCCGTCGCGCTGGACGTAGGGGCAGCCCCAGGGGTTGTCGGCGGTCGGGGCGGTGGTCGGCCACCAGTAGGGGGCCTGGCTGAGGTAGTCGTGGACGTCGCCGCCGGGCGCCGGCTTGGGCTTGTCCACCACCGTCCAGGGGCCCTGGGCCAGCCACTTGTCGGCGCGCACCTTCAAGTCCTTGACCGCGCGCCGGAGTTGCGGGTCGCCGCGGTCCAGCTGGATCTTCGTGTCCCGCAGCCGGGAGCCGTCCATGACCGCGGTCTTCGGCGCCTCGGGCTTCTTGGACGCGGGGAGGGCGGAGGCGGCGGGGACGGCCGCGGTGGCGACGGTGGCCGTGACGGCGAGGAGGACGACGGACAGCCGCAGGCGTACGTTCATCAATCAACTCCGGTCGTATATGTGAACCATGTTCATGAGTGCGTGCGGCGAGCATAGGGTCGACCCTGTGGGGTGGCAATGGATCGTGCACGGAACTCGACGGAACTCCGGTGAATGCGGTCCGTGAGTGTTGACGCGGACTTGGTCTAGTCCTATCGTCCCTGGCCGACGGCAGTCAGCCCCCCACTCCCGGTTCACTCATGTGAACCTCTACGACGTCTTGGAGTTGACCTCCTGTGACCTCCGTGAACAGACGCCGCCTCCTCACCGGCGCCGCCGCCCTCGCGGCCTCCGCGACCCTGCCGCCCGCCGCGCAGGCCATGGCGAGAAGCGCGGGAAGCGCGGGAAGCGCCCTCCTGCCTCCCAGGGCAGACGTGATCGCCGTACTGCGCCGCGTCGCCGACCACTGGATCGCCACCCACGGCAACTCCGGCGACAACGGCTGGGCCAACGCCACCTTCTTCAGCGGCCTGCTCGCCCTGCACCGCCTCACCGGCGAGGCCCGCTACCTCAACTACGCCCGCGGCTGGGCCGAGAAGCACGGCTACGGCCTCATGGGCGGCGTCACCACCCGCCACGCCGACAACCACAACGCCGGCCAGGCCTACCTCGACCTCTACGAGATCGAGCCCGAGCAGGCCAAACTCACCGCCATCCAGACGTCGTTGAACCGGATGGTCTACACGGACCGCCCGCAGAAGAACGACGACTGGTGGTGGGACGACGCCCTGCACATGGCCATGCCGCCGTTCGCCCGGATCGGCGTCCTGCGCGGCGACCCGCGGTACGCGGACAAGCTGCACGCCCTGTACCTGCACACCAAACGGACCGAGGGCGGACCCGGGCTGTTCGACGCGGCGACGGGCCTCTGGTACCGCGACAAACGGTTCCTGCCGGGCGGCATCCTCTCGCCGTCGCGCAAACCCGTGGTGTGGTCGCGGGGCAACGGCTGGGTGGCCGGCGGACACGTCAAGACCCTCAAGGCGCTGCCGGCGGGCCACGCGAACGCCGCCGAGTACCGGCAGACCCTGACCGCCCTGGTCCGGGCCGTGGCCCGGGTCCAGCGCACGGACGGCTTCTGGAACGTCAACCTCGCCGACCCCGCCCATCTGCCAGGCCCTGAGACCAGCGGCACGTCCTTCTTCCTCTACGGCACGGCGTACGCCGTCCGCACCGGACTCGTGGACCGCGCCGCCCACCTCCCCGTCCTCGAACGGGCCTGGCAGGGCCTGGTCACCACCGCGGTGCACCCCGACGGCTTCCTCGGCTACGTCCAACGGGTCGGCGACCGCCCCGAGTCCAGCCAGCCCATCACCTACAACACGACGTCGGACTTCGGCGTCGGCGCCTTCCTCCTCGGCGGAACGGAACTCGCCCAGGTGTGACGGCATCCGGGCTCCCCGAACTCCGGCTCACACGACGCCGGCTCCCCGAACGCCGACTGCCGGGGCCCGACATACGGGTCCCGGCAGTGGACGTACGGTCGGAACGGGTCAGCCCAGGTTGCCCTGGCGGGCGTCCGCCCACAGGTCGACGCCGCCGTCGGTGGCGTACTTGTCGATCTCGGCGAGCTCCTCGGCCGTGAAGCCGAGGTTCTCCAGCGCCGCCACGTTCTGCTCCAGCTGCTCGACGCGCGAGGCGCCGATGACCAGCGAGGTGACCCGCTCGTCGCGCAGCGCCCAGGCGAGCGCCATCTGCGCCAGGCTCTGGCCGCGCCGGGCCGCGATGTCGTTGAGCGCGCGCAGGCGTCCCAGCATGTCCTCGGTCAGCCAGCCCGAGTCGAACGACTTGTCCTGCGTGGCCCGCGAGCCCTCCGGCACACCGTCGAGGTAGCGGCCGGTCAGCAGGCCCTGGGCGAGTGCGGTGAACCCGATGACGCCGAAGCCCTCCTCCTGCGCCACGTCGAGCAGCCCGTCGGTCTCGATCCACCGGTTGAGCATGTTGTACGACGGCTGGTGGATGAGCAGCGGGGTGCCCAGGTCGCGCAGGATCGCCGCGGCCTCCCGGGTGCGCTCGGGGTCGTAGGACGAGATGCCGACGTAGAGCGCCTTGCCCTGGCGGACGGCCGTGTCGAGCGCGCCCATCGTCTCCTCCAGCGGCGTGCTCGCGTCGAGCCGGTGGGAGTAGAAGATGTCGACGTAGTCGAGGCCCGTCCGGGTGAGGGACTGGTCGAGCGAGGCGAGGACGTACTTGCGGGAGCCGCCGCCCTGACCGTACGGACCGGGCCACATGTCCCAGCCGGCCTTGGTGGAGACCACCATCTCGTCCCGGTACGGCGCCAGGTCCTGCCGCATCAGACGGCCGAAGTTGATCTCGGCGGAGCCGTAGGGCGGGCCGTAGTTGTTGGCCAGGTCGTGGTGGGTGATCCCGAGGTCGAAGGCGCGCAGGGCGATCTCGCGCTGCTTTTCGAAGGGCTGGTCGTCCCCGAAGTTGTGCCAGTAGCCCAGGGAGAGCAGGGGGAGGTCGAGCCCGGAACGGCCGGTGCGCCGGTAACGCATGGTGCCGTCGTAGCGCTGGGGGTCGGCGACGTGGTTCATCGGAAGGTCTCCGGGGGTGGTGCCGTGGGGAACGTCCCGCCAGGGTCGGGGGACCTGCCCCACAGTGCTCCAGCACGATCGTGAAGTCCAACAGTTCCTGGTCATCGTATTGAGTGGCGTGGTTTCTGAATGGGTCGACCGCCCGTCTCACGGGAGTGCTAGCGTGCCTGCGACTAGGGGGCGATCATGATGGCGGGGACCACTTTTCGCATCGGCGGGGATCTGCGTGTGGGGCGGCTCGGCTTCGGGGCGATGCATCTGCCGACCGAACCGGAGGCCGACCGCCAGAACGCGCTGGCGGTCGCCCGGCGCGCGGTCGAACTGGGCGTCACGCTGATCGACACCGCGTACATGTACGGCTGGGGCGCCAACGAGGAACTCCTCGCCGAGGCCCTGCACCCCTACCCCGACGGGCTCCTCGTGACGACCAAGGTCGGTGTCGCGCGCCCGGACGGCGAATGGGCGCTCGACGGCCGGCCCGAGGCACTGCGGGCCCAGGTCGACGCGGCCCTCGGCCGGCTCCGCGTCGACCGTGTCGAGCTGCTCCAGCTGCACCGCGTCGACCCGCGGATCCCGCTCGCCGACCAGATCGGCGCCCTGCGCGACCTGCGCGCCGCGGGCAAGGTCGGCCGGATCGGCCTGTCCGAGGTGAGCGTCGCCGAGCTGGAGGAGGCCCGCCGGATCACGGACATCGCGAGCGTGCAGAACCGCTACAACCTCCTCGACCGCGAGCACGAGCCCGTCCTCGCGGCCTGCGAGAAGGCCGGCATCGCGTTCCTGCCCTGGCGGCCGGTCGCGTGGGGCGCCTCCGGGGCCCGCGCCGAGATCGCCGCCGTCGCCGCCGAGGTGGACGCCACCCCGACCCAGGTCGCCCTGGCCTGGCTCCTCGGCCACTCCCCGGTGATCCTCCCGATCCCGGGCACCGCGCAGGTCCGCCACCTGGAGGAGAACGTGGCGGCGGCCGACCTCCGGCTGACCGCCGAACAGCGCGACCGCCTGGACTGGCTGCCCCAGCAGGACTGAGGCCCGCAGCCCAGCCCTTGCCGCCCCGTCTCAGCCGATCGGTGTCGGCAGCGCCCGGACCGCGTACGTCAGCCCGATCGTGTCGCCCGTCGCCGGGTCGCCCAGCTCCACCCGCCAGGCGTCGGCGAACTGGTCGACGTCGTGGGCCATGGGGATCGTCCCGGAGATGAGGACCGTGCCCGGCACGAGGGCCTCGCGGGCGCGCAGCACGTCCACCCAGTAGGCCGGGGTCAGCAGCTCGGCGAGGGTGCCGTCCTGGATCTCGGTCTCCCGGTCGCCGTGGGTGACCCAGGCGCGCAGCGTCAGCTCGTCGATCCGGGGAGCCACGTCGGCCAGACGCCAGGCGCGCCGGGCGAGCACATCGGGCCCGGCGTTCTTGCTCCAGGCCACACCGTGCACCTCCAGATCGCGGTCGGTGTGGTCGCAGGCGGCCGTCAGCAGCAGCTCGCCGTCCCCGGCGACGACCAGCGCCCACTCGGCCTCGCCCGAGGTCCGCGCGTGCTGGGCGGCGACGGCCTCGGTCTGCTGGGCCAGGTACGGTGCGACGGGGTACAGCGCCGGCGTCACCGACGGTGCGGGCACTCCCAGCTCTGCCAGCTCGGCGACATGGGCGGCGACATCGTCCTGGCTGCGCCCGGCGTATCCGGCGTTGAGCACCTGGGTGACGGCGACCTCGCGCGTCGTTCCGTCAGGCAGTTCGAAGGTCAGCACGGCCATCAGCGGCACTCCAAAAAATCGGGTCGGACAGCGACCGGGCGGATTTCCCGGCCGTAAATTCGTCGCGCAGGGCTTGCGCATACGACCTGTATACAAGAAGTATGCCCAGAGGTCGATGTCCCCTCGACGCAAGGATGAGAAACCATGCACGACTCCCCGCAGGGCGCACGGACGGTCCCCGACCGGCGCTCGGGCGCCCGCCGGGCCTTTGTCGCCAGCCTCACCGGCACCGCCCTGGAGTGGTACGACTTCGCCGTCTACTCGGCGGCCGCGGCCCTGGTCTTCGGTGATCTGTTCTTCCCGTCCGAGGACCCGCTCACCGGCACCCTCCTCGCGTTCTCGACCTACGCGGTCGGCTATCTCTCCCGCCCGCTCGGCGGCTTCGTCTTCGGCCGCCTCGGTGATGTCATCGGCCGCAAGAAGGTGCTGATCGCCACCCTCGTCCTGATCGGCGCCGCCACCTTCCTCATCGGCGTCCTGCCCGGCTACGCCACCGCCGGCATCGCCGCCCCGATCGCCCTGGTCGTGCTGCGGTTCGCGCAGGGCGTCGGCGTCGGCGGCGAGTGGGGCGGCGCGGTCCTGCTGTCCAGCGAGTTCGGCGACCCGCGCCGCAGGGGCTTCTACGCCTCCGCCGCCCAGGTCGGCCCGCCCGCGGGCAACCTGATGGCCAACGGCGTCCTCGCGGCGCTGGGCCTGATGCTCACCGAGCAGCAGTTCGAGTCCTGGGGCTGGCGTGTGGCGTTCCTGCTCTCCGGCGCCCTGGTCGGCTTCGGACTGTGGATCCGCGCGAAACTGGAGGAGACCCCGGTCTTCAAGGCGATGGAGGCCGAGAAGTCCCGTCCCGAGGCGCCGATCCGCGAGGTGTTCACCACCCAGCCCCGGGCCCTCACGGCCGCGATCCTGTGCCGCGTCGCCCCGGACGTGCTGTACGCCATGTTCACGGTCTTCGTGCTGACGTACGCGACCGAGGAACTCGACATGTCCCGCGGCTCCGCCCTCGCCGCCGTCCTCATCGGCTCCACCCTCCAGGTCTTCCTCATCCCGCTGGCGGGCGCGGTCTCCGACCGGGTCAACCGCCGCGCGCTGTACGGCGTGAGCGCGATCGCGGCCGGCGTCTGGCCGTTTGTGTTCTTCCCGATGGCGGGCACGGGCTGGGTCGCGCTGGCCGCCGGTGTGGTGGTCGGCCTCGCCATCCACTCGTTCCTGTACGGTCCCCAGGCCGCGTTCATCGCAGAGCAGTTCTCGCCCCGGCTGCGCTACACGGGCTCCTCCCTCGCGTACACGCTGGCCGGCATCATCGGCGGTGCCGTGGCCCCGCTGCTGTTCACGGCCCTGCTCAGCGCGTTCGACAGCTGGGTGCCGCTCGCCCTCTACATCGCCCTCACCGTCGTCGTCACCCTCGTTGGTGTGTACCTCGGCCGGGACGCCGCCCACGCGGTCGAGGAGGACGACCGCCTCGCCGGCAGGACCACCGACGACGTGCCCGCCAAGGCCGTCTGACCCGCGAAGGAGAACCGTCCCGTGCGTATCGCCCTGAGCCAGCTCACCACCGGTCCCGACCCGCAGAAGAACCTGCTGCTCATCGAGGAGTGGACCCGCCGCGCAGCCGACGCGGGCGCCCGCGTGGTCGTCTTCTCCGAGGCGTCGATGGCCTGCTTCGGCACCCCGCTCGCACCCCTCGCCGAACCCCTGGACGGACCGTGGGCCGAGGGCGTCCGTGCCATCGCCCGCGACACCGGGACGGTCGTCGTCGCCGGCATGTTCACCCCGGCCAGTGCCGGCCGGGTCGCCAACACTCTGCTGGCGACCGGCCCCGGCGTGGAGACGTCGTACGACAAGATCCATCTCTACGACGCCTTCGGCTACCGCGAGTCCGAGAGTGTGGCCTCCGGTGCACGGATCACCACCCTCGACGTGGACGGCGTCCGGCTCGCCCTCGCGACCTGCTACGACGTCCGCTTCCCTGAACTGTTCCGGGCGCACGCCGACGCCGGTGCCGTGGCGACCCTGCTGGCCGCGTCCTGGGGCGCCGGCCCCGGCAAGGTCGACCAGTGGGAACTCCTCGTCCGGGCACGCGCGTTGGACGCCACGCTCTGGGTCGCCGCCGTGGACCAGGCCGACCCGGGCACCCCGTCCGGCACAGCCCCGACCGGCATCGGCCACAGCCTGGTCGTCGGCCCGGACGGCACCGTACGGGAACGGCTCGGCGCGGACCCGGAGTTGCTGGTGACCGACCTGGACGTCGAGGAGGTGGCGGCGACCCGGCGACGTATCTCCGTGCTCGCGAACCGGCGCCCGGAGCTGTGGAGTTGAGCCGGAGCTACGGGGTGTTGAGCCGGAGCTGTGCGGTGTTGAGCTGGAGGTGTGGGGAGTTGAGCCGGAGTTGTGGGGAGTTGAGTCGCCCGGCCGGCCGGGCCGGCCGGCTCAGGGGCTCGGTGGGCCGACCTCCTTCCGGGCGGCTTCCTGGATCGCCCGGATCAGCGCGCTCGCGGCGGGCGGGTCGGGCGGATCGCCGTACGTGACGGTGTAGATCTGGCGGGTGAAGTCCGGGATCTCCGTCGTGTGGATCTCGGACAACCGGTGGGCGCGCAGCGCCAGTCCGGGCAGGGTGGTGACGCCGGTTCCGGCGGCGACGAGCGCCTGCACCACGACCATGTCGTCGCAGACGGACGCGATGCGCGGGGCGAAGCCATAGTGCCGGCAGACCGCGTGGAGCTCGCCCTGGCACCACTCGCAGCCGCCGATCCAGGGGGAGTCGCGATGGTTGGCCACGCTGTCGTCGGGGCTCCGGCTCACCAGATGGATCGGGTCGTCGGCCACGTGGACCATACGGAACCCCTCCTGGTCCAGCGGCGCGTCGAGATACCGGAAGACCAGCGCGACGTCGATCTCGCCGTGCCGCAGCATCCGGAGCGCCTCGACCGGATGCCGGTCGAAGACGACCAGTTCCAGGCCCGGGTGGGCCTCGGTGAGCGCGGCGGCGGCCACCGGCACGATCGTGCTCAGCACGGACGCGTTGGCGGCGAGGCGGACCCGGCCGGTCCGCAGACTGACGTGCGCGGCCAGCTCGTTGGTGGCCGCCTCGACCCGGCCGACGATCTCGGTGGCCCGGTTGGCCAGCAGCGCGCCCTCGGGGGTCAGCCGGATGCCCCGGCCCACCCGCTGGACGAGCTTGACCCCGGTGGTCGCCTCAAGACGTGACAGATGGTGGCTCACCGACGGCTGCGAGTAGTGCAGCTCCCGCGCGGCCTCCGTCACGGATCCGTGGCGTGCCACCGCGGCGAGAACCTTCAGCTGCACCAGGCTCAGCATCCATGAACAGTATCAATGCGACCTTCGGGGAACCGGCACGGGACGTCGTCCGCGAACCCGTCCGTACCGCGGGGCCCTAACCGGCGAGCAGTACCTTCAGGGTCGAGGCGAGGTGGTCGTCGATCGCCTTGCACGCCGCGTCCGCGTCCCCGGCGGCGAGCGCGTCGAGGATCGCCGAGTGTTCGTCCAACACCGCCTCCTGGCGGCCCTGTTGGGCGAACAGGGCGGTCACGCCGGCCCGGACCTGGCGGCTGCGCAGTCCGTCGTAGTGCCGTTCCAGCAGACCGTTGCCGACGGCCGCGACCAGTGACGCGTGGAAGAGATGGTCCACGGCGATGAACTCGCGGGCCTGGTCGGCGCCGGTGAGATCCCGCTGGCGGTCTAGCAGTTCACGCAGTTCACGGACCGGCGTGCGGTCCTCCTCGATCACCTGCCGTGCCGCGTACCGCTCGACGATCCCGCGCAGCTGCATCAGCTCGCCGATCTCCCGCCCGGTCAGCGGCGCCACCCGGGCACCGCGCTTCGGCACGAGCTCGACCAGATCCTCGGCGGCGAGCAGCAGCAGCGCCTCACGGATCGGCGTCCGGGACACCCCGATGCGGTCGGCGATCTCCTGTTCGGACAGGAAGACCCCCTGCATCTCGGGATCCGTCAGTACCGTCTCCTTGAGATACGCGTAGGCCTTCTGCCGACCGGACACCACCGCTGCCCCCAGGGGATCGCATACACCTTGTATACGGAAGCTACCACGGGAGCGCGCGCCCGCGGAGGCCCTACGACGGCCCCAGCGGCGGCAGGTTCCGCAGGAACTCCGCGAGGTGGCCGTCGAAGGCGTCGGGGTTCTCCAGGTTCGGATAGTGGGCGCTGTCCGGGACGGTCGCGACCCTGCCGTCCCGGACCCCGTGAACCAGGCGCTCGGCCATGGCGAGGTGGTCGGGGGAGTCGAGCGCGCCGTTGATCGCCAGCACCGGGACGTCGATCTCCGTGGCCCGCTTCCAGGTGTCACCGACCGGCACACGGTGGTCGGGCTCATCGGCGGTGTGCTTCGAGACGGTCCGCAGGGCGGCCCCGCGCACCCGCCCCAGCACGTCGGCGTCGACATCGGTCAACCGGCGGTGGGGGCCCGCCGTGAAGCGCTGGAACGCGTCGAGCCAGCCCGCCACGTCACCGGCGACCAGCGCGCGCTGCTGAGCGGCCAGGACCTCGAGACTCCACGCATCCTCGAACACCGGCTCGCTCGTGCCGACCCCGCTGACCACCACGGCACGCACCAGCCCGGGGTGTTCCAGCGCGGTGTCGACCGCGATGCCGCCGCCCATCGAGACTCCGGCCACGACCGCCGGGCCGACGCCGAGGTGCCGCAGCAGGGCGGCGAGATCGTCGGTCGCGCGGAAGGGCCGGGTCGCGTTGGCCGAACCGCCGTGACCACGGACGTCCGGCGCGATAACACGCCAGTGCGGCGCGAAGGCCCGGATCTGCGGCTCCCACTGGGTGTGGTCCAGGAAGCCGCCGTGCAGCAGCACGAGCGCGGGGCCGGTGCCCTGGTCGCGGTAGGCGAGATCGCCGTCGGGGGTGGTGAACGAGGACGTGTGCGGGAGGTCGCTGCGCTCGGTCATGACAACAAGGGTGTCACTCGACTCAGTGACTTGGCAACTGGGTTGTCATCGTCTGGTGACGGCGCTGCCCGAACCCGCCTGCGGTGTCGGCGGATTCGGGCAGGGTGTTGATCGGCTCAGTTCAGGGTGTCCGGGTCCGGGCCCGTGCGCAGGCCGCGGTCCAGGGCCCCGATCGCGGTCATCTCGTCGTCGGACAGTGTGAAGTCGAAGACGTCGAGGTTCTCGCGGATCCGGCTGGGCGTGACGGACTTCGGGATCACCACGTTCCCGAGCTGGAGGTGCCAGCGGAGCACCACCTGGGCCGGGGACCTGCCGTGCGCGGCGGCGACGGACACGATCGCGTCCTCGCCGAGCAGGGCGCCCTGCGCGAGCGGGCTCCAGGCCTCGGTGGCGATGCCCAGTTCGCCGTGGAGGGCGCGCAGTTCGCGCTGCTGGAGGCCCGGGTGCAGCTCGATCTGGTTGACGGCCGGGACGAGCGAGCTGTGGTCGAGCAGACGGCGCAGGTGGTCGGGCTGGAAGTTGGAGACGCCGGCCGCGCGGATCCGGCCGTCGGCGGCCAGTCGCTCCAGCGCCCGCCACGTGTCGAGGTACAGGTCACGGGCCGGGGTGGGCCAGTGGATCAGGTACAGGTCCACATGGTCGAGGCCGAGCTTGGCCAGGCTCTCGTCGAACGCCTTGAGCGTGGCGTCGTATCCCTGGTCCGCGTTCCACAGCTTGGTGGTGACGAAGAGGTCCTCGCGGGCGATGCCCGAATCGGCGAGGGCCGCGCCGACGCCCTTCTCGTTGCCGTAGATCGCGGCGGTGTCGATGGAGCGGTATCCGGCGTCGAGGGCGGAGGCGACCGCGGGGGTGGTCTCGGCGTCGGGGACCTGGAAGACACCGAATCCGAGCTGCGGGATCCGTACGCCGTTGTTGAGGGTGATGTGGGGGATGGTCGACATGGTGGTTCCTTGATCGTGGTTCGAGTGGTTCGAGTGGTGTTAGTGGTGTGCGCGGTGTGTGCGGTGCGCGTGGTGCGCACGGTGCGCGGTTTCGAGGGGCGCGGGGTGTTCTTGGCCTTGGCGGCGGCAGGCCAGGCTTCAGCGGCCGAGCGCCGCGGCCCCGGCCGTTCCGGACGCCGACTCCACCGCCGGTTCGCCCGCCGCGGCCACCACCCGTCCCTGTCCCTGTACCTGTACCTGTCCCTGTCCCTGTCCCGGGCCCGACCCGGACCGGTTCCGGCGGTCGAGGAACGCCGCGAGGAAGGACAGCAGCAGGGCCGTGGCGGCGAGCAGGGCGCCGACCCAGTTCGGGGCCGTGTAGCCGAGGCCACCGGCGATCACAAGGCCGCCGAGCCAGGCCGCGAGGGCGTTGCCCAGGTTGAACGCGCCGATGTTGGCGGCAGAGGCGAGCGTCGGCGCGGCCGAGGCCTGGTCCAGTACCCACTTCTGGAGCGGCGGTACGGTGGCGAAGCCCAGCGCGCCGATCAGCGTCAGCGTGATCGCGGCGAGGACCTTGTTGTGGGCGGTCGCCGTGAAGGCGAGCAGGGTCAGCGACAGTGCGCCCAGTGACGTGAACAGCATCGGCATCAGGGCACGGTCGGCGAACCGGCCGCCGACCAGGTTGCCGGCGAACATCCCGACCCCGAACAGGACCAGCAGCCAGGTGACCGCGCCCTCGGTGTAGCCGGCCACGTCGGTCATCATCGGCGTGATGTAGGTGATCGCGGCGAAGACCCCGCCGTAGCCGAGGACGGTCATCGCCATCGCCAGCCACACCTGGACGTTGCGGAACGCGGCGAACTCGGAGCGGACGTCCGGTGTCCTGGGGCGGCCGGTCTCCGGCACCAGTTTCGCCAGGCCGAGCAGGCCGATGACGCCGAGTGCGGAGACCAGGGCGAAGGTGACGCGCCAGCCGGCGGCGTGTCCGATGGAGGTGCCGCCGGGGACACCGACGATGTTCGCCACGGTCAGGCCCATGAACATCAGCGAGATGGCGGAGGCCTTCTTCTCCGGGGCGACCAGATCCGCCGCGACGACGGAGCCGATGCCGAAGAACGCGCCGTGCGCGAGGGAGGCGACGATCCGGCCGGCCAGCATCAGCCCGAAGGTGGGTGCCACGGCCGAGAGCGCGTTGCCGACCACAAAGAGGCCCATGAGGAACATCAGCATCTTCTTGCGGGAAACCTTCGTGCCCAGCACGGTCAGCAGCGGGGCGCCGACGACGACGCCGAGCGCGTAGCCCGACACCAGCCAGCCGGCCGTGGGGATGGAGACTCCGAACTCGTCGGCGACCTGGGGCAGCACACCCATGATGACGAACTCGGTGGTGCCGATCCCGAAGGCCCCGATGGCCAGGGCCACGAGCGCGAGAGGCATGAGGAAAGGACCTTTCGAGCGAATGCGGGGGACGCTTACGAGCGACGACAATAGTTGCATGCGCGGGATAAATGCAAGCGGAGATTGAATCGCTCGACGTATGACGTCGTGTGCAAGCATATGGGGCACACGCGACAGGCCGCCGTGGTGGCGCGGCCCGACCCTGCTGTGCGACGGCCCGCCCTTTACAGGCCACCCTTCTCCGGCCTAACCTACAACCAAATGGTTGTACATCAGTGGACCGACGAGGCGATGGACCGCCTGTTCCACGCGCTCGCCGACACCACACGCCGGGACATCCTCCGGCGTTGCGTCGGCGCCGAGCTGTCGGTGTCGCGGCTGGCGACGGCCTATCCGATGAGCTTCGCCGCGGTGCAGAAGCACGTGGCGGTGCTGGAGCGGGCCGGTCTCGTCGCCAAGCAGCGCAGCGGACGGGAGCAACTCGTGCGCACCGACCCACAAGCCGTGGAACGCGCACGGCAGGCACTGGACGAACTCGAGGCGCTCTGGCGCCGGCGGGTGGACCAGATGTCCGATCTGCTGGCCGAGGATCTCGGCCCGGCGGACACCAACCCCCTGGAAGGGCAAGACCGATGACCGTCAAGAGCATCGACAAGGATCTCGACACCCTGACCCTCACCCTGACCGCCGAGTTCGCCGCCCCGGTGGAGAAGGTCTGGGAGCTGTGGGCCGACCCGCGCCGGCTGGAGCGGTGGTGGGGGCCGCCGACCTACCCGGCGACCGTGGAGACGCACGACCTGACCCCCGGCGGTGACGTCGCCTACTTCATGACCGGCCCCGAGGGCGACAAGCACCGCGGCTGGTGGCGGATCACCTCCGTCGACGCGCCCACGTCCCTGGAGTTCACCGACGGCTTCGCGCACCCGGACGGCACACCGAACGACGAACTGCCCACCATGGCCGTCAGTGTGCGGCTCGTGGAGCAGCCCGGCGGCACCCGGATGGAGCTGCGCTCGCTCTTCGACACCAGGGAGCAGATGGAGCAGCTCATCGGCATGGGCATGGACGAGGGCCTCGGCGCGGCGGTCGGCCAGATCGACGCCCTGCTCGCCGCGTAGCCGCTCCGTCCGACCCGGCTGGCCGAAGCACTCCCGGCCGCCCCGGACCGTACCGTCCCGGCCGGGCCCGCGAAGGGGCCCACCCGAGCCGCCGCCTTCCCCGTCAAGAAGGCGGCGGCTCCGCCGTGTTCGTGATCCCGAACAGCCCCTTTGGCTTGATCGGGCCACGTTCTGAGAGCGCTCCCAGAATCCGGTGCGGCCACCCTGGACACCCGCCCGACCCCATGCTGTGATGCGAACTGCTGTGACCCGAGAGCACAGTTGGTGCCCAAGCCGGCGTTGGTGCACCTGAACACGAACGAGCCGCCATCCTTCCTCTCCCAAGGGGGATCCGTGCGCACCACACAGTTCAGAGTCCATCTCGCCCTGCTCCTGGCCCTCGTACTCGCCACCGCGGGACTGGCCGCCGTCCCGGCCGCCTCCGCCGCCGACGAACCCGTCGAAGTCCACGGGCTCAAGGGCGAGTACTTCACCCAGTCGGCGCCCGGCGCCTTCGACTTCGCGGAACTGAAGGCCACCGCGTTCGACCCACAGATCGACTTCGACAACCTGGAGCCCAGACTCCGCTCGGCCACCGGCCGCGCCGACGACGTCAGCGTCCGCTGGACCGGCCGGATCGTGCCCGAGGTCACCGGGCCGACCACCTTCTCGGTCATCGGGGACAACGGCTTCCGGCTCTGGGTCGACAACCGGCTCGTCATCGACCACTGGGTCGACGACTGGGACCGCGAACAGACCAGCCAGTCCGTCGAGTTGACGGCCGGCCGCGCCTACGACATCAAGGTCGAGTACTTC
This sequence comes from Streptomyces sp. NPDC088387, assembly GCF_044753385.1. Taxonomy (NCBI): domain Bacteria; kingdom Bacillati; phylum Actinomycetota; class Actinomycetes; order Kitasatosporales; family Streptomycetaceae; genus Streptomyces; species Streptomyces sp. NPDC088387. The sequence goes on from NZ_JBIVNC010000006.1 coordinate 189,131, forward strand.
GAGCACTACGGAGGCTCCAACCTGCGTCTGCGCTGGACCCCGCCCGGCGCCACCAAGACCGCCGTGCCCCGCTCGGCGTTCCGGCTGCCCGAGGGGTACGCCTACGACGGCGCCCTCGCCGCCACCGTCCTCGGTGACGGCCGCTCGCTGCGGCTCGACTTCGCGCAGCGGCTCGCCGCGCCGCCTGCCGGACTCGCCGGACACCTGGACGCCGTGATCGGCGGCGCCGCCTGGCCGTTGGGCGAGGTACGGCTCGACCCGGACAACCCACGGGCCCTGCTCGTTGCCCTCGACGAACCTGTCGTAGGCAACAAGACCGGGACCGCGCCGGGCCTCGCCGACATCCGCTACGACGGTGAGGGTGGCCTCGCGGGCGATGACGGCAACGTTGTCAACGCCTTCTGGAGCAGCGGGCCCAACCACTCCACCCACGAGCTGATCACGAGCTGGGGGGAGGACGTCACGCCCGCGAACGCCCACCGCGAGTACCCGCGGCCCCAGCTCACCCGCGACAACTGGCGCAACCTCAACGGGACCTGGCAGTTCGCCGCCGCCGAGGAGGGTGAACAGCCCCCGTTCGGGCGGCAGTTGGGCGAGCAGATCATTGTGCCGTACCCGGTCGAGTCGCAGCTGTCCGGGGTCCAGCGGCACGAGGACCGCATGTGGTATCGCCGTACCTTCACCGTCCCGCGCGACTGGGACATCGGCTCCGGGAAGCGGCTGAAGCTGAACTTCGGGGCCGTGGACTGGCGGGCCGAGGTGTATGTCAACGGCACCAGAGTCGCGGCGCACGAAGGCGGTTACGACAAGTTCTCCGCCGATGTCACCGACGCGCTGAAGCCGGGCCGCACCCAGGAGCTGATCGTCGGCGTCTACGACCCGACGGACGCGGCGAACGGCGAGAACCCGCCCGTCGGCAAGCAGCGACTCGACCCCAGCGGCATCTGGTACACCCCGTCGTCCGGCATCTGGCAGACGGTGTGGATGGAACCGGTGGCAGCCGACCACGTCGAAGGACTCAAGCTGACGCCGGACGTCGACGCGAGCACCCTCACCGTCGAACCGCAGGGTGTGCGCGACGGGTTGCGGATCACCGCGACGGCCTACGAGGGACGCCGAAAGGTCGCCTCGGCCACCGGACGCACCGGCGAACCGCTCACCCTGAGGATCCACGACCCCCGCCTCTGGTCGCCCGACGACCCCTTCCTCCACGACCTCGAGGTCACCGTCGGCAAGGACCGTGTCGAGAGCTACTTCGGCATGCGGTCCGTCTCCGTCGAGAAGGTGGGCGGCGTGCCGCGCACCCTGCTCAACGGCGAGCCGACGTATCTGATGGCCACCCTCGACCAGGGCTTCTGGCCCGACGGGCTGCACACCGCGCCCAGCGACGAGGCCCTCGCGTACGACCTGCGGATGCACAAGGAGATGGGCTTCAACTCGGTCCGCAAACACATCAAGGTCGAACCCGACCGCTGGTTCTACTGGGCCGACCGGCTCGGACTGCTGGTGTGGCAGGACATGCCGGCGATGACCGCGGGCGTGAACCCGGACGCCGAGTCCCGCGCCCGCTACGAGCGCGAGATGAAACAGATGATCGACGAGCACATCAGCAGCCCGTCGGTGATCATGTGGGTCACCTTCAACGAGGGCTGGGGGCAGTACGACGTCGGACGCGTCGCCGAGCAGGCCAAGGCCTGGGACCCGACCCGGCTCGTCAACAACCAGTCGGGGCTGAACCTCGGGGCCGACGGCGACGCCGGGGACATCATGGACGAGCACGGCTATCCGAGCCCGGCCCTGCCACCCCGTCCGGACGGCGAACGGGCCCTGGTCACCGGCGAGTACGGCGGCCTCGGCCTCGCGGTGCCCGGTCACGCGTGGTCGGTTCAGCAGTCGTACGTCGACGTCGACCCCGCCACCTACACCGACGACTACCTCACCAAGCTGGACGAGGTGCGCGCGCTCGGCTGCCGGGGCGGCAACGCCGCGGTCTACACCCAGATCACGGACGTGGAGGGTGAGTTGAACGGTCTGCTCACCTACGACCGGGCCGTCGTCAAACCGGACGTGGCGCGGCTGAGGGCGGCGCACGAGCAGCTGATCGCCGACATGTCGCGGGCGGCACCGGAGGGTTGCGTGTGACGGTGACCGTGTGAAGAAGAGGGTTCCGCCGCCGGGCGGAACCCTCTTCTCCGTACAGGGGCCGGGTCGGTCAGGCGGTGTGGAGGGTCAGGCCGTACCGCTGGAGGATCTCGTTGACCGGCTGGTACCAGGTCTCGCCGCCCGAGGAGCAGTTGCCCCAGCCGCCGGACGTCACGCCCTGGGCCTGGTCACCGCTGAGGAACGAGCCGCCCGAGTCGCCGCCCTCGGCGCAGACGCTGGTCTTGGTCATCTGGTGCACCGCGCCCTGGGCGTAGTTGACCGTCTCGTTCTTCGCGAGGACGTTGCCGCAGCGCCAGTGGGTGGTGGAGCCGGAGCGGCAGATCGAGGAGCCGATCGGGGCCTCCGCCGAACCGCGCACGAGCTGGTCCGGGATGGTGCCCCAGCCGAGCACGACCGGTACGGTCCACCAGCCGCTGCCCACGTTGACCCAGGCGTAGTCGTTGCCGGGGAACGACGAGCCCTGGAAGTTGCCGATGTACGAGCCGTCCCAGCCGCGGACACCGGCGCCGGCCTGTCCGCAGTGTCCGGCGGTCACAAAGCCGCCGTGCACCGAGAAGCCGATGGAACAGCGGACGTTGCCCGTGTAGTAGGGGTCGCCGCCGACGGTGCCCGCCGCGAAGGTCCGCGGGGCCGTGTCCACGGTCCTGACGGTGACCGGGCCGGCCTCGCGGGCGCGGGACAGGAACCGCTGGACATCGTTGTCCGAACGCTCGGACCGTACGACGTTCACGACCACCGTGCTGCCCGCCGGGTCGACGTGCCAGCTGCTGACGCCGGACGGCGCCGGGAGCCGGTCGATGCGGGCCTTGGCGGCGTCGAGTGCGTGTTCGCTGTGCTCGACCGTCCGGACGCGGGCGCCCGTGGCGCGGACCGCCTCGACGGTCGTGGAGGAGGCGTCCGCGGTGACGGCCACGGTCAGCCGTGCGCTGCCGGCGTCGAACCACGAGCCGCCGTACGCGGCCCCGGCGGCCCGGCGTGCCTCGGGTGCGAGGGCGGTGGCGGCGCGTTCGGCCGCCAGCCGCTGGGTCGCCCCGGCCTTCGACAGGCCGAGGTCGCGTTGCAGGGCCGCCAGCATTCCGGCCGAGGCCGGGGCGCTGTCGGTGGGGTCCGCGGCGGGGGATTCGTGCGCCGCGGCCGGCGCGATGCCCGAGGCGGTCCAGGTGCCGAGGACCATCAGGATGGCGAGGCCGGTGTGCTTGAGTCCGGTACGTCTCATGGACGTTGCCCTTCGTCGTTCCAGCAGAGGTGGGGGTGGAACAACCGCTGTTTGAGAGCGCTCTCATCGGAGAGCGAGGTGAGCGTATCCAGGGTTGGCGGGCAGGTCCATGCCAAGTGCAAAGGGAATTCGGAAGGGGTGCCGGATGGGCCTCTTGCTGAAACGGCAAGGATCTTTGCGGGTCGACCGCGTGGTGGCGCAGGCTGGTTCGCGAGGGGCGGTCGCCGCCTCCGTACCGACTGTCCGTTCTCACCTGGAGGCGCCATGACCGAGATGCCCGTGACCGAACCCACCGAGTTCTGGGAGGCCCGCTACCGCGACAACGGGCGTGTGTGGAGCGGGAAGCCGAACGAACTACTGGTCCGGGAGGCCTCGGAGCTGACCCCCGGAACCGCTCTCGACCTCGGCTGCGGCGAGGGCGGCGACCTGGTGTGGCTCGCGTCGCGCGGCTGGCGTGTCACCGGCACCGACATCTCCGCCACGGCTCTCGAACGGGCGGCCCTGCATGCCGACGAGGCCGGCGTCGGCGACCGCGTCTCCTTCGAGCGCCACGAACTGGGCGTGGCCTTTCCCGAGGGCACCTTCGACCTGGTGAGCGCGCACTACCTCCAGTCGCCGGTGAAGCTGGACCAGGACGCGGTCCTGCGCAGCGCCGCCGCCGCGGTCGCCCCCGGCGGCACACTGCTGCTCGTGATGCACGCGGGCTGGCCGTCCTGGCAGACGGAACCGCCCTTCGCCGGCGTCGAATTCCCCACACTGGACAGCGTGTTGGACGGCCTCGCGCTGCCGGCGGGGGAGTGGACGGTGGAGACACGGGAGACGGCCCGCCGGGCGAGCGCGGGTCCCGAGGGACAGCAGGGTCATCGGGACGACAACGTCTGGAGGCTTCGGCGAGCGGGCTGAGTAGGCTGAGTGGGCTGGGCCGGTTGAGCGGGTTGAGCGGGTTGAGTGGGGGGCGTGGACCGTTCCGGTTGTCGATACCGTAAGGAGATCGGTCCGTTGTCCCGGATCTGGTCTCGGTTCGCGACCATGCAGACATGGATCATCCAGCGGGGGGCGGCAGTTCGGCGGGGGTGCTTGCACGCGGATGCGTCATGAGCGTGCTGGTCGCGGTCGGCGTGGTGGGCGCGTTGGTGCTCAGCGCGTTCTGGCACATCGAACGCACGTCGGACCCGCCCGACGTAGGCGCCTTCGCGCACTCCGCAGCCACCCGGACCGCCGGCGAGGCCGCGGCACGGAAGAGTTCCACGCGTCTGACGAACCTGACGTCGGCGCTGTCCTGGGCCGTTCCGCTCGGCACATCGGTGGCGGACTCCTGTCAGACAGAGGACCGGAACCCGTTCTTCGGGCCGCCGCACTGGGCACCGATCAACTGCGTCCGCAGCAGCGTCCTCTACCTCGCGTTCGACGGGAACATCCGTACGCGCCTCCACCAACTCGACGCCGTGCTGGCCAGGCAGGAGTGGACGGGCTCGGGTTCGTTGCCGAACACGTTGACCGGGATGGCGACCTGGATGAGCCAGGCCGGCGGTGACCCGTCCCCGGCAGCGTCGCGGCAGGGAAGCACCGAACCCCCGGGTTCGCAGCCGATCTGCCTGTCCACGACGTACGGTCCGGTCACGCAGAAGCGCGTCCTTCCGCACGGCGGGCTCGGCGTCCGGCTGAGTGTGGCGGTGGCGGAGCTTCCGTGCACACCCCACGTAGAGACTGGCGACATCCAGACGGACGGCATGCCAGTGAAGGCCACGCGCGACGGAACCGCTTACCTCACCTGGCGCCCTCTGTCGACCGACGCGGTGAGCCGCTCCGCCTTCACCGCGCACCGCTACGTGGCCGCCTTCTCCCTCGTCGACAGCTACGCCGTCCAGCCCACCCCGAAGACCTGATTGCTCTCGTCGCCGATCAGGTCAGGCGTCCTGCGATGCCTCACGGGCAGCCGCCACCGACCCGCGGTGTCGGTGGCGGCTGCGAAGCTGATCGGATGAACGGAGATGAGCAACTGCTGAACGGTCGCGTCTACGGTGCCGACCATGACGACCCCCACCCCGGCCCGCTCCCGCACCGTACCTACGCCGAACTGGTCGGCGGACCGCTCGACGGTCTGCTGATGGACATCCACGGGTGGCGGAGCGAGGAAGTCGACGACGGCGTCGCCCTGCCCACCGAGCTGGGGCGGTTCCCCGGAGGCCGCGCCCTGTACGACCCGGACCCCGACGAATCCCGCGCGCCCGGCCCCGGCGTCAGCTGCCGCCTCTACTACTCCGGCGACACGCCTTGACCACCACTCGCCCCGGGCCGACACCCGAGCTGCCTGTCATCCGCGGCGATGCAGGCGTCGATCGCCTATCTGGAGGAGCAGACCTTCCGAGCCGGCTGACGGCCCTCGGCCGGCCGTTGCAGGTGATCTTCGGTGACCAGGACCGCAGATGGCGTCCCTCGTCCGCGGCCGACTACCGCGTTGTCCCGGGCGCACGGGTCGACTGGCTCCCCGGCGCCGGACACACACCCGTCCTGGAGGATCCGTCGCGGACCGCCGCACTTCTCCTGGCCTTCACCGCGACCCACACCACCCGAGAGCCCTAGCTCGGCTGACGATTCCCCGATCTGATCTGATCTGATCTGATCTGATCCGGGCCGTGTCGATCCGATTCGTGCCGATCCGATCCGGGCTGGTCGGGCCCGGACCGTCAGTCCCGCATCCGCAGCCCCCGCTGCTCCAGCGTCTCCGTCAGGATGCGGACGGCCTTGGGGCCGACCCCGTGCAGGGCGAGCAGCTCGGCCGCGGTGTGCGCGGCGACCATCTCCAGGGTGTTGATGCCGGCGCCGAGCAGGGCCTGGGTGGCGGGCCGGCCGATGGCGGCCGGCAACTCGCGCCCGGGCGCGTCGGCACCGGCCTCCGCCGCGGCGAGCGCGGCCGCGAGGCGCTTCGGCGCGCGGTGCGACCAGGCCGCCCGCACCAGGGCGTTGAGGTCCTTGCCGTTGATGTCCGCGAGCGGCACCCGGAAGCCGATCGGGGTGCCCATCCGCACAAGGCGCTCCCCGCCCGGGTGCGCGGCCACCGCGGCCTCGGCGTCCGCGTCCGCGAGCTGGAGCCGCACCGCCCCCTCCCTGGTCACGGAGGCGAACCCCCTGCCCCGCACGGAGAAGGCGACCATGCCGAAATGGGTCCCCTCCTCGACCTCCGGGAGGGCGAGCGCGGCCTTGCGCAGCTGGGCCAGGGTGGTCATGCCGGAAGTCTGGCACAGCCCGCGCGGCGCCTCCCGGCGCGCTGCCCGCCGGGTGACATCACCACTACGCTGGGTGCCGAAGCCCGGCGCGGCGCACCGTCGGGGTGCCCGGGTCCGGTCCGCGGCCGCACGGTTCGGAGGCACCCATGGACTACTACGATCTCGGCACCCACGCCCGTCCGGTGACGACCTCGTCGGCCGAGGCCCAACTCTGGTTCGACCGCGGGCTGGTGTGGACGTACGCCTTCCACCACGAGGAGGCCGTCCGCTGCTTCGAGGAGGCCGTCGCGGCGGACCCCGACTGCGCCATGGCCCACTGGGGGATCGCCTACGCGCTCGGCCCCAACTACAACAAGCCCTGGGAGTTCTTCGACGGCGAGGACCTGGTCCGTACCGTCGAGCGGACCCACGCGGCGGTCGAGCGTGCCCACGAGAGGGCGGCGGACGCGACACCGGCCGAGCGGGCGCTGATCGGCGCGTTGCGCGCCCGCTATCCGCAGGCGAGCCCCGTCGAGGACTGCTCGGTCTGGAACGCCCCCTACGCCGAGAGCATGCGCGCCGCTTACGAGGTCGCGCCGGACGACCTCGACGTCGCCACCCTCTACGCCGACGCGCTGATGAACCTCACCCCCTGGCAGCTGTGGGACCTGCGCACCGGCGAACCCGCCGAGGGCGCCCGTACCGTCGAGGCCAGGGCCGTGCTCGACCGGGCGCTCGGTACGCCGGGCGGGCGGGACCACCCGGGTGTGCTGCACCTGTACATCCACCTCATGGAGATGTCCCCGGCCCCCGAGACCGCCCTGCCCGTCGCCGACCGGCTGCGCGGTCTGGTGCCCGACGCCGGCCACCTCCAGCACATGCCCTCGCACCTGGACGTGCTGTGCGGCGACTACCGGCGGGTCGTGTCCGACAACAGCGCGGCGATCGTCGCCGACGAGAAGTTCCACGCCCGCTCCGGACCGATGAACTTCTACACCCTGTACCGCTGCCACAACCTCCACTTCAAGATCTACGGCGCGATGTTCCTCGGCCAGTCCGAGGTCGCCCTGGAGACGGCCGCGCAGCTCGAAGCGGCCGTGCCCGAGGATCTGCTGCGGGTGCAGAGCCCGCCCATGGCGGACTGGCTCGAACCGTTCCTCGCCATGCGGGTGCACGTGCTGATCCGGTTCGGCCGCTGGGCCGACGTCCTGGCGCTGCCGCTCCCCGCCGACCGGGAGCTGTACAGCACGACCACGGCGATGCTGCACTACGCGCGCGGTGTCGCCCTCTCCGCGACCGGCCGGATCGCCGAGGCCGAGGAGGAACGCGCGCTGTTCCGGGCGGCGGTCGATCGCGTCCAGGACACGCGCATGCTCTTCAACAACACCTGCGCCGACATCCTCGCCGTCGCCTCGGCGATGCTCGACGGCGAACTGGAGTACCGCAAGGGGGACTTCGACGCCGCGTTCGCCGCCCTGGAGCGGTCGATCGAGCTGGACGACAACCTGCCGTACGACGAGCCGTGGGGCTGGATGCAGCCCACCCGGCACGCGTACGGCGCGCTTCTCCTGGAGCAGGGCCGCGTCGCCGACGCCGAGGCCGTCTACCGGGCCGACCTCGGCCTCGACGCCACCCTCCCGCGCGCGTGCCAGCACCCCGGCAACGTCTGGTCCCTGCACGGCTTCCACGAGTGCCTGCTCCGGCTCGGCAGGACGGGCGAGGCCGGGATCGTCGCCCAGCAGCTGAGGATGGCCACCGCCCTCGCGGACGTACCGATCGAGGCGTCCTGCTTCTGCCGCCTGGACACGACCACGAAGGACACGGCCGAGGACACGGCCGTGAAGGACACGACCATGAAGGAGACGACCGCTATGGAGACGGCCGCGAACCCGTCCGCGACGGGCACGGACCACTGCTGCGGGTCCGGCGGCTGACCGCCCGCGGCCGCCGTTCCGGAGGGTGGCCGCTTCCGCACCTCGTGTGGGCTGACGCCCCTGTGACCAGGCAGATGTCACAACTGCCGGTGAAATCAGCACTGTTGTGGTGCGTACGAGGCGCGGGCGGTGCCCGGGCAAGCCATCCGGAAGGGAAAGTGCGGCATGGATCCTGTGATCGTCGGCGCGGCGGTGACCGTGGTCATCAGCGTCGTCAACGGCGTGGTGAAGATCGCCCAACGGCGTTCGGCGGCCGACGTCGAGATAGCGCGGATCAGCGAGGCCGCGCAGACGGCCCGGATCCGCTGCGCCCGCCCGGTCCCGGCCGAGCTGGACGGGGGTGGGCGCGATGGAGGACGCACTCGGTACTGACCTCGGGCTCGTCGAGCACATCGAGACCAGTACGGCCCCGCTGCCCGGCATCGAACTCGCCGAGGCGCTGCACAACGAGCAGTATCCGGCGCTCGTCCGCTTCCTCCTCCTGAACGGCGCGTCCTGGGCGGAGGCGCAGGACGCCGCGCAGGACGCCTTCACCCAGATGTGCGCGCCCGGTCTGTCGCTGACGCATCCCCGGGCGTGGCTGCGCAGGGTCGCCTGGCGTTCCTGGGTGCGGCAGAAGGTCAAACCGGAGGACGCCTGCGCCGAGATGCCCGACGCGCACACCGATCTGCGCTGGCAGACCCCGGCCCACGCGGCCGAGCTGGGGGAGGAGGAGCGCCGGGTCGTGTCCCTGCTGCTCCAGCTGCCCGCCAAACAGCGTGCCGCGATGGCCTGGCACCTCGACGGTTTCACCACCGAGGAGAGCGCCCGCGCCATGGGCACCACACAGGTGGCCGTGCGCCAGAACCTGACCCGGGCCAGAGCGGCGCTGAAGGAGGGCCTGGGACTGGAAGGCCGTACCCACGACGTGAGGAGGGCGACATGACCGACCGCGATCCGCGTACGTCCAGGGGGGAGCGCGGCGTCGAGGAGGTCCTGGAAAGCCTGCTGGCCCGAGCCCACGAGCAGCTGGGCGTCGCCGCCACCGACCGCCTCAACGCACAGGGCGGGCCTCCCGAACTGCGCCCCCCGGACCTGGCCCTCGACCGGCTCCTGGCGGCGACGCACCGTTCCGTCGGCGCCGCGGTCACCGGCCGCCGCTCCCGCGAGGCACGCACGGCCCTCGCCCAGCGGGACCTCGCGCTCGAAGCACGACTGGCCGAGCGGGGCCCGCTCTTCGACCGGCCGTCCCCGGTGCGCGTCAAGTACCGGCAGGAGGCGCTGCGGCTCGCGCAGCGCTACTGGCCCGCCGATCTGGCCCGCAGTATGCGGGCCGCCGTTGGTCTGGTGGGGGACCTGAGCGACTTCCTGGAGGACAGTACGCAGCCGAACACCGGGGCGGATCCGATCGTGGAGCAGATCAGGGAACTGCTGCGGGAGATGTCCCGGCTGCCCAAGCCACAACGCGCCCCGGTCACTCTCACCGGCCTCGACTACCTCGTGGCCGTCGAGGCGGTGCTCGCGGAGCCGGCCGAGCGGCTGCTGCACAGCCTCCACCTCGTCCAGCAACTGCTCGACGAGGAACTGGGGCCGGCGATCGCCGCGCTCAAGACCTCCGCTCCCGTCTACCTGTTCGGCATCGAGGCCGTCGCGCAGGACCTGCTCGACGATCTGACGCAGGCCTGCGAGCTGGCCGACGTCGTGGCCAGGGCGGTGACCGAAGTCGAGCGGGCCAGCAGCGACTTCGTCGGAGCGGACCTGAGCGGCGCCAAGCTGGACGGTGTCCTGCTGGAGGGAATTCTGTGGGACGCCACGACCGTGTGGCCGGGGGAGTGGGAGTCCCTCGTCCGGCGGGCCTCGCTGCCGTCCAGCGAGGAGCGGGGTGTGCTCATCGTCGCGGCCGAGCCGTCCGACACCGTTCTCCACGCCGAGGCCTGACGCGGTTGACCACCCCCTTCTCCTGAACGCCCACGGCTGATTCACCCGCGTTCACCCGGGATGCCCAGGATCCGTCATGCACATGCCGCCTTCTGTGCGGGCGGAGTCCTCACCATGCGGCGACTCGGAAAGGACGGCTGTCCATGCGGTAAGCAGTGCGGCGAAGACGGTCACGCGGACGGCGGCTCGTGGGGACGGTGGTCGCCGCAGCGTCACCGCCTCCGAGCCGGGTGTGTTCGTCACGAAGGGCGAGCGCGGCCGTCCCGGCACCTGGGGTCCGGACACGCCGGAGTACCCGTGGTTCACACCGTGACGGCCGGCCGCGTGCTCAGCCGCGGGCAGTCACGGAGAGCGAGAGGTCGTTGTCGACGGTGTAGTACGGGCGCACCGCGCAGCCGTCGACAACGGCCTCCGGGTAGACGAAGACCTCCTTGCGGTCCGCCACGTCGTCGAGCAGCCGGGCGATCCGGACCGGCGGCACGTCGTCGGTGGGCCGCACGGACACGTCCCACACCCCGGCCGTCAACTCCCCGTAGGCGGCGGTGAACCGGAAGTCCCGCCCGTCGGCGTCGACCTCCACCGGCAGCGTCCGCACCACGTCCGTGCCGCGCAACCGCAGCCGAACCGTGGCCCGTTCGTCCGCCGTCACGCCGTGCAGACGTGCCCGGACCGTCGCTGAACGGCCGGTGAACGTCATGCCGGCCGCCTCCGCGTGGGCCGTGCGCAGCCAGCTCCGTACGGCCAGGAAACCGTCCTTGGTGGTGTACGGAACACGTACCGCGACCGGTGCCGGCCAGTCCCGGACATGTCCGTCCACCAACGCCCGCAGATCGCGCGGGCCGGGGCGCAGCCGATGCCGTTCGCCGTCCGGCGCGCGCAGCAGATAGAGGTCCCAGCGGCCCTCGGTGAGCACGGTCCCCGTCGGGAGGACGGCGGTGTGCCGGCCGTCCGCGCCCGGTTCCGTGTCGAGGTGGTGGAGGTCCGTCTCCGGCCCGCCCTTCTTGGGGCGCAGCCGCAGCAGCACCCGCGGTCGCTCCGTGGCCGTGAGGTGCCGCAGCACCAGGACGATCCGGCCGTCCGTGTCCACCGTGCAGTCGACGCGGGGCTCCGCCTCGTGCCCGTCGCTCATGACCGCCCCTTCCGGATCGTGCGCAGCGCGCGGCTGCCCGTCGCGTACACCGCGTCGCGCGCGGCGAAGCCCTGGCCGACGAGGGCCCGGCCCACCCGGGCCCGCTCCGGGTCGAGCGGACGGCCGGATCTTCGGGCGTCGACGGCGTCACCGAGGAGCCGCTCGGCCTGCGCGACCACCGGGCCGGGGGCGAACCGCCGGGCGTTCTCGACGGCCGTACGGCCCATCCGCCGGCGCCGCTCGTCGTCGCGGACCAGGTCGAGCAGGGCCGCGGCCAGGGCATCACGGTCACCGACGGGGACCAGCCGGCCGTCGGCGCCGTCACGGATGATCTCACCGGGACCGTAGGGGCAGTCGGTGCTGACCACGGGCAGGCCGCAGCGCATGGCCTCGACGAGGGTCATGCCGAACGGCTCGAAGTTCGAGGCGGCCGCGCCGATCGAGCCCTTGACCCACTCCGCCTCCATGGGGGCCGCCGCGCCCATGAGGAGGACGTTGTCCCACAGCCCGAGATCGTCGATGAGCGCGCGCAGCCGGTCGCGCTCCTCGCCCTTGCCGTAGATGCGCAGCCGCCAGTCCGGGCGCTCGGCGGCGACCAGCGCGAACGCCTCGATCAGCAGGTCGAAACGCTTCACCGGGACCAGCCGGCCCGCGGCGACCACGATCTTGGCGGTGCCGTCCGAGACGGGGAGCACGGGGTCGGGCACGCTGTTGGGGAGGGCCTCGACGCGGACTCCGGGCAGGGACATCTTGCGCCGGTAGGCGTCCGCATCGGCCTCGGTGACGGTGGTGAGGGCGTCGAGCCGGCGGTACGCCCGGCGCAGGGCGGTGCGCAGCCGCGGCGGATGGTTGTCGAGGGTGAGGTGCTCCTGCCCGACCCGGGCCACGTGCGGCGGGGCCTGGAGCGCCAGATGCACGTTCAGTCCGGGCCGGGTGCCGATGGCCACGTCGGCGTCCAGGGCGTCCAGGCATTCCCCGATCCGCTGGTCGGTCAGCTCGCTGTACTGCTGGTGCCGGTATTCGGCGGTCGGGAAGACCCGGGCCGGTCTGCCGTGCAGGGGATGCTCCTTCTCCTCCCGCAGATCCACCAGGGGCCGCAGCCGGACCCGCGGGTCCAGCGCGAAGTTCGGACGCTCCCGGTGCCGGAAAACGGAGACGATCTCCACGGAGTGCCGCTCGGCGAGTGCCTGGGCGAGATTGAAGGTGGTGGTGATCGTGCCTCCGATTCCGTATGCGTTGTGGAGGAGAAAAGAGATCTTCATAAGGTGCTAGACAGCTTGAAGACGCTCCTGGTTGTCCTTCGGGTCGTCTTTCATTCACGCCGTGCTGCGGCGGACCACCGCCACCCCCCTCGGCGGCAGGACGAGCGTGCCGTGGTCGCCCTCGTTCCCGACCAGGACCTCGCCCGCCAGGTCCGGTACCGTGACCGGCTCGTCGGTGCGGTTGACCAGGAACAGGAAACGTCCCCCGGGCGAGCGCCGGACGACCGTCTCCACCAGGCCGCGCACACGCACCGGCAGCTCACTGCCCACCCCGGCCGGTTCCAGGAGCCGGGGCAGCAGCGGGACCAGCCCGTCGACACCGAGCCGGGTCGACACGTACGCGGCCGAGCCGCCGCCGGTCGTGCGACGCGTCACGGCGGGGCGGCCGGCCTGCGCGCCGGTGCGGTACCGGACCAGGACCTCCGTCCCGCTCTCCACCACCGGCAACGTCCGGACCCTGGAGGCGATCGCCACGTCCGCCGCCGCCGAGGGCTACGCGGTGACGCTGCTGCCGGTCGCCGTGCCCACCCAGGCCGAGGTCCGCGGCGCCTTCTCGCGTCTTGAGGAACTCGCGGTCGACGCGGTCATCGTCATCATGGAGGTGCATCTGCTGGACGCGGCGACCATCAAACTCCCGCCGCACGTCCAGGTCGTGGTGGCCGACTCCGACGCCGGCGACCTGTACACGGTCGTCGACACCGACCAGGCGGGCGGCAGCCGGGCCGCCGTGGGCCATCTGCTCGACCTGGGCCACAACACCGTGTGGCACCTCGGCGGGCCGGAGGGCTCCTTCGCCGCCCAGCGCCGCGCCGACGCCTGGCGCACGGCGCTGGTCGAGGCGGGCCGCACCCCGCCCCCGCTGGTGCGCGGCGACTGGACAGCGGAGTCCGGCTACCGGGTCGGCCTGCGGCTCGCCGCCGAACGGGACTGCACCGCCGTGTTCGCCGCCAACGACCAGATGGCGCTGGGCCTGTTGCGCGCCCTGCACGAGAGCGGGCGACGGGTGCCGGAGGACGTCAGCGTCATCGGTTTCGACGACATCCCCGAGGCGATGTCCTTCCTCCCGCCGCTGACCACCCTCCACCAGGACTTCGCCGAGATCGGCAGGCTGTGTGTGCAGGCCGTGCTGCGCAAGATGCGCCAGGGCGAGACGGAACAGGGCACGACGCTGGTGCCGACCCGGCTGGTGGTGCGGCGCAGTACGGCGCCGCCGCCCGCGGGCGCGTCGCGCTGAGGCACCCGAAGCATCTCAACGTGCCAGCCCCGCCCGCCGCTCGCCCAGCGCCCGGACCGCGCCGGCCCAGGCGGCGCTCACCGCGGCGTGGGCGAGTGTAGTCGCGTGCTCGGCGTCGGTCGGGAGCCGCAGGGGAGGGCCGACATGGACGTGGAAGTGCGGGCGCCTGAGCGGTGAACTGACCGCGCCCGCCAGCTGCTTGGCGCGCGAGCCCGAGGCGATCCGGCGGGCGCCGACATGCCCCACCGGCACCACGAGGGCCCCCGACAGGGCGACGAGCCGGGCAAGTCCCGTACGGAACGGCTCCGGCGGACCGGGCGTCACGTCCCGGCGGTCCGGCAGCCCGCCCTCGCCGTAGATCAGCACGTGCCGCCCGCCGGCGAGGGCCTCCGCCGCCGCGTCCAGCGCGTCCGCGGCCCGCGCCGAGCGGCGGTGCACGGGGATGTGTCCCTCGTGCGTCAACGCCCCGCGCAGCAGCGGAAGGCGCCACAGCCCGGCGGTCGCCATGACGGCCGGTTCCACACCGAGGTGGCGCAGCGCGGCAAGGACGACCACGGGGTCGGCCAGCGAGTCGTGGTTGGCGGCGAACACCGTCCCCGGGGGCACGGCGGTCACCACTTCACGGGTCACCGTCAGACGCCCGAGAACGGGAGCCAGGACGGCGGCGGCACGGCTCAGCACGAGGGCCTCCTCGGACGGGGACGACCGGCGGTCCCGGTCGGATGCCGTCAGTCTCCGCGCAGACCCACCCCCGTGGCCTGAGCGCTGCTACTCAGACGACGGGGTGGTCGTACTCACTCGCTCATCTGCTGCGCACCAGCAGATACAGGAAGTACGGCGTGCCGATGACCGCCGTCATCAGGCCCGCGCCCAGCTGGGCCGGTGCGATCACCGTGCGGCCCAACAGGTCGGCGGAGCACACGAGTACGGCACCGAGGAGCACCGACACCGGTACGACCCGGGCGTGCCGGCGGCCCACCAGCGCGCGTGCCGCGTGCGGCGCCACGAGCCCCACGAAGCCGATCGTGCCCGCGGCCGACACCGCCGTCGCGGTGAGCAGCACGCTCAGGGCGAGGAGGCCGAGGCGTCCGCGCGCCAGGTCGAGACCGAGCAGCCGGGGGGTGTCCTCGTCCAGCGACACGAGATCCAGTTCCGTACGCCGCACGACCGCGACCACCACACCGACCAGCAGCACACCGGCGAGCGGCAGCACGTCCGGCAGGGCGCGGCCGTACGTCGAGCCGGACAGCCAGGTCAGTGCCTTCGTCGCGTTGAACGGGTCCGTCAGCACGATGAGCAGGCTGATCAGGGCCGTGGTGCCGGTGGCGACGCCGATGCCGACCAGCACGAGCCGGTTCTGCTGGAAGCCGTCGCGCGCGGTGAGTCCGAAGACGACGAGAGCCGAGACGGCGGCACCCGCGAACGCGGCGCCCGTGACACCCCACGACCCCACGAGGGGAACGGTCGTCACCAGGAGCACCGCGCCGAGCGCGCCACCGCCGGAGACACCGAGCACCGCCGGTTCGGCGAGCGGGTTGCGGGTCACCGCCTGCACCAGGGTGCCGGCCAGCGCGAGCGCCGCGCCCGCGAGCAGCGCCGCGAGCACCCGCGGCATCCGGGTGTCGAGGACGAAGGACACGGTCCGACCCGCCCTGCCCTGTGCCCAGTTGAGGACGTCGCCGAGCAGCAGTTTGCTGTCGCCGAGCAGTACGGCGGCCACGGTCACTCCGACCAGGGCCACCACGAGCGCCGCCGTCACGGCCAGATACACCGCGCGGCTGCGGATGCGCAGCCGGTCCGGTGCCGCGGCTCCGGCGGTGTCCCGCAGCCGCGCCGCCATGACGACGAGGAACAGGGCGCCGACGAAGCTGGTGACGACACCGGTGGGCACGGACACGGCGGTGTCCGCCGAGACGAGGGAGCGCAGCAGCACGTCGGAGCCCAGCACCAGGGCGGCGCCGGCCAGCCCGGCGACCGGCACACTCGTCCGGGTCCGGGCGAACCCCCGCAGCCGGCGGGCGAGCCCGCGCACCAGCGCCGGTGCGCACAGCCCGACGAAGCCGATCGGACCCGCGAGCGTCACGGCCGCGGCGGAGAGCAGGACGCCCAGCACGACCACCGTGATCCGGGTGGCCCGCACCGGGACGCCGAGCCCGCGGGCGGCGTCGTCGCCGAGCGCCAGCGCGTCCGTCCGGCGGGCCACCAGCAGCAGCCCGACGAGCCCGACGAGCACCACGGGCAGCATCTGCACCACACCGCCGAAGCCGTTCTGCGCGATGCTGCCCTGGTTCCACGCGTAGAGGCCCACGGTCTCCTGCGGGAACAGCAGGAGCAGTGCCTCGGTGACGGAGGCCAGACCGAGGGCGAGCGCGCTGCCCGCGAGGACCAGCCGGACCGTTCCCGCGCCCAGTCCGGACAGACCGAGGACCACGGCGGCGGCGGCCAGACCGCCGACGAACGCGAGCCCGGACGACGCGAGGAGCGGCAGCGAGGCACCGGTGACCGCGGCGATCCCGAGGGCGAGGTAGGAGCCCGCGTTGACCGCGAGGGTGTCCGGCGCCGCGAGCACGTTGCGGCTCACGGCCTGGAGCGCCGCGCCGGCCGCGCCCAGGGCGACGCCCACGAGGATGCCCGCGGCCATCCGCGGCAGCCGCGACTCGACGACGACGGACGCGTCGCCCGGGTCGGCGCGCCCGGTGAGCGCCTTGAGGACCTCGGCCGGGCCGACCGCGGCGGTGCCCTGGGTGATGTCGACGACGGCCAGCGCCGCGACCAGGAGCATCAGCGCGGCCGTGACCGCGGCCGGGCCGGCCCGGGACACGAGGGTTGCCGGACCGGCGGCGGACGTGGGTGCGGTGACCGCCATCGTGCTACTTCGTCAGCGCGGCGACGAGCGCGTCGACGTACGCCGACATCGACTCCTGGCCGCCGAACATCCAGATGCCGTCGGGCAGCCGGTGCACGTCACCGGAGTTCACGAACGGCAGCGACTTCCACACGGAGTTGTCGGCGAGCTCCTTGCCGAACGGGTTGCTGGTGGCGTCGTCCTTGTTGCCTATGTAGGCGAACTGCGTGTCGGCGCCGAGCTCGGTGAGCCCCTCGACGTCGGTCGCGCCGAGCCCGTAGTCCTTGTCGCCCTCGACCTTCCAGGCGTTCTTGAGGCCGATCTCCTCGTTGACCGCGCCGAGCAGCGAACCGCTGGTGTAGGGGCGGATGGAGACCTGGTTGGAGGCGACGTAGCCGTCGGCGAAGGCGATGCCGGTCCCGTCGAGCCCGGCGTCCGTCAGCGCCTTCTTTCCCTCGGCGATCTTCGCGTCGAAGTCCTTCTTGACCTGCTCTGCCCGGTCCGTCGTGCCGGTGGCCTCGGCGATCAGGTCGAGGTTCTTGGTCATCTGCCCGATCTGGTCAGCGGAGTCGGCGGAGCGCACCTCCAGGACCGGGGCGACCTCGCGCAGCTGCTTGAGCGCGGCGGCCGGCATGTCGGTGGTGGAGACGATCAGATCGGGCTCGAGCGAGGCGATGGTGTCCATGCTGGGCTCGCCGCGGGTGCCGATGTCCTTCGGCCCGTTCTTCAGCGGAACCGCGCTGTCCCAGGCGGTGTAGCCCTTGACGTCGGCCACGCCGACCGGGTCCACGCCGAGGGTGATCAGGTGCTCGACGACGTTCCACTCGGTGCCGACGACCTTCTTCGCGGGGCCGTCGAGCTTCACCTCGGCGCCGGAGCCGTCGGTGAGCGTGATGGCCGCGGTGGTCTTCTCGGACTCGGTGGCGGCGGGCTCGGTGGTGCCGCAGGCGGTGAGGGACAGCGCGCCGATGACACAGGCCGCGGCGAGGGAGTGGCGTCTCATGAGGTGGTACGGAGCCTTTCGGTTCGGTTGGGGTGACGGTCGGTTCGGGTGTGGTGGCGGCCGAGGGCGCGGGTGCGCAGCCGGCCGGTGAGCGGGTCGGTGTCGACCTCGATCCGGATGCCGTAGGTGCCGGTCAGGCGCTCCGGGGTGAGTACGTCCTCGGGCAGCCCGTCGGCGACGATCCGCCCCGCGCTGAGCAGCACGATCCGGTCGGCCACGGCGGCCGCCTGGTCGAGGTCGTGCAGTACGACCCCGACGGCGATGCCGTGTTCCTCCGCCAGGTCGCGGACCAGGTCGAGCAGTTCGACCTGGTAGCGCAGGTCGAGGTAGGTGGTGGGTTCGTCGAGGAGCAGTACGCCGGTCTCCTGCGCGAGACAGCCGGCGAGCCAGACGCGCTGGAGCTGGCCGCCCGACAGATGCTCGGCGCCGCGCTCGGCCAGCTCCGCGACCCCGGTCAGCTCCAGGGCGCGGGCTACCGCGGCGGAGCCGCCCGGGTCTGCGGCGCCCCAGCGGCCCCGATAGGGGTAGCGGCCGAACTCCACGACGTCGCGCACGGTGAGCCCGCTGGGTGTCGGCCGGCCCTGGGTGAGCAGCGCGACCTGGCGGGAGAACTCGCGGGGCGACAGCGCCAGCCCGTCGGTGGCGCCGTCGAGGACGACGCTGGCCGTACGGGGCCGCTGGAGACGCGCGAGTGTGCGCAGCAGTGTCGACTTGCCGCTGCCGTTCGGACCGACCAGGGCGGTCACCTCGCCGGGCCGCAGCGTGACGGCGGCGCCGTGCACGACGTCGACGCCGTCGTAGGCCACCGTCACGTCGGTGGCACACAGCTCGTGGCCGCGCAGGCCGGGACGCCCGGCGGACTCTTCACCAGTTCTCACGCGAGGAAGGTTAGCCTAACCTTATTCTGGACGTATCGCGTGGGGGGCGGCTCCGACCAGGGCGTCTGTCCCCGCCGCGGACGCTCCCGCCCGTCCGATTTCCAACTGGTGTACGTATTCGGCGAGTTGGCCGGGGCGGCAGGCGTGAACCCCGGAGGTCGCGCTCTTCGGCACCTTTGTGCGCGGACTGGCATCGGTGACAGCGGGGTCCCTAGGATGTACACCCAGTGAGGCCAGTGGATTTGGCGCGGTACGAAGCTGGGGGATCGATGAGCACGGGAAAGCAGCTGTCCACGGAGATCGACGCCAACGTCCCGACGGCCGCCCGCATGTACGACTACTACCTCGGCGGCAAGGACAACTACGCGGCCGACCGCGCCGCCGTCGCGGAACTCGACAAGGTCGTCCCCAGCACCCGCCGCCTCGCCCTCAACAACCGGCGCTTCCTCCAGCGGGTCGTGAGGACCCTCACCGAGGACCTCGGCATACGGCAGTTCCTGGACCACGGCAGCGGCCTGCCCACCCAGGACAACGTCCACCAGGTCGCCCAGCGTCTCGACCCCACCGCGCACGTGGTGTACGTCGACAACGACCCGATGGTCCTGGTCCACGGCCGCGCCCTGCTGGAGCAGGACGAGCGCACCACGGTGATCCACGCCGACATGCGGGAGACCGACGCGATCTTCGCCCACGCCGACACCCGGCGGTTGATCGACTTCTCGCAGCCGGTCGCCGTGCTCTTCAACTCGGTCTTCCACTGCATCCCGGACAGCGACACCAACGGCCCGCGGGCCGTGATCGACCGGGTCGTCGAGCGGCTCGCCCCCGGCAGCCACCTCGTGATGTGCCAGCTGGTCAGCGAGGACGCCGAGGTGCGCGCGTTCGTCACGGACTTCATGAACCAGGCGACGCAGGGGCACTGGGGCCGGGTGCGCGAACCCAAGGACGTCGAGAGCTACTTCGAGGGCCTGGACGTGCTGGAGCCGGGTCTGGTCGAGGTCTCCACCTGGCGGCCCGACACCGAGGTGGCGCCGAAGCAACTCACCCACGAGTGGATCGAGTTCGGCGGCGTCGGCCGCGTCCGCTAGTACCTGCGCGGTGCTCCGCCGGCCGCCCGGCCGGCGGGGGCGTCACCGGCGGAGGCGGGTCAGGGCTTCGGGTAGCGCTGCTCCATCGTCGCCCGCAGCAGCTCCATGGAGTCGCGCGGTGTGAGCGCCTCGTCGGCGAGCCGGTCCAGCGCGAGCCGGTACTCCTCGGTCTCGTCGCGGTCCTCCAGGAAGTTCGCGCTCCTGATGTGCTCCAGGTAGACCACGTCCGGCAGGTCGAGCCCGCCGAAGCGCAGATACGTGATGGGGATGGCCGGCGCCGACGCGTTGGTGACGTCGAGCGGCACGACCTGCACGGTGATGTGCGGGCGCCCCGCCATCTCGATCAGATGCTCCAGCTGCTGCCGCATCACGTCCTTGCCGCCCAGCACCCGCAGCAGCACCGACTCGTCGACGACCGCCCACAGCTTCGGCGGGTCGACGCGGTCCAGCAACTGGGCGCGGCGGGTGCGCAGTTCGACGCGGCGGCGCACCTCGGTCTCCGGGGCGACGGGCAGACCACGGCGTACGACGGCCTCGGTGTAGCCCGGGGTCTGGAGCAGGCCGGGTACGTACTGGATCTCGAAGGTGCGTATCGCGGCGGCGGCCTCCTGGAGTCCCACCAGGCGGTCGAACCACTCCGGCATCAGCCGCTTGTCGTAACGCTGCCACCAGCCGGGCTGACCGGCCCGCCGGAGCAGCTCGATCATCACCGACGTCTCGTACTCGTCGACCTTGTAGTGCTCCAGGAGCGCGCGGACATCGGTCTCGGTCGGGGGCCTGCGGCCCTTGCCGGCCTCGATGCGCGACAGCTTCGCCGGACTGAACCCGAGGGCTCGCGCGGCCTGGTCCTGGGTGAGATCGGCGTCTTCGCGCAGACCTGCCAACTGCACCCCGACCAGCATCTTCAGCAGGGTCGGAGCGGGCTCGGCACGGTCCAGATACGGTTGGAGGCGGGACACGCGCTGCGAATCGGCGGACATCCTGGCTCCCGGCAGACAGCAGAAGAGACTTCGACACTATCGCACTTCGTAGGTCGTCCGTCCGCATATGCCGCCAGAATCCGATGAGTTGGCGCGATCGCCCCGCCCTCCACCGTGTACGGCTGCTCTCACGTCAGGTGATCGAATTCGCCGTCCTTCGCTCCGGCGACGAACGCGGCCAGTTCGGCGGTGGTGTAGACGAGCGCGGGCCCGTCCGGGTAACGGGAGTTGCGCAGGGCGACGTCCCCGTCGGTCAGGGGGGCGACCTCGACGCAGTTGCCCTCCGCGTTGCTGTGGCGACTCTTGGTCCAGTGGACGTCCAGGGAGCTGGCCCGGACTCCGTTCGGTACTGGCGACACGGCTGTCTCCTTGGTGGTCATGTTCTGCGTCCTACCCAAAATTTCGCGCAATTTCTCGTGCAATTGCACGCCGGGGCTGACAGCGTGGATAATAGCTGCGGCGTCAACCCTTGCGGAGGCGCCGGATCATGACGTCGCATCAGGAGTTGCCGAGCCGGATGCGACCGCCGGGGACAGGCCGTTCCACGTCCCCCGTACCTGCTGACACGACCGCTGCGGAAAGGCCCCACGCCATGCGCACCGCTTCGACGCACCAGCCGGGCAACGAGCGCGCACAGCACGAACCGCTGCCCGCGGGAGTGAACCGCCCCGGACCGCTCAGTTCACTGGGCGAGGTGCCGTGGCGTGCGATCAAGGACTCGACCGGCAGCGCGGCCGCCGTGCCGCTGCTGCTCAACAAGATCGCCTGGGGCAGCCCGGACATGGCCGCCGCGGCCCTCGTCGAACTGCGGGGCCGTATCTGCCAGTACGGCTTTGTGGTCCACCAGGCGACGGCCGCCGTGGTCCCCTATCTCTGGGAACTCGCGCAGTTGCCGCATGTGACGTGCCGTCCGCAGATCATCCGGCTGCTCGCCGCCGTCGCCGACGCGCGCCAGTGGGAGAACACCGCGGCCGCGTACCCCAAGCTGCTGAACCACCGTGAGAACCACGTGGTCTGGGAGCGCGCCGCCCGCCAGGCCGTCCGCGCCCGGCGCGGCCACCTCGACCTGCTGCGCGACGAGAACGACGCGGAGGTCGGCCGGGCGACCACGGAACTCGCACGTTCGCTGGGCGTGTAGTCGGGGGCGTTACGGGACGGCGGCACCCGTCGCGAGGCGCGCCCGTCGAGCGGTCCATCCACCCGCTGAGCGAGGTTCGCCCGTCGGCTCAATCCGCCTACGCGCTCAGCCTCTTCGACTTCTTGACCGCGTCCGCGAGGCGTTCGAGCACCGGGGCCCAGCCCGCGTAGCTGAAACGCTCCTCCATCGACCAGGGGGTCAGCTGACCGGCCTTGACGGCGGGCAGCTCGCGCCAGGTGGCCTGCTCGTCGAGCTGGTCCAGGGTCAGGGCGGTCGAGCGGTTGTCGACCATGATGAGGTCGGCGTGGTACTTGTCGACGTTCTCCCAGCTGAGGAACTCCCAGAAGCCCCACTCGTCGCTCTTCTTGCCCTCGACGAACTCGACGCCCAGGTCCTTGAAGTAGTTGAGGTCGCTGTAGGAGTCGGGCACGGCGACATAGAAGTTCTCGGAGTCGCCGGTCACCGCCATCACCTTCAGCCCGCCGTTGGCCTTCGCCGCCGCGCGCAGGGTCTCCACCGCGGTGTCGAAGCGGGCCTTCGCGTCGGTGACCTTCGTGGCGCTCAGGTCCGCGCCCAGGGACTCCGCGAGTTCGGCGGTGCGCTTGAGCGGGTTGAGCAGGGAGGTGCGGGCGATGCTGACGCCCACCGAGGGCGCGAGCGCCTCGATCTTGTTTTTGCTCTCCGCGGGGACGTACCAGAGGTCCGGCGCCGGGAACATGTTGCTGACCAGCAGATCCGGCTGGAGGGCGGCGTACTTCTCGATGTTGAACTGGCCGAACGCCGTGCCCAGACTGGTCAGCCCGGACACGTCCATGTCGCCCGCCTGCGGGTTGGGCTTGCCGTCCACCGGCTCGGTCGGGCCGAAGACTCCCGTGCACGTGATGCCGTAGTCGTACAGGGCCGCGGCGGCGCTCACGAACGCGACGATCCGTTCCGGCCGCTCGTCCGCGCGTACCGTGCGACCGCGGTCGTCCTTGAACGTCCAGGGCCCGCCGCTCGCCTCCGCCGAACCGCCCGCCGTGTCCGGTTCGTCGTCGCCGCCGCACGCGGCGAGCAGCGGAGTGAGCGCGAGCGCGCCGGCGGCCGCGAGCAGCCGGCGCCGGGACGGGCCGACGGCCGGGGCGGAGGAGGAACGGAGAACAGGGGCCATGGCGGAGGCTCTTTCATACACGGGCGGAACACAGGCGGAACACGGGGGAACGGCAGAATCCGGACAGGCCGGCCACAAAGCGAGGCAAGGCTAACCTAAATACGTTCCGTACGGTACGTCGGCCCCGAAGCGACGGGAGCGACGCCCTCCGCCGGTGCTCCCGGTGTGGTTCAGCGGTCCGTCAGGGCCTCGGAGATGACGAGGGCGGACGGCGAGTGGGCGGTCTCACCGTCGGCGATGTCCCACAGCGCGTTCTGGAGGAGGCGGCCGAGCGTCCAGCCGGCGGCGCGGTCGCGGTCCAGTTCCAGCACCTCGGTGAGCAGGTCGAAGCGGCGGCGTACCGTACGCCGGGCGTCGCCCTTGGCCACCACGTCGTCCCAGCCGCTGTTCAGGGCCGGCCACAGGTCGAATCCGGGGTCGCCGGCGAGCGGTTCGGGGTCGATGGCGAGCCATGGCTCACGGTCGGCGGCGAGGACGTTGTCGTAGTGCAGGTCCCAGTGGAGGAGCCGGTCGCCGGGTTCGCCGGCGAGTTCGGCCACCGCCGACGCCCAGTCGGTGAGGAGGCGCCGGTCCCGGGCGTCGGTCAACCCCGTTGCCGCGTGCGGGACGTGGTCCAGCATCTCGGCGGCGATGTCACCGAGACCGGGCAGACCGGGTGGCGCCGGGTGGGCGACCAGGCGGGCCAGCAGTGCGGCCAGCACACCCATCGCCGTGTCGTCGTCCTCCACGGAGGCGAGGGGGCGGCCGGCGTCGAGCCGCTCCAGGAGCATGGTGCCGGTCCCGGGTTCGTGGTCGAGCATCCGTACCGCGCCGTCGCCGTCCCAGGTGCGCAGTCCGACGGCCGCGGCCGTGGTCTCCGCCCGGGGCAGCTGGAGTTTGAGGACCGCGCCCGTGCCGTCGGCGCGGAGCACCGGCAGGACAAGCCCGGCCTGTCCCGAGCCGGGCGGGCCGTCACGTCTCAGCTCCCAGCGCTCCAGCGACCGTTCGGCTAGCGCCGGCAGCCCGGCGAGCCACGACGTGCCCTCCTCGCCGAAGGCACTCGCGAACGACGCCGCCAGCGAGGGCGGGATCTCGACGGCGGGGTGTGAACTGCTCATGTGCGGGCGGTCCTTGAGGTCTGCGGGGTGCTCAGGATACGGGCCGTGAACACGGCCGGTTCGGAGCGCGGCCGCTCACGGGTCAGGTGCTCACGGGTCACGAGGTGGTCCACGAGATCGGCGCGGACCGCCGACAGCTCCGGGCCGAGCGGGGGAGGGCCGGCGGTGGCCGCGGTGTGGAGCGGGGCGAGCCGGGACTCGTAGAGCGCCTGGATCAGTCCAGTGCGGTGGACTCGCCAGCCCCGCTGCGAGGGATCCGACGCCACGAATGGCAAGCTCACTCAGGCATCGAGAACTCGGGCACCGCGATGACCGGCGCCCGGGGGAAACACCTGGACGAGCGAGTTCGCTGAACGAGCAGTTCACTGAACGAGCGAGATCCCCGAACGACAAGGAGTTCCCGTGTCCAAACCGCCCCTGCCACAGGCGGCCTCGGAGCTGCTGAGCCGCCCCAACCCGTGTGTGATGGCGACCCTGCGCTCGGACGGCTCGCCCGTCTCCACCGCCACCTGGTACCTGTGGGAGGACAACCAGGTCCTGGTCAACCTGGACGCGACCCGGGTCCGCCTCAAGCACCTGCGCAACGACCCCCGCGTGACCCTCACGGTCCTCGACAGCGAGGACTGGTACACCCACGTCACGGTGATCGGCCGCGTGATGCGGATGTACGACGACACGGACCTCGCCGACATCGACCGTATCGCCACGCACTACACCGGCGGCCCCTACCCGAACCGGGTCAGCCCGCGCGTCAGCGCCCTCATCGAGGTCGACCGCTGGCACGGCTGGGGAGCGATGAAGGACAGCTGACGGCCACGGCACCCGACACCGCCGGGTGCCGCCACCGAGACGTCAGGTGTCGCACGCCGAAGGGGCGGGCCCGGTGCTGGGCCCGCCCCTTCGTGGGGAGGTGGATCGGACGGTCGGAGTCAGCAGTCCGGGACGCCGTCGATCTTCACACCGCCGCGCAGATACAGGTTGTTGACCCAGGCGATGTCACTGCCGGCGAACTCCTGGACGGCCGTCCACCAGTTGTTGGTGCCGATCGCGGGGTCCGTGACGGACTGGCCCTGGGTCTGGCAGACCGCGTCCAGCCAGTACTTGGACCGCTTGGCCAGGATGTTGGAGTTGGTCGTCGGCTGCTCGCGCAGATTGACGTTGGTGGCCCAGATGTAGACGTCGGTGAGTGTCGGGTCGCCGCCGCTGACCGCCTTGACGCCGGTGGTGCCGGCGGTCGGCGCGGCCTGCGCGGTGGTGGCGAGCGCGCCCGCGGCCAGCGCGGTGACGACCAGCGCGGTGGCCGAACGGCGCAGGAGCCTCTTCTTCATGTGTGTTTCCCCCATGGATGGTTGAGTGCGGTCCGGGTCAGCAGCGCGCGGAGGCGGGCAGGTCGCCGTACTTGTCGCCCTTGAGGTACACCGCGCTCACATAGCCCTCGACGAGCTTCACCCACACGTTGTTGGTGTAGCCGTTGTCGGTGATGGTCTGGCCGGTCACCCAGCAGTAGGCGCCGCGCGGCTGACCGGCGGTGACGCTGCCGACCTTGTCGTACGAAGTACTCGGGCCGCTGCGGACGTTGACGGTCTCGTACGGCACGACCGCGTACGGGGCGGCCATGACGCGGTCCGCGCCTCGGCCGGTGTCGGAGGCCGCGAACGCGGTCGCCGCCGTGAGCGGGCCGAGCAGGGCGAGAGCGCCGGCGCCGACGAGAGCGGCGCGGGCGAAGGTGCGTGTGGACATGTTCGTGCTTCCCCCTGTACCGAAGTGATTCGGTCCGGCATGACGCCGATGGTCGGAACGCTAGGGGGAGTTGGCGCCGATCGGTCCCTCAGAGGTCTCAGGGTGGTGTGCCTGCGGCACGTGCGGTGCGGTTGGGCCCTAGGGGGCGAGGCCCTCGAAGTACGCCTTCTGGGACGGGTAGTAGTCACCGAAGTCAGGCTGCGGGCCGTCCGTGCGGGCGGCGGTGAGCATGTCCAGGTAGTACTCCCAGCCGGGGCCGGTGTCGGCAAGCTGGTCGAGGGACGTGAGGTGGTGGACCAGCCGGAGTTCGGTGGTGCCGTCGGCCTCGGTGAGCAGCAGCTCCAGGGACCAGGAGCCCATCGAGTCCTGGGTCGTGACGGCGAGCCGGTGCGGCGCGTCGCAGACGTCGACCTGGACCGGCATCCAGGCGTCCGACTCCTCGAAGCTCATCTGCACCTCGATCGTGCGGCCGGGTCCGGCCTCGCCCCGCCAGGGCCCGAACCAGCGTGCCGTGCGCTCCGGTTCGGTCACGCTCGCCCACACGTCGCCGATGGGGGCGCGGTAGGTGCGGGTGAGGATCAGGTCGTGGCCGGCCGGTGTGGAGACGAGCCGTCCGGTGGGTTCGGGAGTGGTCGGGGTGGTCATGCGGTGTCCCTTCGTGGGTGGGGCGTCTGCTCTTCCGGGGTCGTGCTCCCGGCCGCCCGGTCCGGGCTTCCGGGGCCTGCCGTCTCGGCGCCGCGGCGGTCGCGGCGCGCCCGGTGGACCTCCGTGTCCAGCGCGTCCAGCCGCTGCTGCCAGGGCGGGCGGCCCGCCTCGAACTGACTGAGCCAGGCCGCGAGGGCGGCGAGGGGGCCGGTGTCGAGCGAGTAGCGCCGGTGGCGTCCGAGGCGCTCGTCCCGGACCAGCCCGCTCTCCCGCAGCACCCGGAGATGGCGGCTGACCGCGGGACGCGTGATGGTGAACCGCGCGGCGATCTCGCCCGCCGTGAGCGGGGTGAGGCGCAGCATCGCCAGGATCTCCCGGCGTACGGGATCGGCGACGGCCTCGGCGACGTCCGACAGCTCGTCCATGCCAGAAGCGTAACCCATGGGTTACGTATTTGGGTGCGGGTGAGCGGACCCGCGCTCGATGGGGGCTGGCCGACGTAGTAAGTTCTGGTTAGCCTTACCTAAGTCTGAGTTGATGATCCGGTCCGGGGGGATGCGTGAGAAGAGCGGACCCGCGGGGCCGACGGCTGCTGCGGCGTGCGGTGATGGGGCAGCGGCGTGATGTGGTGTTCGGCTCGCTGTTGGGCATGGGCCACCAGACCGGCGAGGCCCTGGTGCCCGTCGTCATCGGTCTCGCCATCGAGCGGGGTGTGGTGGACGGCGACGTCCCCGGGCTGCTGCTGTGGCTCGGCATCCTCGCCGTCGTCTACGTCGGCCTCTCCTTCAGCTTCCGCTACGGCGCACGGGCCGGCGAACGCGCCTCCGTGACCGCCGCGCACCGCCTGCGGACTGAGCTGGTCGGCCGGGTCCTCGCGCCCGAGGGCGGCGCGGAGGAGGGCCGGCTGCCCGGCGAACTCGCCAACACCGCCACGGAGGATGCCCGACGGGTCGGTGCCGTCACCATGGCCATGATCGTGGGTATCTCGGCGACGGCCGGTCTGGCGGTCGCGGCCGTCGCGCTGCTACGGGTCTCCCTCTCCCTCGGTCTGCTGGTGCTGCTCGGCACACCCCTGCTGCTCTGGCTCGGCCATCTGCTGAGCAAGCCCCTTGAGCGGCGCAGCGAGACCGAACAGGACCGCGCGGCCCGCGCGTCGGGCGTCGCGGCGGACCTCGTGGCCGGACTGCGCGTCCTCAAGGGCATCGGCGCGGAACCGGCCGCCGTCTCCCGCTACCGGCGCGTCAGCGGCGACTCCCTGTCCGCCACCCTGCGCGCGGCCCGCGCGGAGGCCTGGCAGAACGGCGTCGTCACCATGCTCACCGGCGCCTTCATCGCCGTGGTGGCGCTCGTCGGCGGACGGCTCGCCGCGAGCGGTGACATCGGCCTCGGTGAACTCGTCGCGTCCGTCGCCCTCGCCCTGTTCCTCATCGGTCCGCTCTCCGAGTTCTCGTGGGTCAACGCCGAGTTGGCCCAGGGCCGCGCCTCCGCCACCCGGATCGCCGAGGTCCTCGAAGCCGAGGGGG
Source organism: Streptomyces sp. NPDC088387 (assembly GCF_044753385.1). NCBI lineage: Bacteria > Bacillati > Actinomycetota > Actinomycetes > Kitasatosporales > Streptomycetaceae > Streptomyces > Streptomyces sp. NPDC088387. The sequence goes on from NZ_JBIVNC010000006.1 coordinate 217,279, forward strand.
CCGTCCGCGCCACGCCGGCCGGCGCCGTCCCGCTCGCCGCGGTGGAGGGCCGGCTGCGCCTGCGGAACCTCACCCACGGAACGGTCCGCGGCGTTGACCTGGACATCGCGCCCGGCGAGATCCTCGGTGTCGTCGCCACCGACCCCGCCGACGCGTCGGCGCTGCTGCGCTGCCTCGGCCGGGCCGCCGACCCGGACGCCGGGTCCGTCGAACTCGACGGCACCGACCTGGCGGCGCTCGGACTCGCCGACGTGCGCGCCGCGATCCTCGTCGCCGAGCACGACGCGGACCTGTTCGAGGGAACGCTCCTCGACAACGTCGGCGCGGCGGCCACGCAGGAAGTCGCCGCGCCGTCCGCGACGACCACCCCCCGCGCCCCCGAAAAGCCCGGGGCTCTCGACCGCGCTGTGATCCCCGAGAAGCCCGGTGCTCCCGACCGCCCCGGAACCCCCGAGACGTCGGGCGCTTCCGACCTCCCCATCACCCCCGTACTCGCGATGGCCATGACCGCATCCGGTACCGACGAGGTTGCCCGGGCGCTTCCCGACGGGGTACACACCCGGGTCACCGCGCGCGGCCGTTCCCTCTCCGGGGGCCAGCGGCAACGCGTGGCGCTCGCCCGGGCCCTCGCCGCCGATCCGCCCGTGCTCGTCGTCCACGAACCCGCGACCGCGGTGGACGCCGTCACGGAGGCGCGGATCGCCGACGGGATCCGGGAGGTCCGCCGGGGGCGCACCACGCTCCTGGTGACCAACAGCCCCGCGCTGCTCGCCGTGACCGACCGGGTGGTGCTGCTCGACAGCGGAACCGTGGCGGCGAACGGCACCCATGAAGGTCTCGTCCGGGACTCCGGCGTCTACCGTACGGCGGTGCTCGCATGACCGAACCCAAGGAAGCTCCCCGGACCGCGGGCGCCGCGCCGGATGAGCTGCTGCCCGTCGCCTCCGTCCCCCGCATCCGCGCGGCCGTCGCCGAAGTGCTGCGCCCGCACCGGGCGCTGGCCGTGACCGCGTTCGTGGTGATGGTCGGCTCCACCGCCATCGGGCTGCTCGTGCAGCCGCTGCTGGGCCGGATCGTCGACCTGGCTGCCGACCGCGGCTCCGCCGACGCCATCACCACGACCGGCGTGCTGCTCGTCGCCGTGGCCGTGGCGCAGGGACTCAGCGCCGGCTACGGGCTGTCGCTCATCTCCCGGCTGGGCGAGACGGCCCTGGCCCGGCTGCGCGAACGGTTCGTCGAGCGGGCTCTCGCCCTGCCGCTGGAGCGCGTCGAGAAGGCGGGTGCCGGCGACCTGACCGCCCGCGTCACCGCCGACGTCTCCCTCATCGCCGAGGCCGTGCGCAACGCCCTTCCGCTGCTGGCCCGTTCACTGCTCACCATCGTCCTGACCCTGGGGGCCATGGCCCTGCTGGACTGGCGGTTCCTGCTGGCGGCGCTCCTCGCGGTGCCGGTGCAGGTGGCGACCGCCCGCTGGTACGTCGCCCGTGCCGTCCCGCTCTACGCCGCACAGCGCGTCGCCGCCGGCGCGCAGCAGCAGCAACTGCTCGACACCGTCACCGGCAGCTCCACCGTGCGGGCGTTCCGGCTGGAGGGCGAGCACACCGAGCGGGTCACCGAGCGGTCCAGGTCGGTCGTCGACCTCACCATGCGGGGCGTCCGGCTCGTCCTCGGTTTCTACAGCCGGCTGCACATCGCCGAGTACATCGGGCTCACCGCGGTCCTGCTCGCCGGGTACTGGCTGGTCCGGCAGGGCTCGGCGTCCATCGGCACGGCGACCGCCGCCGCCCTGTACTTCCACAGCCTCTTCACCCCGGTCAACGCGGCACTCGCCCTGCTCGACGACGCCCAGTCCGCCACCGCGGGCCTGGCCCGCCTCGTCGGCGTCACCGACCTGCCGCCCGCCCCGGAGTCCGAACACCCCGTGAAGACCGGCGGCGTAGACGTCACCGTCAGCGGACTCACCCACGCCTACCTCCCCGGCCACCCCGTCCTGCACGAGATCGACCTGACGATCCGGCACGGCGAGCGGGTGGCCCTGGTCGGCGCCAGCGGAGCCGGAAAAACCACCCTGGCCCGGCTCGTCGCGGGCATCCAACCGCCCACCACCGGCACGGTCCTGGTCGGCGGAGTCCCGCCCACCGAACTCGGCACCAGCCGCACGGTCGCCCTCATCACCCAGGAGACCCATGTCTTCGCGGGCCCCCTCGCCGACGACCTCCGCCTGGCCAAGCCACACGCCACCGAGGACGAACTGCGCGCCGCGCTCGACCGCGTGGACGCCCTCGCCTGGGCCGACGCCCTGCCCGACGGCCTCGACACGGTCGTCGGCGAAGGCGGCCACCGGCTCAGCGGCGCCCAGACACAGGCCCTCGCGCTCGCCCGCCTCGTCCTTGCCGACCCGCCGCTGGTGATCCTCGACGAGGCCACCGCCGAGGCCGGCAGCGCCGGCGCGCGCGCCCTGGAGAAGGGCGTGGCCCGTGCCGTCGACGGCCGTACCGCCCTGATCGTGGCGCACCGGCTCAGCCAGGCCGCCGCCGCGGACCGGGTCGTCGTCATGGACGGCGGCCGGATCGTCGAGACCGGCACCCACGACCGGCTCCGCGCGGCCGGCGGACGCTACGCCACGCTCTGGAACGCCTGGTCGGACACCCGCGAGAACCACTCCCAGCCCCACACCCCCCACTCCTAGCCCCACCCCCCACTCCTAGCCCCACCCCCCACTCCTAGCCCCACCCCCCACGCATCGCCCCACCCCCCGCACCGCCCCGCTCCACAGGAAACCGAACCCGAAGGACCTCCGATGCTCCGCTCCCGCAGAGCGCCACGGCTCGCCGCCGCGGTCGCCTCAGCCGCCCTGCTCCTCGTCACCGCCACCGCGTGCGGCGGCGACGACTCCGGATCCGACTCCGCGGACGCCGGCGCGAAGGCGAGCGCCTCCGGCGCGTTCCCGGTCACCGTCGACCACAAGTACGGCAGCACGACGATCAAGGCCGAGCCGAAGCGGATCGTCACCGTGGGCCTCACCGACCAGGACTCCGTCCTCGCGCTCGGCGAGGTCCCGGTCGGTACCACCGAGTGGCTCGGCGGGTACAAAGGCGCCGTGGGCCCCTGGGCCGCCGACAAGCTCGGCTCGGCCGAGGCGCCGACCGTGCTCAAGGACACCGGCACCGGCCCCCAGGTCGAGAAGATCGCCGCGCTCAAGCCCGACCTGATCCTCGCGGTGTACGGCGGACTCACCAAGGAGCAGTACGAGTCGCTGTCGAAGTTCGCGCCGGTCGTCGCGCAGCCGAAGCAGTACAACGACTACGGCGTGCCGTGGCAGGAGCAGACCGAGACGATCGGCAAGGCGCTCGGCAAGCCGGACGAGGCCGCCAAGGCCGTCAACGAGACCGAGGCCGCGATCACGTCCGCCGCCGAGGCGAACCCCGCGTTCAAGGGTGCCTCCGCGGTGATGGCGACGCCGTACGAGGGCATGTTCGTCTTCGGCAGCCAGGACCCGCGCTCGCACCTGCTGGGCGACCTCGGCTTCACACTGCCCAAGGACCTCGACAAGGCCATCGGTGACCAGTTCGGCGCCAACATCAGCAAGGAGCGCACCGATCTGCTCGACCAGGACGTCGTGGTGTGGCAGGTCGGCGATGTCACCAAGGACGCCGACACCCTGCACAAGGACGCGTCCTACAAGGACCTCAACGTGGTGAAGCAGGGCCGCGAGGTCTTCGTCAACGAGACCAGCGACTACGGCAACGCCCTGTCCATGGGCACCGTGCTGAGCCTGCCGTACGTCCTGGACCGGCTGGTGCCGCAGCTGGCCGCGGCCGTCGACGGCAAGACGGACACGAAGGTGGAGCAGCCGGCGTCCTGACGCCGGGCGGGCCAACGGACGGGGAGGGCCGGCCGCGAACGAGATTCGCGGCCGGCCCTCCCCGTCTGTCCGCTCTCAGCCGTCCATGGCCTGTGCGAGGCTGCGCGGCCGCATGTCGGTCCAGTTGCTCTCGACGTACTCCAGGCAGGACTGCCGGGTGTCCGGGCCGTGGGCCGTGCGCCAGCCGGCCGGCACCGCCACGAAGTCCGGCCACAGACTGTGCTGGTTCTCGTCGTTGACCAGCACCAGGTAGGTGCCCTCGGGGTCTTCGAACGGATTGCTCATGCCTTTCCTCTCCTCGTTTCCTCAGGTGTTGCGTTCCTCGGTGCCGACCACGTCGGAAGACTTCGTCGGCTACGACCCGGACCGTGCCGCCCGTGCGACCAGCCCCCTGAGCGCCCGGAACCAGGTCTCTGCGAGATCCCGTACCGTCTCGGCGGACAGCAGGCCCTCGGGATACGACCAGTGCGCGGCCAGCACCGGCCCGTCGGCCCGGTCCTCGGTCACCACGTTGATCTCCAGCGCGTGCCCCTGCCGCATCGCCGCCTCCGCGCCGATGTCGGCCGCGTCCTCCTCGGGCGCGTACGACCAGTCGGTCTCCTCCGGGATGCCGAACCGGCCCAGGTAGTTGAACTCGATACGGGCCTGCTCGCGGTCCGCGAGGACCTCGCGCGTGCGCGGGTTGAGGTGGCGCAGCATGCCGTAGCCGACACCGTTCGCGGGCAGTGACGCCAGATGCTCGCGCACCCGCCGGACCGCCTCCTGCGCCGCCGGGCCGCCCGCGAAGGCGTCCGCCGGATCGGCCGGACCGGGGTCGAGCCGGACCGGGAAGACGCTGGTGAACCAGCCCACCGTGCGGGACAGGTCCACACCGTCGCCGGCCAGCTCCTCCTCGCGGCCGTGGCCCTCCAGGTCGACCAGGACCGACGTGTCCGACCCGCCGTTGCGGCGCCGCCAGTCGGCGACGGCCAGTCCGAGACCGGCGAGGAGCACGTCGTTGACGTCCGCCCCGAAGGCCGCGGGCACGGACGACAGCAGCGGGCCCGTGTGCTCGGCGGGAAGCCGCAGCGCGACCTCACGCACGGTCCCGGTGGTGTCCACGTCGGGGTCCGGCTCGCGGGTCAGCGGGAACGGCTCGCTGCCCCCGTCCAACACCGCCTCCCAGACGGCCAGTTCGGCCTCGCGCGCCGGCTCCCGGGACTGCTCGGTGAGCAGCCTGGACCAGCGGGCGAACGACGTCTCCACCGGCACCGGTTCCACCGGCCGCCCGGCGGAGACCGCCGCCCAGGCCGCCGCCAGATCGGGCAGCAGCACACGCCACGACACACCGTCCACCACCAGGTGGTGGGCCATCAGCAGCAGCCGGCCCGGCGCGTCGCCCGCGTCGAACCACACCGCCCTGACCATCACCCCGGCGTCCGGATCGAGCAGCGCCCGGGCCGCGTGCGCCCGCTCGCCGACGACCGCGCCGAGCGCCTCCGCGTCGAGCCCGGCGATGTCCACCCGCTCGATCCACCCGGTGGCGTCGACCGTGCCGACCGGCGGCACGTGCAGCGACCAGTCCTCCGTGTCCTCGGTGGACGGCCGGACCAGCGTGGCCCGCAGCAGGTCGTGCCGGTCCGCGAGCGCCTGGAGCACCACGGTGAGGGCGGGCAGGTCCAGCGCGGCGGGTGTGCGGACGAGCGCCGACTGGTGGTAGGAGGCGAACGGGCCGCCGAGTTCGCGCAGCCAGTGCATGACCGGCGTCAGCGGGATCGTGCCGGTGCCGTCGTCGGCCGGCCGCGGGGCGCCCGCGTCGGCGGACTCGGCGACCGCCGCGAGCCCGGCCACCGTCCGGTGCCGGAAGACCAGCCGTGGTGTGATCCGCAGACCGGCCGCGCGGGCCCGCCCGACGAGCTGCATCGCGACGATGCTGTCGCCGCCGAGGACGAAGAAGTCGTCGTCGACGCCGAGCTGTTCGAGCCCGAGCACCTCGGCGAAGACCGCGTGCAGCGCCTTCTCCGTGTCCGTGACGGGAGCGCGCCCGGAGGACAGGGCGGAGAAGTCCGGTGCGGGCAGCGCCGCCCGGTCCAGCTTTCCGTTGGCCAGCTCCGGGAACCGGTCGAGCACCACCACCGCCGCCGGGACCATGTGGTCCGGGAGCCGCCCGCCGACGTGCGCCCGCAGCCCCGCCGGATCCGGCAGCGCCCCGGGCGCCGGCACGACGTACGCGACGAGCTGCTTGCGCGGCCCGTCCTGACGTACCGTCACCAGCGCCTGCGCGACGGCGGGATGGGCGGTGAGCGCGGACTCGATCTCGGCCGGCTCGATCCGGAAGCCACGGATCTTGACCTGGTCGTCGGCCCGGCCCAGGTAGTCGAGCCGGCCGTCCGCGGTCCAGCGGGCCAGGTCGCCCGTACGGTACAGCCGTGCGCCCGGCCCGCCGAACGGATCGGCCACGAACCGCTCGGCCGTCTGCCCCGGCGCGCCCAGATAGCCGCGCGCGAGCCCGCCGCCCGCCAGATAGAGCTCCCCGGTGACACCCGGCGGCACCGGCTGGAGCAGCCCGTCCAGGACATGGGCCCGGGTTCCGGCCACCGGCCGTCCCACCAGCGGCCGTTCACTGTCGCCGACCCGTGCCACCAGCGCGTCCACGGTCGACTCGGTCGGCCCGTACAGGTTGAACGCCTCGGTGCCGCGCAGCGCCCCGAGCCGCTGCCACTGGGCGACCGGGACCGCCTCGCCACCCACGCCGACCACGGCCAGCGGGCAGGTGTCACCCTCCAGCAGCCCGTTGTCGGCCAGCTGCGCGAACAGCGACGGGGTCACCTCCAGGAAGTCGAAGCGTTCCCGTCGTACGGCGGCCGCGAGCAGTTCGGGATCGCGCCGGACCTCTTCGGAGACGATGTGCACACAGTGCCCGTCCAGCAGCCACAGCTGCGGCTGCCAGGAGGCGTCGAAGAAGAACGACCAGGCGTGTCCGGCCCGCAGGTGCCGCCGCCCGGCCAGCTCGATCGCCGGGGCGTACAGCGTCTCGCGGTGGCTGTGGAACAGGTTGCCGAGTGTCTCGTGGGTGATCACCACACCCTTGGGACGGCCGGTGGAGCCGGAGGTGTAGATGACATACGCCGGGTGGCGCGGTGTCAGCGGGGCCGACCGGTCCGCGTCGGTGAGCGCGGAGGTGTGCTTGGCGGCGATCGTCTGGGCGGTTGCCGGCGAGTCGAGGACCAGCAGGGGCGCCCCGCACGGCAGCGCTCCGGCCAGCTCGCGGGTGGTCAGGGTCAGTACGGGTTCGGCGTCGGCGAGCACCTCGGCCGTCCGCTCGGACGGGGCGTCCGGGTCGAGCGGCAGATAGGCCGCCCCGGCCTTGTGCACCGCGAGCACGGCCACCAGGAACCGCGCGGTGCGCGGCAGCGCGAGCGCCACGAACCGCTCGGGCCCCGCGCCGAGTTCGACCAGCAGCCGGGCGAGCCGGTTGGCCTCCGCGTCGAGTTCCGCGAACGTCAGCTCGACGCCGTCGGACGCGGCGGCGGGCAGCTCCGGGTGGAGCCGTACCCGCTCCTCGAACAGGGCGGGAACGGTCGTCGGCGCGGCGGCCGGGGGCCGGCTGTGCCAGCCCGCCGACAACTGGCGCCGCTCGTCGGGATCGAGGATGTCGACCCGCCCGAGCCGCAGCTCCGGGTCGGCGGCCACGGCCCGCAGGATCCGCCGCAGCCGGTCGGCGAAGGACTGCGCGGTCGTGTGGTCGAACAGGTCGGCGCTGTACTCCAGGACACCGTCGACTCCGGTGCCGTCGGCCCGCTCCACGAAGTCGAAGGAGAGGTCGAACTTGGCGGACGTCTGGGCCACTTCGTCGCGCCGGGCGTCGAGACCGGGCAGCGGCCCGCTCTCATCGCCGCCGGCCGCCAGATACACCACCATCACCTGGAACAGCGGGTGCCGGGCGAGCGAACGGGCCGGGTTGAGCACCTCCACCAGCCGCTCGAACGGCACGTCCTGGTGGTCGAAGGCCGTCAGATCGGCATCCCGCACCCGGGCGAGCAGCTCCCGGAACGTCGGATCGCCGGAGGTGTCGGTGCGCAGCACCAGCGTGTTGAGGAAGAACCCGACCAGCTCCTCCAGACCCGCGTCGGTCCGCCCGGAGATCGGGCTGCCGATCGGGATGTCGTGGCCCGCGCCCAGCCGGGACAGCAGGGCCGCCACCGCGGACTGGAGCACCATGAAGACCGTGACGCCGTGCTCGCGCGCCAACCGGTCCAGATCCGCGGCGAGTTCCGCGTCCAGCGAGAGATCCGCCGCACCGCCGCGATACGTCGACTCCAGCGGCCGGGGCCGGTCGACGGGCAGCGCCAGCTCCTCCGGCAGCCCGGCCAGCGCCCGGCGCCAGTAGGCGATCTGCCGGTGCGCCGGGCTCCGCGGATCCGACTCGTCGCCCAGTACGTCCCGCTGCCAGAGCGTGTAGTCGGCGTACTGGACCGGCAGCGGCTCCCACTCGGGCGCCCGCCCGGCCGTCCGGGCCGCGTACGCCAGCGCCAGGTCCCGGTGGAGCGGCCCCTCCGACCACTCGTCACCGGCGATGTGGTGCAGCAGTACAAGGAGCGTCCACCGGTCCTCACCGGTGAGGAACACATGGACCCGCAGCGGCGGTTCCCGGTCCAGCTCGAAGCCGTACGCGCCCGCCTCGGCCAGCCGCTCCGCCAGCCGGTCCTCGGCCACGTCCGCCACCTCGAAGGGGACGGTCACGTCGTCCAGGACCAATTGGTGCGCCCGGCCGTCCTCGTCCGGGAACACCGTGCGCAGCGTCTCGTGCCGTGCGACGAGATCACCGACCGCGGCCCGCAGCGCTTCGACGTCCAGCGCCCCGGTCAGCCGCCAGGCCGAGGGGATGTTGTACGTGGCACTCGGCCCCTCCACCTGGTACAGCACCCACAGCCGGCGCTGGGCCGACGACAGCGGCAGCCGCTCGGGGCGCTCCCGGACCGTCAGCGCCGGACGCGGGTCGGCGTCCCCCTCGGTGAGCCGGGCCGCCAGCCGCGCCACCGTCGGCGCGTCGAACACCGTGCGTATCGACACCTCCGTCCCGAACGCCTCCCGGACGCCCGCGACCAGCCGGACCGCGAGCAGCGAGTGGCCGCCCAGCGCGAAGAAGTCGTCGTCGACGCCGACGCGCTCCACGTCCAGGACGTCCCGGAACAGGCCGAGGAGGATCTCCTCGCGCGGGGTGCGCGCCCCCGCTGCCGAACCCGCGAACACGGGGGCGGGCAGGGCCCGCCGGTCGAGCTTGCCGTTGGGGGTGAGCGGCAGCGCGTCGAGGATCACGAACGCCGCCGGGACCATGTGCTCGGGCAGCGCCCCGGACGTGTGCCGGTGCAGCTCCGCCGGGTCCGCCGTCCGTCCGGCGGCCGGGACGACGTAGGCCACGAGCCGCTGGTCGTAAGGGACGACGACCGCGTGCGAGACGCCCTCGTGCCGGGCGAGGACGGTCTCGATCTCGCCGGGCTCGACGCGCACTCCGCGGATCTTGACCTGGTCGTCGGTGCGGCCGAGGAAGTCCAGGGCGCCGTCGGCCGTCCAGCGGGCCAGGTCGCCGGTGCGGTACATCCGGGTGCCGGGCGGACCGTAGGGGTCGGCGACGAACCGTTCCGCGGTCAGGCCCGGACGGTCCAGATAGCCGCGGGCGAGCTGGACGCCCGCCAGGTACAGCTCGCCGGCGACGCCGGGCGCGACCGGCCGCAGCGCGGCGTCCAGAACGAGCACGCGGGTGTTCCACACCGGGCGGCCGATCGTGACGGAATCGGCGCCGGCCGGCACCTGGACCGCCGTGACGTCGACCGACGCCTCCGTGGGCCCGTACAGGTTGTGCAGCTCGGCCGGCAGCACCTCGTGGAACCGCCGCGCCACCGGCACCGGCAGTGCCTCGCCGCTGCACATCACCCGGCGCAGACCGGTGCAGTGGGCGGCGGCCGGCTCCTCCAGGAACCCCTGGAGCATCGACGGCACGAAGTGCGCGGTGGTGACGCCCTGTTCGCGGATCAGCCCGGCCAGGCGGGCCGGGTCCCGGTGGGCGTCCGGCGGGGCGATCACCAGGGTCGCCCCGGTGATCAGCGGCCAGAAGAACTCCCACACGGAGACGTCGAAGCCGGACGGCGTCTTCTGGAGCACCCGGTCGTCACCCGTCAGACCGTAGGTGTCCTGCATCCACAGCAGCCGGTTGACGATGCCCTCGTGCGGGACGATCACGCCCTTGGGGCGGCCCGTCGACCCCGAGGTGTAGATGACGTAGGCGGGGTGCGACGGGTCGTAGGAGGACGGCAGTTCACTGTGCGGGCCCTCGGGCAGCGCGTCCGTGATCACACACACCGGCCGGGCGTCGTCCAGCATCAGCGCGCGCCGCTCCGCCGGCTGGTCGGGGTCGAGCGGCAGATAGGCGCCGCCCGCCCGCTGCACGGCCAGCAGCGCCACCACCAGGTCCAGGGAGCGCGGCAGCGACACCGCCACCGTGCGCTCGGCCCGCACGCCCATGCCGGCCAGGACGCGCGCGCTCTCCTCCACCCGCGCGTCCAACTCCGCGTACGTCAGCCGCTCGTCGCCGAAGACCAGCGCGGTCGCGTCCGGCGTCCGGGCGGCCTGCGCGGCGAACAGCTCCGGCAGTGTGGTCGCCGGCACCTCGTGCGCGGTGTTGTTCCAGCGCTCCAGCACGGCGTGCCGCTCGTCCCCGTCGAGGACGTCCAACTCCCGTACGGGACGGTCGGGTTCGGCCGCCACCTGTTCCAGGAGCCGCACCAGCCGTGCGGCCGTCCGCTCGGCCGTCGCCTCGTCGTACAGGTCGCGGGCGTACTCCAGGAGCAGCACCAGACGGTCCCGGCCCGCCTCGTCGACGAAGGTGAAGTGCAGGTCGAACTTGGCCATGCCGGTGTCCATGTCGAACCACTCGGTGTCCATGCCGAGCACGTCCGGGTCGCCGCCGGGCCGCCAGTGGTAGCCGAGCATGACCTGGAACAGCGGGTTGCGGCCCGCCACGCGCGGCGGGTTGACCGCCTCGACCACCTGGTCGAAGGGCAGGTCCTGCCGCTCGAACGCCTCAAGGGCGGATTCGCGCACCCGGGCCAGCAGCCCCCGGAACGTGGGCGCCCCGGACACGTCGGTGCGCAGCACCAGCGTGTTGACGAAGAAGCCGACCAAATCGTCCAGTGCGTCGTCCGTGCGGCCCGCGATGGGGGAGCCGAGCGGGATGTCGTCCCCGGCGCCGAGCCGGTGCAGAAGCGCCGCCGTGGCCGCCTGGAACAGCATGAACATGCTGGTGCCGGTGGCCGAGGACAGGTCGTGCAGCGCCTGGGTGATCTCACCGTCCAGCTCCACGCGGACCTTGCCGCCCCGCCCGGACGGTGTCTCCGGCCGCGGCCGGTCGGCGGGGAGCGTCAGCTCCTCGGGAAGGTCCCGCAGGGCCTCGGTCCAGTGGGCGAGCTGCCCGGCGCCGACCGTGCCGAGCAGGGTGTCCTGCCAGAGCGTGTAGTCGGCGTACTGGACGGGCAGCGGCTCCCACCCGGGCGCCCGGCCGGCCCGCCGGGCCTCGTAGGCCGTGCCGAGGTCGGTGAGGAAGGGGCGGTCCGACCACTCGTCGGTGGTGATGTGGTGCAGGACGAGCGCCACCACCTGGTCGTCAGGGCCGAGCCGCAGCACCTCGGCCCGCAGCGGGATCTCCGCACCCAGGTCGAACGGGCGCCGCTGGGCCCGCTCGACGAGCGCGGGCAGTTCGTCCTCGCGGCAGTCGGTGACCCGGAACTCCGGCGCCACCTCCCCGGGCGCGGCGATCCACTGGTACGGCTCGCCGTCCGCCTCCAGGAACCGGGTGCGCAACACCTCGTGACGGTCCGTCACATCACCCAGCGCGGCCCGCAGCGCGTCCAGATCCAGCGCTCCCCGCAACCGCACGACCAGCGGGAAGTTGTACGCGACACCGCCACCGGTGATCCGCTCCACCAGCCACAGCCGTCGCTGGGCCGCCGACAGCGGGATCCGGGCGGGCCGGTCCGGCACGGCCGCCAGCGCGGGCCGGGCCGGCTGTCCGACCGCCGCCCGCAGCGCCAGCGCCTCGGGTGTCGGCGCCTCGAACAGGTCGCGGATCGCCAGCTCGGCGCCCAACTCGGTGCGGGCCCGGCTGATCAGCCGGGTCGCCAGCAGCGAGTGGCCGCCCAGGTCGAAGAAGTTGTCCTCCGCGCCGGTGCGCGGCAGCCCCAGCACCTCGGCGAAGAGCCGGCACAGCACCTCCTCGACCGGGGTGCGCGGCCCGCGCCCCTCGGAGAGCGCGACCGCGGGCTCGGCGTCCGGCAGGGCGCGGGCGTCGAGCTTGCCGTTGTCGTTCATCGGCAGCCGCGGCAGCACCACGAAGGCCGCCGGGACCATGTACCCGGGCAGCCGCTGCCCGAGGTCGTCCCGCAGCCGCCGGATCAGCGCGCTGTTGCCACGGGTGGCCGTCGGAGTGTTGGCGTACGGCACGGAGTCGCGGTCGGTGCGCGGCCGGTACAGGCCGGAGGTGCGGCCCGTGCGGTCGGCGGGCACGAACACGGCGTCGAAGTAGCCCGGTTCGTCGGCCCAGGTGGTCAGTGTGCGGCAGCCGTACGAGGCGCCCAGCCGGCGCAGCTCGTGTGGCTCCACACCGGTGTCCGGCGCCCGGTCCGCGTCCATCGCGCGCATCGCCGCGAGATCGTCCGCCGTGCGCGCGTCCGGGATCCGCCGCACCCGCAGCGGTCCGGTGCCGTCGAAGTGGCCGAACAGGTCGGTGCCCCAGGGCAGTTCGAGGGCGTCGTCCAGCGGAAGCGCGTCCGCCGGGTCGGTGTACAGCACCACGTCGTACCGGTAGCGCGTCAGCTCGTTGTGGTGCCGGCCCGCCTTGGTGCGCAGCTCGACGCCCACACCGAGGGTGGTGAACCAGTCCGGGTCGACGAGGAGTTCCTTCTCCAGCGCGAGACCCCGGTCCACGGCCCGGCGCAGTGCTTCGCGGTCACCGCCGGTGTCCGCGCGGGCGGTCTGGATGCCGGTCTGGAAGACCCGTGCCTGCCGCAGGTCGCGTACGTCGCCGAGGAACAGCGCGCCGCCGGGCGCGAGCAGGCCCAGCGCGCCGCGGATCACCTTGTGCAGATGGTCCAGGCTCGGGAAGTACTGGACGACGGAGTTGATGACGACCGTGTCGAAGTACCCGGTCGGCAGCCCGTCGGTCACCTCGGCGGGCTGGCAGCGCAGTTCGACCTTCGCCGCCAGCCCGGGATCGGACTTGATGCCTTCCGTCAGCTTGCGGATCACGGGGGCGGCGAAGTCCGTCGCCCAGTAGGCCTCGGCGTCCGGGGCGAGCCGGGACAGCAGCAGGCCGGAGCCGACGCCGATCTCCAGGATCCGCCGGGGCCGCAGCTCCTGGATCCGCTCCACGGTGGCCTCACGCCACTCCCGCATGTGCTCCACGGGGATGGGATCGCCGTCGTAGGAGCTGTCCCAGCCAGCGAAGTCCTCGGTGAACAGGGCGGTGCCGATCTCGGTGTACTCCGCCGAGTAGATCTCCTGCCACTCGCCGATCTGCTCGCGCTCGGCCGACTCCCTTGCCTCGGCGTCCGGTTCGGCCGGCACGACATAGCCGACGAGCCGCTGGGTGCCCGGCGCGGACGTGTCGTCGCGGGCGAGCACCGCCGCCTGGGACACCTCGGGGTGCTGGGCCAGGACCGTCTCGATCTCGCCCAGCTCGACACGGTAGCCACGGATCTTGACCTGGTCGTCGGTACGGCCGAGGAAGTCCAGGTTGCCGTCCGGGCGGCGCCGCACCAGGTCGCCGGTGCGGTACATGCGCTCGCCCGGCAGGCCGTACGGATCGGCCACGAACCGCTCGCCGGTCAGCGCGGGGCGGTCCAGATAGCCGCGGGCCAGACCGACGCCCGCGATGTACAGCTCGCCCGCCACCCCGTCCGGCACCGGCCGCAGCCAGGTGTCGAGGATCCGGGCCCGGGTGGCCCGGATGGGACGCCCGACGGTCGGGGTGGCGCTGTCGTGCGTGCCGCCGCCGAGGGTGTTGATGGTGTACTCGGTGGGCCCGTACAGGTTGTAGCCGTACGTCCCCTCCGTGTCCCGCAGGGTGTTCCACACCGTCTCGGTGACCGCCTCGCCGCCCAGCAGCACCAGCGGCGGTCGGTGACCCTCCAACAGGCCCTCGTCGATGAGGAGATGGGCGTACGTCGGGGTCACGTTCACCACGTCGACGCGGTGCTGCTCGCAGTACGCCACCAGCGCGGTGGCGTCCCGGCGCAGCTCCTCGTCGCAGATGTGGACTTCATGTCCCTCGACGAGCCAGAGCAGTTCCTCCCACGACATGTCGAACGCGAACGACACGGTGTGCGCGATCCGCAGCCGCCGCCCGCCCGCCGCCGCGATCGCCGGCGCGAAGATCTCCTTCTGGTGGTTGAGCTGCATGTTCGTCAGGCCCACGTACGGGGTGACAACACCCTTCGGGCGGCCCGTGGAACCGGACGTGTAGATCACGTACGCCGGGTGGTCCAGGCTGAACGCCACCTGCACCGCGTCGCCGGACACCCCCGCCAGCTCGGCCGCCACCTGCGGGTCGTCCAGCAGCACCCGAGGGGTGTCACCGGTCAGCTTCCGGGACACCGCCTCCGTCGACAGCAGAATCAGCGGACGGGCGTCCGCCAGCATCGACGACAGCCGCTCCGCCGGATGGTCCAGCTCCAGCGGCAGATAGGCGGCGCCGGTCCGCAGCACCGCGAACAGCGCCACGACCATGTCGATCGACCGGGGCAGCCCCAGCGCGACGACCTGCTCCGGCCCCGCGCCGCGTGCGATCAGCAGCCGGGCCATCCGGTTGCAGCGCGCGTCGAGTTCGGCGTACGTCACCGTCGTGGCCCCGAAGACGAGCGCGGTGTCGTGCGGAGTGCGGGCCGCCTGCGCCGCCAGCATGTCCGCGACGGTCTCGTGCGGCACCGGCTGCCGCTGCTCGGCGTCCTCGCGGGCCAGCGCGGCGGCCTCGGCGGGCAGCAGCGCGTCCAGCGAGCCGACGGCCGCCGTGGGGTCCGCGACCAGACGGCCCACCATCAGCACGAACCGGTCCAACAGCGCCTGCGCGTACGGCCCTTCGAGCAGGTCGGGGCGGTAGGCGAGGGTGACCCGGACCCGCTCGCCCGGTGTGACGACCAGGTTCGCCGGATAGTGCGTGGCGTCGACGTTGGCGACCGCGGTCGCGCCGTGCCGCTCGCGCAGCTCCGCCAGCCGTTCGTCGGTGTCGGCGTTGCGCAGCACGAACAGCGTGTCGAACAGCCGCCGGTGCCCGCTCTCCGCCTGGAGCACACCGAGCCCCAGGTACTCGTACGGCATCACCGCGAGCCGCTCGCCCTGGATCCGCCGCAGCAGATCGAGGACCGGCTCGCGCGGGTCGAAGGCGATACGTGCGGGCACGGTGTTGAGGAACATGCCGATGACGTTCTCCACGTCCGGCACCTCACTCGGCCGGCCCGCGACCGTGGTGCCGAACGCGATGTCGGTACGGCCCGTCGCACCCGCGAGAGCCAGACCCCAGGCCGCGTTGAGCACGGTGTTGGGTGTGAGGCCGTGGCGCCGCGCGGTCTCCCGCAGCCGCCCGGCCACCTCCGCGTCGAGCACCGCGTCCAGGTGCTCCGGGATCACCGGCTCCAGGCCCCGGTCCGAGACCGTCGGCGCCAGCAGCGTCGGCTCCTCGAAACCGGCCAGCGCGGTCCGCCACGCGCGGGTGGCCTCGCCGTCGTCCTGGTGCTCCAGCCACGTCAGGTAGTCGCGGTACGAACCGGGCCTGGCCAGCCCCGCCGGGTCGCCGCCGCTCTCGTACAGCGCGAAGAGCTGGTCCAGGAAGAGCCAGGCCGACCAGCCGTCCCACAGGATCAGATGGCGTCCGACGACCAGCCGGTCGCCGCGCCCGTCGCCGAGCCGCACCAGCAGCATCCGGAACAGCAGCGGACGGGACAGGTCGAAGCGGCGGGACCGCTCCTCGTCCATCAACTCCCGCAGCCGCCGGTCCTGTTCGTCGGGCGCGAGACCCGAAAGATCGACCTCGGTGAGCGGGATCGCCGCGTCCGACACGATGAACTGCACCGGCTGGCGCAGCCCTTCGCTGGTGAAGCCGGCGCGCAGGCTCGGATTGCGGTCCAGCAGGGTGCGGGTGGCGGCCAGGAGCCGCTCGGTGTCGACCGGCACGGCGAAGTCGAACGACTCGTGGACCGTGTACACGTCCAGCACACCGTCGTCGTAGTTCGAGTGGAAGAACAGGCCTTCCTGGAGCGGCGCGAGCGGCCACACGTCCTCGATCCGGCCCGGGGCGAGCCGCTCGACACCGGCCCGCTCCTCGTCCGTGAGGACAAACGCGGAACCGGCAGGGGCCGGGGTGCCGGAGGTCTCCGTCAGGGGCGCGGCCTCCGCGAGAGCGGCGGGTGTGCGGTGCTCGAAGACGTCCCGCGGATCGATGCCGAGCCCCGCACGCCGGGCCCTGCTGGACACGGCGATCGAGCTGATGCTGTCCCCGCCGAGCAGGAAAAAGTCGTCGTCGACGCCGACGTCCGGCAGCTTCAGTACGGCGGTGAAGATCTCCGTGAGCAACTGCTCGCGCGGTGTACGCGGGGTACGGGCGGCGGCGCGCACGGCCTGCGGGGCGGGCAGCGCCCCCCGGTCGAGCTTGCCGCTGGGGGTCAGCGGCAGCGCGTCGAGGACCACCCAGGCACTGGGCACCATCGACGCGGGCAGCCGCTCACCGAGCGCGTCACGCAGGTCAGTGACCTCGGCGGGCGTCGACAGCACCACGTAGGCGACGAGGGTGTCGTCGCGTACGGTGACGGCCGCCTGCGCCACCTCGGGCAGGGCGGCCAGCGCGGCCTCGATCTCGCCCGGCTCGATCCGGTTGCCGCGCAGCTTGACCTGGCGGTCGGTGCGGCCGAGGTACTCGACCACTCCGTCGGCGCGGCGCCGGACCAGGTCACCCGTGCGGTACATGCGGCTGCCGGGCGGGCCGTACGGGTCCGCCGTGAACCGCTCGGCGGTCAGCGCGGCGCGGGCGTGGTAGCCGCGGGCCAGCTGGACACCGGTGAGATACAGCTCGCCGGGCACGCCGTCCGGCACGGGCCGCAGGCAGGAGTCGAGGACCCGAAGGCCGGTGTTCCACACGGGCCTGCCGATGGGCACCACGGTGCCCTCGTCGTCGCCGGACGGGTGGTACGTGACGTCGACGGCGGCCTCGGTCGGACCGTACAGGTTGTGCAGCGGTACGCCCGTCAGCTCCCGCCAGCGGCTCGCGGCGGCGGCCGGCAGGGCCTCGCCGCTGCTGAACACGCGGCGCAGCGACCGCGCCCACGCCGGATCGGCCGTGACCTCGTCCGACTGGAGGAACGCCTCCAGCATCGACGGCACGAAGTGCATCGTCGTGATGTGCTGTTCGTTCACGAGAGCGGCGAGATAGGCCGGGTCGCGGTGGCCGTCGGGACGGGCGAGGACCACGGCCGCGCCCTCCATGAGCGGCCAGAAGAACTCCCACACGGAGACGTCGAAGCTCGACGGCGTCTTCTGCAACACCCGGTCGTCGGCGCGCAGTTCATACGCGCCCTGCATCCACGCGAGCCGGTTCACGATCGCACGGTGGGTGACGATCACGCCCTTGGGGCGGCCGGTCGAGCCCGAGGTGTAGATGAGGTAGGCGGGGTCGTCGGGGCGGGCGGCGACGGCGTCACCGGAGTGCGTGGAGGCCGCGGGGCCGTTGTCCTCCGCGTCCAGCAACAGCACGTCCGTACCGGGTGATTCGGGCAGCCGGCCGGCGCTCGCGCTCAGGGTGACGACGGTCCGCGCGCCCGAGTCGGCGAGCATGTGGGTCACCCGGTCCGCCGGATAGTCCAGGTCGACCGGCAGATAGGCCGCGCCCGACTTCAGCACACCCAGCAGCGCGACCATCAGCTCCGCGGAACGCGGCACCGCGACCGCGACGAACGTGCCGGGAGCCGTGCCACGGGCCCGCAGCCGCGCCGCCAACGCCGCGGCGCGGACGTCGAGTTCGGCGTAGGTGAGCGGCTCGCCCTCGAAGACGACGGCCGTCGCGTCCGGGGTACGGGCGACCTGGGCGGCGAACGCGTCGGCCAGGGTGGTCGCCGGGACCGGACGGTTCTCGCCCGCCGGATGGGCGGAGAGCGCCTCGTCCGGCGAGAGCAGGTCCACGGAGGCGGCGGTGCGGGACGGGTCGGCGGCGATCGCTTCCAGCACCCGGGCCAGCCGGTCGCCGAGCATGCGCACGGTGTCGCCGTCGAGGCGCTCCGCGTGGTGCTTCAGCCGCAGATCGAGCCGGCGGCCGGGCTTCACCACCAGCGCGAGCGGATAGTGCACGGCGTCGTGGAAGGCGTCACCGGTGATCCGGACCAGCCCCGAAGGGTCGCGCAGGTCCGTGCCGGCCGGGTAGTTCTCGAACACCACCAGGGTGTCGAAGAGTTCACCGCGGCCCGCGTGCCCCGACACGCGCTGGATCTCCGCGAGTCCCAGATGCTGGTGGTCCAGCAGCCGCGACTGCTCCTCCTGGAGCCGGGACAGCAGAGCGCCGAGCGAGGCGCCCGGGGTCCAGCGGAAGCGGGTCGGGAGGGTGTTGATGAACAGGCCCACCATTCCGGCGATGCCGTCCACCTCGCTGTCACGCCCCGAGACCGTGGTGCCGAACACGACGTCGTCGCGGCCCGTCAGTCCGCCGAGCAGCAGACCCCAGGCGGCCTGGACGACCGTGCCGAGGGTGACGCCGTGCTCGCGGGCCCGCTCGGCGAGCCGGGCGGTGGTCGCCTCGGCGAGTTCGACACGGACATGTGCCGGCTGGACGGGGGTGTTCTCGTCGGCCGGTGTCTCGACCAGCCGGGTCGGCTCGTCGAGCCCGGCGAGGGCGGTACGCCACTCCTCGCGGGCCGCCTCCTGGTCCTGGCGCGCGAGCCGGCGCAGGAAGTCGCGGTACGGCGCCGGCTCGGCCAGGGGGGGAGTGTCCGTGCCGTAGCAGGCCATCAGCTCCCGGTGCAGCACCGGCAACGACCAGCCGTCCGCCACGATGTGATGGAACGTCAGCACCAGCCGGCTGTGCTGCCCGTCGAGCCGGACCAGCGCGCAGCGCACCAGCGGGGGCGCGCCCAGGTCGAAGCCCGCCGCGCGCTCGTCCGCCGCGACGGCGTCGCTCAGGGACTGCCGTACGGCTTCGTCCTGTGCCGAGAGATCGACCTCGCGCCAGGGGAGTTCGGCGCCCTCGGTGATGATCTGTACCGGTGTGCCGTCCGCGCGGCCGCGGAACGCGGCCCGCAGCGGGGCATGCCGGTCCAGCAGGCGCTGGGCGGCCCGGCGCAGGGTCGGGCCGTCGACCGGTCCGGCGAGGTCGAGCACCTGCTGGACCGTGTAGGCGTCCGCGCCGCTCAGCGCGTGGAAGTAGAAGCCCTGCTGGAGCGGGGTGAGGGGGAGCAGCTCCGCGATCGCGAGCGGCCGGCCGCCCTGGATCTCGGCGAGTTCCCCGGCGCCGAGCGCGAGCAGCGGCTCCTCGGCGGCGGTGATCTCCTCCTCGGCGCGGTCGACGGCCGTGCGGGCGAGCGCCTCGGCCGTGCGGTGCCTGAAGACGTCCCGCGCGGTCAGCCGCAGGCCCGACTCGCGGGCCCGGATGAGGAGTTGGATGGCGACGATGCTGTCGCCGCCGAGGGCGAGGAAGTCGTCCTCGGCGGTCACCGAGTCCAGGTGCAGTACCTCGGCGAAGAGCGCGCACAGCAGCTTCTCGCGCGCGGTGCGCGGCGGGCGGCCGGAGCTGAGCGCCGCGTAGTCGGGCGCGGGCAGGGCCCGTGCGTCGATCTTGCCGCTCGGGGTGACGGGCAGCGTGTGCAGCGGCACGAACGCCGAGGGGACCATGTGGTCCGGCAGCCACTCGGCCGCGTGCGCGCGCAGGGTGCGCATCAGGGCGGCCGGGTCGCGGAAGGGCGCGGGCAGGTTCGCGTGCGGATACCCGGCGGCGGGCCGGTAGGCGCCGGTGAGCGGGCCGTCCAGGACGAACAGCGCGTCGAGGGAACCGTCGTCGGCGCCGCCGTTCCAGGTCAGCGCCGCCCGGTAGCCGTGTGCCCCGGCGAGGGTGTGCAGTTCCTCCGGGTCGGCGCCTGGGGCCGCCTGGTGGCCGCTGCCCTCCAGCCGCCACAGGTCCGCGAGATCGTCGGTGAGACGGGCGTTGGGCACACCGGTGACCCGCAGCCGCGCGGGCCGTTCGGCGAGCAGCTCACCGAGTCCGGTGAGCGCCCCGGCCGCCGACCAGTGCACCTCGGGCGTCTCCGGGATGTCCGTGGTCTGCCCGGCGGGCCGCAGGACGACGTCGTACCGGTAGCGGCTCAGCTCGTTGTGGTGGACCGCCCGCTTGATCCGGATGTCCGCGTCGAATCCGTCGAGCGACGCGAAGAAGTCCGGGTCGAGCAGCAGCTCGCCCTCCCAGCGCACCGACCGTTCCACGGCGGCCCGCAGCGCGCTCTTGTCCTCGCTCTCGCCGTCCCCGGCGCGGGGGTCCGCGGCCCGCCTGGTCTCGACGGCGGCCCGCAGGGTGCGCAGCAGACGCAGGTTGCGGATGTCGCCGAGGAAGATCCGCCCGCCGGGCGCGAGCAGCTCCGACGCCTTGCGTACGACGTCGAGGAGGTAGTCGGCGCTCGGGAAGTACTGGGCGACGGAGTTGACGACGACCGTGTCGAACCAGCCGGCCGGCAGGCCCTCGGTGTCGTGCGCCGGACGCGCGCTCAGCTCCACCTTCCCCGCCAGCTCCGGGTCGGCGTCGACCTGGGCGCGCAGCGCGGCGACGGCCTCCTGAGAGAGGTCGGTGCCCCAGTACGCCTCGCAGTCCGGCGCGAGGTGGGACAGGATCAGACCGCTGCCGACGCCGATCTCAAGCACCCGGCGGGCCGGCCCGAGACCACGGATCCGCTCGACGGTCGCCGCGCGCCACTCGCGCATCTCCTCGACCGGGATCGGCGTGCCGTCGTACATGCTGTTCCAGCCCGCGAAGTTCTCGCGGAAGCTCTCGGTGCCGGCCGCGCTGTAGAGGAGTTCGTGCAGCTCCTTCCACTCGCCGACCCGTGTGTCCGGGTCGGCGTCGCGGGGTCCGTCGAGCGCCGGCACGACATAGGCGGCGAGGCGGCGGTCGCCGGGGCGGTCCTCGCGGGCCACGACCGTGACCTGGTCGACGGCCGGGTGGCCGCGCAGCACCGACTCGATCTCGCCCGGCTCGATCCGGAAGCCCCGGATCTTGATCTGCGCGTCGGCGCGGCCGAGGAACTCCAGGCGTCCGTCGGCCCGTCGGCGGACCAGGTCGCCGGTGCGGTACAGCCGCTCGCCCGGGGCGCCGAACGGGTCGGCGACAAAGCGTTCCGCCGTGAGGTCGGGGCGCCCGAGATAGCCGCGCGCGAGACCGGCGCCGCCGAGATAGAGCTCTCCCGTGACACCGGCGGGAACGGGCCGGAGAAAGGCGTCGAGGACATACGCGCGGGTGCCGGGGTCGGGGACACCGATCGGCACGATCGCGCCGGCCGGGGTGTCCGGGTCGCACAGGCCCAGCGTCGAGTTGGTGGTGGCCTCGGTGGGGCCGTACGCGTTGAACATCATCCGCCCGCGCGCGTACCGGCCCACCAGCTCGGGCGACACCCGCTCGGTGCCCGCGAGGAGCGTGGCCGCCGGCGGCAGCACGATGTCGTCCGGCATGGCGGCGAGCAGCGCGGGCGGCAGAATCATGAAGGTGATGCCGTGCGCGTTCGCGTAGTCGGCGAGCGGCGCGCCGGGCACCCGGCGTTCGGCCGGGACGACGACCAGCCGGCCGCCGGAGAGCAGACCGAGGCACAGGTCCCAGAACGCCACGTCGAAGCTGGGCGAGGCGAACTGGAGCACCCGGCTGTGCGGCCCGATGCCGAAACGTTCGCTCTGTGTCGCGATCAGCTTCGCCACACCGCTGTGCGCGAGCACCACGCCCTTGGGGCGGCCGGTCGAACCCGAGGTGTAGATCACGTAGGCGGCGCCGAGCAGGGTCAGCGGGGCGCCGCGGTCCGCGTCGGTAGGGTCGTGCGCCGGGCGGGTGGCCAGCTCGGCCGTCGCGTCCGCCGTGTCGAGCTCCAGCAGGGCCATGCCGTCCTGCGCCGGCAGCTCCCGCGCGGTCTCCCGGGTGGTGACCATGCAGACGGGGCGGGCGTCGCCGAGCATGTACGCGATGCGGTCGGCCGGGTAGTCGTGGTCGATCGGCAGGTAGGCGGCGCCCGACTTGAGGACCGCGACCTCGGCGACGATCAGCTCGGCGGACCGGGGGAGCGCCAGCGCGACGATGCGCTCGGGGCCCGCGCCGCGCGCGAGGAGCGCGTGGGCGAGCCGGTTGGCGCGCTCGTCCAGCTCGGCGTACGTCAGCTCCTCGTCCTCGAAGACCAGCGCGACGGCGTCCGGACGCTCACGGACCTGCTCGGCGAAGAGGGCGGGCCAGGTGTCCGCGCGGACCGTGTGCGCGGTGTCGTTCCAGCCGACGACGACCTGGTGGTACTCCTCGTCGGTCAGCAGCGTCAGCCGGGCGACCGGCGTGTCCGGGCGTGCGACCGCGTCGGCCAGCAGCGTCCGGTAGTGGGCGAGCAGCCGGTCCGCGGTGGCGGCGTCGAACAGCGCGGGGTCGTAGGTGAGCCGGGCCGTGTCCCCGTCGGCCTCCAGCAGCACGTCGACGGGGCCCGGCAGTTCCCCGGCGGGCCGCTCCCGTGTGGCGAAGGCGGTGTTGAACAGCAGCCCGCCGCCGCGGGTCGGCGCCGGCCGCAACTCCTCGACCAGCAGCTCCACCGGGATCCGGTGGTTCTGCACGTCGTCCCGGGCCCGGTCCACCCGCAGCGCCAGCTCACGGAAGGTGGGCTCCGCGTCGAGGGACACCCGCAGGGGGAGTCCGTCGTGGCCGACGGTGAGGTCCGTCGCGCCGCTGTAGTGGTGCAGCAGCGCGAAGAACGCGGCGAGCGACTGCGCGTCGGATGCCTCGGGAAGACCGGACAGTGTCCTGGTCGCCCGGTCCGTGGTGGACTCCGGCGGGTGGGGCCGGTCGGCCGGCAGTGAGATCTCGAGTGGCAGCGGTGTGAGCAACCGTCGCCAGTAGGACAGAGCTTCCTCGGAACCGCACACGGCCGCGTGCCTCCCCAGCAGGTCGTTCCCGGCTTGGGCCGGGGGGTCGGCGACATACTAAGGTAAGGGTTACCTAATTCCCAGGGTGCCCTCCATGGTTACCCGGAGGCGGGGGCGCGGAATCGCACCACCCGGGCCGACCGGACCCGGAGTTCTCGTCCCGCGGTTCTCCACCTACAGTTAAGGTAAGCCTCATCAAAGGAAGTTCACGTGGGGACCTCGGTGGTCCGGGCGGCGAAAGGCCCCCGCGCAGTACTCCTGCTCGCCTTCTCCGGCGCGGCACTGCTCGCACTCTGTGCGTTGTCGATGGCCTTCGGCGCTCTGAACGTGCCGCTCGGCCAGGTCTGGCACACCCTCCTCGGTGACCCGCCGAGCGCCCGGATCGACACGGTCATCTGGAACGTACGGCTGCCGCGCACCCTGCTCGGCCTCGCCACCGGCGCGGCCCTCGGCCTGTCCGGCGCGCTGATGCAGGCCCTGACACGCAACCCGCTGGCGGATCCCGGCATCCTCGGCGTCAGCGCCGGTGCGGCCTTCGCCGTGGTGCTCTCCGTCGGCGTCATCGGCATCAGCTCGGTCTACGGCTACATCTGGTTCGCCTTCGCGGGCGCGGCGGCCGCGAGCATCCTGGTCTACGTCCTCGGCGGACTCGGCCGCTCCGGCACCACACCGGTCAAACTGGCCCTGGCCGGCGTCGCGATGACCTCCCTGCTGTTCTCGCTGACCAGCGCGATCGCGCTCACCGACCCGGACGCGCTCAACCGCTACCGCTTCTGGTCCGCGGGCTCGCTCGCCAACCAGAACGAGGAAGTGCTGCTGCGTGTCCTGCCGTTCCTCGCCGTGGGCGCCGTCCTCGCCCTGGCCTGCGCGCCGTCCCTGAACAGCCTCGCGCTCGGCGACGACGTGGCGAAGTCGCTCGGCCTGCGGGTCGGCCTGATCCGCGTCCAGGGGGTGATCGCCGTGACCCTGCTCACCGGCGGCGCGGTCGCCGTCATCGGCCCGGTCGTCTTCGTCGGCCTGGTGGTCCCGCACATAGCCCGCGTCCTGACCCAGTACGCGGGCATCGGCCCCGACCAGCGCTGGCTGCTCCCCCTCTCGGCGGTCCTCGCCCCCTGTCTCCTGCTGGCCGCCGACATAGCGGGCCGACTCCTGGCCAGCCCCACGGAAATCCAGGCCGGCGTCCTGGTCGCCTTCATCGGCGGCCCCTTCTTCATAGCCATGGTCCGCCGCCGCCGACTCGCAGAACTCTGAGGGCCGCCACATGATCCCAAGGCAACGCCAAAAGGGGCGCGGGGAACTGCGCGCTCAGCCACGTCGTGCCCGCACGAACACACCGACCTCGGCCCCCCGCTCCCAGGGGCGCGGGGAACTGCGCGACAAGCCACACACGACCGGCACGGACGTACCCCCTGAGGGGCGCGGGGAACTGCGCGCTCAGCCACAGGCAACCCGCACGGGCCCCCCGGCCAAAACCCCCGCGGCGGCAACCCCATGACCACACACACCGCCCCGCGTGGAACCCGCACCCGCATCCCCTTCAGACTCACCACACCCCCCGTCTCCGGCGTCCTGCGCCCAAGACTCCTCCTCGTCTGCCTCCTCCTCGCCGCCGTCACCTTCCTCGCCTTCTGCGTGGAGGTCTCCCTCGGAGACATCCCCCTCTCCCTCACGGAAGTGATCCGCGCACTGTTCGGCGCGGGCGACCCCGGCACCGAGCTGATCGTCCACGAGCTGCGCCTCCCCAGGGCCCTCGCCGGCCTCCTCGTCGGCATCGCCTTCGGCGTCTCCGGCGCCCTGCTCCAGACGATGACCCTCAACCCCCTGGCCAGCCCGGACATGATGGGCATCACCCAGGGCGCCGGCGTCGCCGTGGTCGCCGGCATCGTCCTCGGCTGGGACGGCGGCCTCGGCACCCAGGCCCTCGGCCTGCTGGGCGCCCTGACGGCCGCGGCCCTGGTCTACGTCCTCGCGTGGAAACGCGGCACCACCGGTTACCGCATCGTCCTCGTCGGCGTCGGCATCGCCTGGATCTGCACCAGCGCCACCGACTACCTCATGGCACGGGGCCAGCGCTTCCAGGCCCAGGCCGCCCTCGGCTGGCTCGTCGGCAACCTCAACGGCCGCACCTGGGAACAGATCACCCCCCTCGCCATCACCATGGCCGTACTCGTCCCCGCCGCCCTGCTGCTCGGCCGCCAGATGCGCACCCTGCAACTCGGCGACGACGTCGCCCTCGGCCTCGGCACACGCGTGCAGACGGTCCGGGTCGCCGTACTGCTCATCTCCGTGGGCCTCGTGGCGTTCGGCACCGCGACCGCGGGCCCGGTCGCGTTCGTCGCGCTCGCCGCGCCCCAGGTCGCCCAACGGCTCGCCGGTACCTCGGTGCCGCCGCCCGTGGCCGCCGGCCTCACCGGCGCCGCCATGGTGCTGCTGTCCGACCTCGCCGCGCGGGAGATCGTCCCGGGTACCGAGCTGCCGGTCGGGATCGTCACGGGCGTGCTCGGCGCCCCCGTACTGCTGTGGCTGCTCGTCCGCGCCAATCGCGCCGGTTCTGGAGGCTGAAGACGTGTCGAAGACGTACGAGGGTCCGAGCGACGGTCCCGACCTGCGTGCCGAGGGGCTGCGCCTCGCCTACGACGACCGGATCGTCGTGGACGGCCTCGACCTGGCGATACCGCCGGGACGGATCACGGCGATCGTCGGCGCCAACGCGTGCGGCAAGTCGACCCTGCTGCGCGCCCTCGCCCGGTTGCTGACGCCGAAGGCGGGCGCCGTGCATCTCGACGGGCGCTCGGTGAACTCGATCCCCACCCGGGTCCTCGCGCAGCGGCTCGGCATCCTGCCGCAGACGCCGGTCGCGCCCGAGGGGCTGACCGTCGTCGACCTGGTGGGGCGCGGCCGTTCACCGCACCAGACGTGGTGGCGGCAGTGGTCGGCCGCCGACGAGGAGGCCGTGCACGAGGCGCTGCGGGCGACCGCGATGACGGACCTGGCGAACCGGGCCGTCGACGAGCTCTCCGGCGGCCAGCGGCAGCGCGCCTGGATCGCCATGGCGGTGGCCCAGGGCACCCCGGTGATGCTGCTCGACGAACCGACGACGTATCTCGACCTCGCCCACCAGATCGACGTACTCGACCTGATCACCGACCTCAACCGGACGCAGGGCCGCACGGTCGTGATGGTGCTGCACGACCTCAACCAGGCCTGCCGGTACGCCGATCACGTCGTCGCCATGAAGGGCGGGCGGATCGCGGGCGAGGGCGCACCCGGCGATGTCATCACCGCGGCCATGGTCGAGGACGTGTTCGGGCTGCGCTGCATGGTGGGCGAGGACCCGGTGAGCCGGACGCCGATGGTCGTTCCGATGGGCCGTCACCACGAGGGCGCGGACGCCCCTTCCGTGCCGTTGTCGGGCTGAGCCCACACGTTCCTGTCCTGTTGGGCATTGCAAGGTAAGCCTAACCTTATCTAGCATGTGCCTGTTTGGGAGCCGCGTGTTCTCACGCTGAGAACCCGGTGACCCCGTATACAGGAGGCGATGACGCTGTGGCGCCGCTGCAGAGTGGTCCGGATACCATCTACGACGTTCTGGGCATCGGCTTCGGCCCGTCCAACCTGGCACTTGCGATAGCCCTGCAAGAGGCCGGGGCAACGCCCGACACGACGGACGGGCTCCGCGTCGGATTCGTCGAGAAGCAGCCGAGGTTCGGCTGGCATCGGGGCATGCTGATCGACGACGCCACCATGCAGGTGTCGTTCCTGAAGGACCTCGTCACGATGCGCGACCCGACCAGCGACTTCAGCTTTCTGTGCTACCTGCGCGACCGCGGCCGGCTGGTGGACTTCCTCAACCTGAAGACGCTGTTCCCGCTGCGCATCGAGTTCCACGACTACTTCGAATGGGCCGCGGCACGCGTCGCCCACCTCGTCGAGTACAACTCCGAGGTCGTCTCCGTGCGGCCCGTCACCGAGGACGGCGAGGTCCGCTGGTTCGACGTCACCACCCGTGACCCGCGCGACCCGCAGCGGCAGACGGTCCGCCGCGCCCGCTCCATCTGCGTGGCCACCGGCCTGGAGCCGCACCTGCCGCCCGACGCGGCCCTGTCCGGACGCGTCTGGCACAACAGCGAGTTGCTGCCGCGCGTCGGCGAACTCGTGCGCTCCGGCACCCCGGTGCGCCGCGCGGTCGTCCTCGGCGCCGGGCAGAGCGCCGCGGAGGCGGTCGACTACCTGCACCGCAACTTCCCGGACGCCGAGATCTGCTCGGTGTTCGCGAAGTACGGCTACACCCCCGCCGACGACAGCCCGTTCGCCAACCGGATCTTCGACCCGGAGGCCGTCGACCTCTACTACGGGGCTCCCAACGAGGTGAAACAGTCGCTGTACGACTACCACCGGAGCACCAACTACTCGGTCGTCGACATGGACCTCATCGAGGCGCTGTCCCGGACGATGTACCAGGAGCAGGTCCAGGGCCGGCAGCGGCTGCGGATGATGAACGTCTCGCGGCTGCGCGAGGTGACCGCCGGCGAGGACGACGTCAAGGTCACGGTCGAGTTCCTGCCGACCGGCGAACGCGAGGTGCTCGGCGCCGATCTGCTCGTCTACGCGACCGGCTACCGGCCGCAGGGCATCGGCGACCACCTCGGTGACATCGGCAAGCTCTGCGTCCGCGACGAAGAGGACGAACTGCGCATCGGCCGGGACCACCGGGTGGAGACCCTGCCGAACGTCAGTGCCGGCATCTATCTCCAGGGCGGCACCGAGCACACCCACGGGCTGACCTCGACCCTGCTGTCCACAACGGCCGTGCGGGCCGGGGAGATCCGCGCCGCCCTGCTGGCCCGCCACCGCGCTCCCCAGGCGGACCTGGCACGGGGATAGGCCTCCGAAGGTGGCTGAAAGGCCCCGTACGCCGGTCGCCGGGGGAAGCGACGACGTACGGGGCCGGGGCCGGCCGATGCGCGGGAGCATGGGTGGAACCGCGACCGGCCGGGGTCTCAGTGGGTGACGCGATCGGACGGTCTCCGGGCTTCGGCGGTCACCGCTCGCCTCCGGTCGCGGCCCGTCTCCGCCTCGGCCTCGGCGCCGGACACGATCAGTTCCGCGAGGATCCGGGCCGCCTGCGGCCGTACAGGGCCGAGGCGTACGACGCTCACGCCGGAGGCGCCGACCGCGGCGGACAGGCCGGGGAAGTCCGAGTCCAGCCCCAGAGTGGTGAGTTGCGCGGCCAGCGCTCCGACACCGTCCGTGGCCCGTGTCCACGTGTGGTCGTGGACCGCGCAGGGCATCCCGCCGTCGGCGTCGGCCCGGTCCGCTCTGACATCGATGTCCGCGAGCGCCGCCGGACGGTCCGGTGGGCCGGACCGCGCAAGCTCCTCCAGCCCGGTGGCCAGCGCGGTCCGCAGCAGTTCCGCGAGTCGCCCGGCGCCGGCGGGTGACGTGTGCCCGAGGCCGACGAAGCCGCGCCCGAAGGCGTTCGACTCGGCGCGCAGCGAGGGGAGATCGTCCGTCATCCCCGCGCGGGCCAGGGCGTCCCGCAGCGCGTTCGTGGCACCGCGCGCGGCGTCGCGGCCGTCGCTCTCCCACGGGGCCGGGTCGAAGGCGGCGTTGTGGCGTTCCGTCGGGTCATCGCGCATGGGTCATGGCTCCCTTGAGACCGGCCAGGGCGAACGCGGACGTGGGCGGGGTGTTCTCGCCGTACCGGTCCACGTGGGTGAGGAGTTCGGCGGCGGCGACGAGTACGGCCGCCAGCGCGACCGGGGCGAGCGGGTCGGCCGGCGGGCGCCGGGACGGGGCGGTGAGCCACTCCTGACGGTCGCCGGACCGGGGCGCCGGGCCGGGCACCACCACGACCGAGCCATGACTCAGATACCGGTACGCGGGCGCCGTGCCGTCTTCGAGGGCGAGATGCCGCGCGAAGTCCGCCCGGCCCCGCGGCGCCAGGAAGAACCCCACCCGGCGGGCCCGGTGGTCGAGCACCGCGGGCCCCAACGGCACGCGTCTGCGGGTCAGTTGGTCGAGAGCCTCCATACCGACCCGCTGCTCGACGGTCACCACGTCGAAGAAGCGGCCGGTCGGCACCACATACGGCGCTCGTGGGTCGTTCGCCCAGGTCTCCCGGCAGACGG
Source organism: Streptomyces sp. NPDC088387 (assembly GCF_044753385.1). Taxonomy (NCBI): domain Bacteria; kingdom Bacillati; phylum Actinomycetota; class Actinomycetes; order Kitasatosporales; family Streptomycetaceae; genus Streptomyces; species Streptomyces sp. NPDC088387. The sequence continues at coordinate 246,424 of NZ_JBIVNC010000006.1, forward strand.
CCGGATCGTCGGCCGCCGCGGAGAGCCACTCGACGTCCCTCCAGGTCATCCTCTGCACGTCATCCCACCTCTGTCGGACTCGGTTCCGGTCCCGACGCCGCCCGCGCTCCCCGGCCACTCGGGTATTCCCATTGCGTTTCAGACGTGTATGACACCTCAGGGTAGGCAGTGCCCCTCCCCACCGGCTTCGACCAAATGGCCTATGAGTGCGGACATTTGAGGGTGCCGCGCGTCTTCGGGGCCGTCACCGACGACGGCCCGGCCAGGGGGTGCCTGGTCGGGCCGGTCCGTGCTCGGAGCAGGGAAGGTCGGGGAAGGTCAGGAGAGCGTGTGGACGAGCTGTGTGGTCAGCTCGTAGCGGGCGCCCACGATGGCCAGCGCGCCCGAGTGCAGCTTGTCCGCGAAGTCGGGTTCCGCGGCCAGCTGCGACCGTATCGCCCGTATGTTGCGGTCGATCGTCGAGTCGACGCGGGCGTCCCCCTCCTTCGTGTGGTCGATGTTCGGGGCGATCTGGTCGGCCAGGTACTGGATGTGCGCCGGCAGTTCCGCGCCGGTCTCCTCGGCCTCCACCGCGGCGCGCACGGCACCGCATGACTGGTGACCGAGCACCACGACCAGCGGGATGTTCAGTTCCAGGACGCCGTACGCGACGCTGCCGAGCACGGCCTCGTCCAGCACCTGGCCACCGCTGCGGACGGTCATCAGATCGCCGAGGCCCTGGTCGAAGACCAGCTCCGGCGGAACACGCGAGTCGATGCAGCCGAGCACGAGGGCGAAGGGCTGCTGTCCCGTCGTGAGCGTGTGCCGCACCGCGGCGGACTCGTGCGGGTGCGTCTGGGTGAGGGTGCGCCAGCGCCGGTTGCCCGCGGCCAGTTCGGCGAGGGCCTGCTGCGGGGTGGCGGGGCGCGGGAGGGTGGTCGTGGTGGAGGCGTGGGCCGTGGCGGCGCCGACGGTCAGGCCGGCTCCGACCATCGCCGCGCCGGTGAGCGCGGAACGCAGAAGGGTACGCCGAGCCGGAGTCTGCGAAGCCGCTCGTGCGGGCTGCGACTTGGGGGCTTCGGCTCCGTGGGGAGTGACATCGAAGTTCACGGGGAGAACGTATGCCCGGATGATCGATCATCTGTTCCCATTACCGATTCATGGCCAACGGTGGGGATTCCGTGGCCTTTTTTTGAACTCCCTTTGGTACGTACTAAATCCGCGCTTGGTGCGGGGCGGGTCGCGTCGAGCCCCATCAGCCCCGGGCGTGTCCGATGTGGATACCTTCGCGCCATGCTCTTCTACGTTCACGCCCCGGACCGGCCCGGCACCGGGACCGCGCTTCTCGAACTCGCCGAGGACCACTGGTCGTACATGGACCGCTTCGCCGACCGGCTGGTACTGCGGGGACCCACGCTCTCCGAGGACGGCGAGGAGCACACCGGAAGCGTGCACGTGGTCGACGTGCCCGACCGCGCCGCCGCAGAGCGGTTCGCGCACGAGGAGCCGTTCTGGCGCGCGGGGCTCTACCGGCACCTCACCGTCGCCAGGACGGCCGTACTCCACCACCAAGATCTGCTCGGCGACGCGGACCCGTCGGACGTGGTGACCGCGCTGGTGACGGGGGAGTGGGCACCCCGGCCCCACGATCCCGCGCGCGAAGCCCCGGCCGGAGAACCGGACGTCCGCGCGGGCTTCGTCGCCGTCCTGCTCGACGACGGGGGAACCCGTACGACCGGCATCGTCGCGACCGTCCGGGCGGCGCCCGCCGACGCGCCGGACGCTGTCCGGGCACTGGCCGACCGGCTCGCCGGCGGACCCGTCGCGCTCGCCGCCCGGCGCTGGATGCGCGGGGGCCGTTCCTAGGCGGGCTTCCCGGGAGAAAAAGGGTTTCCCGATGCGCGCCGGGGTGCCTCATGCTGGGCGCGGACCGGCCGCAGTCCGCGGCCGAGTGATCCCCCCTTGAGGAGTCGTCGATGAGCGGACGCGCGTTCCCGGAGGTCAGGACGGCGGCAGGTGCTGTCCGTGGTCGGCTGGAGGACGGGCTGTCCGTCTTCCGCGGGATCCCGTTCGCCCAACCGCCGGTGGGCGCCGCCCGGTTCGCCGCGCCCCGTCCGGTCGAACCGTGGGACGGGGTACGCGACGCGCTCGCCTTCGGCCCGCCGGTACCGCAGGAACCCGTGGGCGACTTCGCCCCCGACCTGCCCTCGGGCGACGACTGGCTCACCGTCAACGTGTGGACACCGGAGCCCGGCCCGGCGGCGCGCCTGCCGGTGATGGTCTGGTTCCACGGCGGCGGCTACCAGTTCGGCAACGCGGCCGACTTCGACGGCGGCCGGCTGTCCCGCGAGGGCGGCCTGGTCCTCGTCACCTTCAACCACCGCATCGGCATCGAGGGCTTCGCGCGGATCGAGGGCGCCCCGGCCAACCGCGGACTGCTCGACCAGATCGCCGCCCTGGAATGGGTGCGCGAGAACATCGCCGCGTTCGGGGGCGACCCGGACCAGGTCACCGCCTTCGGCGAGTCCGCGGGCGCCGGATCCATCGCCGCGCTGATGGTCATGGACCGGGCGCGCGGCCTGTTCCGGCGGGCGATCACCCAGAGCGTGCCCGGCACCTTCTACTCGGACGCGCTGGCCCGCGACATCGCCGAGGTCATGGCCGCCGAGCTCGGCCTGCGCCCCACCGTGGGCGATCTGTCCGGCGTGGATCCGCGCGAACTGCCGCTGGCAGGAGCCGAGTTGAGCTCCCGGATGCCCGAGTTCGCGGACCGCTGGGGACCGGTCAGGAGCCCCCACGCGCCCGTCGTCGACGGCGAGATCCTCACGACGACACCGTGGGACGGCCTCGCGCGCGGCGCCGCCCGCGACATCGAACTGGTCGCCGGACACAACCGGGACGAGTACCGGCTCTTCCTGCTGCTCATGGGCCTGTTCGGCGCCGTCGACGACGACATGGCCACGCAGGCCCTGAGGACCTTCGGGCCGGGCGCGGACCCCGCACAGGCCTATCGCGCCGCGTTCCCGGACGCCTCCGCCGAGCACCTCTTCGAACTCGTCCAGTCCGACTGGCTGTTCCGTATGCCCTCGCTGCATCTCGCCGAGGCGCACACCGCGGGCGGCGGGCGGGCCCATGTGTACGAACTGACCTGGGCCGCCCCGGCCGAGGGCATGGACCTCGGCGCCTGCCACGGCCTGGGCATCCCGCTGACCTTCGGTGTCCTCGACGACACGGTCGGCAGCCTGCTGATCGGCCCCACACCCCCGCCGGAGGCCGAGAAGCTCTCCGCCCACATCCGCGCCGCATGGACGTCCTTCGCCACGACGGGCAACCCGGGCTGGCCCGGCTACGAGACGGAGCGCCGCCTCGTCCAGATCCTCGACGCCGAGCCGACGGTCACCGCCTATCCGGAGGAGGCGTCCCGGCGGCTGTGGCAGAACCACCGCTTCGATCCACTGGAGGTACGGAAGCCGTAGCGGCCGGGGACCACGTGGAGGGGAGTCTCAGTCGTCGAAGCGGCGGCGGGACGCCTCGATCTGGCCGATGTACGTGTGCGTCCAGTCGCACATACCGCTGACGGTCTGGCGCAGTGCCAGCCCCGGCGCCGTCAGGCGGTACTCGACGCGTGGCGGCACGGTCGGATGGACCGTCCGTCCGACCAGGCCGTTCCGCTCCAGCATGCGCAGGTTCTGGGTCAGCATCTTGTGACTGATGCCCTCGATCGCGTTGCGCAGCACGCTGAAGCGGAGGGTCTCCTCACCCAGCGTCTCGATGATGAGGAACGCCCACTTGTTGGCGATGTCGGAGAAGATCTCCCGCGCCAGCGAGTCCGCCCGGGTCAGGTCCGCGTCGTCCACGGAGCCGTTGAGCTGCTTGGTCACCATCAGGTTCCCCAGTCACCGAAAAGTGCGTTCTTCCATGTCACGGCTCACTCTCTTACGGTTCCCGAGTAACCACAAGAGAGCAAAAGGAGACGTGCGACATGGCCATCACCCTGGTGAACCCGAGCGGACTGCCGAAGATCGACGTGTACCGGCAGGTGTCCGTCGCGACGGGCTCGAAGCTGGTCTTCGTCGCCGGCCAGGTCGCCTGGGACGCCGACGGGGTCACCGTCGGTGAGGGCGACCTGGCCGCCCAGGTCGAGCAGTGCTGTCTCAACGTCGCCACCGCCCTGGCGGAGGTCGGCGGCACCCTCCAGGACCTGGCGAAACTGACGGTCTACGTCGTCGACTGGACCCCCGACAAGATGCCGAAGCTGCTGGAGGGCATCGACCGAGCGGCGGCGAGGCTCGGCGGCGCCCCGGTCCCGCCCGCCTCCCTCATCGGCGTCGCGGCCCTGGACGTACCCGAGCACCTCGTGGAGGTCGAGGCGACGGCGGTTCTCGACTGACCCCGGCCCCCGCCGGACGCGCCAACGCCACGTTCCCCCACGGTGATTTGCGAACGGTATGGTGCGCAGGCACCGCAGAAGGAACGCCGGCACACGGGGGCAGCATGACATCGACGACCCGAACACCCATGAGGCGCCGAGCGCGCACCCGCCGACAGGGCACCGGCATCGCACTCGCCGTGCTGCTCACCCTGGCAGGCGCGGCCTGCGGCGGCTCGGACGACTCCGGCACCGACGACGCCGCCCGGGACGACAGCACACCGGGCAGCGCAGCCCCGTCGGCGCACTCCCCGAGCCCGACACCCACCCCCACCCCCACGGTGACGGCGGCGGACGGCCGTGATGTGACGGCGTGTTCCGATGCCGAATGCGAAGTCCTCGTCTCCCGGCCGGTGACGGTCCGCTTCGAGGGGCCGGGCGGCGCGGCCACCCTGGCGGTCACCAAAGTCGGCCCCAACGAGGTCGAGTACACCGTGAAATCGTCCAACGGCCAGTCCAAGGGCGGCGCGAGCGGACCGGGCCAGGGCTGTCTCACCGTGCTCCGCACCAACGGCAGCGGCAACTCCTGCGGCGGCGTCGCCGGGGCCCCGCCGAGCCCGGAGCCGGACACCGTCCTGATCCAACTGGCCGGCGGGGCGGACGGCACGGCGATCCTGCACATGCGGACGGGCTGAGGGCACCCGCGGTGCGGACGGGCTGAGGTCACCCGCGGTGCGGACGGGCTGAGGTCACCCGCGGTCGGACGGTTGCCGGGCCCGCCGCTCAGGTCTCGAGGTTGTCCGCGAAGTGCCGGAAGCCGTGCCGGTCGGTGTGCAGGGTCCAGAGCGTGTCCGCCAGCACCGCCGGGTCCTTGCGGGGATGCCCGGGGACGATCGCGCCGGGGATCACCAGCTGCGTGACGTGGATGCCGTCGGGTGCCAGCGTGTTGTGCAGGAGATGACCGTAGGCACTCTGCGCGGCGAAGGCGATGGAGGTGCCGGCCCGCTCCGGGTGCGGGACGACCGCGGTGCCCCCGTTGACGAACAGGATGGTGCCGCGGCCCAGCGCCTGCATGCCGGGCACGACCTGGCGTACGGCGGTGACGGAACCGTAGACCGAGAACTCGATGGGGCCGGTCAGTTCGCCGGGGCCGGTCTCCAGGACCGGCAGCATGAAGTCGCGGTGCGGTACGGGGCTGTACTGGAGGACCTCGATCGGGCCCAGGGTCGCGACCGCGGCGTCCAGTGCCGTCGCGAGCGCCTCCGGGTCGCGGACGTCGGCGGTGAAACCACGCGCCGTGATGCCCTCGCGGCCCAGCGCCGTGGCGAGGCCCTCCGTCCGCTCCCGGTCACGCGCGATGAGGGCGGCTTCGAATCCCTCGCGGCCGAAGCGCCGGGCGACGGCCGTGCCGAGGCCCGGTCCCGCACCGATGATGGCGATGGTGGTCATGCCCCACCTCCTAGCACGACCGGCGGCCGCTGCCCAAGTGCCGCCCGGCGGGAATCCCCGTCGGGAGTTCCCTCCGAGCTTCCCGCATCCGGACGCCGGGCGCCTGCGCCGGGACCGGGTTCCCGCACGGCGTCCCGTTCGCGTTGCGCCCCCGTGCCCGCTCGGTATCGTCGGTCCACGGGGAACGGGGACCGACCGCATCACACTCCGCACACAGAGGGGTCGGCACAGTGAACTCCTTCTCTCCCGGATTCCGAGGCCGTGGCCGGCGACTGGCGGAGCGGCTGCCGCCGGGCCAGTACGCGACGGAGCAGTTCCCGGTGCTGTCGGCCGGGCCCACCCCGAGGGTCTCCACGGAGACATGGGCCTTCACCGTGACCAGTGAACGCGGCGACACCCACAGCTGGACCTGGGAGCGGATGATGGCCCTGCCCCAGGAGGAGACCGTCCGGGACATCCACTGCGTGACCCGCTGGTCCAAGTTCGACACCCGGTGGCGGGGCGTCTCCCTCGACGTGCTCCTCGAACCCGTCGAGACGGCCGCCGACCACGTCGTCGTCAGCAGCTACGGCGGCTACACCACCAACCTCCCGCTGGAGGACCTGCTCGACGGCAGGGCCTGGCTCGTGCACACCTTCGACGGGCAGCCGCTTTCCCCCGAACACGGCGGCCCCGCCCGGCTCCTCGTCCCGCACCTGTACTTCTGGAAGTCGGCGAAGTGGGCCTCAGGACTGCGCCTCACCGACGAGGACGAGCCCGGATTCTGGGAGAGCGCCGGCTACCACAACTACGGCGACCCCTGGCGCGAGCAGCGGACCTGGGGCGACTGACATGGCCGTGGCCTGGTACCGGGCGCGGCTGGTGGAGAGCCGTCCCCAGACGCCGACGGCCCGCACCCTGGTCCTCCGCGCGCCGGGCTGGCCGGGCCATCTGCCCGGCCAGCACGTCGACGTACGGCTCACCGCCGACGACGGCTACCAGGCCGTCCGCAGCTACTCGCTCGCCGCGCCCACCGACGGCGACCGCATCGAACTCGGTGTGCAGTCCGTGCCCGACGGCGAGGTCTCGCCCTATCTGGCCGAGGACCTGCCGGCCGGCGCGGAGGTGGAGGTGCGCGGACCGCTCGGCAACTGGTTCGTGTGGCGGCCGGGCGGAACCGACCCGGTGCTCCTCGTGGCGGGCGGCGCGGGCATCGTCCCGCTCACCGCCATGGTCCGGGCCCGCGGCGAGGCCGGCTCACCCGCCCCCTTCCACCTGCTCTACTCGGTGCGCGGCCCCGACAGCCTCTGGTACCGCGACCACCTCGCCGAGGACACCCCCGGGCTCGACGTACGGATCGTGTACACGCGCACGGCCCCGCCCGGCACGTCCCGTCCGCCCGGCCGTGTCACCGCGGCCGACATCCCCGGGGTCCCGGCCGGCCGGGTGTACGTGTGCGGGCCCACGGACTTCGTCGAGGCGGTCGACGACCTGCTGATCGACCTGGGCCGGGACCCGGCCACGATCCGCACCGAACGGTTCGGGTGAGCCCACCCCGACCACCCATCGCGCCGGAGGAACCCATGACGGACACCGCCCCTCACCTCGACGGCAACTGCCTCGCCGGACCGCTCTCGGAGATCCTCTCCGTGGAGGCCACCGCCGCCTGGTGGCGCTGCCCCGACTGCGGCCGGTCGGGCCCGCTCGCCGGACTGCGCGTGTACGGCCCCGAGCCCGGACTCACCGCCCGCTGCCCCGGCTGCGACCGCATCGCCCTGCGGCTGGTCGCGGAGGACGACCACATCTGGCTGACCCTCGGCTCGGGCAGCGGCGCCTTCCGCTTCCCGACGGCGTAGGCACGGCGGGCTGACGTTCCGGGTGTGAGCGCGCCGGGCTGCCGCTCCGGGTGTGAGCGCGCCGGGCCGCCGCTCCGGGGGTGAGCGCACCAGGCCGCCGATCCGTGCATGAGCACACCGCTCCTCGTGTCATCTGATGCGCGCTCAGATGCTCGGTAGTGCTCGGAACTGCATTGCTTCGAACACGTATTGACATGCCACCGGCGAAACCGTCAGAGTCGTGCCTCGACAGTGATGCAGGCCACCCAGCGAGGAGCGTGCCGTCATGTCCGAACTCCCCTCTGTCTCACGCCGGTTGCTCCTGGGCGGAGCCGTCGCCTCCGGCGCCGCCGCGGTCGGCATGGCCGGACCCGCCCACGCGGTACCGGCGGCGGCCGAGCCGGCCCCCGGTCGCAGACGCGGCCAGAAGTCCATGATCGGCGTACCGTTCGACGTCCACCGGACCGTCCGGGTCGGGGTGATCGGCCTGGGCAACCGGGGCGGAGGCATGGTCATGAGCTGGGCCGCGGTGCCCGGTTGTACCGTGACCGCCGTCTGCGACATCCGCGCCGACCGGGCCACAAGCGCCGCCGACCGGCTGGTCGCCAAGGGCGAACCCCGCCCCGCCGAGTACGGCGGATCCGCCGACTCGTACGCGAAGATGCTGCGCCGCGACGACATCGACCTCGTGTACGTCGCCACACCCTGGGAGTTCCACCACGAGCACGGCCGGGCCGCCCTCCTCAGCGGAAAACACGCCGTCGTCGAACTCCCCGTCGCCACCGGACTGCGCGAACTGTGGGACCTGGTGGACACCTCCGAGCGCACCCGCAGACATCTGCTGCTCGCCGAGAACTGCAACTACGGCCGCAACGAGCTGGCCATGCTGAAGATGGCCCACGACGGACTCTTCGGAGAGCTGACCAACGGCCACGGAGGCTACCTCCACGACCTGCGCGAACTCCTCTTCTCCGACACGTACTACACCGACTCCTGGCGGCGGCTCTGGCACACCCGCAGCACCGCGTCCCTCTACCCCATGCACGGCCTGGCCCCGATCGCGGCTGCCATGGACGTCAACCGCGGCGACCGTATGACGACCCTGCGGGCCACCGCGACCGCCCCCAGGGGCCTCGCCGACTACCGTGCGCGCTTCGTCCCGAGGGACCACCCCTCGTGGAAGGAGACCTACGTCAACGGCGACCTGGTGACATGTCTGATCGAGACCGCGCAGGGCCGCACGATCCGCGCCGAGCACGAGGTCAGTTCGCCCCGGCCGTACAGCCGGATCAACTCGCTCGCCGGGAGCCGGGGCATCGTCGAGGACTACACGGGACCGGCCCCGACCGGCGCCCGCCTCTATCTCGAACCCGACCACAGCGGGCACGCCTGGCGCGACTTCAACGCCTACCGCAAGGAGTTCGACCACTGGCTGTGGCTCAAGGTCGGCGACGACGCCGCGAACAACGGCGGACACGGCGGCATGGACTACGTACTGCAATGGCGGACCGTCCAGCTGATGCGCGCGGGCCTGGTCCCCGACATCGACGTCTACGACTCCGCCGCCTGGTGTTCGGCCGTGCCGCTGAGCGCCGCCTCGCTCGCCCGGGGCGGCCGCCCGGTGGAGATCCCCGACTTCACCCGGGGCGCCTGGCGCAAGCCACGGGCGGGCCTCGACTCCGAGCCCACGGACATGCCGCCCGTCCCCTGATCACGGCGGGCCGCCAACCCCCGCCCTGGCTGGCGAGCGCGTGGAGGGGCCTGAGAAGATCGGGGCCGGTCCCTCTTGATCTGCTTTCCTGTTGACGACGGAGTCCGCCATGACCGCTGACAGCCCCGGCCCCCGCAAGATCGACACCAGTAGGCCGCATCCGGCGCGGGTGTACGACTGGCTGCTGGGCGGCAAGGACAACTACCCCGTCGACGAGGCCGTGGGCGAGAAGCTGCCGCCCGAGGCCAGGGACGCCGCCCGGCAGAACCGGGAGTTCATGCACCGGGCGGCGGCCTGGCTGGCCGGCCAGGGCATGGACCAGTTCCTCGACGTCGGCACGGGCATCCCCACCGAGCCGAACCTGCACCAGATAGTCCAGGGCGTGCGGCCCAACGCGAAGGTCGTCTACACGGACAACGACCCGATTGTGCTGCGGCACGCGGAGGCCCTGCTCATCAGCCACCCCGAGGGCGCGACCGACTACATCGAGGCCGACGTACGCCGGCCGGACCAGATCCTGGAGCACGCGCGCGGTGTGCTGGACTTCGACCGGCCGATCGCCCTGTCCCTGATCGCCCTGATGCACTTCATCTCCGACGACCAGGACCCGTACGCCATCGTCCGCGAGCTGCTCGGCGCGCTGCCCTCGGGCAGCTGGCTGGTGCTGTCGCACGCCGCGTCCGACCTGTACCCGGAGCTGGCCGAGCGGGTCACCGCCGAGTACGCCAAGGGCGGCATCCGGCTCGGCTTCCGCACCCGCGCCGGCGTCAGCCGCTTCTTCGACGGCCTGGAGCTGGTCGAGCCGGGCCTGGTCACGGCGCCCGAGTGGTTCAAGACGGACCCGGCCCCGGCCCCCGAGGGCAGCGGTATCTACGCGGGTGTGGCCCGCCTTCCCTGACCGTGCCGTAGGCCTGCCCGGCGGCCCCGACGGCGGCGCCCGGTGCTACGCCGGCGCGTCGCCGGGCGCCGGTGCCCGGCCGATCCGCTCCGCCGCCTCCCTGGCCACCCGTACGGTGCGAAAGCCCCTGCGGTACGCCGACGGCGATGTACGCATCACCTTCGTGAAGTGGTACCGGAAGGTCACCGGCGACTGGAAGCCCACGGCCGCCGAGATCTCGTCGACCGTGCCCGGCGAGGTCTCCAGGAGCGGCAGACTCGCCCGCACCCGCTGCGCGATCAGCCAGTGCATCGGCGAGTCGCCCGTCGCCTTCGCGAAGTGCCGCAGAAAACTCCGCTCCGACATCCTGGCCTCTCGCGCCAGCATCGCGACAGTGACCGGCTCGGTCAGATGCCGCAGCGCCCACGCCATACTCCGGGCGAGCCCACCGTCCTCCGTCGGCACCGGCACGGGCGCCTGGATGTACTGCGCCTGACCGCCGTCGCGGTGCGGCTGGATGACCAGCCGCCGCGCCACCGCGTTCGCCAGCTCCGTCCCGAAGTCCTTGCGCACCACGTGCAGACAGAGGTCCAGCCCGGCGGCGCTGCCCGCGCCGGTGAGCACGTCGCCGTTGTCGACGTAGAGCGGATTCGGGTCGACGTCGATCTGCGGATAGCGGCTCGCGAGCAGCGTCGCCCACCGCCAGTGCGTGGTGGCCCGGCGCCCGTCGAGCAGTCCCGCCGCGGCGAGCGTGAACGCGCCCGCGCAGGTGGAGATGATCCGCGCGCCGGAGTGGTGCGCTGCCCGCAGCGCCTGTACGAGCGCCCGGGACGGCGGCGCCCCCACGTCGGCACTGCTCGGCACGACCACCGTGTGCGCCTCCCGGAGCGCCTCCAGGCCGAAGCGGGTGGTGAGTTCGGCGCCGCCCGGCATCGGCAGCGAGGTGGGGTGCTCGGCGCAGAGCTGGAGTTCGTAGTGCTGTGGGATGAGGTCGGCGAGGTAGGGGCCGAAGACGGCCGTGGCGATCCCGACCTCGAACGAGGCGCTGTGGTCGGTCACGAGGACGGCGACGCGGTACGGCGGGTTCTCCCGTGGACGGTCCATCCCGTACTCCTTCCCCCCGGTCTCCGGGATCCTCCCGGTCTGCCGGGCCCGATCCGTCCGGTTTACGCGATCCCCGGCCCTTCCGCCGCCAGGTGGCGGAATGTTGTCGAAGAGTGGCATTGCCGCCACTGTTCCGTGGGGGCCGGTCGCGGCACGCTGGATGGCATCAGGGCGTGAACCACGAGGGGAGCGCCACGATCCAGCCATACGATCCCGGTATGAGGAAGGCGCGAAGGACATGCGCACGATGACTCTCGCCTGTAGGCGATTCCTCCGCGACGTGTACTACGGCGTCGACACCGGCCACGCCATCCGCCTCGGCCGCAGGCCGGCACCGCAGCCGGCCCGCCGGAAGGGCTGAAGCGCGGGCCGCCGGAAGGGCTGAAGTGCGGGCCGCCGGAAGGGCTGAAAACCCGGGACGCAGGGAGCGCTGAAGCGCCGTCACCGTCCGGCGAGCGCGCGGCGCCATCCAGTCAGCGCTCCGGCGCACGAACGCCCCCGTCACCGTTCCGGTGGGCTTCGGCCGGAATCCCCGTGACCGTTCCGGCACCCCACGGCACAATGAGCCGGGTGAACATGATCGGCTTCGTGGGCCGCGACTCCGCCCCGGAACGGTACGGGCGCCTGCCGGTGCAGCGCGACGACCTGGGCCCGGCACGCCGCCTCTTCGAACACACCGGCGGACACGGCGACTTCGGCACGGTGGCGGGTGTCGCCGCCCCCGGATTCGCCGCCTACGCGCGCGTCCTGCACCCGGCCTCCCTGGACGAGGAACCCGTACGCTGGTCGGCCGTCGCCGCCGCCCACGGACGCGCGGTGACCCCGGGCACCCGCTGGCACGAGCTGATCGGACTGGACCGCAACTACACCAACGCCTCCGACTACGGCGTGCCCGGTGTCTGGGACGAGCACCCGGGGGAGGGCCCGACCCCGCCGGGCGTCGCCCGCTCGCTGATCCCGGTCCTCACCCGGCACACCGCGACCCCCGACCGCTGCTGGTTCGGCCTCTGGCACGGCTACGGCCGCTGGGAGTTCGACGGGGTTCCGACCTTCGCGACCCCAGGGCGCGAGGAGGTACTGCTGGCCGGCCCGCTGACGGACGTCACCACGCCGACACAGATGGAGGAGTTCGCCGAACTGCCCGACCTGTGGTGGCCGGACGACCTCGCCTGGTGCGTCGGCGGAGACGTGGACCTCGTCAGTACGTACATCGGCGGCACGCGCGAACTGATCGCCGATCTGCTGGCGGAGCCGGACATCGAGGCGTACCCGGTGGGGCCGGACGACACGGTCGACTGACTCCGCCCGAGCGCGTCCGGCATGCTCGGCCGGCCGCGGTGCGCCGGCGCGGAACGGCGAATTCACGCCAACGTGAACGAGTAGTTGGATCAGCAACGACGATCGTGGCTCATGACTGAGCCGGCCGCCGAAGCACTCGGCAACCAGGTCAGACGACACAGGTGCCGAATGCCGGGCGGCGGGGTGTGTGGTGCCGACACGGGGCGTACCGGAACCGGCGGGCCTGACCGACCGCTGTACCGACGACCCACCTGAACATGACCGGGGGAGCCGGTGACGAATTCCGGGCGGGGAGTGCTGGAAGGGGCATTCGCCCTGTTGGACGTGCTGGAGGAGAGGGGGGACGTGCGGCTGGCCGCGCTCGCTTCGGCCAGTGGGTTACCGAAGAGCACGGCACACCGGCTGCTCGACCAGCTGGTGGAGCTGGGAGCGGTGGAGCGCGCGGGCGCCGCCTACCGGGTGGGCCCGCAGCTGTTCCGGCTGGGCCGCGGCTGGCAGCCGTATCCCGGTCTGCTGGCCGCCTCGCACGCTCCGCTGCGCAGACTGGCCGAGAGCGCCGGCGCGACCGTGACGATCTGTGTGTTGCAGGGCGGCCGGACGATGGCGGCGGCCGGGGTGCCGGGGGAGGTGGCCGCGCTCGCCCCCGTACGACCCGGTACGACCTGGCCCGCGACGACGGCCGCCGGAAAGGTGCTGATGGCCTGGGCGGCACCCGGTCTGCCCCTCGACCCGATGCCGGGGCCGTGGCGGCGGACCGCGCGGGAGATCCGGGACCGCGGTGCCGCCTTCGACCGGGGGGAGGTGATTCCCGGAGTGGCCTGTGTGGCCGTGCCGTTGCACGGACCGCACGGTGAACTGGTCGCCTCCGTCGCCTCGCTGGTGCCCGCCGAACGTGACCTGGACACCGTCGCCGAGAACCTGACCCGGACGGCCCGCGCGATCCACGAGGGACTGCGCCGTACCGCACGCGGGCGCGCGCCCGTGCCGGGCGGCGTGCGGGTCCCCGTCCCGCGCGACGGCCGCCCCGAGGCGATGAGCGGATCCCCGGGGGACGCGGCGGACTGACCCGGCACCACGCCGGGATCCCTGCGGGGTTCGGCTCCTGCGCCGCCGGGGGCGGCTTGTGTTCCGCTCAACGGAATTCTCCTCGACAGTCCCGCCGGTGACTGGCGACTGTGGAATCCGGCCCCCAGGCCGACGTGGAATCGGAGACCGCACGCCGCTGCCGTGCTCCGGCCGTCATCCGCCCGCGGGCGCCGTCATCCGCGCGCGCCCGAAAGCGCCCTTGTCCGTCCGCGCCCGCAGGCGCCCTCCTCCCCCCCCGCCTGGCAATAGGCGTCCTCCTCCGGCCCGGAAAGGGGTCCCACCTTGGCCCGTAAAGGCCCTCAGAAGATTCCCGGCGCCTCGCAGACCCACTTCTACGGCAGCGGCCAGTACTCCGGCTCGGCCATGGAAGTGAACTGCGGCGTCATCCACACCACCGAGGGCAGGACCCTCCCCACCTACAGCGGCGGCGCCCTCGCCCCCACCGTCACGGGCCTGCCCGACCTCAAGGCCAAGAAGATCCGCTGGTACCAGCACTACGACGTCGACGAGTCCGCCCGCGCGCTCGCCAACAAGCTCGGCGGTGTGGAGACGAACACCGCCAACACCTTCCAGATCGAACTCGTCGGCACCTGCGACGACTCCAAGAAGAAGTCCTGGTCCGGCAAGAAGGCCGGCACGGACTACCTCTACTGGCCGGCCGCTCCCGACTGGGCGCTCGCCGAAGTGGCCTGGCTGGTGCGCTGGTTGCACGAGCAGCACGGCGTCCCCCTCACGGCGGTCAAGGACTGGCTGGCCTACGGCAAGGACCCCCGCAGACCCGGCGTCACGCCCGCGTCCTACGGCGCGAGTCCGGCCCGGATGACGCAGGCCGAGTGGCGCGCGTTCACGGGGTGGTGCTTCACCGGGGACACTCTGGTGACCACGCGCCAAGGGCAGGTGCCCATCGGTGAGATCGCGCCGGGTGATCAGGTGCTTACGCACAAGGGGCGGTTCCGGCCCGTGACCGCGCTCCAGGAGCGGGTTGCCGAAACGGGAGTGCTGATCGGGCACGGACATCCGGGTCTGCGTACGACGCCCGAGCATCCCTTCCTTTCGACCGCGTCACGGCATCGGCGGCGTCCGGTCGCCGACGATGCGAACCGTGCCCGCGCACTGGTACACGGTGAGCCTGAATGGGTGGACGCACAAAGCCTGCCGGGACGGTACTGGGCCACGCCGGCCGTCTTTCCCCCCGCCGCGGTGCCGGATGTGCCCGCCCTGCGGGGAGAGGGGCGCCGGACCGTTGTCGCCATGACACCCGAACTCATGCAGCTGGCCGGGCGCCATGTCGCGGACGGCCACCTCGGGAGCGGCGGCACAATAGTCATCAGCGCGTCCCATGAGGAAGAAGCCGACGTCACCGCCCTGTGCCAAAAGGCCGGCTTCGAGAAGACCACGGTCACTCATCGAGACCGTGCGGCGCTTCAGATCGCCGTCCAGTCCGTCTCGTTCTCCGCGTGGCTGTTGGAGCACTTCGGACGGCACGCGCACGCGAAGTACCTGCCGACATGGCTTCTGGGTGCACCCGAGGCGTATCGAAGCGCCTTCCTCGACGGGTACCTGGACGGCGACGGGCACTGGGAATCCGACGAGCGGTTCGACGCCAGGACGGTGAGCAAGCGACTCGCCGTCGGGCTGCGACTTCTGGCGACGTCACTCGGCTACGCGGCCGCCCTGTACGTCGTGCCCGCGCGGACCGACACCTTCCCCGACGGGCGCGTTGCTCGTGCTCGCGAGCAGTGGAGGCTCAAGGGCAGCCGTACGTTCGGGCGTGGAAGCGCGACGAAGGTCATCGGAGAACACCGCTTCAGCAGGGTCAAGTCGTGGGCTCTGCACGGCGATCCGGTTCCGGTGTTCAACCTCTCCGTCGCCGAGGACGAGTCCTACGTGGTGGACGGAATCGTCGTCCACAACTGCGGCCACCAGCACGTGCCGGAGAACGCCCATGGTGATCCCGGTGCCATGGACTTCGCCCGGGTCATCCAGCTCGCCAAGGGTGAATCCGTCACCGAGAAAGAGGAACCCGTGCCCGACTACGTCAATCTCGGCCTCAGGAAGTCCTACGAACTCCGGCCCGGTGACTGGGAGTCGGTCAAGTTCACCGACGAGTGGACCGACGAGCCGGGACACCACAGTGCGGGTGGCAGTGTGTGGGCGCGCGGTCCCGCCCGGTTCACCGGCAGTGTCAGCCTCCACATCGGTGACCTCCCCGAGGGTGCGGTCGTCCAGGCCCGGATGAGCGAGTTCGACGGCGACACCTTCGTGCAGGACCACCCCATCGCCGAGATCGCCGGCACACCCGGCGACACCTTCCACGTTCTGCCGCTGACCAAGCGGATCGCCGCCGGCCGCACCATGCGGGTCCGCCTCCTCAACCAGCACACCAAGCCCGTCACCGTGCACAGTGCCGTCCTCACCCTGCTCACCTGGAAGGAGTCCTGACCCCAGCACGCCTCTGGCGGGACTCGAGTGACGCAGGTCACCATCGGGCGCTGTCACATCGCTCCGGTCCGGGGCGTCAGGGATGTGTAGCCACCGAACACGGCAGAGGAGCCCACGATGGACGCCCGCTTGAACCTTTTCGCCAACCAGACCGCCGGCGCCTTCCTGAAGTACATCAACTCCGCCGGCAAGGTCGTGTCGGACTCGACGCTGCCCTCCGTGACGCAGGAGCTGGTCAAGCTGCGCGCCAGCCAGATCAACGGCTGCGGCATGTGCACCGACATGCACTCCAAGGACGCCCTCGCGGCCGGTGAGACGCAGACGCGGCTGAACCTGGTCGCGGCCTGGCGGGAGGCGACGGTCTTCACCGACGCCGAGCGCGCCGCCCTGGAACTGACGGAACAGGGCACCCGTATCGCCGACGCGGCCGGCGGCGTACCGGACGAGGTGTGGGCGAACGCCGCCAAGCACTACGACGAGGACCAGCTCGCGGCGCTCGTCTCCCTGATCGCCCTCATCAACGCCTACAACCGGGTGAACGTACTGGTCCAGCAGCCCGCGGGCCACTACCGGCCGGGCATGTTCGGCTGACCGCGGCGGGGCCGGGGAGGGCGCTGTCCCGCAGCGAGTCACTCGCGGGGCGGCGCCCTCGGCCGTACGGAAAATGCTTTGACGCCTCCTCCCGCGGGCCGGTTAGCTGGAGGCGTCCTGTTGGGAGTCGATCCGGGCCTGGTGGCCCTGGTATGGGGTGTCTATGTTCCAGCCCGCGCCGAGCGCGCCTCGTCGTTCCGCGTAACCGACCGACCGCCCGTGCCCCGCGCACGTGGCCGCCTTCGTCGAGGCTCCTCGGCCTGCTCTTGCTGTCATGACCGACCTTTCAGCAGGGAGCACCCCGGGTGTCCAGCAACAACACCTCTCACCACACCCTGAACATCGACACTTTCACCTGCGCGTGGTGCGGACTCACCGTGTCCGCCACGGCCGGTGACCACACACGGCGCAACCACTGCCCCTCGTGTCTGCACTCCCGGCACGTCCTCGACCATGTCGAGGGCGGCGCGAGCGACTGCCACGGCCGGATGGCCCCCATCGCCATCGCCGTACTGCGCACCGGGGACTGGATGGTCATCCACCGCTGTGTGCGCTGCGACGAGCTGACGTCCAACCCGGTCTGCGGGGACGACAACCAGCTCATCCTGATGCGGATGGCGGTCCGGCCACTCGCCCAACCGCCGTTCCCGCTCGAAGCGTTCGGCACCCTCTGACCGCCCCGGAAGGAGGGAGCACACCATGCCACGACGCACCCACACGAGCGGGCAGCGCAAGCCACGCCGTCCGCAGCGCACCAAGGACGTCCTGCACACCGAGGGCAGACCCCGGGCCAACGGATTCCGGTGTGTGGGCTGCCGGTTGGACGTCTCCGCCGACGCCCCCGGCACCGCGCACCGCAACCACTGCCCGTACTGTCTGACCAGTCTGCACGTCGACCGCCGGATCCCGGGCGACCGGGACGCGGACT
The DNA here is from genome assembly GCF_044753385.1 of Streptomyces sp. NPDC088387. Taxonomy (NCBI): domain Bacteria; kingdom Bacillati; phylum Actinomycetota; class Actinomycetes; order Kitasatosporales; family Streptomycetaceae; genus Streptomyces; species Streptomyces sp. NPDC088387. The sequence continues at coordinate 264,073 of NZ_JBIVNC010000006.1, forward strand.
GCCGCGGCCGGATGGAGGCCCTGGGCATGTCGGTCCGGCCGGACGGCGAATGGATGATCATCCATCAGTGCCGGTCCTGCGGCGAACTCAGCGCCAACCGCATCGCCGGTGACGACAACGCCCTGACCCTGGTCCGCCTCGCCGTACGGCCCCTGCGGAACACGGACATGGCCAGCCGCGCGCTGCTGACGATGTGAACTCGCCCCGGTGGGCGTCCCTCCCGGGGGACGCCCACCGGGCGGGGGCACGCTATGCGGTCGCGTCCGCCGGTAGGCGGTACACGGACACGTGCGAACCCGAGTCGGCGGTGAACTCGGCGCCCGACCAGTCCGCGTGTCTGCCCTCCAGCTCGAACCCGGCCAGCCGGCCCATCAGATCGAGTTCGGAGGGCCAGATGTAGCGGTGCGGGCTGCGGAACAGCCGCGCCTGCCGGGTCTCGTCGAACCGGAGGTGGTGCGACACGACGTGCTGGCGCACCACGTCGTAGGTGTCCAGGCCGATGTACCCGGCCTCGGCGTGCCAGACCGTGGCGGGCGTACCGGGCGGCAGCCTGCGCAGGTCCGGCACCCACCGGGGGCGAACATGCCCTCTTCGGTGGTGTCGTACCGCCGGGCCGCCTCGGAGTCCCAGATCTCTTCCTGCTCCATGGGTGCGAACTCCTCAATCATGAGCACCAAGGTCGTGTCCGGGGCGGCCCGGTGTCCACCGGATTTCCGTCGACCGTCCGAACGTCCCGGGGGGGCAGGGCAGGGGGTGTCCAGGGCTGTGTCGAGGGGGGGCGAGGGGTGTGTCCACCCCAGGGTTGAGCGCGGAATCAACCCGGCGATCAACTCACCGGCCGATGTTCCGCGGCGCCGAACGCGGCACTCTCGTGGCATGACGACGACTGACTACCTGATCTCCGCAGCCCTGATCCTGCTGGTCATCCCGCAGATCCGCGGCACCCGTCTGACGCTGCACAACATGCTGCTGCCCGTGGTGCTGGTCGCGGCCGCGGCCGCCTACTACCTCAGGTCGTTCCCGACCGGGGGCCACGACGTCCAGCTGTACATCGCGACCGGGCTCGTCGGCGCGATCCTCGGCGTGGCCTGCGGCGCGACCACCCGGCTGAGCCGCGCCTCGGACGGCATCACCCTCGCCCGGGCCGGGACGGCCGCCGCGGCCCTGTGGATCGCGGGAATGGCCGCACGCGGCGGGTTCGAGTTCTGGGCCACCCACGGCGGCGCCACGGACGTAGCCCGCTTCAGCCAGGACAACCTGATCACCGGCTCCGCCGCGTGGACGGCCGCCATGCTGCTGATGGCCCTGGCCCAGGTGCTGGGCCGCCTCGCGGTGGTGTGGCTCCGGGCCCGGCAGGTGACCTCCGGGACGCCGAGCGCGGTCGGGGTCTGAGCACCGTGTCCCTCCTCCAGCGCCCCCGCTCCGGCGGCCGGGCCACGACCCGGACCCGGATCCCCGGGCCCGGGTCCGGGCCCGCCGCGCCCGGCCGGGGACGCCTCCCTATCCTTCAGACCATGACCGAGTTCGCGGACGGCCCGGCGCCCGAGGCCAGCCCCCGGCTGGCCGCCGCGCTCGCCGGCGCGCGGGCCCGGCGGGAGCGCAGGACCCGGCGGCTGCGTCCCGTGGTGTGGGGCATCGTCGCCGCCGTGGCGCTCCAGTCGGTCTTCGCCGACCCGACGCCCGGCACGCACGGCGAGCATCTCGCCGTCACCCTGCTGCTCGCCGGCTGTCTGCTGCCGCTGGCCGCGGTCGCGTCCGGACTGTGGGGCATGGCGCGCCCGGCCGCCTGCATTCTGTTCTGCCTGCTCGTCAGCGGTTTCGCGTTCGCCCTCGGGGTGGTGCAGCCGCACTCGACGCCGGTGCTGCCGTCGTCGGTGGCGGTGCTGATCGCGTTCCTCGTGCTGTCCAGGCGCCGGGCCGTTGCCATCGGCTGTGCCGTCCTGGGCGGACTGGTCCTCACGGAGCTGGTGGGGGCGCACGACGGTGTGGTCGACCTGCTCGGCCAGCTGCTGTTCTGCCTGGTCCTCGCCATGATGGCGATCAGCATGCGGCAGGCGGGGGAGAGCGAGGAGCGGGCCGCGCTGCTGCTCGCACAGCTGGAGGACGCCCGCGAGGCCGAGGCAGAGGCGGCGGCGCTGGCCGAGCGCACCCGGATCGCCCAGGACCTGCACGACGTCCTCGCCCAGACCCTCTCCGGGCTCTCCGTGCAGATGCAGGCCGCGCGGCGCATGGCCCGCCGGGACAACGCCGGGGAGGAACTGCGGGACCTGCTCGACAGGGCGGGCACGCTGGTGAAGGAGGGGCTCGGTGATGCCCGCCGGGCCGTGGGCGCACTGCGCGGACAGCAGACACCTTCGCTCGACCGGCTGCCGGAGCTGGTGGAGCGCTACCGGATGGACCTCGAACTCGACGTCACCCTGTCCGTCACCGGAGCCACACGCCCGCTGCCCGCCGACGCCGACCTCGCGCTGTACCGCGGCGCGCAGGAGGCCCTGACCAACGCGGCCCGCTATGCGCGCGGGGCACACACGACCGTGACCCTGCACTACGACGCCGGCAGCACGGTCCTGACGGTCGAGGACCGGCGTACCGACCGCGCGCCCACCGCACCTCCGCCCATCGAGGGCTCGGGACTCGGGCTGCGCGGCATGCGGGAACGGTTCGAGGCGGTGGGCGGCACCGCGAGCGCGGGACCGGACGAGGCGGGCTGGACAGTACGGATGGAGGTACCGGTATGACGGGTGCGGGTGCGGGTGCGGGTGCGGGTGCGGCTGCGGGTGCCGGGGCAGACGCCGGTGCGGGCGTGGGGAGAGATGCCGACGCGGAGTCGGGTGCCGATCCGAGACCGGGAACCGGCTTGGGATCGGGCGGCGGCTCGGGGCCGGGCGGAGCCTCGGGGTCGGCCGGCGACCCGGGGATGGGTGACGGCCCGGGGTCGGGTGGCGGGCCGGGGGCCGGCGCCGTCTCCGGACCGGGGGCACGGGCCGGGTTCGCGCCGGGCGGTGCAGGTTCCGGCGGTGTGCCGATCCGTGTGCTCGTCGCCGACGATCAGCAGGTCGTCCGGGGTGGGCTTGTGCTGCTGATCGGCATGCTCGACGGGATCGAGGTGGTCGGCGCGGCCCGTGACGGCGCCGAGGCGGTGCAACTGGCCGAGAGCCTGCGCCCGGACGTCGTCCTGATGGACCTCAACATGCCGGTCATGGACGGCATCGCGGCCACGGCGGCCGTGGGGGAGCGGGTCCCGGACTCCGCGGTCCTCGTGCTGACCACGTACGCCGACGACGACTCGGTGTTCCCGGCGCTGCGCGCGGGCGCCCGCGGCTATCTGACGAAGGACGCGGACGACACCGAGGTGGAGGCGGCGATCCGCAACGTCCACCGCGGCCGCACCTGGCTGGACCCGGTGGTGCAGGCCCGGCTCGTCGCCGGTGTCCGGTCGGCGGAGGAAGCCCCCGAGGGCCGGCCGAAGGACGACGCCGACCGGCTGCCGGACGGACTGACCAGGCGTGAGGCCGAGGTGCTCACCCTCATCGCCCAGGGCCTGTCCAACACGGAGATCTGCGATCGGCTCGTGGTGAGCCGGGCCACGGTGAAGACACACATCAACCGCATCTTCGCGAAGATCGGGGTCAACGACCGTGCCCAGGCGGTGGGTTACGCCTACCGCCACCATCTGACCGACGGCGACTGAGCCCCGCACCCGCTCCCGCCCCGCACCTCGTCGCTCACAGGAAGCGGCCCGACGTCGGTGACGACCGCCGCAGGGCGTTGCCGCGCAGCCGGGGTGTGAACGTCGCGTGGAAGATGGTGGACGCGGCGCCGACGGCCGCCGCCTCCGGGCCGAGCACGGAGGCCTCCACGTCGACGTGGCGCAGCCGACGCGCGGTGGGGAACTCGTTGACCATCTCGCCGATGTGGGTGAGGTAGTGGGGAGCGGACTCGTCGGTGAAGAAGGGCCCGCCGAGCACAACGAGGTCGATGTCCAGCAGGTCGACGAGCCCGACCGTGCCCTGGCCGATGGCCCGTGCCAGATCGCGCAGGGCGGCGCCGGCCGCCGGGTCACCGGCGTCGGCGGCCTCGGTGATGGCCCGGTACGCGGCGGGGCTGCCGGGCCGTTCGGCGCCGGCCGCGCAGCCGTGCTCCGCGGCGAGCTGCGACAGGCCGACCGGAGGGTTGCACTCGGGGAGGATCTCCGGCCGGCCGGCCGGCTCGGTGCGTCCGAGAGCCACGGCGCACAGCTGCCCGAACTCGCCGGCGTTGGCGCTGATCCCGCGGTAGAGGTCGCCGTTGAGGTACAGCCCGGAGCCGACACCCGTGCCCAGGTAGAGGTAGACGAAGTCGCGGGCGCGCCGGTCGCGGCCGATCCAGCGTTCGCCCGCGGCGGCCGCGGCCGCGTCCTTCTCCATGATGAGCGGACACTGGAAGTGGTCCTTGAGGAGATAGAGCAGCGGCAGGTCGGTCCACACCGACATCAGCGGCGGGTCGAGCACGGTGCCCGAGGCGATGTCGACCGGACCGGGCACGGCGACGCCGATCCCCAGGAAGCCGTCCTCGTGCACGGAGCCGCGGGCGTCGGCGAGTACCTCGCCGCCCAGCTGCACCACCTGCTTGACCAGTACCTCGGGGTCGGCCGTGGGCCGTACCGGCTGCGATCTGACGGCGACCGGCGCCCCGTCGAGGTCGATGACGACGGCGGTGAACAGCTCGGGGTCGATATGGATACCGACGGCGTGGGCGGCGCCGCCGCGCAGCCGTACGGGAGTGCGCGGCTTGCCGGAGGTCGCGCGCAGCTGGGCGTCCTCGACGAGGATGCCGCGGCCGAGCAGGGAGCGGGAGATCCGGGAGACCGACTGCTGGGTGAGGCCGGTGCGGTGCGCGATCTCGCCGCGCGTGATGGTGCCGGCCAGCCGCACGGACTCGATGACAACGCACTCGTTGAACGAGCCGAGGTCGATGTGGTTGGCCCCGCCCGCGGTCTCCCGGCGCAGCGCCTCCTCGGGTTCCTCGCCCGAGGGCGCGTGGCTGGCGACGCTCTCGCGCAGCCACTGGAGCGGCTCGCCCGGCGGTTCCTGCGCGTAGCGGCCGATGGCGCCCGCGAGATCCAGGTACACCCGCCGGGACGACTCGGGGTGCCGGGTGCTGTCCAGCGCGACGAGGGCCCGCAGATAGCTGCGCCAGTGCGTGGCCGCGGGGATGTGATGGAACGTCACCTCGGCGGGCCCCGGCGGCGATGCGTGCTCGGCCGCGCTCCACAGCGTGATGGCGTGCAGCGCGATGTGCGGGTGCCGTCGGCGCGCCTTGGTGAGGAAGGCGGTGAGCGCCCCGGCCCGCCCGGACGCGGGGAGTCCTTCGCGGGCGGCGGCCAGCGCGTCGCAGGCCCGGTCCAGTTCGGTCAGCACGTCGGCGCCGACGGCGCCGCCCGCCGGTGGGGTGCCGGCGGGTTCGGGGCGGGTGCCGGTGAGCAGGACGGTACGTTCGGCGTCGGCGTGCAGGCCGATCACCCACACGTCCGGCTCCGGCAGTGGTGGTTCGGCGGGCGGGCCGTCCGCCCAGCGGCGCCGGATCCCGGCGACGGTGGCGTGGGAGAGGCCGAGTTCGCGGGCGATGGCACGGGAGGCGGTGCGGCTGCCGGGGCCGAGCAGCGTACGGGTGATGACCTCGGCGTCGTCGACGGTGGCGGGGCGGCCGGGCCGTGCGGTGCCGCGCAGCCCTTCGAGGCCTCCGTCCGCCCAGCGGTGGCGCCAGGTGCCGACGGTCTGGCGGGAGACGCCGAGCCGCCGGGCGATCGTCGCGTCCCGCATGCCGTCGGCGGCGAGCAGCACGATCCGGGCGCGCAGCGCGAGCGGCCCGTTCTGGGCGGCCCACTCGCGAAGGGTCGCCGCCGCGTCGGAGGGCGGGCGCTCAGCCATCGGCTCCCCGCCGCTGCCGGGACAGACGCAGGGTGAGGATCTGGAACGGCCGCAGCGTCAGGGACAGTTCGCCGTCCGTGTGCGGGTGCTCCGTGACCGGGTCCTCCAGCAGGTCCGTCTCGTGGACGAGGTCCACGGGAAAGTGCGCGGCGAGTGTGGTCCGTGCCTGGCCGCCGCGGGACTCGTAGAGCCGGACGATCAGGTCGCCGGAGCGGTCGTCGGCCAGCTTGACCGCCTCCACCACCACGTCCGGGTTGGCGACGGACAGCAGCGGCTGCGTGATCCCGCCGGTGGGCGCGGCCGGGCGCAGCGGCAGGTTGAGGGCGTACCCCTCGGCGACGGCCGCGCCGACGTCGGCCCCGGGGCGCACGGAGTACCGCATCCGGTGCGCGCCGCGGTCGGCGTACGGGTCGGGGCTGTGCGGCGCCCGCAGCAGCGACAGCCGTACGGTCGTGGTGGTGCCGCCGCCCTCGCGGGTGTGCCGGCCGACGTCGTGGCCGTAGGTGGAGTCGGTGGCGAGGGCGACGCCCCAGTTGTGCTCGCCGACGTGGATCCAGCGGTGTGCCCAGACCTCGAAGCGGGCCGCGTCCCAGGTGGTGTTCTCGTGGGTGGGGCGTTCCACGTGCCCGTACTGGATCTCCGCGCGTGCCTGCTCGGCGTGCACGTTCAGCGGCCAGGCCGCCTTGAGGATCATGTCCCGTTCGCGCCAGTCGATGTCGTTGTCGACCACCAGGGCGCGGCTGCCGGCCGTGAGGGTCAGATCCTGTGTGATCGTGGACCGGCCGGTGGAGCGGGTGACGCGTACGGTCGCCAGCAGCGGCCCGTGCTCGCGCAGTTCGACGGAGACGGCCTCGGTGAGGTCGCGGTGGGTGTCGCGGTAGTGCGGGTCGAGGTTCCAGGCGCTCCAGCGCACCGGGTCGTCGGGGTGCAGCTGGAGCAGGTTGCCGACCGCGCCGGGCGGTATCGCGTCCCGGCCGGTGGTGAGGTCCACGGCGGAGCGCACCAGCCCGCAGTCGTCGACGCGGATCCGCAACAGGCCGTTGTCCAGGACGAGTTCGTCCTCGCCGGTGACCGTGACCGGGGGGACGTCCGTGAGCGGCAGTCCGGCCGGGCCGCGGCCGAGCGCGGGCGCCTGCGCCCACACCGCCCACCGTCCGTCGGTGAGCCGCTGGGCGTCGGCCGTCGCCGGTACGTCGTCGACGACCACGACCTCCCGCCGAGCGAAGGGCCCGGCGTTGAGCACGTCCGGTGCCCCGCCCGCCGTGTCACGGGCGCCGGCCGCCCGCTCGACGAGGCGATCGAGGCGCCGGTGGATCCGGGCGTAGGTGTGCTCGGCCTCCTGGTGCACCCACGCGATGGAGGAGCCGGGCAGGATGTCGTGGAACTGCTGGAGCAGCACCGACCGCCACAGCTCGGTCAGTTCCTCGTACGGGTACGCGGCACCCTCCCGCAGTGCCGCGGTCGCCGCCCACAGCTCGGCCTCTCGCAGTAACGATTCGCTGCGCCGGTTGCCGCGCTTGGTGCGGGCCTGGCTGGTGTACGTGCCGCGATGCGTCTCCAGGTACAGCTCGCCGCGCCACACCGGCGCGTCCGGATACTCCGCCCGCGCCTGCTGGAAGAAGACCGACGGGTGCTGGATCTCGACCTTCGGCGAGCCCTCCAGATCGGCGAGCCGGCGTGCCCGCTCCATCATCGCGGCGGTGGGTCCGCCGCCCCCGTCGCCGTGTCCGAACGGCACGAGGGAGCGGGTGCCGCCGCCCTTGTCCGCGTAGTTGGCGACGGCGTGGGCGAGTTCGGCGCCGGTCAGCTCCGCGTTGTAGGAGTCGACCGGCGGGAAGTGCGTGAAGATCCGGGTGCCGTCGATGCCCTCCCACCAGAAAGTGTGGTGCGGCAGCCGGTTGGTGTCGTTCCACGACAGCTTCTGGGTGAGGAACCAGCGGGCCCCGGCGAGCGCGGCCAGCTGCGGATAGGCGGCCGTGTAGCCGAAGGAGTCCGGCAGCCAGATGCCGTCCGTGTCGACGCCCAGTTCGTCGCGGAAGAAGCGGCGGCCGTGCACGAGCTGCCGGGCGAGCGCCTCGCCGCCGGGCAGATTGCCGTCGGCCTCGACCCACATGCCGCCCACCGGCGCCCAGTTGCCGGCCGCGACGGCTTTGCGGACCCGGTCGTAGACCTCCGGCTGGTGCTCCTTCATCCAGGCGTACTGCTGTGCGGAGGAGCAGGCGAAGACCAGCTCGGGGTACTCCTCGGCCAGCGTGGCGACATTGGAGAAGGTCCGCGCGCACTTGCGTACCGTCTCGCGGACCGGCCACAGCCAGGCCGAGTCGATGTGGGCGTGGCCGACGGCCACGGCGGTGTGCGCGGAGTCGTGGGCGCGGCGGGCCAGCACCGGCGCGAGGACCTCCCGGGCGCGACCGGCGGTGCCCGCCACGTCGTACGGGTCGACGGCGTCGGTGGCGCGCTCCAGGGCGCGCCGGATCTCGTGCCGGCGCGGCAGCGCGTCGGGCAGCGCCCGCATCAGCTCCTCCAGCACCTCCATGTCGTGCAGGAGATGCCAGACGTCCTCCTCGCGCACCACCAGGTCGGCGCGGCGCAGTTGGTACAGCGGCGCGCTGCCCGCGGTCACCGGGTCGCCGTAATGCGTGCCGATGCCCGCGGGTGCGATGATCGACGGGTTCGCCGCGGCCTCGACGAGCAGCCGCACCGGCTCGTGCCCGGTGGCCGAACGCGTCAGCAGCATCGACCGGTTGTGCGGGTGCAGGCCCTGAAGCGGCTTGCCGTTCTCGTCGTGGACGAACCCCTCGGCCTGGCCCCCGGGACCCCGGGCCGGATCGAAGCCGAGGTCGAACAGCGCCTCGACGCGCCGGCCCGCCCAGCGTTCCGGAATTTCCGCGGTGAACCGGAACCAGGTGGTGGACCAGGGTGCGCCCCATTCCCCGCCGACGGTGAACGGCCGGTATTCGGCCCGCCGGGCCGCCTGTGCGGAAACCGGCTCGCCCGGCGCGGTCCAGGCGGAGATGTCCATGGGCACCCGGTGGCGGTAGAGCGCGGGCCGCAGCCGCGCGTCGAGGAATGTGGCTGTCCGCTCCTCGCCGGCCTGCTGGTGAGCATGCATGGATGGCCTTCCTGCCTGTCCAGCTCGTGCCGGTCATGTAAAACCACGTGTGTTACTAAGTCAAGGGCCTCTTTGAATGCCGTGAAAGGGAGTTGGTTAAATACGCTGGTCTGCGGTCAGGTGAATTAATTTACAGCCGCCGCAATTTATGGCAGAGAATTCCCTGACATTCCCCGCGTGTTACGGCCGCTGCACACTTCCGTCCGGGGCGCGCAGCAGCGCCCAGCGGTCGTGCTCCAGCGGCTCGGGAACCGGGAAGCGCCGGGCGGCCACCTCGTCGAAGTCCACGCCGTGGCCCGGCCTCTCGTGCGGGGCCAGGCCGCCGTCGACGGCCACCACCGTCCCGGGGAACACCTCGTGCACCGCGGGCCGGAACGTGGCCGCCTCCTGCACCCCGAAGGCGTGGCTGCTGATGTCGAGCGCCAGGGTCGCCGCCTGGGCGACCGGGCTGACGTCGGCGGGGCCGTGCGGGGCGAGCCGCACCCCGCGCAGTTCGCAGAACGCGGCCACCTTGCGGGCCGGGGTGAGACCGCCGAGGGTCGGCACGCGCACCCGCGCGAAGTCGATGTCCGGGCCGTCGAGCAGGGCCGTGAACTGGGCCGGGTCGTGGAAGAGTTCACCCACGGCGAGCGGCACGGGGGAGGCCGCGTGCAGCCGGGCGAAGTGCCGGGCGTCCTCGGGTGCGAGCAGGTCCTCCACGAAGTACAGCCCCGCCTCCTCGACGCGGCGCAGGAACTCCCGGGCCTGGCGCGGGTCGAGCCGCTCGTGCACGTCGTGCAGGAGTTCCACCTCGTCGCCGGCCAGCGCGCGGATCCGGGCCAGCGCCGCGGGCACGGTCCGCAGATACGCCGCCGAGTCCCAGGGCACCCGCCGCTCCCGCGCCGCCTGTTCGCCGCCGGCGCCGCGGGCCGCGCCATAGGTGTCCGAGCCGGGTACGGACATCTGGACCCGGACGTGCCGGAAACCGCGCTCCCGGGCCGCCGTCACCTTGTCCGCGATCTCCGCCGGGTCGGCGCCGTCGACATGGGTGTACGCGTCGGCCCGGTGACGCACCCGCCCGCCGAACAGGGAGTGCAGCGGGGCGCCCAGCCGCTTGGCCTTGAGGTCCCACAGGGCCACGTCGACCCCGCCGAGCGCGTTGCCGGTGACCGAACCGCCGCGCCAGTAGGCGCTGTTGAGCAGCAGGCGGTGGATGTCCTCGATGTCGTCGGGGTCGCGGCCGCGCAGCAGCGGTGCCACGTACTCGTCGAGTACCGTGCGCACGGCGAGGGTGCGCTGCGGGTCGCTCGCGCAGCCGAGGCCGTAGAGTCCGGGCTCGTTGGTCTCCACCCGGACGATCAGGTGCGGGCAGCCGTGCGGCGAGGTGAGGAAGGTGCGTACGGCCGTGATGCGGATCTTCGCGCCGCGCTCCTCGGCCCAGGGGGCGGGGGCGAGCGGGGCGGGGGTGACGGTACGGTCGGCCATGAGAGCTCCAGCGTACGGATAGACGTATGGCGTACGGCTATCGGAACGTATGGAGGTCGGGTGAGCCCTGTCAACGCCGTTCGGGTCCGGTCAGTGCTGGCCGATTCGCTTCAGCAGGGTCCGCAGCGAGTGCGCGGCCTCCGTCACCGCGAGCGCGACCTCCTCGGTGCGCCGGTCGTCCATCCGGCTGCTGGGCGCCGAGCAGCTGACCGCGTCGCCGCCGTGCCGCTCGGTGCCGAGCGCCACCGCCACACAGCGCACCCCGGGTGAGCTCTCCCCGTCGTCCTGCGCCCAGCCGCGCAGCCGCGCCTCGGCGAGCTGGGCGGCCAGTTCACCGGGGTCGGTGACGGTGTCCGGGGTGAGCCGGTCCAGCGGCCAGCTGAGCCGCCGGTCCACCTCGCCCGGCTCGTACAGCGCGAGCATCGCCTTGCCGGGCGCCGTCGCGTGGGCCGGCACCAGGTGGCCGACGGGGGAGTACATCCGCAACGCGTGCCGGGACTCGCGCTTGGCCAGGTGGACCACGTCGGCGCCGGAGAGCCGGGTCAGGTGCACGGCCTCGCCGGTCTCCTCCGCGAGCGCGTCGAGCACCGGACCCGCCAGGCTCACCACGTCGTCGCCCTCCAGATAGGCGGTACCGGTCATCAGCGCCTTCAGGCCCAGCCCGTAGAGCGTGCCGCGCGCGTCGACGTCGACCCAGCCGCGCGCCTCCATCGTCCGCAGGACCGCGTGCAGACTGCTCTTCGGCACCCGCATCGCGCCCGCGAGCTCGGCCAGCGAGAGCTTGGCGCCGTCCGCGCCGAGCAGCTCCAGGACCTCCAGCACCCGCGCCGCGGACTTGACCTCCTCGGGCCTTCGTTCACCCGTCGCTGCTGCAACCGACTCCACCGGAACCTCCGCTTCCCGTGCCGGGCGTTCTGACGATCGGTCAGGACGTTTCTTTGACGCGCTTCTTGACGCTATATCACGACGTCCCTATGTTCAGGTAACCCAACGACATTCGGCTACCTGAATAAGCTTAGCGAGGTATGGGCGATGCGCCTACGTCATTCCCGGACCGTCCGGCTGGCAGCGGTGGCCGCGGCCGCCACCCTGGTCCTCACCGCGTGCGGAGGATCCTCGGACTCCGGGGACTCGGACACATTGGAGATGTGGACGTTCAAGCAGTCCCACGTCGCCGGGCTCGAAGCTGCGGCGAAGGACTTCGAGGCGGAGACCGGTATCAAGGTCGAGGTCCAGGCGTACACACCGGACGACGCCTTCGCCACCAAGATCCAGACCTCCGCCAAGACCGGCGACCTGCCGGACGTGATGGAGACCCACTCCGACGGCGAGGACCTGGGCTTCGGAGCCAACGGCGTGGTGGCCGAACTCACCGACGTGGTGAGCGACGAATGGCTCAACCGCTACCCGGAGAACATCCGCGAGTCGGGCTTCATCAACGACGCGCGGTTCAAGGAGTCGCAGTCCAGGACCTCCAAGTTCTACGGCGTGGAGAAGAACCAGCGCTTCAGCGTCCCCTTCACCACCGGCACGTTCGGCATCGTCTACGCGAACAAGAAGATGCTCGCCGACGCGGGCGTCGAGAAGCCGCCGACGACCTGGCAGGAGTTCCTCGACGGGCTGGAGGCGACCACGGCCGAGGACGCCACGAACGGCGGCCTGTCCCTCGGGCTGAAGGTCCCCGACACCGGCCTGACCTGGGTCGCGCAGCCCCTCGCCTACTCCATGCTCGGCAAGGCGGACTACGAGGCCCTCTTCGGCGAGGACAAGGCGGCCAACTGGTCCTCCCCGAACGGCACCGCCGTACTGGAGGCCTACGACCGGCTCACCCCGTACTGGAAGCCCGGCGCCCAGGCACTCACCATCGACGAGGCCGACCAGGCCTTCGCCCAGGGCAAGGCGGCCTGGCTCGTCGGCGGCACCTTCACCCTGTCGTTCCTCAAGGAGAACGGCATGAACCCCGACGACGTCCACGCCTTCGGGTTCCCGGGCGACGCCGAGGGCGCGGTGCCCGACCCGGCGCTCGGCCCGCTCTCCCTGACCAGCCTCACCCTCTCCGCCACCTCCGAGCAGCCCGACAAGGCCGCGCAGTGGATGGAGTACCTCTCCCAGCCGGAGGTCGCCGCGAAGTTCGCCAAGGCGGCCACCGATCTGCCGGCCACCGCACTGGGTGACGGCGCCTCGGACATCGTCGGCCCCACCCTCACCTCGCTCCTGGAGGCGTTCGAGGGCACCCCGGAGACCACCTACGACCCGAACAACCGCGCCTTCTTCCCGCCCGGCTACGAGCAGGACAAGGCCGCGAAGATCCTCGTCGACATGAGCCCGCTGAAGAAGCTGTCACCGGCCGAGACCGGCAAGAAGATCACCGGGCTCACGGACAACTACTGGGCGGCCGGATAGTGACCACCGCACACCGCCCCGCACTGTCGGAGCCCTCCGGGGGCCGCGGCATCCGCCGCAGGTCCCCGGCCGGGGCCCCGGGCAAGACCCCGCGCCGCCCCCGGCGCGTACGCACCGAGGCCGTCTCCGGTTATCTCTTCGTCGCCCCCGCGGTGCTGCTCTTCGCCGTCATGGGCCTGTACACCATCGGCTACGGCTTCGCGCTCAGCTTCGCCACCTGGAACGGCTACGCCCCGAACTGGGAGTGGGTCGGCCTCGACAACTACGCCGACCTGCTGTGGCGCAGCCCGATCTACGCGCCCCTGGTACGCACGGCGGCGCTCAACACCCTCTGGGTGATGATCTTCGTACCGCTGCTCACCGTGGCCGTCTCGTTCCCGCTGGCCATTCTGCTCAACCAGGTCAAGCGGTTCCAGGGAGTGCTCCGCTCGGTCTACTTCGTGCCCTACGTGACCAGCGGCATCGCCGTCTACTTCGCGTGGCAGTACATCCTGCGGCCCGACGGCGCCATCAACTCCCTGCTCGGCACGCTCGGTCTGGGATCGCTCCAGGAGCCGCAGGGCTGGCTCGGCAACCCCGACACCGCGCTCGCCACCCTCATCGTGGTGATCGTCTGGGGCAACGTCCCGGTCGCGATGCTCCTCTACCTGACCGGACTTCAGAGCATCGACCGCAGCGTCCTGGAGGCCGCGCAGCTCGACGGGGCCGGCTGGTGGCGCACCAACTTCTCCGTCGTCTGGCCCCTGCTGATGCCGCTGACCGCCATCAACGTCCTGCTCAACCTGCGTGAGTCGCTCCAGGGCTTCCAGACCTTCCTCGTGATGACCGACGGCGGACCCGCCGACCACACCAGCGTCCTGGGCCTGGAGACCTACCGGCTGGCCTTCCTGAAGAACCTCGCCCCCACGCTGGGCCTGGCCAGCGCCCTGGGCTGGCTGCTCTTCGCGGCCGCGACGGTGCTCGCCCTGATCAACCTGCGAGCACTGAGGAGCCGCGTATGACCACCGCCGACCTGGCCGCACCCCGGAGGACCAAGCCGCTCCGGACGCAGCCGCGCCCAGTGGGCCGTACCGCCGCGCGGGCCCTTGTTCTGCTGCTGCTGACCGGCTACGCGCTCATCAGCCTCTACCCGTTCCTGTGGATGGTCTCGGCCGCCTTCAAGGACTCGGTCGAAGTGGTGCGGGGCGGCCACCTCGTCCCCGACAACCCGACCCTCGCCACCCTCACGGAGACCTGGAACCGGCTCAACTTCTTCGACTACTTCCTCAACAGCGTCCTGGTCACCCTCTACACGGTGGTGCTGACACTGGCGGTGTACGCGGCCGCCGGCTACGCCTTCGCCGTGCTGCGCTTCAAGGGCCGCAAGGCGCTGTCCCGGATGTTCATGGCCCTGCTCTTCGTGCCCGGCGTGACCGTGATGCTGCCGCTGGTGCTCCTGGAGAGCGATCTCGGCCTGCTCGGCACCCACTGGGGGCTGGTGCTGCCCTTCGTCAACGGCGGCGCCCCGCTCTCCATCCTGCTGATGACCGCCGCGTTCACCACGATCCCCGGCGAACTGCGGGACTCCGCACGCGTCGACGGCGCCTCGGAGTTCCGTATCTTCGTCGGGATCTACCTGCCGCTGGTGAAACCCGCACTGATCACCGTCGCGCTGCTGACGGCGATCCCGACGTGGAACGAGTACCTGCTGACCCGGGTCTCGCTCAACGACTCGTCGAAGTTCACCCTGCCCCTGGGTCTCCAGACGCTCGCCTCGGAGAGCATCCCGCAGTACAACAACCTGATGGCGGGCTCGCTCATCGTGGTCGTGCCGGTGATCCTGCTGTTCCTCTTCCTCCAGCGCTACTTCGTCAGCGGCCTGGTAGGGGCGGTGAAGGGCTGATGCGGGTGCTCGTCACCGGTGCCGCCGGCCACGTCGGCCGGTACGTGCTGAGCGAGCTGGCCGCGCGTGGCCACCGGCTCGTCGTCCTCGACCGGGAGCCGGTCGAGGACGCGCGGGTCGACCGGGTGCACACCGGCGACCTCCAGGACCCCGACGTGGTGCGCGCCGCGATGGACGGCGTCCAGGCGGTGGTGCACCTGGGGGCCATCCCGCACCCGATCTCCGACGACCCCAGCGCCCTTTTCGCGGCCAACTGCCTCACCGCGCACCGCGTGCTGGACGAGGCGGGCCGGTCCGGCGTGAGCCGGATCGTCGCCACCTCCAGCCTCGCCGCCGTCGGCCTCGCCTGGGCCCCGCGCCCCCTCGCACCCCGCTACCTGCCCCTCGACGAACAGCACCCCGTGCTCGTCGAGGACCCGTACGGGCTGTCGAAACTCGTCCTGGAGGAGATCGCGCACGCCACACACCGCCGCTGGGGCACCGACATCGTCTGTCTGCGGATGCCGTTCACCGGCGCCGGGACCCGGCTCAAGAGCCACTTCACCGACGTCGCCGCGGACCCCGGCGCGCACCGCAGCGGCCTGTGGGGCTGGCTCGACACCCGCGACGCCGCCACCACCGTCCGGTACGCGCTGACCGCGAAACTGCGCGGCAGCCACGTCGTGAACGTCGCCGCCCCGGACACCTCGGCGCCGCAACCCACCGCCGTCCTGCTCGAACGCCATCTCCCCGAGGTGCCCGTACTCGCCGAACTCCCCGGCCACGCCTCGCTGTTCGACAGCACGGCCTGCACCCGGCTGCTGGGCTTCACCCCACGGCGCACCCGTACGACCTAGCTCCGCGCGTCCAGGACGCACCACGCAGCTCCACCCCGACCGGACGCGTCACACGACTCCACAGACCAGGAGGACGCCTGTGTTGTCCCATCCCTCCGTACGGCGAAGAGCACTGAGCCGCGCCGTCATCCTGCTGACGGCCGTACTGACCGCGGTGACCCTGTGGGCGCCCGCGCCCCTCGCGCGGGCGGCCGCGGCCCCGTCCATGTACCCCAGCGGCGTCGGCGCCGACCTCGGCCCGACCCCGAAGGCGCTGGGGGTGAGACCCGCCGCCGGCGCCGACCCCGAGGGCCTGCGCACCGGCGAGCTGGACGGCCGGACGTACTGGCAGACCCACACCGCCGCCGACACCTCGTACCTCACCTTCGACCTCGACGACGAGTACGTGGCACAGCTGCCCGGCGACGACCTGGTCGTCAGCGTCACCTACCGGGACTCCGGCGAAGGCGAACTGACACTGCGTCAGGGAGCCGACGGCACCGACGCCGTGCTCGGGTTCACCGGGACCGACACCTGGAAGACCGGTGCCTTCGCGCTGACCGACGCCGACCTCTCCGCGGGCAAGGACGTACTGCGTCTGGCCGGGCGCAACGGCGACGACCCGCGGGACATCACCATCGCCGCCGTGCGGGTCGGCTCCGTGGGCGCCTCCGCCACCCTCGGCGCGTCACCGGAGACCGCCGGCATCGCCCCGCGGGCCGGCGACTCCTCGACCGGACTCGTCACCGGCGAGCAGGACGGCCGCGGCTACTGGCAGACGAACCGGGCCGCGCCCGCGCCCGGCGTGAACTTCTTCTACATGAACGTCGACGACGTCCACCTCTACAACACCGCCGAGCTGGTGTTCGTCAGCGTCGACTACCTCGACTCGGGCAACGGGAAGATCGCCCTGCACTACGACTCGCCGGGCGAGGAACTCGTCGACCGGTTCAAGCCGTCCGACGTCTTCACCTACGGCGACACCGGCACCTGGAAGACCCACACCTTCGCCCTCGACGACGCGATCATGACCAACCGGTCCAACGGCGCCGACTTCCGCATCCACAACGACGGTTCCGCGACCGAGCTGAAGGTCGCCGCCGTCCGGATCGCCGTCGCACCGGGTGAACTCAAGCCCGCCCAGGGCCTGGAGAACCTGATCGACGACGCCGGGCTCGCCCTGCACGCCGCCCGTGAGGGCACCCGCGACGGCCAGTACCCGGCGGGCGCCAAGGACGGGCTCGCCGCGGCGATCGACGCCGCCAAGGAGGTCGCGGGACGCGAGGACGCCACCGAGGAGGAGCTGCGGCAGGCCCTGCACACCCTCGACGACGCGCTCCGGGCCTTCCGCGGCGCCGCCGTCGACACCAACCTCGCCCGGCGCGCCTCACTCACCGCGAGCAGCGCCTCCGGCACCGCGGCCCGCGCCGCCGACAGCGACACCGGCACCACCTGGACCAGCGGCGACACCGGCACGGGGGAGTGGCTCCAGGCCGACCTCGGCTCCGCCCGGTCCGTCAACGAGGTGCGTGTCCACTGGGCCTCGCGCTACGCCGCCTCCTACGCCGTCCAGGTCTCCCGCGACGGCCGCCGCTTCACCACCGTCGCCAGAGCGGGCGGCGGCGACAACAAGGAGTTCCGCACCCGCTTCGACACCACGACCGCCCGCTATGTGCGGCTGTCGCTGACCGGGTACGCGGAAGGCGGGAAGACCTTCGCCGTCGGCGAGTTCGAGATCCGTGAACTGCGCGCCGTCGCGGGCGACGCCGAGGTGGTCAGGACCCGGTACCCGACCGACGCACCGGTCGTCGCCGACTTCGACGCCCGGGACTACGGCGCCGACGCGAGCGGCAGGAAGGACGCCACCAAGGCGATCCAGCGCGCGCTCTACGACTGCCAGGACGCCGGCGGCGGCACCGTGTGGCTGCCCGCGGGCACCTACCGCGTCACCGACACCCTGGAGGTCCACTCCTTCTGCACCCTGCGCGGCGACCACCGCGACCCCGACCGCGGCTCCGGCGGCTACGGCACCGTGGTCTTTGCCGACCTCCCCTCCGGCGACGACAGCCCCGCCCTGTTCCGCGTCGGCGGCAGCGCCGGCGTCGTCGGGCTCACCACGTACTACCCGCGCCAGAGCGCCACGGACCCGGTGCCGTACAACTACACGTTCGAGATCCCCGGCCGGGCCTGGATCGGCAACGAGAACTACATGATGAGCACCGTCTCCGACATCACCATGCTCAACTCCTACCGCGGCATCGGCGTCAGCACCTACCGCAACGACCGCGGTGAGAGCGCGAGTTCGGGGCAGGTGCACGAGTCGGCGTCCCTGCGCAACATCAAGGGCACGGTCCTCTTCGAGGGGGTGCGCGCCTACAACGGAGCCGACGTCGGCACCTGGGAGAACATCACCCTGTCCAACTCCTACTGGGCCAAGGCCCCGTCCGCCTACCGCCCGCCCGCCCGCGACGCCCTCGACACCTACACCCGTGCCCACGGCACCGGACTGGTCCTCGGCGACCTGGAATGGGACCAGTTCTACCGGATCAGCCTTGCCGACTACCGCGTCGGCATCCACATCGTGCCCGGCCAGCGTGCCGCCTTCACCGGCAGCTTCGTCGAGGCCGACGTCCGCCGCACCGACATCGCGCTGCGCGCGGAGGCCTTCGACTCCCGCTGGGGCCTGTCGTTCGCGTCCAGCACCCTGGAGGGCAGCGAGGCCGCCGTCAGCAACGGCTCCCAGGCCTATGTGAAGGTCACCGACACCAAGCTCGTCGGCCGCACCGAGGGCACCGTCCACCGCCTCTCCGGCGAGGTCCCGGCCTACGAACAGGAGCCCCTGCCCAAGCCGGCCCGCGCCACCCTGTACGACGTCACCGACGCCCCGTACAAGGCGCCGCGCACCAACGGCGTCCAGCCGCAGCGGGACGCCACCAGGGCCGTCCAGCGCGCCCTGGACCGGGCCGGTGCCGCCGGCGGCGGGATCGTCTACCTGCCCGCCGGCTGGTACCGGATCGACGGCCACCTGAACGTCCCCGAGGGCGTCGAACTGCGCGGCGCCTCCGCCGTACCCAACCGCGATCTGCTCGGCGCCAGCGCGGGCACCGTCCTGTGGGCCTACGAGGGCCGCGGCACCGCCCACCCCGACACCGCCACCGCGCTCGTCACCCTCGACGGCGACGGAGCGGGCGTACGGGGACTGCGGGTCTTCTACCCGGAGAACAACCCGGCGGCGGAGGAGGGCCTCCAGCCCTACCCGTACACGATCCGCGGCAACGGCAGCGGCACCTACGTCATGGACATCGGGCTGCCGAACGCCTGGAACGCCGTCGACATGGCCACCCACCGAAACGACGGCTTCACCGTCCGCAAGCTCGCCGGCGCCTACTTCCAGAACGGCATCAACGTCGGCCGGAGCGACGGCGGCCGGATCGAGGGTGTGCTCTCCAACGGCAACGCGGTCTCCCGGATCGGCTACGCACTGCCGGACTGGGTGCAGGAGAAGAACATCTTCCCGCAGGTCATCGACGACCCGATGCGCGAGCAGGCGGAGATCGTGAGCGTCGACGGGGCCACCGACCTGACCCTGTTCGACGTCTTCGGCTACGGCTTCCACGACGGAGTGGTCGTCGAGTCCGGCGAGGTCACGGCGTTCAACCTGGGAACGGACAACCTCGGCGCCGACGGACACACCGTCCGGGCAGGGCCCGAAGCCGACGTCACCGCCGTCAACGTCATGCGCTACAACGGCGCCACCCTCAGCGGGCCCGCCCGACTGGTGAACGTCATGGCGATCAACATGGTCCAGCAGTCGGTCACCGCCACCGCGGACCCGGCCGGCGCGGGCACCGTCACGATCGGAGGCAACGAGACGGAGCCAGGAAAGTACGAGAAGGGCAGTGTCGTCACCGTGTCCGCGGAACCCGCCGAAGGACAGCGCTTCGCCGGCTGGACCGTCAACGGTGCCGACGCCGGACAGGAACCCGGCCTCACCCTCACGGTGAACGAGAACCTGACGGTCACGGCCCGCTTCACACCCTGACCCGGACACCCACAGCACGGCGCCGCGGCTGCCCTCGCAGCCGCGGCGCCTCTGTGCCGAGGTCCCGGTCCCGGTCAGCGACCGGGGGTCACCTCGTATGTGTGCCCGGCACGGGCGAGGAACGTGAGCGCCTCCCCGTCCCGCCGGACGTCCGGCCGCCTGCCGCCGGAGGTGTCGCGCACCCGGTGGGTACCCGCGAACAGCGCGTTGCGCACGGTCAGTTCGCCGGTACGGCCCGCACGCAGCAGGGTCCGCACGGGCTTGCCGTCCGCCCACTCGATGTCGACGGTGACATCGCCGCGCGCCTTCAGGCCGCGCACGGAGCCGGTGTTCCAGAACGCGGGCAGCGCGGGCAGCAGATCGACTCCGCCGCCGTGGCTCTGCACCAGCATCTCGGCGACACCCGCGGTGGCCCCGAAGTTGCCGTCGATCTGGAACGGCGGATGCGTGTCCCACAGGTTGGCCAGCGTGCTGTTCTTCAGCTGCTCGGACAGCATCAGATGCGCGTGGTCGCCGTCGAGCAGCCGCGCCCAGAAGTTGATCTTCCAGGCCTTGCTCCAGCCGGTCCCGCCGTCACCGCGCGCGGTCAGCGAGACCCGCGCGGCGGCGATGTACCCGGGATCGTCCCGGGGTGTCACCTGCCGCCCGGGATGGACGGCGAACAGGTGCGAGACGTGCCGGTGTTCGTTCTCCGGGTGGTCCCAGTCCTCCTTCCACTCCTGCAACTGGCCCCAGGAGCCGATGCGCAGCCCCGGATCGAGCCGCGCGAGGGTGCCGGACACCTCGTCCGCGAAGCCGCCGTCGCCGAGTCGCCGCGCCGCCGCCTCCGTGTTGGTGAGCAGGTCCCACACGATCTGCTGGGACATCGACGCGCCCGCCGAGAAGTCGCCCTGCTCCGGCGAGTAGCTGGGGGTCACCACGAGCCTGCCGTCCCGCGGGTCGACCACCAGCTCGTCCATCCAGAACCGCGCCAGCCCCTTCATCACCGGATAGGCCCGGTTCCGCAGGAACGCCGTGTCGCCGGTGAACAGGTAGTGCTCGTAGGCGTGCTGGGCGAGCCAGGCCCCGGCCTCCGGGAAGAAGAACGACCACGCGTAGGTGTGGAGTCCCGTGAAGCCGTACGGGTTGGTCTCGTTGTGCACCACCCAGCCGCGGTTGCCGTAGATCTCCCGGGCCGTGACCTCGCCCGGCGGCACCATCGACTCGATGTAGTCGAACAACGGGCCCGTCGTCTCCGACAGGTTCGTCGTCTCGGCGGGCCAGTAGTTCATCTGGAGGTTGATGTTGACGTGGTAGTCGGCGTCCCAGGGC
This sequence comes from Streptomyces sp. NPDC088387, assembly GCF_044753385.1. Classification (NCBI taxonomy): domain Bacteria; kingdom Bacillati; phylum Actinomycetota; class Actinomycetes; order Kitasatosporales; family Streptomycetaceae; genus Streptomyces; species Streptomyces sp. NPDC088387. The sequence continues at coordinate 285,011 of NZ_JBIVNC010000006.1, forward strand.
GGGTTCGTGACGTTGTTCCACACACCCTGGAGGTTCGCCGGCAGGGAACCGGCCCGCGAGGACGCGATGAGCAGATACCGGCCGTACTGGAAGAACAGCACCTCCAGGGACTTGCGGCCGGCCTCGCTCAGCGACCCGTCGCGGTACGCGGCCAGCACGGCGTCCGTGGGGACGCCGGGGTCCTGCTGGCCGACGTCGAGCCGCACCCGGTCGAACAGCCGCCGGTAGTCCGCGACATGGGCGGCGCGCAGGGCGGTGTGGCCCTTGCGTGCCGCCGCGTCGACGCGGGCCGTGACGGGTCCGTGCGGGTCGGTGCCCGTCCGGTACTCCGGATACCTGACCGAGTAGTCGGTCGCCGCCGCAAGGACCAGCGTCACGGTGTCCGCGCCGGACACGGTGACCGAGCCGTCCGCGTTGTCGGTGCGGGTGCCGCCCTGGTGGAGGACCTGGAGCTGGGACTCGTAGCGCAGGCCGTTGTTGGTCAGCGTGCCCGACAGGGTGATGCGGCCGCCGCTCGCGCGCAGGTCCTTGGAGCGGTTGTCGGGCGCGGCGACCGAGACGGTGATCGAGATCCGCCCCGGCCGGTCCGCCGACAGCCGGGCCACGGCCACCTTGTCGGCGGCCGACGCGAAGTACTCCCGGGTGTAGGTCGCCCCGTCCCAGGTGTAGCTGACGCCGCCGACGGCCTGTGCGATGTCGAGGTGGCGCCGGTAGCCGGTCGCGCCCGCCGGATCGCGGGCCTGCTGGATCCAGATGTCGCCGAAGGTGTTGTACGAGCCGAAGTTGGTCTTCGGCTGGCCCAGCTTCTCGGCGACCCACTCCGGCGTGGCCCGCGACTCGTCCCGGATGCGCCGCTGCACCTCGTCGAGCGCGCCGGGACGTGGGGAGGTCCAGTTGCCGAAGTTGTAGCCCGGGGCGCCCGGACCTCCGGTCCACAGCGTCTTCTCGTTGAACTGGAGCTGTTCCCTGCCGGTGCCGCCGAAGAAGCACAGCCCCAGGGCCCCGTTGCCGAGCGGCAGCGACTGGGACTCCCACGCGGTGGCGGGTTCGTCGTACCAGAGGGTCAGGCCGGCGCCGGCCGCGGGGCCGACGCCGCGAGCGGCGTCGGCGTGCGCGGTCGTCAGCGGGGTCGCGCCGAGCGCCGCGGCGCCCGCGATGAAGACCCGCCGGGAGACGCGTTCCGGTGTCACCGCGCTCCCTCCGTGACGCCCCGACCGATGAAGTCGACCCAGTTGACGTTGAGTTCACCGGTCGTCTTGACGAAGTACAGCGGCCCGCTCGTCGTGGCGGACGCACCGCTCACCGGCGCCCTGAACTCCTGGTAGGTCTGCCAGCCCGCCGTGGGTGTGACCCGGATGGTCGCGACGGCCGGTCCTTCCGGGCTGCCGGTGCGCACCTCGACGGTGGCGCCGACGGTCGGTGACGCGGCCCGCAGACTGATCTCGTCGATGTTGGTGAGGTTGACCGGGTCCCACGACCAGTAGTCGCCGTTGTCGATCCAGCCGATGTTCTGGCCGCCGCCCGCGGAGTCCCCGGTGGTCTCGGTGCCCACGCCGACGTCGCCGCCGGGCGGTGCCGACGCCACGCGTCCGGTGGTGTCGTAGTGCTCGGCCTGGCGGTGCTTGGTCTGGAGGACCAGCACCTCCTGCGTGGTCAGCGCCGGTACCTCGCCGGCCCCGTGGTCGGTGTAGGTGACGGTGACCGTGCCGAAGACGTTGGCGCCGGTGTGCCCCGCGTCGCCGGGCAGCTCGAACGTGCCCGAGCAGCCCCGGTACTGCTCGTAGCCGTGCGAGTGGTCGTCATGGCCGAGTCCCGGCTGGACGATGACCTCCTGGCAGTCGACCGGCCCGTCCTCCGGGTCGGTCACCGAGACCTCGTACGCGATGGTGTCGCCGAACGTGAACAGCCCGCCGTCGACCGGCGCGCCGACCTCGATCGTCGGCGCGCTGTTGCCGGCCGTGATGTCGACACCGGCCACCGCCGTGCGCCCGTCGGGATCGGTGACGGTCAGCTGGGCCGTGAACCGCCCGGCCTGGGTGTAGGTGTGGCTGGGGTTCCGCTCGGTGCTGTCCTGCGTCCCGTTGCCGTCGAAGTCCCAGGAGTACGAGATCGGCGTGCCGTCGGGGTCGTAGGAGTCGGCGGAGTCGAACGTGACCTCCAGCGGCGTCGGACCCGAGCTCTTGTCGGGCTCGAACCGGGCGATCGGCGACCGGTTGCCCTGCACGTAGTCCACACGGTAGACGCCCGAGTCGGCGTTGTTGCCGCCGAAGCCGCTGCCCCAGTCGATGACGTACAGCGCTCCGTCGGGACCGAACTGCATGGCGTGCGGACGGGTGAAGTCGATCGCCGTGAGCAGGGCGTTGACGTCGGCCACACCGGTGCGCTTCTTGTCCGGCTGGACCGAGAAGAGCCGCCCGTTGTTCCAGTCGGCGTAGATCGCCTTGCCGTCGTAGTACGCGGGCCACTTGACCTCGGAGTCGAGCCGGGCGTCGTAGTCGTACGCCCCGCTGGTGAGCGGCGCGCCGCTGGGGCCGATCTCCGGTGAGCCGGACGTCGACTTGCCCATCCACAGCTCGGCGGGCTGGGCCGCGGGCAGCCGGGTCACGCCGGTGTTGTTCGGCGAGTCGTTGACCGGCGCCGCGCAGTCGAAGGTCTCACCCGCGGTGGTGGTCGCGAAGTCGTAGTCGTTGTAAGGGGTGTTGGCGCCGACACAGTACGGCCAGCCGTAGAAGCCCGGCTTGTCGACGATGTTCCACTCGACGCGCCCGTCGGGGCCGCGGGTGGTGCTCACACTGCCCGCGTCGGGACCGTAGTCGGCGACGAAGACGTTGTCGGTCGCCGGGTCGATGCCGATGCGGAACGGGTTGCGGAAGCCCATCGCGTAGATCTCGGGACGGGTCTTGGCGGTGCCCGGCTTGAACAGGTTGCCCTTCGGTACGGAGTAGGTGCCGTTGTTGCGCGGCTTGATCCGCAGCACCTTGCCGTTCAGGACCGCGCTGTTGGCGGAGGTGGACTGGGCGTCCCACGCCTTGCGGCCCGCGCGCTCGTCGATCGGCGCGTAGCCGTCGGACGCGAACGGGTTGGAGTTGTCACCCGTGGCGATGTACAGGTTGCCGTCACCGTCGAACTCCAGGGCGCCGCCCGCGTGGCAGCACTCCTGGCGCTGGACGTCCACCTTGAGCAGTACCTTCTCGCTGGCGGGGTCGAGGGTGTCGTCGGCCTGCACGGTGAACCGGGAGACACGGTCGACGGCCTCGGTGCCGGCGGGGGAGTAGTAGAGGTACACCCAGTTGTTCTTCGCGAAGTCCGGGTCGAGCGCGATGCCGAGCAGGCCGAACTCCTGGCCGGTGTAGACGTCCAGGGTGCCCGCGGTGACCACGGTCCCGTCGGTGCGGATCACCCGGACCTCGCCGCCCCGGTCGATGTAGAAGACCCGGCCGTCCTCGGAGATCGAGAGCTCCATCGGGTTGCTGGTGTTCTCGTCGAGCGGCACCTTCTGGAAGCCGGTGCTCAGTGTCGCGGTGCAGTCGGCGGCCACGGCGCCCGCGGCCGTCCGGATGCCGCCGAGTAGATGCGACAGGAACTGCGGCTCCTGGTAGGAGGCGGTCTCGTGGCCCATGCCGGTGTACCAGGACCGGCCGCCCTCGTAGTTCTGGCACCAGGAGATCGGGTGCTCGGTGCCCATCGTGCCGCCGGTGTACGAGCCCTCGTCGAGGGACGCGAGGACGTGCACGTCACCGTGCGGGTCGGCGCGGAAGTCGTACCACTCGTCGAAACGCTCCCACTGCACGGGCAGTTTGGCCGTGGACGGGTGCGCGGGGTCCTCGACCTTGACCGTCGCGGTCTGCGGTGCGGGGTGGCTCTTGAAGTAGGCGCCCACCAGATCGCCGTACCAGGACCAGTCGTACTCGGTGTCGGACGCGGCGTGCACGCCCGCGTAGCCGCCGCCCGCGGCGATGTAGCGCTCGAACGCGCCCTGCTGGTCCGTGTCGAGCACGTCACCGGTGGTCGAGAGGAAGATCACGACCTCGTACTGGGCGAGGGTCTCGTCGGTGAAGGCGGCGGCGTCCTCGGTCGCGGTGACGGAGAAGTTGTTCTTCTTGCCGAGCTTCTGGATGGCGGTGATACCGGCGGGGATCGCGCCGTGCCGGTAGCCGGCCGTCTTGCTGAACACAAGGGCGTCGAAGCGCTTGGACTTCTGCTCGGCCGGCTGGGCCGCCGCCGCTCCCGCGGTCACCAGCAGCAGGGCGACGACGGCCGCGACGATCCGCGCGGCGGTGGTTCTCAAACGGCGGGTCGAGCGTCGGAAGACAGGTGTCTGTGGCATGGGCACCTCATATCGACGGGCATAAAGGTCCGCGGTCTGCGTTCCCGGGTGGCGCCGTACTGCGGGCCCCGGCCGGGCTCCTCGGGCTCCCGGCGGGACCGTCGTCCACGGTCCCGCCGGGCCGGCCGCCCCGCTGCGGAGACGTCCTGGCACTCGGCCGGGTGAATTTGTCGAGTCGGTGGACAAATTAAGAGCGCAGGCCCGAGCGGGTCAAGGTGCCGGACGAGAGTGGCGGTTGGGGCGGGCGAAGGCGCGCTTTCTTCACCGTTGTGTTGTGGTGCGGCCTCTTGACGAATTTGTTAAGTGGCTTTACTTTCAGCACCGCCCACTCGAACCACCCGGAGGTCGCCGTGCCCGCCGAGGCCCCGCACGTCCTGGTCTTCTCCAAGACCGCCGGCTTCCGCCACGACTCCATCCCCGCGGGCATCGCCGCCGTCCAACGGCTCGGTGCCGACAACGACTTCACCGTCGACACCACGGAACACGCGGGCGCGTTCACCCCGGGCAACCTCGCCCGCTACGGCGCCGTCGTGTTCCTCTCGACCACCGGCGACGTCCTGGACGAGCCCCAACGGGCCGCGTTCGAGGGGTACATCCGGGCCGGCGGCGGCTACGTCGGTGTGCACGCCGCCGCCGACACCGGCCACGACTGGCCGTTCTACGGCGAACTCGTCGGCGCCTACTTCGACTCGCACCCGGCCGTCCAGAAGGCCACCGTCAGGATCGAGGACCGTACGCACCCGGCGACCGAGCATCTCGGCGACGGCTGGCCGCGGGTCGACGAGTGGTACAACTTCCGCACCAATCCACGCGGCCGGGTCCATGTCCTCGCCACCCTCGACGAGGCCTCGTACGAGGGCGGCACGATGGGCCAGGACCATCCGATCGCCTGGTGCCGGACGTACGAGGGCGGGCGGGCCTTCTACACGGGCGGCGGCCACACCAAGGAGTCGTTCGCCGAGCCGGGGTTCCTCGGGCATGTGCTGGGCGGGATCCGGTACGCGGTGACCGCCGGGCCGGGCGCCTGACCCGTACGGGGGCTCAGTTCCCGGTGGAGTCCAGGAACGCGCGGACGGCGGGCGCCACCGCGTCGGCGAGGTCCTCGGCGGTGTGCAGCGTGCCGCCGATCGGGACCGACGCGAGCCGGCCGCGGGGCAGGGTCCGCGCGACCTCCTCGGCGAGCGCCGTCGGGTGGCGCGGGTCGGTGCCGGGGAAGACCAGCACCGGGGCGCCGATCGTGGCGAGTTCACCGACGCTCCGGAAGGAGCGGTCCCGGCCGATGGCCGCAGCGGCCACGATGCTCGCGGGATCCGAGCGCGGGATCGCGTCCCGCACCATCACCCCCACGAGCGGCGGGAAGGCGTCGAGGAGGGGCTCCCAGCCCGCCTCGATGCCGTCGGCCGCCACCCGCGCCGCGAACTCGTCGAGATAGCGGGTCTCGGCCTCCTTCGCCGCGTCGTCCTCGATGTCCTCGACACCGATCAGCGCGGCGGCCCGCACCCGCTCCGGACACGCGGCCGCCGCCCGCAGCGAGATCGTCGAACCCAGGCCCGCTCCCGCGAGCACGGCGCCGGACAGGCCCAGGTGGTCCATGAGGTCGACGACGTCCGACGCGTACCGCGCCCACGTGTGGCGGGCCGGGTCCCGGCAGACCGAACGGCCGTAGCCGCGCAGGTCGGGCAGGACGACCGTGCTCCGGTCGGCGAGCCGCCCGGCCAGCGGAAGCATGCTCCTGCGGTCCGGGCCCCCGGCGTGCAGGAGGACAAGGGCCGGGCCCGCGCCGACGACGGTGGCGTACAGGGCGCAGCCGTCGGCCGCGCGGTAGCTGATCTCTGCCATGGGGTGAACCTAGGGCGGCGGAGCGGCGGCCGATACGTGGTGATCCGCCGCGTTGTGCCGCGATCCCGCCTGTCGCCCTTCCCCGCCGGGTGCCGGGCGGGCCCTGTCTCGGGCGGCCGGGTCAGGCCGCCTCCGCGACCGTGCCGTCCGTCGACGCGCCCGACGCGATGCCGTACCCCGGCTCCGGTACCGACTCCGGTGACAGCAGCACCGAGCGGCGGCCGTCGACGCCCACCGGCACATCGCCGTCGACGGTGATGCGGCGCAGGGTGCGCTCGTGGTCGTCGGAGTCGTCGACGCCGTAGTGCTGGGTCGCCCGGTTGTCCCAGATCGCCACGTCGCCGGCGCGCCACTGCCAGCGCACGGTGTTCTCCGGGCGCTCCACGTGCGACTGGAGGACGCCGATCAGCGCGCGCGAGTCGGCGCCGTTGAATCCGGTGAGCCGCTGGGCGAAGTTGCCCAGGACCAGGGTGCGTTCGCCGGTCTCCGGGTGCACGCGGACCACCGGGTGCTCGGTCTGGAACTTGGTCGAGGTGAACACCTCGCGGTGCTGCTCCAGTTCGGCGGAGACCGCGCCCGGCCGGGTGGCGGCGTAGTCGTAGTCGTTGGTGTGCACCCCGCGCAGGCCGTCCGCCAGCACCCGCAGCGGCTCCGGCAGTTCGGCGTAGGCCGCGGCCGTGTTGGCCCACAGGGTGTTGCCGCCGTAGGGCGGGACGACCTCGGCGCGCAGGATGGAGAAGGCGGGGTACGCCGGGACGAAGGTGACGTCGGTGTGCCACTGGTTGGCGCGCCCGCCGTGGTCGTTGTCGATGCCGAGGGCGTAGCGGCCGTCCACGGACGGCACGGTCGGGTGCGCGACCAGTTCACCGAGCCGCCGGCCGAACGCCTCGTGGGACCCGGCGTCCAGGTGGTGCTGGTCGCGGAAGAAGACGACCTTGTGTTCGAGGAGGGCGGCCCGGATCGCGGCGACGGTCGTGTCGTCGAGGTCACCGCCCAGCCGGACCCCGGAGAGCACGGCGCCGATACGCCCGCCGATCCGCTCGACACGGAGCGGGGCGGGCGTGACGGGGTTGTCCACGGGGGCAGGGGCGACGGAGGTCATGGAGAAGCCTTTCGAGGGGAGCGGGCACGGGGCGCGCGCTCAGGACTTCCCGCAGCGGCCGGAGTTCCTCACCACGTCCGGCGCACGGCGTCATCGCGCGCGATGCGCCGAAGACGGCGCGTCAGGGACCCGGACACGCGGCCGGAGCGAGCCGGCGGCCCGGCTCGCCGTCGGGCCGCGGCAGACGCGGAGGGTGAGGGAACGTCGCGGGCATGCTCCCGAGCTTGCGGACCGCCCGGCGGGCCGGTCAAGGCGCGCCGGGCTCCTTTCACGAGGCTGCAACACTCTCGGTGGCGGGATCGGACCGTGACACACGCCGGGTGCCCGACCACGTCTGCCGGCCTCCGGCGCGGGTGGGGTTCGTGATCGGCGATCACTGGGTGCACCGGGGCGGTGGAGTTAGGTCCACCCGCTTTCGGCGAGATAGGCCCAGTGTCAACCAGGGCCGGTCCCCGCAGAGTTGAAGGCATGACATCACATGTCTCTCGACGAGGAATTCTCGCCGCCGGAGCGGCGGCCGGTGTCGCGACCGGGGCCGGCGCCGTCGCCGGTGGAGCGTCCGTCGCACGGGCCGCGGCGGTGGACACCCCGGCGGGCAGCGGAGCGGCGACCGGGCGGAGCGGACCGGCCGGGCAGGACGGGCGGTCCGGGCAGGGCGGGCACGGGGTCGCGCTCACCCATGTGACGGTGATCGACCCGCACACCGCCCGGGTCCGGCACGACATGACCGTACTGGTGCGGGGCGACCGCATCGAGGCCGTGCACGCCTCCGGCGAGGGCCGGGTCCCCGCCGGGGTGCGGGCGGTCGACCTGCGGGGCAGATACGTGATCCCGGGGCTGTCCGACATGCATGTGCACAGCGTCATGGACCGGATCGACCCCGCGCTGCACGTGGCCAACGGGGTCACCACCGTGCGGGAGATGGCCGGCGGCGACCAGGTCTTCGACTGGCGGCGGCGGATCGAGGCCGGTGAACTGCTCGGCCCGCGCTGGACGATCAGCAGCCGGCTCGTCGACGGCGCCCCCTCCATCTGGGACCCGGCCGTCCTGGACATCGTCGAGGTGGCCGACGCGGCCGGGGCCCGGCGCGCGGTCCGCGAGGAGATCCGGCGCGGCGCCGACTTCGTCAAGGTGTACTCACGGCTGCCGCGCGAGGCGCTCACCGCGATCGCGGACGAGACCCGGCGGCTGGGTGTGCCGTTCGCCGGGCACTGCCCCGACGAGGTGTCCCTCCTTGAGGCGGCACGCCTCGGGCAGCGCAGCTTCGAGCACCTGTTCTGGACGTTCTTCGCGACCTCCAGCAAGGAGGCGTGGGCGCGGCGCGAGATCGCCCGGATCCGGCTCGCCCAGGGCGACTACAGCGGCTGGTTCGAACGCATCCACCCCGTCGAATGGATCGCCGCGCGCACCTACGACCCCGACAGGGCGGGCACCGTGTTCGACCGGCTGGCGAGCCACGGGACCCGCCAGGTGCCCACCCTGATCATGCACCGGGGGCTGGACCTCGCCCGCACGCTGGACCGCGACGACCCACGGCGCCGCTACCTCCCCGCGGCCTCGCGGTCGGGCATGGACTACGCCCTGGACGAGCTGTACCTCAAGCAGCGTTCCGTGGCCGAGGACGCCGAGTGGGCGGCGCTGTTCGAGTACCGGCTGCGCCTCGTGAGCGCCATGAACCGGGCCGGCGTACCGCTCATGGTCGGTACGGACGTGGCCACGCCCGGTGTGTTCCCCGGCTTCGCCGTCCACGACGAACTGCGGCTCCTGGTGGACGCCGGGCTCACACCCATGGCCGCGCTGCACGCCGCGACCGCCGAACCGGCCCGCTACCTCGGCACCCGCTCCGGACGCGTGGCCCCGGGCCACACCGCCGACCTCGTGGTGCTCGGAGCCAACCCGCTGGACGACATCCGCAACACCCGCCGCATCGACGGTGTGGTGGTCCGCGGACGCCACCTCGGCCCCGCCGATCTGACGGAGCTCCTGCGGGGCGTGGAGGAAGCGGCGGCGGAACCGCGGCCCACCCCGGCGGGCGCCGCCCGCCCACCCTGCCCCTGCCACGCGCCGACCAGGGCGGCAGCGGTGTGAGCTGCGGACTCGGGCAGCCGGACTGCGGGTGGGTCGGCCCGCGGGGCGGTTCTGAGGTGGGATGCGTGGCATCCCGACCCCGGGTCCCGACCCCGGGTCCCGGCCTTGGGCTGCCGGAGCGGCCCGGCGACGGCCGGACCGGTGCGAGGGCCCGGGGCGCCGGTCGGCGGGCAGGCCCGGGTGCGGATGTACGGGCGTATCTGGGCGTGGGTGTACCGGCAGGTCCGGGCGTGGGTGTACGGGCAGGCCCGGGTGCGGGTGTACGGGCAGGTCCGGGCGTGGGCGCGGACGCATGTTCCGGCACCGCGCGGGAACCCTTGTGTGCGTCACGCACCCCACCGCGCCGGACAGCCCGCCCCCGAGGACCGCCCCGGCGGGCGGCGCGACCCCTGGGGCGGCCCGGGAAGTGGCTCGGCTCACATGGCGTGACCGGGGCGTCACCGACACCATGGTCCTCGTCACCGGCAGGCCGCGAAGGGATCCAGGATGTTCCGCAAGGTACTGGTCGCCAACCGAGGCGAGATCGCGATTCGTGCGTTCCGCGCCGGCTACGAGCTGGGCGCTCGCACCGTCGCCGTGTTCCCGCACGAGGACCGCAACTCGCTGCACCGGCTCAAGGCGGACGAGGCCTACGAGATCGGCGAACCGGGGCATCCGGTGCGCGCCTACCTCTCGGTGGACGAGATCGTACGCGCGGCACAGCGGGCCGGCGCCGACGCCGTCTACCCCGGCTACGGCTTCCTCTCCGAGAACCCGGAGCTGGCCAAGGCCTGCGAGGACGCCGGCATCACCTTCGTCGGACCCGACGCCGACACCCTTGAGCTGACCGGCAACAAGGCCCGCGCCGTGGCCGCGGCCCGCGCGGCCGGCGTACCGGTCCTCGGCTCCTCCGCGCCCTCCACCGACGTGGACGAGCTGGTACGCGCCGCCGAGGACGTCGGGTTCCCGGTGTTCGTGAAGGCCGTCGCGGGCGGCGGCGGGCGCGGTATGCGACGCGTGGAGGACCCGGCACAGCTGCGCGAGTCCATCGAGGCGGCGGCCCGCGAGGCGGCCTCCGCGTTCGGCGACTCCACCGTCTTCCTGGAGAAGGCCGTCGTCGAGCCCCGCCACATCGAGGTGCAGATCCTCGCCGACGGCGAGGGCAACGTCATCCACCTCTTCGAGCGGGACTGCTCGGTGCAGCGCCGCCACCAGAAGGTCATCGAACTCGCCCCCGCGCCCAACCTCGACCCCGCCCTGCGCGAGCGCATCTGCGCCGACGCGGTCCGCTTCGCCCGCGAGATCGGCTACCGCAACGCCGGCACCGTCGAGTTCCTCGTCGACCGCGAGGGCAACCACGTCTTCATCGAGATGAACCCGCGCATCCAGGTCGAGCACACGGTCACCGAGGAGGTGACCGACGTCGACCTGGTCCAGTCCCAGCTGCGCATCGCGTCCGGCGAGACCCTCGCCGACCTCGGACTCTCCCAGGAGACCCTCACCCTGCACGGCGCGGCCCTCCAGTGCCGCATCACCACCGAGGACCCGGCGAACGGCTTCCGCCCCGACACCGGCCAGATCAGCGCCTACCGCTCCCCGGGCGGCTCCGGCATCCGCCTCGACGGCGGCACGACCCACGCCGGTACGGAGATCAGCGCCCACTTCGACTCGATGCTGGTGAAGCTCACCTGCCGGGGCCGGGACTTCAACACCGCCATCGGCCGCGCCCGGCGCGCGGTCGCCGAGTTCCGCATCCGCGGTGTCGCCACCAACATCCCGTTCCTCCAGGCCGTCCTGGACGACCCCGACTTCCAGGCGGGCCGCGTCACCACCTCGTTCATCGAGCAGCGCCCCCATCTGCTGACCGCCCGGCACTCCGCGGACCGCGGCACCCGGCTCCTCACCTATCTCGCCGACGTCACCGTCAACAAGCCGCACGGCGAGCGCCCCGAGCTGATCGACCCCACCACCAAGCTGCCGCCCCTGCCGGCCGGCGAACCGCCCGCCGGCTCCCGCCAGCGCCTCGCCGAACTCGGTCCCGAGGGCTTCGCCCGCGCCCTGCGCGAGGAGCCGACCCTCGGCGTCACCGACACCACCTTCCGCGACGCCCACCAGTCCCTGCTCGCCACCCGCGTGCGCACCAGGGACCTGCTGGCCGTCGCCCCCGTCGTCGCCCGCACCCTGCCCCAGCTGCTCTCCCTGGAGTGCTGGGGCGGCGCTACCTACGACGTCGCCCTGCGGTTCCTCGCCGAGGACCCCTGGGAGCGGCTCGCGGCGCTGCGCGAGACCGTGCCCAACATCTGTCTCCAGATGCTGCTGCGCGGCCGCAACACCGTCGGCTACACCCCGTACCCCACGGAGGTGACCGACGCCTTCGTGCAGGAGGCCGCGGCCACCGGCATCGACATCTTCCGCATCTTCGACGCGCTCAACGACGTCGGCCAGATGCGCCCGGCCATCGACGCCGTACGCGAGACGGGCACGGCGATCGCCGAGGTCGCCCTCTGCTACACCGGGGACCTGTCCGACCCCTCCGAGCCCGTGTACACCCTCGACTACTACCTGCGCCTCGCCGAGCAGATCGTCGAGGCCGGCGCGCACGTGCTGGCCGTGAAGGACATGGCGGGCCTGCTGCGCGCCCCGGCCGCCGCGACGCTGGTGACCGCGCTGCGCCGGGAGTTCGACCTGCCGGTCCATCTGCACACGCACGACACCGCGGGCGGTCAGCTCGCCACCTACCTCGCCGCCTCGCAGGCCGGTGTGGACGCGGTCGACGGCGCGGTCGCCTCCATGGCGGGCACCACGTCCCAGCCGTCGCTGTCGGCGATCGTCGCCGCGACCGACTACTCGGAGCGGACGACGGGCCTCGATCTCCAGGCGGTCGGGGACCTGGAGCCGTACTGGGAGAGCGTGCGCCGCGTCTACGCGCCCTTCGAGGCGGGCCTCGCCTCACCCACCGGGCGCGTCTACCACCACGAGATCCCCGGCGGCCAGCTGTCCAACCTGCGCACCCAGGCCGTCGCGCTCGGCCTCGGCGACCGCTTCGAGGACATCGAGGCGATGTACGCCGCCGCCGACCGGATCCTCGGCCACCTGGTCAAGGTCACACCCTCGTCGAAGGTCGTCGGGGACCTGGCCCTGCACCTGGTCGGCGCGGGGGTCACCCCGGAGGACTTCGAGGCGACACCGGAACGCTTCGACATCCCCGACTCCGTCATCGGCTTCCTGCGCGGCGAACTCGGCACCCCGCCCGGCGGCTGGCCCGAGCCGTTCCGCACCAAGGCCCTCCAGGGCCGCGCCGCCGCCAAGCCCGTACAGGAACTCACCGCCGAGGACCGCACCGGGCTGGAGAAGTCCCGTCGCTCCACCCTCAACCGGCTGCTCTTCCCCGGCCCCACCCGCGACTTCGAGACCCACCGCCAGTCCTACGGCGACACCGGCGTCCTGGACAGCAAGCACTTCTTCTACGGCCTGCGCCCCGCCAAGGAGTACGCCGTCGACCTCGAACCCGGCGTCCGGCTGCTCATCGAGCTCCAGGCCATCGGCGAGCCCGACGAGCGCGGTATGCGGACCGTCATGGCCGGTCTGAACGGCCAACTCCGCCCCATCCAGGTGCGGGACACCGCCGCCGCCTCCGACGTCCCCGTGACCGAGAAGGCCGACCGGAGCAACCCCCGCCATGTGGCGGCCCCGTTCGCCGGTGTGGTGACGCTCGCGGTCGCCGAGGGCGACGAGGTGGAGGTCGGTGCGACCGTCGCCACCATCGAGGCGATGAAGATGGAGGCCACCATCACGGCCCAGTCGGCGGGTCGGGTCACGCGCCTCGCCATCAACCGCATCCAACAGGTGGAGGGCGGCGACCTGTTGATCGAGGTCGTCTGACCGAGGGCGTCACCCGGACACCGGAGCCGGGGGGCTCTCGCGGCCGGTACCTGCGCGCGTCGCGCTCGGTACCGGCCGTGTGACGGATCGGGTACGGCTGTGCCACGTGATCGGCAACCGGGCGTGAGTTCGCGCGGGTTGCCGCCTAGCATCGTCGGGAACTCATGGTGAGCCGACGGTTCCGGGGGGACTTGTGGTGGTGCGGGGCGGAGTGGCGCGCCTGGGGTGTGCGGTCGTGGCGAGCGGACTGCTCCTCGCGGGCTGTACATCAGGCGGGGACGGCGGGGACGGTGGGGACGGACCGTCGAGACCGGCGTCGGCCGGGAAGGACACCGCCGGGACCCCTTCCGCGTCGCCGACCGAGGTCGTCGACATCGACCCCGGCCGGCTCCCCGACACCAACGCGCGGGCCGGCGCCCTGATCCGGGACGTCCTGCCCGACCCCGCCGCCTTCGGTCCCGGAGCCGCACGGCAGCAGCCGTACGAGAGCGACCCCGCGCGCTGGGCCGTCCTCGGCGACGACTGCGTCTGGCAGCAGCAGCCGCTGCCCAGGGACGTGCTCGCCTCCCTCACCCGCTCGTACGAGATACCGGCCGCCGGCGGCAAGGAGACGCTCCGGCTGGCCGCCGTCGTCACCGTGCACCGCACGGCCGAGCAGGCCGACTGGGAGAACGCCGAGGTCCTGGAGGAGATGATGCGCTGCCCCACCCAGCAGCTGCGCGCCGACGAACTGGTGACCTCCCTGAACGACGTGCCGTCCGCCCACGGCGAGTCCGGCAACGAGTTCGCCGAGGACTCCCTCACCGAACTCGGGGAGTACGCGAGCGCCGACACCGGCGACGCCTCCTTCCCGTACATCTGGGAGCAGACCCGCATCGGCCAGTTCACCCTCGCCGTGTCCGCGAAGGGCGCCGAGGGCTGGACGCAGGCCGAACTCTTCGACCGGCTGCGCCAGCCGCACGTCGACATGCGCGGCCGCCTCCGGGCGGCGATCGAGCGCGACCCGCAGCCGGGCACCGACCCGCAGGAGCCGAGCGCGGACACGAAGGGCGAAGGCTCATGACCGAGCGGCTCACCCCCACCGACCCCGCCCGCATCGGCGGCCACCGGCTGCTCGCCCGGCTCGGCGCCGGCGGTATGGGCGTCGTCTACCTCGGCCGGGCCGAGTCGGGCGAACTGGCCGCCGTCAAGGTGATCCTGCCCGAGTACGCCGACCAGCCCGAGTTCCGCGCCCGCTTCCGCCGCGAGGTCGCCGCCGCCCGGCGGGTGCACAGCCCGTGGGCCGTGCCCGTCACCGGCGCCGACCCGGACGCCACCGCCCCCTGGCTCGCCACCGCCTTTGTGCCCGGCCCCTCGCTCGCCGAGGCCGTCGCCGCCTGCGGCCCGCTGCCCGCCCGCGGAGTGCGGGTCCTCGGCACCATGCTGGCCCGCGCCCTGACCGCCGTGCACGAGGCGGGACTTGTGCACCGCGACGTGAAGCCGGGCAACGTCCTGCTCGCCGTCGACGGCCCCCGCCTCATCGACTTCGGGATCGCCCGCGCCACCGAGGAGACCGCCCTCACCTCGGCCGACATGGTCGTCGGCACCCCCGGCTTCCTCGCCCCCGAACAGGCCCGGGCACAGCCCGCCTCGCCCGCCAGCGACGTCTTCGCCCTCGGCTGCCTCCTCGGCTACGCCGTCACCGGCCGCCCGCCGTTCGGCACCGGCGCCGTCGACGCCCTGCTCTACCGCACCGTGCACGACGAACCCGACCTCGACGGCGTCCCCGACGACCTCGGCGCCCTCCTGGAGCGGTGCCTGGCCAAGGACCCGGACGCCCGGCCCACCGCCCGGGTACTCGACGAGGCCCTCGCCGACGACACACCCCACGACACCGTCGACTGGCTGCCCGACCCCGTCGTCCGCCTCATCGCGGACCGCTCCGCCGCGATGCTGGACCTCCCCGACATCGAGGCGACGACCGCCGACCTGGCAACGGACGGGCCATCGGCGGACGTTGCGGCCGACGCCCCGCCCTCCCCCGCGCCCTCACGCCGCCGCTTCCTGCTGATCGGCGGGGGAGCGGCCCTGCTCGCCGCCGGCGGCGGCGCCGCGGCCTGGGCGGGACTGCGCGACGACGGCACAGAGAATGCCGCGCCGCGCCCCCGCCCCTGGGTCCTCGGCGTCCAGGCCGACCTCACCGGCCCGCAGAAGGCGGTCGGACAGGCACAGGAACGCGGGATCCGGCTGGCCGTCGAGGAGTTCAACGCCCGGAAGAACAAGCCGTTCACGCTCACCCTCAGGACGGCGGACGACAGGGGCGATCCGGACCGCGCCGCCGAGGTGGCCCGCGAACTCGCCGCCGACCGCGATCTGCTCGCCGTCATCGGCTCGACCGGCGACGACACCACCGGCGCGAGCCTCGACAGCTACGACGAACAGCTCGTCCCCCAACTCACCGCCTCCTCCGCCCAGTCCGCCTACGGAGTCGCCGAGCCCCGGCATTTCCTCCAGGCCGTCCCGAGCTACACGAGCCTGCCCGCCACCGCCGCCTTCACCCTCCAGAAGCAGGGCGCCCGGCGGGTGGGTGTGCTCATCGACCGCGACGGCGGCATCCCCGCCTGGCAGCTCGGCCACACCATGTTCCAGAACCTCGGCGTGCTCAAGATCGCCGGCGAACCGCGGGTGGTGCCCCGGCTGGCCCGGGACCTCGCACCGGTCGTCACCGACATGGTCGCCGAACGGCCGGAGGGCTTTGTCTACTCGGGAACCCCGGCCCGCGCCGCCGCCGTCGCCCGCGCCCTCGCACAGACCGGCTACGACGGCCCGCGCGTCCTCGGATACCCCGCCGCCCGGCCGGAGTTCCTCACCGCGGCGGGCGAGGCCGCCGACGGCTGGCAGACGTTCACGCCGTACATCGACCCGTCGGCCGCCCCCGTCCGCACCTTCGCCGCCGCCTACCGCAAGCGGTACGGCTCCGCGCCCCCGCAGTGGGCGGCCGAGGCCTACGACGTGGCCCGCATGGTCATCACCCGGATCACCGAGGCGGGCGGCCGCCCCTCCCGCGACAAGCTCTTCGACCTGCTCCTCAAGGGCACGTACAAGGGCGTCGTGCGCACCTACGCGTTCGACAAGGACTACCACTGGCTCGACGGGTACGAGGTGTTCCACTACGAGGTGAAGGGCGGCCGCTTCTCCTACTCGGGCAAGGTCACCTTCTGATGCGGCCGCTGACCACCGAGGACGCCGAGGACATCGGCGGGCACCGGCTCCTCGCCCGGCTCGGCACGGGCGGCATGGGTGTCGTCTACCTCGCCAGGACCGCGGGCGGCACCCTTGTCGCGCTCAAGACGATCCGCGCCGAACACGCGGCGGACCCCGCCTTCCGCACCCGGTTCCGCCGGGAGGTGACCGCGGTCCGCGCCCTGACCGGGCGCTGGATCGTGCCGGTCCTCGCCGCCGACACCGAGGCCCGTGAACCGTGGCTGGCCACGGAGTTCGTGCCCGGACCCTCCCTGGTCGAGGCGGTGGACGGCTTCGGCGCGCTGCCCGTCGCCGCCGTACGGACGCTGGGCTCCCGGCTCGCCGACGCGCTGACCGCCGTGCACGCGGCAGGACTTGTGCACCGGGACGTGAAGCCGGGCAACGTCCTGCTCGCCCTCGACGGACCCCGGCTCATCGACTTCGGTATCGCCTACACCTCGGGTGCCACCGCGCTGACCGCTCCCGACGCGGTCGTCGGCACCCCCGGCTTCCTCGCACCGGAACAGGCCCAGGCCCGCGCCGGAGAGGTCGGCCCCGCGAGCGACGTCTTCTCCCTCGGCTGCGTCCTCGCCCACGCGGCCTCCGGGCGCCGCCCGTTCGGTGCCGGGAACGCGGCGGGTGTGCTGTTCCGCACCGTGCACGAGGAACCGGACCTGGCCGAAGTCCCCCGTGAACTGAGGCCGTTGATCACGTCCTGTCTGGCCAAGGAACCGGCCGGGCGCCCGACGGCCGGTGAGGTCGCGGCCGCCCTCCGCGACCCACGGGCCTCGCCGGCCCGGCAGCAGTCCGCGGAGGACGACTGGCTGCCACCCGCACTGCTGCGGGTGGTCGCCGAACGCTCCTCGCGCGCCCTGGACGTCCCCACCCCACGGCGTGCGCCGCGGGACCCGGTCGCCGACGCCCCGACGTCCGTCGCGCCGGCCGACGTCCGGCCGCCGACCCGGCGCCGCTTCCTGCTGATGGGCGGCGCGGCGGCCTCCGTGGTCGCCGTCGGCGGCGGAGTCACCGCGTATCTGGCGGCCGGGCAGGACGAGCCCGGCGGCGCGGACGGTGAACTGCCCGTGCACACCCTCGGATTCCAGGCGGACCTGAGCGGCGCGGACAAGGCGGACGGCGTGGCGCAGGAGCGCGGGGCGCGGCTCGCCGTGGAGCAGCACAACGCACGCTCCGGCGTCACCTTCCGCCTCGCCCTCGAAACCGTCGACGACCGGGGTGCGGCCGACCGGGCCGAGCAGGCGGCACGGCGGCTGATCAAGGCCGGGGCGGGCGCGGTCCTGGGCTTCGGCACGTCCGCCGCGGCCCTCGCCGCCGCCCCGCTCTACTACGACGCCCGCACGGCGATGGTGCTGATCTCGGCGGACGGCGCCGCGTTCGGCGGGGAGAACCTGAACACCTCCACGGTCTGTGTCACCAGAGGGCCCGAAGCGTCTCTGTCCCTGCCGCTGACCTCGTATCTCAGCTCTGTGCGGCCGGTCGACCGGCAGGCCGTCATCGACGACCTGGCCGCGGGCGACACCGGATCGCAGCTCACCAACGCCCTCGCGCAGAACCAGGAGGTCACGACGAGCGTGCACCCCGTGGCCGCGGACAGCGATGACTTCGTGCCCGCCGTCCGCGCGGCCCTCGCCGCCGACGCACAGGCCGTCGTCCTCAGCGGCACCTCGCCCGAGCGGGCCGCACGCTGCGCCCGCGCGCTCGCGGCCGAGGGCTTCACCGGACCACGCCTGGGCACCTGGCACATCATGCGGCCGGCCTTCCTCGAACGGGCCGGAACGGCCGCCGAGGACTGGGTGTTCGCCACCCCGTTCACCGACCCGGGCAGTGTGTCCGCCGCCTTCCGGACGGCGTACCGCGACAAGTACGGTGCCGCACCGGGGCGTTGGTCTCCGGAGGCGTACGACGCCGTCGGGCTCGTGGCGCGCACGCTGGAGCGGCTGGGCGGAGGGGCCGGTATCGAGCCCGGCGCGGTCTCGCAGCGCCTGTTCGACATCACCTACCAGGGACTCGCCAAGTCCCTCGCTTTCGAGGGTGACGGTACCGGTTCGCTCACGCCGGGGGCCGCGTCCTACTTCCTGTTCCGGGCGAAGGGCAAGACGTTCCGTTTCCTGGGCCGGGCCGACGAGGTCGGCTGACGCCGGTCTCAGGGTGCCGTGCCGAGCTCCACGGCCAGATCCGGGCTGTCGCTCCAGAAGCGGTCGTCGGCCTCCTGGAGACGGGACGCGGCATGCCGATCCCCAGGAGTGGCCGGCCGGCGGTCGCCGTCACCTGTCGCCAAGGGGGTGGAGTGTACGATCGTACGCTCGTCCTTGTACGCTCGCGGGCATGACTCTCGACGTGCGGGTTCCACCTGCCCCGTCCGACCGGAGAGCACGCGCCGCGGTCGCCGTGCTCTTTCTGACGAACGGGGCGCTGTTCGCGAACATCCTGCCGAGGTTTCCGCAGATCAAGGCGGACCTCGACATCGGCAACGCGGCCTACGGGCTGGCCGTCGCGGCGTTTCCGACGGGCGCCATCGTGGCGGGTCTGGCCGCCGGGGTGTTCGTCCGGCGGTTCGGGTCGGCGCGGGTCGCGGTGGCCGGAACCCTGCTGACCGCGCTGGGGATTCTCGCCGCGGGTGTCGCGCGGTCGGTGCTCGTCTTCGCGGCGGCGCTCTTCCTCGCCGGAGCGATGGACGCGATCACGGACGTCGGGCAGAACGCGCACGGCCTGCGGGTGCAGCGCCGCTACGGGCGTTCCATCATCAACTCCTTCCATGCCATCTGGTCCATCGGCGCGGTGCTCGGCGGCTCCATGGCCGCCGGGGCGATCGCCCTCGATCTCTCGCGCGGACAGCACCTGGCCGTATCGGGAGTGATCTTCACCGTCGCCGCCTGTGTGGCGCTGCGGTTCTGCCTGCCGGGTCCCGAGGTCGAACCCGCCGCGGAATCCGACGCCGGGAAGGGCGAGCGGGCGGCCGAGGCGGGTGCGTCGACGGCGGGGCGGCGGCGGACGTACGTCCTGGCGGCGCTGGTGCTCATCGCCATGGCCGGGGCGCTGGTGGAGGACGCGGGCAGTTCCTGGGCCGCGCTCTACCTCTCGGACTCGCTCCACGCCACGGCCGTGCTGGCCGCGTCGGGCTATATCGCCCTGGTCGGCGCGCAGTTCGTCGGGCGGCTGGTGGGGGACCGGCTCGTCGACCGGTTCGGGCAGCGGGCGGTCGCGCGGGTCGGCGGTCTGGTGGCCGCGGCCGGAATGGGCCTCGCGCTGGCGGTGCCGACCGTGCCGGGCACGATCCTCGGATTCGCGGCGGCCGGACTCGGGGTGGCGACCCTGGTGCCCGCGGCGATGCACGAGGCCGACGAACTCCCCGGCCTCAGGCCCGGCACCGGCCTGACCATCGTCTCCTGGCTCATGCGCCTGGGCTTCCTGCTCTCCCCGCCGGCCGTCGGCCTGGTCGCCGACGCCGCGGGACTGCGCCTGGGGCTGCTGGTCGTCCCCTTCGCCGGGGTGATCGTCATCGCCCTCGCCGGCGTGCTCCAGACCCGGCGCCGCCAGGGCCCTCCCAGGCCGGTGAACAGCCGGTGACCAGCGCCGGCCCCTGCCCGAGAGTGTACGATCGTACACTCAGCGTGTACGATCGTACGCACTATGACGGACTACTTCGCCCAGGATCCGCGGACGAACCTGGAACGCATGCAGGCCGGGGACCCGTACATCGCCGACGATCCGGAGATCGCGCGCCTCCACCAGCACGCCGTGCGCCTCGCGGCCCGCTACCAGGCGGCCTACATGGAAGACGCCGACACGGCCCGGCCGCTGCTCGCCGAACTGCTCGGCTCGCTCGGCGACGAGGTCGATGTACGGCCGCCGCTGTGGGTCGACTACGGCAGCAACATCACCATCGGCGCCCGTACCTTCGTCAACTTCAACCTGACGGCCCTGGACGTCGCCGCGATCGTCATCGGCGAGGACTGCCAGATCGGCCCCAACGTCCAACTCCTCACCCCCACGCACCCGTTGGAGCCCGAGCCGCGCCGGGACAAGCTGGAGGGCGCCCGCCCGATCACCATCGGTGACAACGTCTGGCTCGGCGGCGGCGCCATCGTGCTGCCCGGCGTCACCATCGGCGACAACTCCGTCATCGGCGCCGGCGCGGTCGTCACCAAGGACGTGCCCGCGAACACCGTCGCCGTCGGCAACCCCGCCCGCCCCGTCCGCACGCTCTGAAAAAATCCCGCCATGGCAACCGGACACACCGACCCGCAGCGCCGGGAACGCATCATCGCCGCCACCCTCGACCTGATCGCCGACGAGGGCGTGGCCGGCGTCTCCCACCGGAAGATCGCCACCCGCGCCGGTGTGCCGCTGGGCTCGATGACCTACCACTTCAGCGGCATCGACGAGCTGCTGCAAGAGGCGTTCCAGCGGTTCACCGACGACTTCGTCGACATGTGGGCCGGGCACCTCGCGGGCGCCACCGACCGCGACCAGGTCGTCGAGGCGATCGCCGACCTGGTCCACGCCCTGTCCGAGGGTCCGCAGCGCGACCTCGTCCTGACCCAGGAGCTCTACACCCTCGCCGCCCGCAGACCCGCCTACCGCAGGTTCACCCACGAGTGGATGCGCCGCAGCCGGGTCCACCTGGAGAAGCACTTCGACCCGAGTACGGCACGCCAGGTCGACGCCCTGATCGAGGGGCTGACCCTGCACCGGGCACTGGCCCGCGAGCCGCACGGCCGGGACGTGACGCTGGAGGCCATCACCCGGATCACCACTACACGTCCCAGCGCAGCCACAGACTGAGGGGCTTGCGGAACACCAGGCCCTCCACAGCGGTCGGACGGTCCGGGTCGAGACGCAGCCCGGGGAGGCGTTCGAGCAGGCGCCGCAGGGCGGTCCGGGCCTCCAGGCGGGCCAGATGGGCGCCCAGGCAGTAGTGCGGGCCGTGCGCGAAGGCCAGTTGGAGGCGCGCGTTGGCGCGGCGGACGTCGAAGCGGTCGGGGTCGGGGAAGACGTCCGGGTCGCGGTTGGCGCCCGTCAGCGAGACGGTGACCAGGTCGCCCTCGCGGATCGTGACGTCCCCGAGCACGGCGTCCCGGGTCGCGTACCGGTCGACCACCGCCGCCCCCGGTTCGAGCCGCAGCGACTCCTCCATCACACCGTCGAGGAGATCGAAGTCGGCCTGTACGAGGGCGAGTTGGTCGGGGTTGTGCAGCAGGTGCAGCAACGCGTTGGTGATCATCGCCTCGGTGGTCTCGATACCCCCGAACATCAGCACCGCGGCGTTGGACGCCACCTCGGGCACCGACAGCCGCCCGGCGGCGGACACCAGCAGGGAGGCCGCGTCCTGGTCGGCGACGGTCTGCTCCACGGCCGCCCGCAGCCCGGCGTACGCGGCGGTGCCGGCCGCGCCCGCCGCGTGCCCCCCGGTGATGTCCGCGACGGACCGCACGATGGCGTCGTACCAGGCGAGCACGGTGTCCGTGGTGGTGCCGGCCAGCCCGAGCGCCTCGGTCATCACGGCGACCGTGAGCGGCCCGGCGAAGGCGCGGCGCAGATCGGCGGTGCCCGCCGTCTCGAACTCCGTGATCAGCCGGTCCGTCTCCCGCTCGACGAACGGGGCGAAGCCCTCGTGCACCGCCCGCGGCCGGAAGGGCGCCGTGAACGGGTCGCGGTGGTGTGCGTGCGGGTCGCCGTCGAGGGAGAGCATGCTCGGCCCGACGACCTGCGCGGTCGAGAACCGGGGATCGTCGACGGTGTAGGTGGCGGCGTCCCGCATCACACCCAGCGCCAGATCGCGCCGCGTCACCAGCCAGCCGCCCAGCTCGGGCAGCCACGACACGGGCTCCCGCGCGCGCAGCACAGCCAGGCGTGCGTGCGGGTCCCGGGTGAGCTCGGCCAGCCCGGTCGCGGCACCCAGCGGGAACGACTCGACGACACTCATCGCGCACACCGTCCGCGTGCTGGAAGACCGATCACCTGTCCGAGGCTAACAACCGGATCCTGCCGGAACTTCGGTGCCCTGCGGGAACTGTGCGGTGCGCGGGAGTCCCGGCCCTTGCCGGGGGCGCTTTCCGGTGTGTCCGGCCGACGGGCGATTGTCAGTGCCGGGTGTCAGGCTGGGGTGACACAGCCTCTGCGAAAGGGTATTGCCGTGATCACCACAGATTTCGCTCCCGGCTCCCCCTGTTGGCTCGACCTCGGCGCCCCCGACGTCCAGGCCGCCGCGGCCTTCTACGGCGCGGTGCTCGACTGGGACTGCGAGTTCATGGGAGAGGACGAGAGCCTCGACGGCGGGATGTTCCGCAAGGACGGAAAGATCGTCGGCGGCCTCGGAAAGCTCACCGAGGAGGGCGCCCGCCCGGCCTGGATGATCTATTACAGCGTCACCGACGCGGACGCCACGACCCGGGCCGTGGAGCGCGCGGGCGGCACGGTGCGGGTGCCGCCCATGGACCTCGACGACTGGGGCCGCATGGCGCAGTACAGCGATCCGCTGGGCGGCCAGTTCGCCGTCTGGCAGCCGGGGACGACCGCGGGCGTCGAGCTGGTCGACCAGCCGGGCTCGCTGACCTGGACCGAGCTGTACACCAGCGACGCCGCGGCCGCGAAGGAGTTCTACGGCAATGTCCTCGGCTGGCGGTTCAGCGACGTGGAGATGCCCGGCGGCGGTGGCACGTACTCCCTGATCACGCCGGCCGGACTCCCCGAGGAGCGGATGCACGGCGGGCTCCTGGAGGTCGGCAAGGAGGCCCTCGCGCTGGCGGACGGTCGGCCGTACTGGCACCCGGTCTTCGACGTCACCGACACCGACGCGGCGGTCGCGAGGGTCACCGAGCACGGCGGCAGTCTTCAGATGGGCCCGGACGACGCGGAGGGGGTCGGCAGGCTCGCCGTCTGCCTCGACCCGTCGAACGCGGACTTCGTGGTGCTCAAGCCCAGCCCCTAGGGCCCTGACCGGGCTGCCCCGGCGGCGGCTCGGCGGGAGGGCCAGCCGGAGGGGTCGGCCGGAGAGGTCTGCTGGAGGGGTCAGCGGTCCCAGGAGTCCGGTCCGCCGCCGCGCCACTCGATCCCGGCCATCCGCGCCACATCGGTGTCCTCCAGCCCCTCCAGACCGATCCGCCGCAGGAACTCGGCGACATCCACGAGTCCGTACGCCATCCCGAGGAACTGATCACCGGCACGCACCCGCCTGCCCCCGTCCTCGGCGGGCGGGTAGATCACGATGAGCTGCGCAGTGGCCATGGGACCAGAGTGCGTCACGTGACGTCCGTACGCATGCGGTACGGGTGTGCCGTTCGGCACTGATTCCGTGCCGCCGCCGTGTCGGGCACCGCCGGGATGCCACCGCAGGCTGTTCCGGCGCGGCCGGGCGCAGGGCGACGCCGGCTCCGGTGGGGGACCCTTGAGCGCCCTGGGTCCTGTCTCCGAAGCCGGCGTCACCGGCGTCCGCCGCCCAACTACGTGTGTCAGGTGGACAGCAGGCGGTTGAAGAACGACCGGTACTTGCGCAGTACGAGCCGCAGTTCCTCGGTGTCCGCCTCACCGCCGCTCTTCCACTGACCCTCCAACTCCCGCTTGTGCTCGGCGAAAGTGGCGGCCAGCGACTGCATCACGTCGGCGATCAGGGCGTCGGCCCCGTCCACCGCCTCGCGGGGGTCGTCGACGAAGCGG
The DNA here is from genome assembly GCF_044753385.1 of Streptomyces sp. NPDC088387. NCBI lineage: Bacteria > Bacillati > Actinomycetota > Actinomycetes > Kitasatosporales > Streptomycetaceae > Streptomyces > Streptomyces sp. NPDC088387. The sequence goes on from NZ_JBIVNC010000006.1 coordinate 309,124, forward strand.
GTCTGGAGCTTCTCCCAGCGGAGCCGGAACGGCTCCTCCTCGTCGTGCGTCAGGAGCTGGGTGGCCTCGTCGTCCGCGGTCTTCTCCCGGCCGGTCTCCTTGTGGTGGCCGGGGAGGTCGCGATCGCGGTCGGGGCCGTCGTGGCCGGGACGCGGTATCGCCGCGGAGTCCTTGCCCGGCGCCATGTCAGGCGCGGCCTGCGGGGCGCGGTTCGGTGCGGCGCCCGGAGGGGTGCCGGGTGTGGCACCCCGGGTGGAGCCGGGCGTGGCGCCCGGAGCGGTGCCCGATGTGCTGCTCGGCGTGCTGCCCGGAGCGGTGCTCGGCGTGGTGCCCGGTGTGACGGGTGCCGCGCCTTCCGGACCGAATCCCGGAGCGGCCGGCACGGCCGCTTCACCAGGGAATTCCGGGGATTCGCGACGCTGCGCGGATTCGCTCCTCGGATCCGTGCTCCTTGCGTCCGTACTCCTCGCGTCCGTGCCCTTCGCGTCCTTGTCGGTGGCCGCGGCGAGATCCTCCGTGGTCAGTCCGCTCTCGGTCGGATGGTGTGTCTTTTCGCGTGACATGGTTCTCCGTCCACTCTTGTTTGTCCGCCCTGCCGGGCAATGGGACGTCAGGCCTGCGCGTGGCGGGTCCGGCCACCATTGGCGAGCAGCTCGTCGAACAGCACGCGGTAATGCACCATGGCACCCCGCAGCTCCTCGGTCGTGGCCTCCTGCTCGGTGCTCATCCGGTTGACCTCGTGGGCGGCCCGGTAGTGCTCCAGCGTGTCGGCGTGCTCCACCGAGAGGTCCTTGAACTGCTGGGCCACGTTCTCGGTCGGGTAGCCGCGCTCGTGCATCAGCGACGTGACCAGGGCGTCGGCGTCATGGACGGCCTCCTTGGGCCGGTCCACGAACTCGCCCTGCACATGGTCCCAGTCGCGGGCGTACCGGTCGCGGACGTCGTCGGGGAGCGGCTTGATGTCGAGCGAGTGATGCCGCTTCTCACGGGCGCTCAGCTCACGCTCGGCGGCCCGCCGACTGCCCGCGCCCTCGACCGCACGGTCGTATTCCGGGCCGAAGCGTTCCCGCAGCCGACGATGGCGCACGATCATATAGGCGGCGACAGCCAGCAGGACAATCGCCACGATGGGAAGAACAATCGCCAGAATGGCCCCTGTTGACATGGGACCGACCTCCTTCGTGGACGTCGGATTTCCCCGCTGCAATTCTGAATTCGCGCGGACAGTCCGGTGATTCGATTTCGTGCGGAATCCTCCGCAGCCCACCGAGTACCCGGCGATGCGCGGACTATCCGGCCTGTCGCGCGAGAATTTCCGCCACGGTTCCGGAGCGCGGATCAACCGGGGTGCCGCGTGGCCCGAGTGGCAGCCGTGCCGACCTACGCCCCGTCCGCACCGGGTGTCGGATGCCGTACGGCCGACTTCACGTCCGACTCCGCCTCGGACCGGGCCACCCCCTGCTCCCGCGCGTACCCGGTGACCGCGGCCTGGACGTCACGGGCCAGGTCGCGCCAGGCACGCAGTGCCGTCTCGTACGTCCCCGTCTGCTGCTCGGACCACGGATGCGCGGTCGGCGGTCCGTACTGGTCCCGCAGCTGCCGCAGCCGGGTGTGCGCCTCGTCGGCGGCGCGCTGCATCCCCACGAGCTCTTCGAAGGTGTGTGCCACGCGCGGGATCGTAAGCACAGCCGTCGGGGGCGCCCGGGCCGACCCGCGAGCCGGGTGCGCGACGGCCGGCGCCAGTCCTCCATCCGGCCCTCCCGGCGCGCACGACCGCCGCGGGGGCGGCCGTCGCCCGCGTCCGGTGGTGCTGGCACCACCCCCGTTCCGGGCCCTGGGCCCGCTGCTTCGTGAGCGCCGCCGGAGCAGGATCTTTCCTGTCGCCAGGGGCCGGCGGACGGAGCCGGAGCCCCACACACGGACGGGGAGACATCATGGCCAGTCACACGCGCCGCAGGATTCTTCAGGGTGCCGCGGTCGCGGCGGCCGGCAGTGTCGTCGGGGGCGTCGGACCCGGCTTCCCCAGCACCGCGGCACACGCGGCGACGGCACCCGGTGCCGCCGGCGGTTCCGGGGCGCTCCCGTTCCTGGAGGGCGCCTTCGAGCCGGTCACCGAGGAGCTGACCGCGTTCGACCTGCCGGTCACCGGACGTGTGCCCCGCGACCTCGACGGCCGCTATCTGCGCAACGGCCCCAACGTGCTGGGCCTGGAGGACGTCCGGGCACACCACTGGATGCTCGGCGACGGCATGGTGCACGGCGTCCGGCTGCGCGGCGGCCGCGCGGAGTGGTACCGCAACCGCTGGGTGCGCTCCACACAGGTGACCCGGAAACTGGGGGAGACCTACCCGGGCGAGGCACCGCCGGACGACTTCGCGTGCAACACCCACGTCATCCCGTACAAGGGACGCATCCTGGCGCTCCAGGAGAGCGGGCCGCTGCCGTACGAGCTGGACGGCGAGCTCAACACCCTGCGGCCGTACGACTTCCGGTCGACGCTGGAGGGCGCCCTCACCGCCCACACCAAGTACGACGCGGTGGCGGACGAACTGCACGCGGTCGCCTACTACCCGACGTGGGACCACGTCCGGCACATCATGATCGACGGGACCGGTCGGGTGGCGCGGACCACACGTGTCCCCGTCGCCGACGCGCCGATGATGCACGACTTCGCGCTCACCGAGAAGTACGTGGTGATCGTGGACGTGCCGATCACCTTCGACGCGGCGGCGGCCGAGGCCGGCGCGATCGTCCCGTACATCTGGAACGACCGGCATCCGACGCGGCTCGGGGTGCTGCCCCGCGCCGGCGGCGCCACGCGCTGGTTCGAGATCGACCCGGTGTACTACTCGCACACCCTCAACGCCTACGACCAGGGCGACACGATCGTCGTCGAGTACACGGGCATGCCCGCCCCGTTCCACGCCGCCGGGCGCGGCTCCGGCGGGCCCTTCGCGACCGGCGCCCCGACACTCGACCGCTTCACCGTCGACCTGCGCGCGGGCCGGGTGCGGGCCGGCCGCCTGGACGACCGACCGCAGGAGTTCCCCCGTATCAACGAGTCACTGGTCTCGCGCAGGCACCGCTACGCGTACACGGCGAGCGCGGCCGAGATGTGGCGCGCCTACGAGAGCGTCGACGGGGTGCTCCCGGACGACCGGTTCACCAACCAGCTGGTCAAGCACGACATGCTGCGCGGCAGCAAGCAGGTGCACCGCTTCCGCGAGGGCGCGGCCGTCAGCGAGCCGGTGTTCGTCCCGCGGCGCGGCACGAAGGACGAGGACGACGGCTACATCCTGTCCTACGTCAACGACCCCGACCGGGGCGCCACGGACCTGGTGATCCTCTCGGCCGAGGACTTCACCGGCCACCCACTGGCCCGGATCCACCTGCCCGGCCGGGTGCCGCTGGGCTTCCACGGAAGCTGGGTGGCGGACGCCTAGGGCGTGTTTCGAAAGTCCCGTCGTCCGCCCGGAGGGCGGGCCGAGCGGCGTCCGGTGCGGCGAGAGTGCGTGCCGGGCGTCGCTCGGCAGGCGGGACTTTCGAAACACGCCCTAGCCGCCGCAGCCGTCTGCGAACCCGGCCCCGAGCCCCGCGATGTCGCGGGTCCGGGGCCTCTCGGGTGGCGGCCGGTGGGTCAGCCGACCGGTCGTTCCAGGGTCAGCAGCAGGCCCTCCACCGCGCCGGGGCCTATCCGGCCCTTGACGTCGGCGGACGTGACCGCCTTGAGGGCCCAGCCGTCCTCGGCGTGCTTGTTCAGGACCTTCTCCAGTTTGCCGCTGTCCAGGGCGTCGCCGATCAGCGACTCCCGGAAGGTGACGACCTTGTATTCAAACCTCTGGACGCTGCTCATGATGACGGGGCTCTCCTGCGGGTCGGTTGATGTGTCCGGGGGCCAACTCAAGCACCGTTCGGTGCCGCGCCGCAGGGGGTGGGCCCTCCGCCCGTGGATACCTTTGTCGAAGTTTCATGCGGAGGGGCCCTTATGGAAACGCCCAACACCACCGGCCGCACACGTGACGCGGGACCCGACGACCCGTACACCTTCGCGGAGTTGCGGGCCCACGAGTTCGGCTACCTCGACGAAGGCGGCCACACCTACCTCGACCACACCGGCGCCGGACTCCCGCCCCGCTCCCTCGTGACGGGCAGCGCCGAGCGGATCACGGGCGGACTGTTCGGCAACCCGCACTCCGAGAGCCCCGCCTCCCGCGCCTCGGGCCTCCTGCTCACCGAGGCCCGCCAGGCGGTCCTGCGGCACTTCAACGCAGACCCCGCCGAGTACGCCGTCATCTTCACCCCCAACGCGACCGGCGCGCTGCGTCTGGTCGGTGAGGCCTACCCCTTCGCCCGCGGCGACCGGCTCGTGATGTCCCTCGACAACCACAACTCCGTCAACGGCCTGCGGGAGTACGCGCGCAGGCGGGGCGCCACGACCGCCTACATACCGGTGACCGGACCCGGCCTGCACATGGACGAGGAGCGGCTCCGGACCGCGCTGGCCGCACACCCCCGCCGCTTCGGCCCACGCCGCCGGCACCCACCCGCCCGGTCCCGCGGGCTGCTGGCGTACCCGGCGCAGAGCAACTTCACCGGCGTCCAGCACTCACTGGAGTGGATCGCGACCGCACAGCGGCATGGCTACGACGTACTGCTCGACGCCGCCGCCTTCGTCCCGGCCAACCCCCTGGACCTGGGCCGGTACCAACCGGACTTCACCGTCGTCAGCTGGTACAAGGTCTTCGGACACCCCACCGGCGTCGGCAGCCTCATAGCCCGCCGGCCGGCCCTCGCGAGACTGCGCCGCCCCTGGTTCTCCGGCGGCACGATCTACGCGGTGAGTGCCCAGGCCCAGTGGCACGTCCTCGCCGACGACGAGGCCGCCTTCGAGGACGGCACGGTCAACTTCCTCTCCGTACCGGACATCACCGCCGGACTCGCCTGGATCGACCGGATCGGCATGGACCGCGTCCACGCACACGTCACCGCGCTCACCGGCCGGCTCCTCGCCGGACTGCGGGGGTTGCGCCACAGTGACGGCTCTCCCCTGATACGGGTGTACGGCCCCGACCGCGTCGACACCGCCCGCGGCGCCACCGTCGCGCTGAACGTGCTGGACGCGGACGGCCGGATCGTCGACGAACGCGTCGTCACACGGGACAGCGCGGCACACGGGATTTCCCTGCGCACCGGCTGCTTCTGCAATCCGGGCGCCGGCGAGGCGGCCTTCGCCCTGCCCCTGAACCGGCTCCGCTCGGCGGCCCGCTCCCGACTGACCTCGCTGGAGGACTACTTGGAGCTGCTCGGGCTGCCCTCGGCGGGCGCCGTCCGGATCTCCCTCGGAGTGTCGTCGCAGCCCAAGGACATCGAGACGTTCCTGGCCTTCGTCGCCCGGACCTACCGTGACCGGGTGCCGGGCGCGACGGGGCTGGCACCCCGGGTGGGATGCTGAGCCCTCCGGGCCGGTCAACCGACGGGAGTCTCGGGGCCGTTCACCTGTCCGGCTGTTCAGCGCCGGCCGCCCCGGTGGAATCCTCAGCGTCGGCCGCCTGGCGGGACGTTCGGGGCCGGCCGCCCCGGTGGATTCCTCAGCGTCGGCCGTCTGGCGGGACGCCCAGGGCCGGCACCCCGGCGGGATCTTCAGCGTCGGCCGCCTGGCGGGACGCCCAGGGCCGGTCACCCCGGCGGGATGTTCAGCGCCCCGCGCGGCTCCGCGCCGCACCCTCCCGGCACTTGCGGGCCAGGATCACCCACGTGCACGCCAGGAACAGCAGAGTGAAGCCCGCGAGGATCACCCAGCCCCGGCTCGCCGGATGCCCGAACGAGTCCCCGTACGACTCCAGCAGTGGCGGCCCCAGTGGCGAGGCGGCCGTACGCCACAGCGACGCGAGGCCGACCCCGCTGCCCAGCGCCTCGAACGCCCAGCGGTTCGTCATCGCCCAGCTGACCGCCTCCCCGGCCCGTGCCATCCGGGGGACCGGCACAAACGCCCCCGAGAACAGCACCTGGGGAAAGCAGAGCAGCGGAAGCATCAGCGTCGCCTGCCCGGGTTCCGACACCGCCGCCGACGCGAGCAGACCCAGCGCCAGCGCGGCCGCCGAGGCCAGCACACTCGACACGAACAGGGAGCCGTACGTCGACCAGTTGGCCGCGGGCAGCCGGTCGAGGACGCGCAGCACCGCCAGCAGCAGGGCGTCCGCGACCGCCAGGACCGGCAGCGTGGTGGTGAGTTTGGAGGCGACGTAGGGGCCGATCCGCAGACCGGCGAGCCATTCGCGGCGCAGCACCGGCAGCTCGGTGCAGATCTGGAGCAGTCCGTAGGTCAGCCCGAAGAAGAAGGCGCCGAAGGCGATCCAGAACATGATCATCGCCGTGGACGCCGGATCCGGTGCGGCGGGATCGAAGGCGCCCGCCCGGAACAGCACCGCGAACATTGCCACGATCATCACCGGTGACCCCGCGAGGACGGCGACCGAGAGCCGGCTGTGGAGGAGCAGCGCGCTGCCGCGGCGGGTCAGGAGCGACCACTGGCGCAGGGCACCGATCCCGGGCGCCCTCGGTGGCGGTGGCACGGCGTCCGCGCGGACGGGTTCGTCGGGCGCGGCCCGCTCGACACGTCTGCCTTCGGCCACCGCGCCGTAGACGTCCTCGACCGTGGCGACCTCGAACGCCCCGCACAGCGCGGCCGGTTCACCCGCGTACGCGACCTCACCGCCGGGGGACAGGAACACGACCTGGTCGCAACGCTGGAGATCGGCGAGTACATGGGTCGTCATGACGACGGTGGTGCCGTCCTCGGCGAGGGATCGCAGCGTGCGCAGCAGCTCCGCGCCCGTGACCGGGTCGAGTCCCGACGTCGGCTCGTCGAGGAAGAGCACCCTGGGGCGGGTGAGCAACTCGACGGCGATACCGGCGCGTTTGCGTTCACCGCCGCTCAGCGCACGCACGGGCGTCGCGGCCCGCTCCGAGAGACCGAGGGTGCCGAGCACACGGTCGACGGTCTCGGTGACGGTCCGGGCCGGGGTGCCCGGTGGCATCCGCAGGCCGGCCGCGTACCCGAGCGTCCGGCGCAGCGGCAGCTCGCGGTGGAGGATGTCCTCCTGCGGCACGAACCCGAACTCCGGCCCCGGGGGCCCGGGTCGCGCCCCGTCGTGCAGGACCTCGCCCTCGGTCGGCGTAGTCAGCCCCGCGAGTGTCTGGAGGAGCACGGTCTTGCCCGCGCCGCTGCTCCCGGCGATCACCGTGAGCCGCCCGGGCGCGATGTCGAGCGAGATGCCGTGCAGCACCCGGCCGGCCCCGCGGACCTCCTGGCCGACGTCACGGGCCTGGAGACGCAGGCCGTTGGCCGACGGGAGGGCTTCGACGGGGGTGCGGGGGCGCGGAGGAGGCGTCGGCATGGTTGCAGGATGCCAGGGGAGCCCCGCACCGGGGCCCGAAGGGACGGTCCGGTGCGGGGCGTTGCCGTTCGGTGCGTCCGGTGCCGTCGGTCAGTACACCGTCAGACCGTAGGCGCTGAGGACTTCCTGGATGGGCTGGTAGAAGGTGGTGCCGCCGGTGGTGCAGTTGCCGCTGCCGCCGGACAGGATGCCGAGGACCTTGTCGCCCGCGTAGAGCGGGCCGCCGCTGTCGCCGGGTTCGGCGCAGATGTTGGTCTGGATCAGCCCGTAGACGACCTCGCCACTGCCGTAGTTGACGGTGGCGTTGACCGCGGTGACCCGGCCGCACCGGACGCCGGTGGTCGAACCCCGCCGGCAGACGCTCTGGCCGACGTAGGCGGTCGCGGTGCCGGTGACGTCGACGGTTCCGATGGTGCCGGGGCGCGGCACCGCCGCGTTGCTGTAGCGCACCACCCCGTAGTCGTTGGTGGGGAAGCTGGTGCCGGTGGTGGGTCCGATCGGGGTGGTCATGGCGGACGAGGTGAACCAGTTGGACGCGCCGCGGGTGCAGTGGCCGGCGGTGACGAAGTAGTACGTGGCGCCGCTCTGTACGTTGACCCCGGCCGAACAGCGGGCGCCGGCCGAGTAGATGCCGTCGCCGCCCGACAGGAGTGTGCGCAGCCGGCCCTCGGTGCGGTCGACGGTCAGGGCGGCGCCGCCGGTCCGCCGCAGTGCGGCCAGATCGGCGTCCGAGACGGAGGAGTCGGCGGTCACCCGCAGCCTGCCGGTGCCGTCGTCGACGGTCCAGGACGTGCCGGCGATACCCAGGGCCTCGACGGCGGTGGCCGCGCGGGCCACCGAGGCGGCGGACGGGGCGGCCCCGGCCGTTCGCGGGGCAGCGGTGCCGGTGGGCGGGGCAGCGGTGGCGGTGGTGCCGGTCACCGCGAGGCCGGCCACGACACCCAGGCTCAGCACCGAGGCGAACAGCCGGGAACGTGCCTTGGTGGTACGGCGTGCTCTCATACCCAAGTCCCCCAGAAGAAGGTCGGTCAGGCAGGGGCACGCACGATGGCCACCGGCGTGCCGGTCGTGGAGCGGACGCTCGGGCGACACCCGGTGGACGCGGAGTCGGCGCCCATTGTGCCGGGCCCCGCCGGGCCCGGGGTAGGCGGTCTTCGGCCGCGCTGCACTCTGGCGAGGACTACGCGGTGCCGCCGAGCCGAGCCCCGAAGAACTCCGTCAGCCGGGCGACCGCGGGACCGACGTAGACCTCCTTGTCGTACAGATCCACGTGCCGGGCGCCTTCGATCCAGTGCAGTTCCTTCGGGCCGGCCGCCTTCTGGAACGCCTCCACCGCCATCCAGGACGTGACGGCCGCCGTCCCGACGACCATGAGCAACGGCCGCGGCGCGATGAGATCGACGAGCCGGAAGGCGTCGTACGAGGCCATACGGTCGACGCTGATCCAGGGCATCGCCTGTGTGGACCGGTGGTGTGCGGCGCGGGGGGTGCGGTAGTACTCGAAGCCGTCGACGGCGTGCTGTCCGCCCAGGGCGCGGGCCTGTTCGACGGTGTCGGGGAAGAGCGGGAAGGTCTGGACGCCCTCGCCGCGCGCCTCGGCCGTGCGGGCCGCGGCGGCCGCGTCCAGCATGCCGTCCAGGACCGCCGGGTCCTGTGTGCCGTCGGCGCCCAGGCGGAACTGGCGGGCGATGTCGGCACCGCTGACCGTGGCGACGGCCCGGATCCGGTGGTCCGTCGCCGTGGCCGTCAGGGCGTATCCGCCGGAGGCGCAGATGCCCAGCGCCCCGATGCGGCCGGGGTCGACGTCGTCGCGGGTGGTGAGGTAGGAGACCGCGGCCTTGATGTCCTCGACGCGCTGCGCGGGATCCTCCAGGCGACGCGGTTCGCCCGCGCTCTCGCCCTGGTACGCGGCGTCGTACGCCAGGGTGACGAAGCCCTGCCCGGCCAGGCGCCGGGCGTACAGGCCCGCGGTCTGTTCCTTCACACCGCTGCCGGGGTGGCCCACGACGACGGCGGGCCGCGGGCCGGCCGCCGTGCCGTCGGGTGTGTACAGATGGCCGGCCAGCTTCAGCCCGGCGCTGGTGAAGGTGACGTTGGTCCGCATGGTGACGCTCCTGGGGAAGGGCGGGAGGGGAGTGCCGCGTGTCCGGCTGGGGTGCCGGGTTCTCGGCGGGGGTGCCGCGCTTTCGGCTGGGGTGCCGGGCTTCCGGCTGGGGAGGCGGCGTATCGGCTGGTGCGCCGAGTTTTCGGGCGCATGTCGACGATCGCTCCGACGTGGGCCCGGTGCCAGGGACACCTCTGCCTATGGAGGCCAGTACCAGGCACATGGCCGCGGAGTTGCGGACACTGGAGGCATGGAACACGAGGGCAGGGTTTCCGGTGGCAACGAGCTGGGTGAGTTCCTGCGCTCCCGCCGGGCCGGGCTCGACCCGCGGCGGCTGGGGCTGCCCGACGACGGACGGCCGCGGCGGGTGCCGGGGCTGCGCCGGGAGGAACTGGCCCAGCTCGCGCATGTGAGCATCGACTACGTGGTCCGGCTGGAGCAGGGCCGGACCCGGCGGGTCTCGCGTCCCGTCCTCGACGCCCTGGCGGACGCGCTGCAACTGGCACCGGACGAGCGGGCGTATCTCTTCACGGTCGCGGACGTGACCCGGCCGGCCCCGGCACGCAGGTCCGGGCGGGACGAAGTGGCACCCCGGCTGCGGCAGTTGCTCGACGGCATGCGGGACGTCCCCGCCCTGGTGCTGAACCGCCGGACGGACGTCCTCGCGTGGAACACGGTCGCGGCGGCGCTGCTGACGGACTTCGGCGCGCTGGCGCCGCGCGAGCGCAATCTGATCCGGCTGACGTTCCTGGACGACGAGTTCCGCGCGCTGTACGCCGACTGGGCGCGGTCCGCGCGCGAGTGCGTGGCCGTGCTGCGGATGGAGGCCGCCCGCGATCCGGCGGACCGGGCGGTCGGCGCGCTGGTGGGGGAGCTGAGTGTGCGGGACCCCGACTTCCGCTCGTGGTGGGCGAGCCGTCAGGTGCGCGGGCCCCGGGAGTTGACGAAGACCTACCGCCATCCGCTGGTGGGGGCGCTCACCCTGGACGTACAGCAGTTCTCGGTCGACACGCACCCCGACCAGCAGCTCGTCGCGTACACCGCGTCGCCCGACACGCCGGCCGAGGAGAAACTGCGGTTCCTGGTCCAGTGGGCGGCGGGCACCGACCACCCGGTGCGCGACACGGACCCGAGCCGCGGAGGCTGACCCGCGGACCGCGTGAAGTGGCCCAGCGGCAGGGGTCCCATGTGTACCAGGCGGATGGGCCGCCTCGGTTCTACGGTGAGGAGCGTGACCCTCATGCGAGCCATCACCGTCCAGGACCGCGACGCCGGTGTCGGCGGACTCACCCTCACCGAGCTGCCGTATCCGCACGCCGCCGAGAACGACGTCGTCGTACGCGTCCACGCCGCCGGATTCACCCCGGGCGAGCTCACCTGGCCCGGCACATGGACCGACCGGGCCGGACGCGACCGTACACCGAGTGTGCCCGGGCACGAGCTGTCCGGGGTGGTCGCCGGGCTGGGTTACGGCACGACCGGGCTGAGTGTCGGGCAGCGGGTCTTCGGGCTCGCCGACTGGACCCGCGACGGCTCACTCGCCGAGTACGTCGCGGTCGAGGCGCGCAATCTCGCGCCGCTCCCGGCCGACGTCGACCATGTCACGGCCGCAGCGGTGCCGATCTCCGGGCTCACCGCCTGGCAGGCCCTGTTCGACCACGCCCGGCTCACCACCGGCCAGACCGTGCTCGTGCACGGCGCCGCGGGCGGTGTCGGCTCGCTCGCCGTGCAGCTCGCGCGCGAGGCCGGCGCCCGGGTGATCGGCACCGGCCGGGCCGACGACCGCGACACCGCCCTCGGACTCGGGGCGGACACGTTCGTCGACCTCCAGGCCGAGCGGATCGAGGACGTCGGCGAGGTCGACGTCGTACTGGACGTGATCGGCGGCGAGATCCTCGACCGTTCCACCGCGCTGGTCCGCCCCGGCGGGACCGTGGTCACCATCGCCCACCCCGTCACCGTCCATCCCGTCGACGGACGCGCCGTGTTCTTCGTCGTCGAACCCGACCGCGCCCGGCTCGCCGAACTCGCCGCGCGGCTGCGGGACGGACGGCTCAGGCCGCTCGTCGGCCCGGTCCGCCCGCTCACCGAGGCCGCCGCCGCGTTCGCCCCGCAGAAGCGCACGCCGGGCAAGACGATCATCCGCGTGGCACAGGACTGAGCCGTAGGGCCGCGGCGACACCTCTCTCGCGCTATACAAGATGTACATATCCACGCCCCCTGGGCTGAGCAGATTGAGCAGGATGCCCAGCGAACAGCGGCACTCTTGCACAGGCGCAGCGCAGCCGCTGTCCTGGGCACAGCGCGACCCCGGTGCGGACGGCCTTTACTTCGGTGCTTCCTCGCCTCCTCGCCGGGACCGTGCTCCGTTGCCACAGAAGGGGAGACATCATGAGCATCGATCAGATCCTCACCAGTCAGGAGCGCCTGGCCGAGCTGGATCTTCCCCAGCTCCAGCAGCTGGTCGGTCTGGTGGAGTACGACGCCCAGGGCGACCCCTTCCCCGTCACCGGCTGGGACGCCGTGGTCTGGACGGTGGGCAACGCGACGCAGACCGCGCACTTCTACCAGTCGGCGTTCGGCATGGAACTGGTCGCCTACTCCGGCCCGGAGACCGGGAACCGCGACCACCACGCGTACGTCCTGCGCAGCGGCGCCATCCGCTTCGTCTTCAAGGGGGCGGTCGACCCCAAGAGCCCGCTCGCGGACGCCCACCGCGTCCACGGTGACGGGGTCATCGACATCGCGCTCGAAGTACCCGACGTCGACCAGTGCATCGCGCACGCCCGGAAGCAGGGCGCCACCGTCCTGGAGGAGCCGCACGACGTCACCGACGAGCACGGCACGGTCCGTACGGGCGCGATCGCTGCCTACGGCTCGACGCGCCACACCCTCGTCGACCGCTCCCGCTACAACGGCCCTTACCTGCCCGGATACGTCGTCCGCGAGTCGACGTTCGTCAAGCGGCCGGGCGCCCCGCGGCGCATCTTCCAGGCGCTCGACCACGTCGTGGGCAACGTCGAACTCGGCAAGATGGACGAGTGGGTCGGCTTCTACAACCGGGTCATGAACTTCACCAACATGGCCGAGTTCATCGGCGACGACATCGCGACCGAGTACTCGGCGCTGATGAGCAAGGTCGTCGCCAACGGCAACCACCGGGTGAAGTTCCCCCTCAACGAGCCGGCGCTCGGCAAGAAGAAGTCGCAGATCGACGAGTTCCTGGAGTTCTACCAGGGCCCCGGCGCCCAGCACCTGGCGCTGGCCACGAACGACATCATCGCCTCCGTGGACGCCCTGCGCGCGGAGGGCATCGAGTTCCTCGCCACCCCCGACTCGTACTACGAGGACCCGGTGCTGCGGGCGCGCATCGGCGAAGTGCGGGTGCCGGTCGAGGAGTTGCAGAAGCGCGGCATTCTCGTCGACCGCGACGAGGACGGCTACCTGCTCCAGATCTTCACCAAGCCGCTCGGCGACCGCCCCACCGTCTTCTTCGAACTCATCGAGCGCCACGGCTCCCTCGGCTTCGGCAAGGGCAACTTCCGGGCGCTGTTCGAGGCGATCGAGCGCGAGCAGGCCAAGCGCGGCAACTTCTGACCCGACCCCTCCAACGGCTCGCACGGCGGTGACGGGCCCGGCCGACTCCCCTGTGGGCCGGGCCCGTTGGCCACCCCGGAACGCGGAAGTCACTCACCATGACCTGGCTGGACCTGCCCGCCGACGACCTGTTCGGCCTCGACAACCTGCCCTACGGGGTGTTCGCGCCGGCGGAGGGCCGGCCCCGTGTCGGCGTCCGCGTCGGCAGCCGGGTGCTGGACCTGGCGGCCGTACTCGACGACCCGGCGTTCGCACAGCCCACGCTCAACGCGTTCATGGCCCAGGGGCGTGAGAAGTGGTCGGCGGCGCGGGCCCGGATCCGGGAGCTGCTCACCGACGTAGCCCACCGCGACACCGCCACCCCTCACCTCCACCACCTGACGGACGTCCGGCTGTACCTGCCGTTCGAGGTCGGCGACTACGTCGACTTCTACGCCAGCGAGCACCACGCGACCAATCTCGGCCGGCTGTTCCGGCCGGGCGGCGATCCGCTCACCCCCAACTGGAAGCACCTGCCCATCGGTTACCACGGCAGGTCCGGGACCGTCGTCCTCTCCGGGACGCCCGTCGTCCGTCCGCACGGCCAGCGCAAGAGCCCCGACGCCGCCGCCCCGGACTTCGGACCCTCGCAGCGCCTGGACATCGAGGCCGAGGTCGGCTTCGTCGTCGGCACGGGTTCGCCGGCCGGCACGCCGGTGTCCGTCGCCGGGTTCCGCGACCACGTCTTCGGGATCTGCCTTGTCAACGACTGGTCCGCGCGGGACATCCAGGCCTGGGAGTACGTCCCGCTCGGGCCGTTTCTCGGTAAGTCCTTCGCCACGTCCGTGTCCCCGTGGGTCGTGCCCCTGGAGGCGCTGGACGCCGCGTGGACCGGGCTGCCGACCCGCGACCCCGAACCGCTGCCGTATCTCGCGGACACCGGCAAGGAGGGGCTGGACCTCGCCCTCTCCGTGCGGCTCAACGGCCAGGAGATCTCGACGCCGCCCTTCGCGTCGATGTACTGGTCCGGCGCCCAGATGCTGGCGCACATGACCGTCAACGGGGCCTCGACCCGGACCGGCGACCTCTACGCCTCGGGCACCGTCAGCGGACCCGCCGCCCACGAGGCGGGCTCCCTCATCGAGCTGACCCGGGCCGGCGCCGAGCCACTCACCCTGTCCGACGGGCGGACCAGGACCTTCCTGGAGGACGGCGACGAGATCACCATCACCGGAACGGCCCCCGGCCCATCGGGAACCCGAATCGGCCTGGGCGAGGTAAGGGGCCGGATCCACCCGCCCCGCCCCCTCACATAGCCCGCCCACCCCACCACCCGGACACGCCCCCTCCCATCCCCAGGGAGGGGGCGTTCCACTGGCGCGAATGTATTGCGAGCGCGACTGAATACAATGTATACGTTAGCTATGCTGTCATCCGCTGGCTCTTTCGACGAGCGTCCGGGGATCCACAACCAGGCCGAGGTCGCCTACCGAAGGCTGCGGGAGCGCCTTGTGGAGGGCCACTACGGCCCCGGCGACCGACTCACCGAACTGGGGCTCTGCAAGGACCTGGAGATGAGCCGGACGCCGGTCCGCGAGGCGCTGCGGCGGCTCCAGAGCGACGGCCTGGTCGCGTCGACCGGCAGGGGAGTGGTGGTCAGCTCCCTGACCCCGGAGGAGATGCAGCACGCCATGCAACTCCAGGGTGCCCTGGACGCGTTGGCCGCCCGCCTCGCCGCCACCGCCCAGCGCGACGGCCATCTCTCCCCGGTCCAGCTCGGCGAACTGAAGACCGCGGCGCAGGAGGTGGAGGTGCGGGCGGAGGCGGGTGACGCGACCGGCGCCTGGCACGCCAACCTCGCCTTCCACATGATGCTGGCGCGCCTCGCAGGCAACCCGCTGCTCACGGACGCGCTGGACCGTATCTGGGCGCGGTTCGCCGTCGGCAGTCTGGCCAACATCAACCGCCGGTCGGATCTCACCCCGCGCGACCACGGCGCGATCCTCGGCGCCATTCTCGACGGCGACCCCGACCGGGCCGAGATCGCCGCCGCCGAGCACGCCCACGAGGCCGCCGCCAAGTACGGCCAGGAGCATCCGGTCGACTGACGTGCCGGCCGATGTGTCGACCGTCGTCTCGGCCTTCGTGTCGACCGACGGTTCGACCCGCGTCGGGTTCGGTTCCGGGGCCGGGTCGTCCCGGTCGACGCCCGCAGCCCGTTCCGGCCGGTTCCGCCCCCTCGCAGGCCGATTCCGGCCGCGACGCATGCCCGTTGTCGACCGCCTCGCCACCCTCCCCGACCGCCCTACCCAGGAGTAGAGGAATTACCTCCACTTCCTCTGCGAGACATCTTGCCGAGCCTTCATGTGCAATGTATACATTGCACATGAAGCCGCGCGGGGTCGCGCAGCCGCCGCGGCTCAGGGCGCCACCCGCGCCCCGGAGACTTCCGGAACCCCTGGGACGGGGCCCCGCGTAAGCCGCCGCCGCTCCACCGACGAGCCGCCACGTCGGACGTCGCCGCCACACCCCACCGGGGCTGAGCCGCTCACCACTGCACCAGACCGAGGGGCTTTCCACGCACCGTCAGAACCGATCACCGACTGAAGGTGGATCTCATGCCAGGAATCAGCCGAGGCGGACGGGGAAGAATCGCCGCCCTGGGCACAGCTGCACTCCTGCTCGCCACTGCCGCGTGCGGCACGGGCTCCGGATCGAGCACCGGCCCCATCACCATAGGCATCTCGCTTCCGCTGTCCGGCCCCGTCGCCGACGCCTCCGAGCCGGCCTACGCGGGCTACAAGGTGTGGGTCGAGCAACTCAACGCCAGCGGTGGCCTGTTGGGCCGCCAGGTCGAGCTGAAGGTGCTGGACGACGGCTTCGACCAGAACACCGTCGTCAGCAACTACAACCGCCTGATCAGCCAGGACCGCGTCGACCTGCTCCTCGGCACCTTCTCCTCCAAGCTCAACCTGCCGGCCTCCGCCGTCGCCGAGCGGAACAAGATGCTCTACGTCGAGCCCTCCGGTGGCGCCGAGGAGATCTTCGACCGCGGTTACGAATACCTGTTCTTCGCCCAGCCCAGCACCTCACTCGACCTCCCCGAGCAGTTCGTGAACTACATCAGCTCGCTTCCCGCGGACGAGCGGCCCAAGACCGCCGCCTATCCCACGCAGGACGATCCCAACACGGATGTCACCGTCGAGGAGTTCCGCAAACAACTGACCGAGCTCGGCGTCAAGTCGGTGTACAGCGAGAAGTACGCCCCCGAGACGGTCAACTTCGACCCCATCGCCAGCGCGATCGCCCGTGCCGAGCCCGATCTGGTCATTCACGGCGCGGTCGCCGCCAACGACGGGGCCGGCCTCGTCAAGGCGCTCCAGAAGCAGCAGTTCAGCCCCGACATGATGTTCCAGACCAACGCGCCGAGCCTCGTCGGCTCCTACCCCAAGGCCGTCGGCGAGAAGAACACCGAGGGCATCTTCACCACCACGGCATGGAGCTCCAAGTCCACGTACACGGGCAACGCCCAGTTCGTGAAGGACTACACGAAGGAGTACGGCTCCGCGCCCACCGACGACGCTGCCAACGCCTACACCGCGGGCCAGGTCCTGGAAGCGGCCGTCGAGCACGTCGGCAGCCTCGACCAGACCAAGCTCGCCGACTGGCTGCACTCCTCGCCCGTGTCGACCATCGTGGGCGTGCTGCGCTGGGACGAACGAGGTGTGCCCGAGGGTGACATGCTGCTGGCGCAGTGGCAGAACGGCACCCTCCAGTTCGTGGCGCCCGACGGGCAGCAGACCACCGACACGGTGGTCAACCCGAAACCCGGGTGGTCGTAGTGGCAACCCTGTTCCAGGCGCTCATCCTCGGCCTGCTCATCGGCGGCGTGTACTCACTGGCCGCCTCCGGGATGAACCTCATCTTCGGTGTCATGCGGGTGGTCAACCTCGCCCAGGGCGGCATGCTCATCCTCAGCGCGTACCTCACGTACACCCTGTGGGAGACCACCGGCATCGACCCCCTCCTGCTGACCCTGGTCACCACCCCCTCGCTGCTCGTCGTCGGCTGGGTCACCTACTACGTCTTCATCGAGCGGTCCCGCACCACCGACCCCACGATGGCGATGGTGACGACCTTCGGACTCACCCTGGTCATGAAGGGCGTCATCGCCCTGATCTGGGGCAACGAACCGAAGTCCGTGACACCCGGCTACGCCAACGAGTCCTTCACCGTGCTGGGCCTGCGCTTCCCGCAGGCCCAGGTGTACGCCTGTCTCGTCGCCGCCGTGGTGCTGACCGGCTTCTATCTGCTGCTGCGCCGCACCTGGCTCGGCCGGTCCATCCAGGCCACCGCCTCCAGCTCCGAAGGCGCCCGCCTCATCGGTATCGAGGTCCGCTCCACCTGGGCCGCCGCCTACGCCCTCGGTGTCGCGGCGGCCGGCGCCGGCGGCTCCCTGCTGAGCGTGCTCTACCCGTTCATGCCCAGCTCCGCGGACCACTGGATCGGACTGACCCTGTCGATCATCGTGCTCGGCGGTATGGGAAGCCTGATGGGCAGTGTCCTCGGCGCCCTCGTCATCGCCGTCGCCGAGTCCCTGACGTCCACCTACGTCTCGCCCGACTGGGCGGTCGCGGTGCCGTACATCGCCATCATCGTGGTGCTCGTCGCCCGTCCGCAGGGGCTGCTCGGCACCCGACTGCGAGAGGACATGAGCCGCGCATGAGCATCACCAGCACACACCTGCGGGCCGTCGGCATCGGTGCCGCCGCCGTCGTCCTGGCCCTCTTCCCGGTCCTGTCGGACAACGCCTACTGGCAGAACATGGCGATCATGGCGTTCCTGCTGGCCGTCATGGCGTCCAGCTGGAACATCATGTCCGGCTACGCCGGCTACGTCTCCCTCGGCCAGAGCGCGTTCCTCGGCATCGGCGCCTACACCACCGCCCTGATCTCCATCCACACCGGCGTCTCCCCGCTGGTGGCCGCACCCGCCGGCGGAGTCGTCGCGGCCGCCGCCGCGATCCTGCTCGGCCTCGTCGGACGCCGCACCCGGGGCATCGCCTTCGTCATCGTCAGCTTCGCCTTCCTGGAGTTCACGGCCCTGCTGACGGCCAACTGGTCGTCCCTGACCAACGGCAACCACGGCCTCGCCCTGCCCCTGCCGACCTGGGACAGCGCCTACCTCAACTGGCCGTTCTACTACTACCTGCTGGTCCTGCTGGGCCTGACCGTCCTCGGCTCCTGGGCCATCCGCCGCTCGAAGTTCGGCATCGGCCTCGCCGCCATCCGCGACGACGAGTCCAAGGCGGACGGCATCGGGGTGCGCACGGACCGCTACAAGATGTTCGCCTTCGCCGCGAGCGCCTTCCCCATCGGCGTCGCCGGCGGCATCTACGCCTACTACATCGCCTTCCTGGAACCGGCGTCGATGTTCGACATCGTCATCGCCATGCAGATCGTCCTCGCCGCCCACCTCGGCGGCGTCGGCACCCTGTGGGGCCCGGTCCTCGGCGCCTTCATGCTGGAGCCGCTCAACCAGTTCACCAACCAGAGCCTCAGCGGCCCCGACGCCGGCTCCTGGCGCCTGATCATCTACGGCGCCCTGCTCGCCGCGATCGTCCTGTTCTTCCCCCGGGGTGTACTCACCGAAGGTCTCGACCGGCTGAACCGGCTGCGCCGCAAGGGACCCCAGGCACAGGCCGGCGCCCGGCTCACCGACGCCCCCGACGCACTGCCTCCCGCCGCCCTCGCCCGAACCGAACCGGCACCCGGCGACGGACCACTGCTGCGCGTCGAGGGACTCGGCAAGGCCTTCGGCGGAGTCAGGGCCGTCAACGACTGCTCCTTCACCGTGGAGCGCGGCACCATCACCGGGCTGATCGGCCCCAACGGGTCCGGGAAGACCACCGTCTTCAACCTCCTCGACGGCAGCCTTCCGGCCGACACGGGCAGCATCCACCTCGGCAGCCGACGGCTCGACGGCATGCCCCGCTGGCAGCGCGCCCACAACGGCCTCGCCCGTACCTTCCAGGCCACCCGGATCTTCCCGCACCTGACCGCGCTGGAGAACCTCGCCGTCCCGAGCCGCTCCTTCGCCACCTCCCGGCTCGCGTCCTCCGCCATCAGCGGCAAGACCGCCGAACGAGCCCGCGAATGGCTCGACTTCGTCGGCATGGGCGCCTACCCGGACCACCAGGTCGGCGGGCTCTCCTTCGGACAGCAGAAGCTCGTCGAACTGGCCCAGGCGCTGATGCTGGAACCCGACCTGCTCCTGCTCGACGAACCCGCCGCCGGTATCAACCCCGCGCTCATCGATCGCCTCGCGGACATCATCCGCAAGCTCAACGCCGCCGGCACCACCGTCCTGATCGTCGAGCACAACATGCCGCTGGTGCTGTCGCTCTGCGACCACATCCACGTCCTCGCCCAGGGACATGTCATCGCGAGCGGCCCGCCCCGGCAGATCGAACGCGACCCGGCCGTACTGGAGGCCTACCTCGGCGACCACGCCCCCGGCGCCGACAGCAGCCGCACCGCCACGGGAGTTGACGCATGATCACCCTGAAAGCGCTGGTGGCGGGGTACGGCAAGGCCGGAGACATCCTCCGCGGCGTCGAGTTCACGGCCCCGGCCTCCACCATCACCTGCATCGTCGGCCCCAACGGGGCCGGCAAGTCCACCGTGCTCAAGGTGTGCAGCGGACTGCTGCGCCCGCGCGCCGGCAACGTCCTCATCGGCAGCGACGACATCAGCACCCGCTCACCCGCGGACATCCTGCGCAAGGGGGTCGTCCAAGTGCCCCAGCACCACGGGCTGTTCCCCTCCCTGTCCGTCCGCGAGAACGTCATGCTCGGCGCCTACACGCTGCGCCGGGAGAAGGAACGCAACCGCCGCCGGTACGCCGAGATCGTCGAGATCTTTCCGCTGGTCGCCGAGCGCGCCAACGACAAGGCCGCCTCCCTGTCCGGCGGCCAGCGGCGCACGGTGGAGTTCGCGCGGGCCCTGATGCTCAGCCCCAAGGTGGTCCTGCTGGACGAACCGACACTGGGCCTCGACCCCAAGGCCTCCGCCCAGCTCGCCGGTGCCGTCCGGACCCTCAAGGACGCCGACGTCACCGTTCTCATGGTCGAGCAGAACGTGCGCTTCGGCCTCGAACTCGCCGACCACGCCGTGGTGATGGAGAGCGGCCGGGTCCTGCACACCGGCGACGCCAAGGCCCTCCTCGCCGACCCCGACATGGCGCAGCTGTTCTTCGGCGCCGCGCCCAAGCAGAGCGAGCCGTCATGACCGGCCCGGCCCGTGTGGGCCTCGCCGACGGCAGCCCGCTGACCCTGTCGATCGCCCGGCACCTGATCGCCGCGGGACACCGGCTCACCGCCTACGCCCCCTCCTGGGCCGACGCGCGGCAGATGGAGGAGGCGGGCGCCGAACTCGTCACCGCACCGGCCCAGCTGGCCCACTGCGACGTGGTGATCAACGGGCTCGTCGACACCGGAGCCAAGGCCGCGTTCTATCTCCACGACGACGGGCTGCTGAAGGCCGCGCGGCCCGGCCAGCTCTTCGTCGACCACACGATCGTCGACCCCTCACAGGCCCGCCACCTCGCCGAACGCGCCGCCCGGCGCGGGGCCGGCTTCCTGGACGTACCGCTGACCGGCGGCGTGCAGAAGGCACGGCAGGGCCGACTCATCGCCGTCGTCGGCGGCGAGACCCAGCACCTGGACCTGGCACGGCCGCTGCTCAACGCCTACTGCGCCGACATCGTGCACGCCGGCCCGGTCGGCCGCGGCACCGAGCTCCAGCTCATCGGCCACATGCTCGTCAGTGTGCACGCCGTCGCGGCGGCCGAGGCGGCGGCCCTCATTGCCCGCCTGGGACTGCCACCCCGGGAGAGCAAGCGCGTCCTGATGTCCGCGCCCGCAGCCAGCAGCATGCTCGACCACTGTCTGCCCGCCGCCTTCACCACCAGCGAGATCGAGTCGGGCGCCACGATCGGCGGCCTGCTCCACGCCCAGTCGCTCGCCGCCGACCTCGCCGCGCGGCTCGACGTACCGGTCAGGCTGCTGCCCGCCGTACGCGGCCAGTTCGCCGCACTGATCCGCCGCGGCAGAGCCCGCCACGACCTCTCCCAACTCGCCCGCGCCTACGACCACGAGGCGGCCTGACCACCCGGGGCGACAACAGAGCGCAGCACGCCTTTACGGCACCGGCATGCCCCGAGCGGGCCCGCCACGCCCCCCACCTCAGCAGCCCTACGGAGACCACCGCCGTGACCCACACCCATCTGACGCTGATCCAGGACATCCCGGCCTCCGGCGCCCGCGCCGCGCAGCCCCTGCGCGTCGGCGACCTGGAGCTGCTCGCCGTACCCCAGCTCGCCTACGACGTCCCCGGCACCCCCGCCCACATGAACGGCGGCGACAGCGACACCGAACTACTGCTCCTGAGCCGGGACGGCGACCACTTCAGCCCGTGGGGCACCCTGCCCGCCCCCGGCGGCGAGGACGCCGAGCACTTCACCATCGACGGGCGGACCTTCCTCGCCGTCGCGAGCATCCGCTCGGGCGCCGGGCCCTACGACTTCACCGTGCCGTCCGTCCTCTTCGAGTGGACCGGCGGCACGTTCGAGCCCTTCCAGGTGTTCGACGGGTTCGCCGCCAAGCAGTGGCGGCACTTCACCATCGACGGCCGGCACTTCCTCGCCCTCGCGCAGGGCGTCGCACTGCCCGCCCACGCGGCCGACAACAGGCCGTCCGCGATCTACGAATGGGACGGCGCCCGCTTCACCCACTTCCAGGACATCCCCTCGCGCTGGGGCTACAACTGGCATGCCTTCACCGCGGGCGGACACACCTTCCTCGCCCACGCCGACCACGTCGACCCCAGCGTCCTCTACCGCTGGACCGGCGACGCCTTCGTCGCCCACCAGGACCTCGCCCCCGCCGCCGGCCGCGCCTTCGCCACCTTCGACGACGACGCCGGGGACCACACCTACCTCGTCGTCGCCTGCATCAACGACGACTCCCGTCTGCTGCGCTGGGACAGCGCGGCGGACCGGTTCACCGACCACCAGCGGCTGGCCGGGGCGGGCGGGCGCGAACTGGCCCTCGTGCAGACCCCGCGGGCCAGGTACCTGGTCCGGGTCAACTTCATCCACGGCACCCCGGCCGACCCCACCGCCGCCCTCATGTCGCAGATCTACCGCTGGGACAAGGACCACCTGGAGCTGGTCGAGGAGTTCCCGACCACCGGCGGCACCGATCTCGCGGTCCTGGACGGCGCCGACGGCCCCCTGCTCGTACAGACCAACGCACTCAGCCCCGAACTGCGGTTTTCCGCCGATGTCCGCGTCTACCGCTTCACGGACTGACACCCCGCCCCGCGTTCCGGTGTCCCACCCCCCCGGCGCCCTGCGGCGTGGCCAAGGAGAGATGACATGTCCGACCACGAGAGTCCCGAACTCGTCGACCTGTTCACGACGTACACCGCGGGTCCCGACTCGATCGGCGCCCATCTGCGCGCCTGCGCGGCACGCGCACGGGCCGGCGACCCCCTGCTCGTCGTGACCGGCGCCGACATGGCGCTCTACCCGGGCGACGGCAGGCCCACCACCGTCCTGCCGTACCGGCTGAGCAACCGCGGCTTCAAGGAACTCGCCGCCGTCTCCCACCTCGGCCCCGCGCTCTCCTCCCTCGCCGAACTGCGCCTCCGCGAGCCGGACGGGGTGTGGCGCCGTGACGCCGAACTGCTGCTGCGCCAGACCCGCCGCGCCCGCGCCGCCAACAGCACCGACCTGTGGCGCGACCGGATAGCCGCCGCCTCCTACCGGGGCCGGGAGGAGGCCATCGCCTCCATGGTCGACTACACCTGTGCCATCACCGAGCGCTACCTCGTACGGGCCCTGGCGGACCCGGCGCTCCTCAACCACCGGACCCTGCGCGAGACCTACCTGGACGACGGCCACGCCGACCTGCCGGTCTCCTTCAACCGGGTCATGGTCGCCACCTTCTTCCTCGTCGGGCTCGACACCTCGTACCGGCTGATCAGCTGGCTCGACGAACAGGACATCGACTGGGCGCGCGCCATGGTCGTCGTCGTGGGCCAGATCGGCCGCCCCACGGCCGGCGTGACCTGGCGGACCAACAGCGTCGCCGGCATGGTGCTCGCGGCCTCCCGCGGCAAGCTCCCGCTCAGCCATCTCTACATCGCCCCGCACGCCGCCGGGTTCGCCACCCCCGTCGACGGTGACCTGCGGGAGGTCAACGCGGTGGAGGAGCAGCTCAGACAGCTCTGGGCGGGCACCCGGGCCACCGTCGAACTCGGCGGCGCCATGTTCGAGGGCTACCCCGCGTTCGACCCCGGCGACGACTACGCGGGACAGCAGCCCCGGACCGTCGGCGCCCACGACGGCGTCGTCACCGAACAGCCCGCCATCCGCTCGGCCGACGACTGGCTCTCCCTGGTCACCCGGCTGCGTGTGGTCATGGAGGACCCCCGCCAGCTGCTGTCCGGCGCCGTGACCGACTACGCCGCCCAGCAGCTCATCGCGCATGACAACAACCCCCTCGCGGTGCTGATCCCGGGCCTCGACAACGAGCCCTACCCCGCCTTCGGAACCGCCTCCGCAGCAGCCTGACCGGAAGAGAAAACGCCATGGCCCACCCCGCCGAACCCGGCTTCCTCCAGCGCCTGCACGCCGGCGAACCCACCCTCATGCTGGCCCTGCGGTCCGCCCGCACCCCCGACATCGTGCACATCGCCGCGTCCACCGGGCACCAGAGCATCATGGTGGACCTGGAGCACTCCACGATGTCCGTCGACACCGCCGCCCAGCTGTGCACCGTCGCCCACGGCCTCGGACTGACCGCACTGGTCCGGGTCCCGGAACGCGAGTACGGCATGATCGGCCAACTCCTCGACGGCGGCGCCCACGGCATCGTGGCGCCCCGCATCGAGACCGTCGAAGAGGCCCGGCAGATCGCCCGCGCCTGCCGCTTCGCCCCGCGCGGCCAGCGCTCCCAGACCAACATGGTCCCGCAGCTCGGTATGCGCCCCACCCCCGCGGCCCGCCTCAACCCCGCACTCGACGACGCGACCGTCGTCCAGATCCTGCTGGAGACCCCCAGCGGCATCGCCAACGCGGACGCGATCGCCGCGCTCGACGGCGTCGACATGCTGGCACTCGGCGCCAACGACTTCACCGCCGAACTGGGTGTCCCCGGCCAGTACGACGACCCGCGCGTCCGCGACGCCGTCGTGCGGCTCACCAACGCCTGCCGCCGCCACGGAAAGCTGATGGTCCTCGGCGGCATCGGCGACCAGAAGCTGCTCGACGACCTCGTCCCGCTCGGTGTGTGTTCCCTGCGGATGACCGGGACCGACTCGGCACTGCTGTACGCCGCCGCCGACGCCCGCGCCCGGCAGACCCTGGACAGTTTCCTGCCCGCCCAGCCGTAACCGAAGACGCAGAAGCGCAGACACAGACGAAGACACTCAGAGAAAGCGAGACCGCCGTGGCCGCCGTCCTCCCCGAGCCCACCCCCATGCGCGCCGCCGAGACCCTCACCAGGCCCGGCTTCGAGATGCCGCAGGGCAGTTGGGACACCCACTTCCATGTGTTCGAGCCCGGCTACCCGGTCGGACCCGCCCCGCAGTACCAGTTCCCCGACGGCACCCTCGACCAGTACCTGCGGATGACCGAGTGGCTAGGCATCGACCGTATGGTCCTCGTCCAGCCCACCTACTACGGCAACGACAACAGTCTGCTGGTCGACGTCCTGAAGAAGGTCGGCCCCCGCTGCCGTGGTGTGGTGCGCATCGACGACGACACCTCCGACGCCGAACTCGACGCCTACGACCGCATCGGCGTGCGCGCGATCCGCCTCGATCTCTTCGCCCGCGCCTCCTGGCCGATCGCCGACATCATCGACTACATCCGTACGATGGCCGGCCGCGCCCGCCCGCGAGGCTGGCACCTCCAGTTCTACACACCCGGCACCGTGGTCCGTGAACTACTGCCGTTCTTCGCCGACTTCGAGGACACCTACGTCATCGACCACATGGGATACATGAAGGAGTCCGACGGTCTGACCCCGGCGGACTTCGAACGGCTGGTGCGGATCCTCGACCACGGCAGCTGCTACATCAAGCTCTCCGGCGCCTACCGCGTCGTCGGGAACAAGCCGCTGTCCACGGTCGCCCCGCTGGGCCGTGCCCTGGTGTCGGCCCGGCCGGACCGGCTGGTGTGGGGCTCGGACTGGCCGCATCTGACGGACGGACAGCGCGACACGGGGGAGTACCTCAACCTGCTCGCCGACTGGGCGCCGGACGCGGCGGACAGGGCCCGCATCCTGGTCGAGAACCCGGAACGGCTTTTCAATTGACGCGCCAGGAACCCCCCTACGAACCCCATTTCCATTGGGTAAAAGGATAGGGGTTGACATCTCAACTCGGCGACAATTAGCTAGTGCATGAAATTGCCTGTCCTGTCGCAATCCGGAGCGAGGTGGCATGGAGTCGTCGGAGCTTGCACCCCAGATGGCCGAGTACGGAAAGTTCGTCGCGGGTGACATGAACTGGCAGCCGTATGTCATGTTCGCCAACCGGCCGGACTACCGTTCCCCGGTGGTCAACACGGATGCACAGGGATTCCGTCTCTCGTATCGCGGAGATGTCGGCCAATCGCTCAACGAGAACCGGCCCAAGGGACCCCTCGGTGTGCTGATGGGCGGCTCCTCGGCGTTCGGTTTCGGCGCCGGCAGCGACAGTGGGACGGTCTCCTCGGCAATGGCCGACGAATCCGGGATACCGTGGCTGAATTTCGCCGTTCCCGGATACAACTCGACCCAGGAAACCATTCTTTTTATGATGCACCG
Organism: Streptomyces sp. NPDC088387; assembly: GCF_044753385.1. Classification (NCBI taxonomy): domain Bacteria; kingdom Bacillati; phylum Actinomycetota; class Actinomycetes; order Kitasatosporales; family Streptomycetaceae; genus Streptomyces; species Streptomyces sp. NPDC088387. The sequence continues at coordinate 335,078 of NZ_JBIVNC010000006.1, forward strand.
CCACCAGCTTCCGGAGGTAAGGGACATCGTCGTCCTCTCCGGTCTGAACAACCTGGTGGTGGCGGGGCTCCCGGGAGCCGACCAGGGGTACGGGCAGTTCTTCTTCTCCGGCGAGTTCTTCGGTGAGCTCGGCGGCGGCGCCGAGGGCCCGCCACGGCCGCCCACCTCCCGGACCGGCGACAACCGGTCCGTGGTGCAGCGGCTCCGCTCCCTGATCGGCTCGCGTCCGGCGCCGGCGGCCTCCGGACCGGCCGTCCCCGTCGGCGAACGTGTCGACATCGCCGCCCGGTTCCTGCGCCACGACCTCGACCGGCTGCTGGACCTGGTGGCACCCACCGGCGCCCGTGTCCACTACGCACTCCAGCCGACCCCGGTCTGGAGCAGAAAAAGCCTCTCCGCCGAGGAGGCCGTACTCCTCGGCGACGACGGATCACTGCTCGCCCAGGCCTGGCCGCTTTTCCTCCCCGTTCTCGACGAGGAGGCCCACGAGCGGTATTCCGAGGAGATCGGGCGGGCCTGCAAGGAACGTGACATCGCGTACGTCGACATCAACATGCTGCTCCGCTCGGCTCCCGAGAAGGACGAATGGCTGTTTGTCGACGCCGTGCACACGAATGACCGCGGAAATGCGGTCGTGGCGCAGCTGCTGTGTGAAAATCTCGGCCTGGCCCGGTAATTCGACCCCATTCAGTGGAGGGAAGACGGTGATTCGTAAAATCGTGCAGTTCTTCCGGCGGCGCCGCAGGCGGAAGAACGACGGGTCCATCTACCCCATGTTCTGACCCGGAAAGAGGACTCTGGTGTCCCGGCCCCCTGAAGCCGCAACGGCGGACCGAATACTGTACTTACACGCGCTGGATCCCGAAGGCGCGCTTTCGCTCAGCGAACTGGACACCACGGTCCTTGGTCCCGTGTCCGACGAGAACGGCGTCCCGGACGCCGGAGAACTCGCCCGGCAGGCCGCTCTGTGGAGCGCCGCGGAGGCGGACAGATTCCGGGAGCGGCTCGGAGACCGGACGTCGGACGAGCAGGTGGTGCACTGTCTGCTCCTCAACTCCGCACCCCTCGCCCTGGCCGCCGGTGCCTGGCTGCAATGGGCGTCCAGTTCCGCCAACGGTGACAGCGCCCTCGCTCTCGAAGTCCTGTCCCTCTACGCGGACGACATCGGCGTCGGATACCCGCACGCGGACCGGGGCAGCGCCTACCGCGGTCTGCTGGCGCACCACAGACTGCCACTGGACACGGGCGGAGTCGGACTCACCGGCAGCGACCGGGTACAGAGCTTCAGCTTCCGCCTGCCGGCCCGGCTGACGGCGATCAGCAGACAGCCGGACCACTTCCTGCCGCACATCCTCGGAGCCGACCTCTTCCTGCGCGCGGTGGGCACACCACCGCCGCTCGCGGTCCTGCCGGACGCGGCACGCGGACCCGCGACGGCGCACGACCTGGATCTCGGCTCCGCCAGATCGGCACACGGCCCCAGCGCACTGGACCGTTCCCTGGCCGCGGCCCGGCTCCTCCTCACCGACCAGGACCGAACCGACCAGGACCGGACCGACCAGGACCGGACCGACCAGTCCGCCGACCGGTTCCACCACGGCTTCCGCTGGGCCGAGCGCGAGTTCCGGCGCTGGTCCGACCTCGTACTGCGCGAGGCGACCCAGAGCGTGCACCCCGACTACCACGTCTGGCGGCTGCTGTTCGGCCGCGCCCGCCAGGCCGCCGTCTACCACGGCCGCTACCAACTGGAGGGCCGCCCGCTCTCGGAGTGGTTCGCCGACGTCGACTCGGGCCCCGACCACTTCCTCGACGCCCTGGCGGCGAGCCCCCTGGTCCGGCCGGGCAAGCCCGACCGCAGCCCGCTGCTGCGCGGGCTCATCGCCGAGACGGGCCCCATGTTCCGGGTGTTCACCGACGACGAGGTGGCCGCGATCCGCCGCTGGATCGAGCAGCTGCCGACGGCCGGCCCCGACGCCTCGCGCGGTCCCGCACGCCACGGCCTGAACGACGTACAGCAGAGCTGGTTCCGCCAGACCGCCGAGTCGTTCTCCCGGCCGGCCGGCGCGGGCAGTGCGCGCGCAGGCACCCGCCCCGCCTCGACCCGCGACGCCTACCGCCGACTCCTCACCCGCCAGGACTGCACCGCCCTGCGGCAGTACGCCCGCGACTACGCCGAACGCTGGCTGACCCGCAGCGAGTTCCGCCTTGACGCGGTGCCGAACCAACTGCCGAAGCGCTGGAACCGGAACCACGGACTCTCCCCGTGGCTGCTGGCCGAACACGACCGGCACGGCGAGGAGTTCAGTGAGGGCGAGGCGCCCGTCCCCACCCGTGAGCAGCTGATCTCCTCCACCCTGCAACTGGCCCCGCTCATCATGATCGACGGCGCCTGGCTCCAGGGCTTCACCGACTACCGGCTCGCCTCGACCCCCGTGGGCCATCTCCTGTTCCAGACCTACTGGGACGAGCTCGGCAACGGCGTACGTGACCTCAACCACCCGCTGATCTACCGGGAACTCCTCCGGCAGATGGGCCACGACCTCCCACCCACCGCCTCGGACGACTTCGCCCAGTGGGCGGAATTCCACAACGAGTCCTTCGACCTGCCCGTCTTCTGGCTGAGCATCTCCCGCTTCCCGCAGACCTTCCAGCCGGAGATCCTCGGCCTGAACCTCGCGATGGAGCTGTCCGGCGTCGGCGGCAGCTACCGCTCGGCCCGCGTCGGCCTGGAGAAACACGGCTTCAGCACCCAGTTCGTCGACCTGCACAACACGATCGACAACGTCGCCACCGGGCACTCCGCATGGGCCGCCGAAGCCGTCGACCACTTCATGGACCAGGTCCCCCGGGCCCTCGGACCCGCCGGGGAACTGGAGATGTGGCGCCGGATCAGGACCGGCTACCGGTCCCTGAACGGCCCGCGCACGCTGGGCTCGGCGCTCTACGCCCGCATCCGGTCACGGCGCAGACAGTCCGTACCCCCGCCGCTCGAAGGGGCAGATCCTCTATGATCCCCACAGTCCTCGGCATCTCCGCCTACTACCACGACAGCGCCGCCGCCCTGGTGCGCGGCGGGGACATCGTGGCCGCCGCCCAGGAGGAGCGGTTCAGCCGCCGCCGGCACGACCCGGCGTTCCCCGAGCGGGCCGTGGCGTACTGCCTCGACGAGGCCGGTGTCACCGCGCGGGACCTCGACGCGGTCGCCTACTACGAGAACCCCTCGCTCAAGTTCCGGCGGGTGCTGGGCACTTACGCCGCCACCGCCCCGCGCGGCTGGAGCACGTTCAGACACGTACTCCCGCAGTGGCTGGCCTGGAAGGCGCGCGCGCAGCGGACGGTCCACCGGCGGATCGAGGCCATCGGAGGCGGCACCCCGCCCCCGGTGGTCTGCTACGGCCACCACGAGACACACGCCGCCTCGGCGTTCCTGCCCAGCCCCTACGAGTCCGCCGCCGTGCTCACCGTCGACGGCGTCGGCGAGTGGACCACCACGTCCGTCTGGCACGGCAGGGGCGACCGCGTCGAAGCGCTCGCGGAACTCCGCTTCCCGCACTCCCTCGGCCTGCTCTACTCCGCCTTCACCTACTTCTGCGGATTCAAGGTCGACTCGGGCGAGTACAAGCTGATGGGCCTAGCGCCCTACGGCAGGCCCCGGTTCGCCCAGCTGATCAAGGAGAGGCTGGTCGACATCCGGGAGGACGGCTCCTTCCGCCTGGACACCGACTACTTCGAGTTCCTCTACGGCCAGGTCATGACGGGACGCAGGTTCGCCGACCTGTTCGGCGGACCCGGGCGCACCCCGGAAGGCCCGCTCACCGAGCGGGAGTTCGACCTCGCCGCCTCGGTACAGGCCGTGACCGAGGAGATCATGCTCAAGCTGGCGCGGACCGCCCGCGCCTGGACGGGGGAGTCACACCTCTGCCTGGCCGGCGGCGTCGCGCTGAACTGCGTGGCCAACGGCCGCATCGTGGAACAGGGCATCTTCGACGAGGTCTGGGTGCAGCCCGCCGCGGGTGACGCCGGCGGAGCGCTCGGAGCCGCACTCCTCGCGGCCCGGCACGAGGGCGGCCGGGACCACGTACGGCACGGCGGCGACGCCATGAAGGGCGCACGGCTCGGGCCCGGCTACGACGACGACACGGTCCAGCGGTTCCTCGACGACCACGGATATCCGTACCGCAAGCTGTCCGGCACGGAGCTGACCCGGGCGGTCGCGGAGGAGCTGGCGGCGGGCAAGGTCGTGGGCTGGTTCTCCGGAAGGATGGAGTTCGGGCCGCGCGCGCTGGGCTCACGGTCGATTCTCGGCGACGCCCGCAAGCCGGACATGCAGTCCACCATGAACCTCAAGATCAAGTTCCGGGAGTCGTTCCGGCCGTTCGCCCCGATCGTGCTCGCCGAGGACCAGGAACAGTACTTCGACCTCAAGCAGCCCAGCCCCTACATGCTGATCGTCGGCCAGGTCGCCCGGCAGCAGCGGACGCACGACGACGAACCCTCCGCCGACGGCCTGGCGGCCGGTGAGCGGCTGCGGTCCGTGCACAGCACCATCCCCGCCGTCACCCACGTCGACCACTCCTCACGGATCCAGACCGTCGACAAGGAACGGGACCCCGCGCTGCACCGCCTGCTCGGCGACTTCCGGGACCTCACGGGCTGCTCGGTCCTGGTGAACACCTCGTTCAACGTCCGTGGCGAGCCGATCGTGGCGAGCCCCGCCGACGCCTACCGCTGCTTCATGCGGACCAACATCGACCTGCTCGCCGTCGGCGGCTTCCTCCTGGACCGCACCGAACAGCCGGCGTGGCGGGAGGCGGGGGACTGGCGTGCGGAAATCCCCCTCGACTGAGCCCAGGATCTGGAGAGTCATGAGAACACTTCGCGATGCCGCGGTGACGGCGGCACTGTTCGTGGTCTACGTCCTGGTCTTCGTGCCACTCGGAGTCGTGGCCCGTCTGTTCCACGACCCGCTGGCCCGGCGCCCCGCACCCGACCGCGCCTCCTACTGGCACCAGCTGAACGGCCACCGGCCCCCCGCACAGGACTCGCGCTGACGCGGTCGGCGGCCGGGCAGGCCTGCCAGGGTGCACGTGTCCGCCCGGCGCATCCGGACATCTTCGGGTCGTCCGGGCGACGACGTGCGTATGTACACGCATCACCTGGTTCGCACGGGGTACGTCCGGCCCATGAGAGTGAGCGTGGTGGACGCGGGTTCGAACACGGTACGGCTTGTGGTGGCGGACAGCAGGGACGGAGTTCCCCTGCCGGTACACACCGCGAAGTGGAAGCTGCGCCTGTCCGAGCAGACGGGGGAGGACGGCCGCCTGGGGGACGCCGCGACGGAACAACTGGTGCGGGCCGTGGAGAAGGCGGCCCTGACGGCCGAACGCTGGGGCGCGCCCGAGCCGCTGGCGTTCGCCACGGCCGTCGTACGCAACGCGCCCGACCGGGCCGAGGTGCTGCGGGCGGTCCGCGCCCGCACGGACGTACGGCTGTGTGTGCTGCCCGGCGAGGTGGAGGCCGAGCTGACCTTCCTCGCCGTACGGCGCTGGATGGGCTGGCGGGCCGGCCCGCTGGCCCTCTTCGACATCGGGGGCGGCTCCCTCGAAGTGGCCTTCGGACGTGGCCGGATGCCGGAGTTCGCGGTCTCCCTGCCGCTCGGCGCCAACCGGCTGACCAACGAGTTCTTCGACCGCACCGACCCGCCCTCGGCCACCGAGATCCAGGCCCTGCGCCGCAAGGTGCGCCACCAGCTGCGGGACGCCACCGCCCGGATCCGCTGGGAGCACCCGCACACCAGCATCGCCGCCTCCCGCACCTTCCAGCAGCTCGCCCGGCTGTGCGGTGCCCCGCCGGGACGCCGCGGACCGTTTGTGGAACGGCAGTTGTACCGCAAGGACCTGCGCCTCGCGATCGACCGGCTCGCCGGACTCTCGATCGACGAGAGATCCGAGCTGCCCGGTATCTCCGCGCCCCGGGCCCGGCAGTGCCTGGCCGGAGCGATCATCGGGCACACGGCGATGAAACTCAGCGGACTGAAGTCCCTCGCGATCTGCCCCTGGGCCCTGCGCGAGGGCATTCTGCTGCGCTATCTGGAGGACGGGCGCGACTGGTGGGGCGACATCGAGCGCCGCGAGGAGCGGACCCACCACCACGCGGTCGACTCCACGGTGGTCACCTCGCTGCCGCTTCAGGAGGCGAGGGCCGTCCCCACCCCCTGACCCTGGGGCTGTCCCCAGGGGCGATCCGGGGGATCACCGCATCGAGCGCCGGGCCTCGACGACCTGGCGTTCTGGCGATGCGCGCCGGGGGGCGGACGGTCTCCGGTGGAACCCTGCCCACCAGCGGTTACGCGTGTCGACGGCGATCGTGGGTACTAGCGGACGCGTGACTCAGGACACCGAGCAGGAGCAGCGCGAGCAGTCCGACCACAAGACACGGGTGACCGTGGTGATCGCCCTGGCCGCGAACCTCGTCATCGCGGTCGCCAAGGCGGTCGGCGGCCTCTTCGCCTCCTCGCCCTCGCTGCTCTCCGAAGCGGCGCACTCCGTGGCGGACAGTCTCAACGAGATCTTCCTGCTCGCCGCGGTGCGCCGCAGCCGGCGCCCGCCCGACCGGCGCCATCCGTTCGGCTACGGCAAGGAGCGCTGGTTCTGGTCGCTGCTCGCCGCGGTCGGCATCTTCGTCATGGGCGGCTGCTTCTCCTTCTTCCAGGCCTGGGAGGCGCTGCGCAGCCACCAGACCGTGTCCGTACCGCACTACGTGGCCGGTCTCGCGGTGCTCGCGGTCGCCCTGCTGGCCGAGGGCGGCTCGCTCCTGCGGGCGCTGTACCAGTACCGCCGGCAGGGCGGGAAGGCCGGGGACCCGGCGCACCGCACGGTCATCGCCGAGGACAGCGCGGCCGTCGTCGGTGTGGTCCTCGCCATGGCCGGCATGGCCCTGCACATGGCGACCGGTGACGCCGCCTGGGAGGCCGCCTCCTCCTTCTCGATCGGGCTGCTGCTGGTCTTTGTCGCCTACCGGCTGGCCGGCGAGTCGCGCGAGCAGCTCATCGGTGCGGCGGTCGACCCCGAACGGCGCGCCGCCATCCGCCGGATGCTTGACGACCAGCCGGAGATCGACAACGTGGCCGAGCTGCTCACCATGAGCCTCGGTATGGACACGGCGCTCGTGGCGGCCCGGGTCGACCTCGTGCCCGGACTGGACAGCGAGGAGGTCGAGACAGCCGCCGAACGCATCAAGAAGGCCATGGCCGAGCGCTGGTCGGACGCGGACCACGTCTTCCTGGACATCACGGAGGCGCCACCGCGGCCTGGACGGTGACGCCTCGCGCGAGGGGTCCCACCGGAGGGGTGGGTGAGATGCCGGTCCGTGGGCGAGGTGTCAGCCCTCCGTCCGGTGCCCCGGCAGGAACTCCTGCATCTTCGCCCGGAACCCCTGCCGGACCATCGCCCCCCGGTCGCTGTCCCCCTTGAGGATCGCCGACGCGGCGGCCTCGATCTGGTCGAGCGTGGCGTGCGGAGGAATGGGCGGTACGGCGGGGTCGGTCACGAAGTCCAGCACGGTGGGGCGGCCTGCGGCGAGCGCGCTCTCCCAGGCGCCGCGCACCTGGTCCGGCCGTTCGATCCGGATGCCGGTCAGACCGAGCGAGCGGGCGAAGTCGGCGTAGGCGACGTCCGGGATCGACTGCGACGGCAGGAACTGCGGGGCGCCGGACATGGCCCGCATCTCCCAGGTGACCTGGTTGAGGTCCCGGTTGTTCAGGACGGCGACGACAAGCCGCGGATCCTGCCACTCCTGCCAGTACTTGGCCACCGTGATCAGCTCGGCCATACCGTTCATCTGCATCGCCCCGTCGCCGACCAACGCGATCGCCGGCCGGTCACCGTGCGCGAACTTGGCGCCGATCGCGTACGGAACACCCGGCCCCATCGTCGCCAGCGTGCCCGACAGCGAACCGCGCATGTCGCCGCGGAGCCGGAGGTGGCGGGCGTACCAGTTGGCGGCCGATCCCGAGTCCGCGCTGAGGATCACGTCCTGCGGGAGCAGCGCGTCGAGTTCGTGCACGACGTACTCCGGGTTGATGGGATCGGCGTCGACGGCGGCCCGCCGCTCCATCACCTCCCACCAGCGCGCGACCTCGCCCTCGATCTTCTTGCGCCACGCCGGGTCCTCCATCTGGTCGAGGAGCGGCAGCAGCCGGCGCAGGGTGCGGGCGGCGTCGCCGACGAGGTTGACCTCGAAGGGGTAGCGCAGCCCGATCATGTGCGGGTCGATGTCGATCTGCACGGCCCGCGCCCTGCCGAACTTCGGCAGGAACTGGGAGTAGGGGAAGGACGAGCCGACGACGAGCAGCGTGTCGCAGTCGCGCATCATCTCGTACGACGGCCGGGTCCCCAACAGGCCGATCGCGCCGGTGACATGGGGCAGGTCGTCGGCCAGGGCGTCCTTGCCCAGCAGCGCCTTGGCGATTCCCGCGCCGAGCCGGTCGGCGACGGCGAGTACCTCCGCGCGGGCGCCGCGCGCGCCCTGCCCGATCAGGATCGCGGTCTTCCCGCCGTCGTTGAGGACCTCGGCGGCCCGCTGGAGGTCCTCGTCGTCCGGGACCGGCGTGGACCGGGACACACCGAGGCTGGACGGCACCATCTTGAACGCGTGCTCGGGAGCGGAGTAGTCGAGTTCCTGCACATCGGCGGGGACGATCACCGCGGTGACCGTGCGGCGCGCCAGGGCGGTGCGGATCGCCCGGTCGAGCACGTTCGGCAGCTGCTCGGGGACGGTGACCATCTGGCAGTAGTCGGAGGCCACGTCCTTGTACAGGCTGACCAGGTCGACCTCCTGCTGGTAGGAGCCGCCCATGGCGCTGCGGTCGGTCTGTCCGACGATCGCGACGACCGGGACGTGGTCGAGCTTGGCGTCGTACAGCCCGTTGAGGAGATGGATGGCGCCGGGGCCCGACGTGGCCACGCAGACGCCGACTCGGCCGGAGAACTTCGCGTAGCCGACGGCCTCGAACGCGGACATCTCCTCGTGCCGGGACTGGATGAACCGCGGGTTGTCCTCCGCGCGCCCCCAGGCCGCGAGGAGACCGTTGATGCCGTCACCGGGGTAGCCGAAGACATGTTCGACTCCCCACTCGCGCAGCCGCTGGAGGAGGTGGTCGGAGACCTTCGTCGACATGGGCGGTTTCCCTTCCGGACGGGGCGTGCTGCCAGGCGCGCGGGGGTTCCGGGTACCCGCGGCGACGGCCCGCCGAACCCGGTCGGGGAAGGGTGGTCCGGCTGGTCGGGGCCCGGTGGTCCGGCCGGTCCGTGGCCGGCCGGCGATGCGGAAGGTGAGGGTGGGCGAGGAGGGGTACCCGGCCGCTGCCCGGCACGCCGTCGAAGAGAAGGGACCCGACATGGCTCAGCACGTACGGGACATCATGACGAGCGCTCCGGTCACCGTGGAGCCGGTGGCCTCGGTCGCCGCCGTGGCACGGCTGATGCGCGACAAGGGGATCGGGGCCGTACTCGTGACGGACGGCGGACGGCTCAGGTGCCTGGTGAGCGACCGCGACCTGGTCGTGCGCGCCTTCGCCGACGGTCTGGATCCCGCGGTGTCCACCGTGATGGAGGCGGGCAGCGAGCACCTGGTCACCGTCACGCCGGGCGACAGTCTCGACCGGGCGGTCGAGCTGATGCGCGAGCACTCCGTGCGGCGGCTCCCCGTGGTGGACGAGAACGACCGGCCCGTGGGCATCGTCTCCCTGGGCGACCTGGCCGTGGAGCGCGACGAGCACTCGGCGCTGGGCGACATCAGCGCCGCGAGGCCCAACACCTAGAAGGGTTGAGGCCCAACACCTGGAAGGGTTGAGGCCCAACACCTGGAAGGGACGAGGCCCAACACCTGGAAGGGACAGGGTGGTCGTTTAATCGGATGTGCTTACGGTGTGGAGTTGTTAGGTTCACCGTGTGCCGAAGCTGAATCAGATCATCGCAGTCGAAAAGGGCGTCAAGTCCAAGGCCCTCCAGGAGCTGACCCAGGCCCACCAGGACGTGCAGAAGCCGGCCCTGCTCGCCGGTATCTCCCGGACCTACCAGCCCAAGGACGAGGAGGGCGAGCAGTTGCCGCCCGAGTCGACGCGGGTGCAGATCAAGGCCGAGGACGCGCTGCGGGCGACCGCCGGGACACTGACGCGGCTCTTCGACGTGACCGCGACGAAGGACTGGGCGAACCGGTCCGCGGTCGCGGACGTGGTGGTCGACGGCACGGTACTGCTGCCCCAGGTGCCCGTCCCTTACCTGTTGTTCCTGGAGAAGCAGCTCACCGATCTGCACACCTTCGTGCGCAAGCTGCCGGTGCTCGACGCCTCCGAGTCGTGGAGCCTGGACCCCTCGACGGACTCGTGGAAGACGGACCCGGTGCGGACCATCCGCACGAAGAAGGTTCCGCGCAACCACGTGAAGGCCGAGGCCACGGAGAAGCACCCGGCGCAGGTCGAGGTGTACTACGAGGACGTCCCGGTCGGTTACTGGACCACGGTGAAGTTCTCCGGCGCGCTGCCCGCCCGGCGGGTCAACGAGCTCCTCGACCGCGTCGAGAAGCTCCAGCAGGCCGTCAAGTTCGCCCGTGAGGAGGCGAACAACACCGAGGTCACCGACCAGCGGATCGGCGACGCGGTATTCGGCTACCTCTTCCGGTAGCCCCACACACGCCCTCCGTCGCGAGCGGAGGGTGCGCGATGAGCGCAAGCTGAAACTGATGTTGAAGCTGAACCAGGGGTGTCAGTTGGGGGTTCGAATCCCTCTCCCCGCACCACGTGCGGGGGTGGCCCAAGCCGGCAGAGGCGGCCCCGTGAAACTCAGATTCTCGCTCCAGTCTCAGTATTCGCCGCCGAACACCGGATCGACCGAGCGTGGGCGAACATCGACGGATGGGGGTTCAAGTCCCTCCGGCGCCTCTTGCGTGGCGCTGTAGTTCAAAGGCAGAACACGTCGATCTCAGCATGACCCGCGTTCTTCAACGCCGCCGGTGTGCGCAAATGGGTGGCAAGCTGGAGCCCGGGAGCTGGACATGCTCCCGGGCTCCGTCACGTCAGCCGCGTCCTCCGGGGTCCGTCCCGTCCCGTGCCGAGCGTTCGGTGACGGCCTTGACCCGGGCCACCGCGCCGTTCAGCTGATCCTGGATCCCGTCCGGCAGGGACTGGCCCTTCACGGCGGTCACCACGTCCGCGGCGAGCCGGTGGAGCTTGGTGTTGGTGTGCTGGGAGGCCATGACCAGCACCTCCCAGGCCTCGTCGGCGCTCAGCCCGAAGGACGCCATGAGGATGCCGCGGGCCAGGTCGATCTCCGGGCGGGTCGCCATCGCCCGCCGCAGCTGTACGACCTCGGAGCGCAGGCCGTCCTCGGTGGCGCCGGGCGGGGCGCCGGGCTCGTGGTCCGTGGCGGGGGAGCGGTCGGGGTGCTCTGACTGGTTCGAGTGATCCGTCTGGTTCGAGTGATCCGTGTTCATCTGCGCAGGGGTGAAGAGGGGCAGGGTGTCGGTGAGGCCGAGCAGTCGGTCCGCCACCACGCTGGTGGCGGTGACGACGAGGGACTTTCCGTCACCGAGCGCCTGCCGGCGGAACTTCAGCAGCACGTTGAGCGCGGAACAGTCCCAGAACTCCAGGCCGCCGAGGTCCAGCTCCACGTGCCGGACCGGCTCGTTGAGGGCGGCGCGCAGGGTGCGCTCCAGCATCTCGGCGTCGTCCAGACACAGCCCGCCGCCGACGGCCACGACCAGCCGGCCGGCGTCCCGGCGCGTGGTGATCCGCGGACGGCCGCCGGCGCGCGCACTCATGGTGCCGTCCCCGCTCATCGACTGAGCTGCCCGGGGCGACTCGGACATGACTGCCTCTCCCTGCGTACCCGGAGTTCCCTGCCCCAAGAATCGCCGCGAGCGCGTGGCACGTCAAGAGATACCTGAATTTTATTTCGTTAGTTTGAGATCGTGAATGGTCGATCGTAGGATTCGGCCAAGGCGGGAACCGATCCGGCGGGATTCCGCCGCCCGCCCGGCCCGCTCCCGGCGCCGAAGTCGCCGAGGGCGGCGAGGAGTTCCGCCGCGCCGGACCGGGCGTGGCCGCTGTGCCGTCTCCGGTCCGGACACCTGGGCCGCGGACGGTTCCGGACGCCGGGCGGCTGACAGCCCCCGGCGCCCGGCCTCAGGCGGGGGACTCGTCCGGGTGTGGGTCCTCGGGTTGAGGGGACGCCGGATTGGACTCATCCCGGCGGGACGTGCCGGCCTCGTCGGTGTCGGGTACGTCCTCGGCCTTGTCCGCGGATGCGGCCTTGTCCGCGGTCCCGGCCTTGTCGGCCTCGCTCAGGTCCGGGGTGATGTCCCAGGGGTCATCACCCTCACCCGCCAGTTGGTCGGGCATGTCCCGCGGCACGGGTTCGCCGTCCTCGCCCGTACGGTGCCGGTCGGCCACGACGTACTCCCTTCCCTGTGGATCACGTGCCACGCGGGTACCTCCGGTGGTGAGCGGGAAACCTGGGGACGTTCCGGGCTGCCGGCGGTCACGAGGTGTGTGTGAGGGTGGCCGTCATACGCCACCAGGTGCTGTCCGTCACCGGCCGAGGTCCAGGAGTCCGCCCATGTCCAAGCCCCGTTTCGCCGTCCTGGGTGCCGGGAGCATCGGCTGCCATCTCGGTGGCCGCCTCGCCGCCGCCGGACACGACGTGGTGCTCATCGGCAGGGCCGCGGCCATGGACGTACTGGGCGAGCGGGGGCTCACCCTCAGCACGTCGAACCGGCCGCCCGTCCACGTGACACCGGACCGGCTGACCCTTGCCGTGGGCCCGGAGGCCGCGGCCGGCGCCGACTACGTGCTCGTGACGGTGAAGACGGCCGCGACCGGGTCCGCCGCCAAGGACCTCGCCGCCCACCTCGCCCCCGGCGCCGTGGTGGTCAGCTTCCAGAACGGGCTGCACAACCCCGCCACCCTGCGCGCCGCCCTCCCCGGACACACCGTGCTGGCCGGGATGGTGCCCTACAACGTGGTCCAGTCCGAGCCCGGAACCGTGCACCAGGGCATGCCGGGCCGGCTCATGACCGAACCCGACGACACACTCGTCGCCGCGTTCCGGGGCGCGGGCCTGGCCATCGAGGCCCGTACCGACATGTCCGAGGTACAGCACGCCAAGCTGCTGATGAACCTCAACAACGCGATCAACGCCCTCTCCGGGCTGCCCCTGCGCGACCAGCTCGCACAGCGCGCCTACCGCCGCTGCCTCGCCCTGTGCCAGCGCGAGGCCCTCGCCGCGTACAGCGCCGCGGGCGTCGCACCCGCCCGCCTCGGCCCCTCCGCGCCCGGCGTCACCCCGTACGTCCTGGCCCTGCCCGACACGCTCTTCCGCCGGGTCGCCGCCGCGTCCCTCCGGATCGACGCCCACGCCCGCTCCTCGATGTGGGAGGACCTGCAACGCGGCCGCCGTACCGAGATCGAGTCGCTCCAGGGCGAGATCGTCGCCCTCGCCACCGCCCACGGTCGCACCGCCCCCGCCAACGCCCGCCTGATGGCCCTGGTCCGGGAGGCGGAGACCGCGCCACGCACCTGGACGGGACCCGAGCTGTACGCGGAACTGCTGGCCGCGGGCTGAGAACGAGGGGACGGCTCAGGCCGGCTCGGGCCGGGAAAAATATACGGAGTCACTATCTCCACTTATGTCCGCGCGGCGGGTTCCGATGGCTCCCGGGCGGCCTTGCCAAGGCACTGGGTGTTCGCTGTACTTGCCGCACGTTGTCGATCACCGGGCCTTGAGCAGAAAGCTGTCCCTCATGCACACAGAGCCTTACGACGGGTCCGTCACGGCGGACGGTATGACGGCCACGCAGGCGATCGAGCGGATCGAGGCGGCCAACCGGCCACGGAGACAGGACCGCCGGCTGCACGCCAGAGGAGCCGTGTACGCGGCGGAGTTCACCCCCAGCGAGGAGATCGCGCGCTGGACGACCGCCACCCACCTGACCAGTCCCTCCGAGGCGGTCATCCGGTTCTCCAACGGCTCCGGACGGTACGACGCGGACGACAGGACGCGGGGCGTGCGCGGGATGGCCGTGAAGTTCCTGGAGGACGGGAAGGCGGTCACGGACCTGGTCGCGGCCACCTTTCGGGTCTTCCCCAGCAGCACCCCCGAGGGGTTCGTCGAACTCGTCGAGGCCCTCGCCGAGGCCAACTCCGGCACCGGCAAAGGGAAGGTGCTGGGCGCCGGAAAGGTCGCCTCGGTGCTCGCCCGGCGCCCGGAGAGCCGTGACGCCCTGAAAGGCTTTCTCAGCAAGCCGCCCCAGGCCAGTTTCGCCACCACCCGGTTCGACGGTCTGCACGCCTTCACGATGATCGACGCGGACGGGAAGCGGCAGAGTTTCCGCTACCGGCTCGTCCCGGAACTCGGCGAGGTCGACCTCGACCCGGAGTACGCCAGGACACTCGCCGCGGACTTCCTGATCGCGGACCTGGACGCGCGGCTGAAGGAGACGTCGGTCGGCTTCACCCTGGTCTTCCAGCTGGCCGAGCCGGGTGACCCCACGCACGACCCCTCGCAGGCCTGGCCCGAGCACCGGCGTCTGCTCGTGGCCGGCCGGATCGTCGTCACCGGCCGCTCGCCCCAGGAAGACCAGTGGCAGCAGCATGTCTTCGATCCCACCCGGCTGGCGGCGGGCCTCGAAGTGTCGGACGACCGGGTGCTGGCGTTCCGGCCGCACGCGTACGGCGTCTCCGCGGCCCACCGCCACGAGGCGGGCTAGACCGCCGGGTCCGGGGGTGCCGCCGCGTCCGCGAAGTCATGGATGAGTGGCGACCGCCTCGTGGCCATCCACGCCAGACACACCTGGTTGGGCGCGATGTCCTCCACGAGGGAGGTGACCACGTCCTGCCGGGTGTAGAAACCGGCCGTGGACAGGGGGATCACACAGACACCGGCGCCGGACGCCACGAGTTCCAGCTTCTCCTCCACGCTGTGCACGGGCGGCACCTCCGGGCGGGTGCCGGACCGCATCTCGACGGCGATGTCACGCCACTCCGGTACGGCGTCCGGGTTCTGGAGCAGATGGTCGCCGGCCAGGTCGGCGATGCTCACCGACCGCTTCCCCGCGAGGGGGTGCCCGACCGGAAGGGCCACCACCCGGGCCTCCTGGAACAGCGGCCGCACCTGGAGATCACGCTGGTCGATCGGCAGCCGTACGAGGCTGACGTCCGCCCGGCCGTCCCGCAACACCTCGACCTGGTCGTCCCACGTGGTCCGCAGGAGCCGGACGTCGAGATCCGGATGCCGCCGCTTGAGTGCCCGCACCGCGGACGTCACGGTGAGGCCCGGCATAAAGCCGACGGTGAAGACCCGGGTGTCCGCGGCGGCCGACACGACCCGGCGGCGCAGTGCCTCGGCGGCGGCGAGCAGGGGCCGGGCCTCTTCGAGCAACTGGCGCCCCGCCGCGGTGAGTTCGGTGCCCCGCCGGTCCCGGCGGAACAACCGCACCCGCAGTTCGTCCTCCAGTGCCCGGATCTGCCGGGAGACCACGGGCTGCGCGAGGTGCAGCCGCTCGGCCGCGCGGCCGAAGTTCAGCTCCTCGGCCACCGCCACGAAGTAGCGGACCTTGCGCAGATCGAGGTCGTCCATGGCGTCGCACCGCCGCCTTCCCGCCGTGCCGGGGCTGACCTCACTGTATCCGCGGGGACCGGGCCGGGCCCGGGTCAGCCGCCCGCCAGTACGGTGAGCGGGTCGGTGTGGCGGGGCACCCAGCCCAGCTCGGCCCGCGCACGCGCGGGGGAGAACCGCTGGTCCAGCCGGAAGGCGTCGGCGATCGGGCCCATCGTCTCCCGGGCCTCCGCCGGCGAGACGGACCGCACCTTTCCGTCGATGCCCAGCGCGCGGCTGACGGCCAGCGCCGCGTCCCGGGCGGTCGGGTCGACGCCGCCGACACCCACGTAGACCGCTCCGGGCCTGGCCCGCAGGGCCGCGACATAGAGCTCGGCGAGGTCCTCGACATGGATCAGGGACCAGTGGTTGGTGCCCTCGCCGATGCAGGAGACGACACCGTCCCGGCGGGCCGGACCGGCGTAGAAGATGTCGATCAGTCCGCCGCCCAGGCCGTAGACGAGGCCCGCGCGGATGACGACCGGCCGGCCGCCCCGCTCCGCGCGCCGCAGTACCTCCGTCTCGACCCGCTCGCGCCAGGCGACCAGGGCCGGCGGGTTCCAGGGCGCGTCCTCGTCGGAGACGCCGTCGGTGTCGCCGTAGACCCAGCTGCCGCCGGTGTGGACGTAGGTGCCGCCGCCGATGCCGTCCTGCATCGCGCCCGCCGCCGCCAGGTCGGCCTCCCCGGAGTCGGCCTGGGCGAGATAAATCACGGCCTGCGCGCGGGCCGCCGCCGTGTTGAGTACGTCCAGATCGGTGAGCCCGCCGGTGACGGCCCGGGCGCCGAGCCCGCCGACCACGTCCGCGGCCCGCTCACTGCGCGCCAGTGCCTCCACGGTGTGGCCCTCACGGACCAGTGCGGCGACGACCGCCCTGCCGATGTAACCCGAACCGCCGGTGACGAAGACCTTCATGGGATGAGTCCTTTCCTCGCTGGTCACCCCCAGCCTGCGACGTGTCCCGGGCGCCCGTCCAAGACCTGTTCCGTCGTCTGTGATGCCCTACGGGTATGAGCGGCGGGCGTACCCTGGCGGACGTGTCCGCAGCCCTGTCGCCGCGCCTCGCCGCGATCGTGAACGCGCTCCCGCTCCAGCCGCACTTCCGTGTGCTGGAGATCGGATGCGGCCCCGGGGCGGCCGCGCGAGCCGTCGCGGCCCGCCTCACCACCGGCCACATCCTGGCCGTCGACCGGTCCGCCACCGCCGTCGCCCGGGCCGAGGCCGCCGCGGTCGCCGAGATCGCGTCGGGCCGGATGACGGTCCGCCGCGCCGCGGCCGAGGACTTCGTCCTGGACCCGGGCGAGGAACTCTACGACCTCGTGTTCGCCGTCCGTGTCGGCGCTCTCGACGGACGGCATCCCGAGGCCGGAGAGCGGGCGCTGCGGCGGATCGCCCTCGCGACCACCGCGGACGCCCGGCTCTTCGTCGACGGCGGCGCTCCCCTGCCGGAACTCCGCCTCCAGCGCTGAGGGTCACCCCACGCGAGCCGTCCCCTCGGCGTCTACCCGCGTGATTCCTTCGCACAGGCGAGGTCGTGCGCGGGGCGCTGTCCGGTGGTCAGGAACTCCGTCACCACGTTGTTCGCGCACGTGTTGGGGCCGTACGGATAGACGCCGTGGCCGCCCTCGTCGGCCGTCACCATGACCGTGCGCCGCCCCAGGGTGTCCCGCAGTTGCCGGGCACCGGCCAGGGGTGTGCCCGGGTCGCGCTCGTTCTGGACCATGAGGACGTTCGACGGGCCCCGGTCGCCGATGCGCACCGGCGGTTCGACGCGCTCGCGCGGCCAGAACGCGCACGGTCCGATGCTCGCCGTGGACGCGCCCAGCATCGGGTACCGCAGCCGGTCGACCGCCACATCGCGCTGATACGACCGGACCGACGCCGGCCAGCGGGTGTCACCGCAGACCACCGAGAAACGGGCGGCCATCAGGTTCTCCGGATTCGGCAACGAAGGCTGGGGCGGCAGCGGCCGGCCCGTGTCGAGGGCCTGCCAGGACCTGGCGAGCAGCGGCATGGTCGCGTCGCTGTAGAGCAGTCCGAAGGTGAGCCCGCGGAACAGCGTCCCGTCGACCCCGTCGACGGGCTGCTCGTCCAGCCTCTCGGCGAGTTCGTAGAACTCCGCCTTCACCTGCCGCGGTGTGCCGCCGAGGTCGAAGTCGGGGTGCGCGGACGCGAACCGGGCGAAGTCCGGGAAGCGGTCCTCGAGCCCACGGGCGAAGTTCCGCATGGCCGTGATGTCGTACCCGCCGGGGCCCAGGTTGCTGTCCAGCACGATCCGGTCGCCGCGCCCGGGGAACAACGTCGAGTACACCGCGCCCAGATAGGTGCCGTAGGAGGCGCCCAGGAACGAGATCCTCGGCTCGCCCAGCGCGGACCTGATCCGGTCCATGTCGCGGGCGGTGTTCGCGGTCGTGGTGTGCGGCAGCATCCACGACGTGCCCGAGGTGGCGCACTGCTCGGCCACGGTCCGCGCGGCACCGGCGGCCCGCGCCACGTCGGCCGGGGTGTGCGCGTACGGCGGGAAGTTGCCGCGTGCTTGCTGTTCCGGCGTCAGATCGCAGGTCACGGGCGTGCTGTGACCAACACCGCGCGGATCGAAGCCGATCACGTCGTAGGTGTCCAGCACTTCCTGCGGCAGCCCGGCGCCGGCCAGCACGGCCGGGAAGTCGAGCCCGGCGCCGCCGGGTCCGCCGGGATTGGTCAGCAGTACACCGCGGCGCCGCTCCGGGTGTTCGCTCGCCAGCCGGGAGATCGTCAGCTCGATCACGCGGCCGTCCGGATGCCGGTGGTCGAGGGGGACTTCGAGCGTCGAGCACTGGAGCCGGGGCGCCGTGACGTCCTTCGGGCACGGGCCCCAGCGCAGGGTGTCCGGCGTCGCCGCCACCGACACTCCCGGTAACGCGGTCGCCGCCACGGCGGTGGCCGCCAGAACAAGGGACAGACGTTTGCGCATGCGAAATTCTCCTGGGTGTGTGGGGGTGGCGGCAAGGATGGGCGCGGGACCGTTCGCCCATGCCGGACCGCACGCCGGGACGGCCTGGCCCGGCGTGTGCGTGGTGACACCAAGTGTTCTGCCGGCACCGCCCCATCAGCAGTGACATACGTCATCAGTTGGGGCGGCCGGTGACCGAGGTGATATTGAACGCTCTCTTCCGCTCCTGCTAGCTTGCCGCCCACCGCTCGGCCGTCCGCCGGGTCCGTAGACCGGGAGACTCGATGAAGAACTCACGGCTCGTGCTGCTCACCGCTGTTGCCCTGCTCATGCCGACGGCGCCCGCGCTGTCCGCGGCGGCGGCGGAGGACACGGCAACCGGCGCCGCCCGACCCCAACTGACCCTCGACGACGCCGGGTTCGAGAACGGCGGCACCGGCTGGACCTTCGGCTCGGGAACCGGGGTCGGCACCGGCAACTCCCGGAGCGGCGCCCGCTTCCTCTACCTCGACGCCGGAGCCGGCAAGACCGCCGCGAAGACCATCGTCGCGCCCAGGAACGGCAGTTACGACTTCTCGGCCTGGGTCGGAAGCTCCGGCACCGGCGGCACGTACACGATCCGGCGCAACGGCGAGCCGGTCCGCACGATCGAACTGCCGCTGCGCGAGGCCTACGCCCGGTACACCATCAGCGACGTCGAGCTGAAGACCGGCGACCGCCTGGAGATCTCCTTCAGCTCCGGCACCCGCTGGGTCAACGTCGACGACCTGATGATCTCGCCCGCCGCCTCCTCGGACCCCAAGGTCACCTCGTCCGACCCGCAGGTCGTGGAGATGTTCGACTGGGCGAAGAAGAAGGCCAACAGCTATGTGCAGCTGCCCGGCACGGTCGGCCCGGTCAACGTCGACGAGTACCAGACCGGCGGCAACGGCAGCGCCGAGTACACCAGCACCTACTGGGCCGGGTACTCCAACCGCAGCGCCTACTACTCCCGGGACATGACCCACCAGCTGGCCGGAGCGCAGCTGCTCGGACTCAACACCGAGAACCGGACCATGCTGCGCTCGTACGCGCAGTCGTCCACCGCCGAGCACAAGTACTTCCCGGTCTGGGCGGTCAACTTCGACGCCAAGACGTACCTCAGCATCGACTACAAGTCCCCGGACAACTACGTGCGGGAGGTGCCGGCCGTCTTCGAACTCGTCGAGAAGGCCGCCCAGGCCTACCTGTGGAGCGGCGACCGGCGCTACGTCGACGACCCGGTGCTGTGGGACTTCTACCTGAAGTCCACCGAGGAGTTCATCGACCTGCACAACAGCGCCAAGCCCAACGGCAGGGTCAAGGTCGCCGAGGGCACCGGCCACGGCATCTTCCAGGGAGCCGCCAGCTACAACGAGCAGGACGGCGACGGTCTCGCCGAGGCCGGCGACGGTATCGCCGCCCAGTACCAGGCGTATCTGGCGGTGGCCGTGCTCGCCCGGGGCAAGGGCGACATGGCGCTGGCACGGAAGTACGACCGCCGGGCCGCCGACCTCAAGGCCTACTACAACGACGAGTGGAGCGGCCGCGGCA
This sequence comes from Streptomyces sp. NPDC088387, assembly GCF_044753385.1. NCBI lineage: Bacteria > Bacillati > Actinomycetota > Actinomycetes > Kitasatosporales > Streptomycetaceae > Streptomyces > Streptomyces sp. NPDC088387. The sequence continues at coordinate 355,231 of NZ_JBIVNC010000006.1, forward strand.
GCGGGGCCGACATGGTCCGCGCCTACACCACCTCCGGCGAGCCGGTCACGGGCTGGGGCAAGGAGAACAGCGTCTTCGTACCGCTGAAGCAGATCCTCGAACCGGGCCCGCGCAACGAGGCCTACCTCGACTACATCGAGCAGGAGGAGCTGGGCCCGCAGGGCTCGCCCAACATCGAGTCGACGACGTACCTGCCCGACATGCTGTTCAAGAACAACCGCAACGACACCGCCTGGTGGTGGATGCAGCGGATCTACGGCCAGCGCGACGCCCAGCACATCAACTCCCGCCAGGGCCCCAACGGTGACTACCCCGAGGTGTCGTTCACCCTGGTCAGCCAGACCGTCGAGGGCCTGATGGGCATCGCGCCCAACGCGGGGGAGCGCACGGTCACCACCCAGTCCCGGCTGCCGTCCGGCATGAAGTGGCTCAGGTCCGCCGACGTGCCCGTCGGCAACGACACCGTCACCGTGCGGCACGACGGTCACACCAGGAGCACGCTGACCAACAACGCCCGCAAGGGTTCCTACCGTTGGGAGGCCCGCTTCACCGGTGTGCACAAGCGGATCAAGGTCAACGGCGTCCCCCAGCACGTACGCACCAAGAAGGTCAACGGTGTGACGTACACCTACGCCACACCGACCGTGCGGGCCGGGGCGACCGTGGTGGTGCAGGTCAGCGACTGACCTGCCGGATGCCGGTGCCGGCGGTCAGAGGTTCTGGCCGCCGGAGACCTCGATGGACTGGGCCGTGATCCAGCGGCCGTCGTCCGAGACCAGCAGGGCGACGACCGCGCCGATGTCGTCCGGTTCGCCGATCCGCCCGAGCGCGAACGAGCGCGCCAGTTCCGGGATGATCTCCGGGTTGCGCTCAAACGCGTTGTCGGCGAAGCGGGTCCGGGTGGCGCCCGGCGCGACCGAGTTGACGCGGATGCCACGCGCGCTGAACTCCTTGGCCATGTACCGGGTCAGCACGGTCAACGCACCCTTCAGCGACGCGTAGACCGAGTAGCCGGGCGCGGTGATGTGCGGCAGCGCGGAGTTGCTGGTGGTGTTGACGATGGCCCCGCCGTCCGCCATCAGCGGAAGCAGCGTCTGCGTGAGGAAGAAAGGTCCTTTGAACAGGCCGCTGGTCAGCCGGTCGAAGAACTCCTCCGTGGTGTCCTCGAACATCGCCATCCCCGCGAAGCCCGCGTTGTTGACGAGATGGTCGAACGTGTCGCGCTGCCACGTGGTGCGCAGCGCTTCCGCGACGGCGTCACGGAACGCGGGGAAGCCGGACGCGTCGCCGATGTCCAGGGGCAGCGCGACCGCGGTGCCGCCCCGCGACTCGATCTCGGCGACGGCGTCCTTCGCGCCCTGCGCGTTCGAGCTGTAGGTCAGGACGACTCCGACACCCCGCTCGGCGATCTTCACGGCCGCGCTCCGGCCGATCCCGGAACTGGCTCCCGTGACCACGGCTACCTGCATGATGTGCCTCCTGCGCACGCCGGTGGAGCATGTGATCTCCACGCGAGAATGTGACACTTCCAGGCAACCAAGGGGCGCCGGGGCGGCGAAAGAAAGATCCTCCCGCGTCCTTGCACATTCCTGCCGGGGGCCGTGTGGGCGGCCGCCGGCCGACTCACGACGGAGAGACCTTGTCGACGCGCATCACCGCACTGACCGACCCCGACCGCACCGCCACCAGCCACCGTCTGGCCTGGCTCGCGTCCGGTGACGGCGACGTGCCCGTGGGCTCCGCCTTCCTGCGCCTGTTCACCTCGCCGGGCCAGGCGCACCTCGCCGAGCTCACGCTGACCGTGCATCCGGCCGAGCGGCGGCGCGGGGTCGGCGCGCGGCTGCTCACGGCGGCCGTGGCCGCGGCCCGTGCCCAGGGGCGGCGGTGTGTCACGGCACAGGCCGACGCGGCGTCGCCCGGGGATCCGTTCCTCGCGGCGCAGGGCTTTCGCAAGGTCCTGACCTTGCGTTTTGTACGGCTCGCGCTCGCCTCGGCGGACCGTGCCGTGCTTGCCGACATCGTCCGGCAGCCCCACCCCGGCTACCGGCTGGAGTCGTGGAGCGGCTGCGTCCCCGACGCGCTCGCGGAGACCTTCGCCGCGTCGCGCCGGGCCATGGACGACATGCCGATGGACGACGCCGACCACGGCCGGGTGGTGTGGGACGTGGACCGGGTCCGGGCGGCGGCGCGGGCCGTCGAGAAGCGGGGCGATCTCCTGCACACCGTCGCCGCCGTCAGTGTGCCGGACGGCGAGATCGTCGGCTTCACCGAGCTGGTCGTCCCCGGTGACGGCAGGGGCGACGGCCAGCACTACGGCACCGGAGTCCTGCCCGAGCACCGCGGGCACGGCCTCGCCCGGTGGATGAAGGCCGAGTCGATCCGGCACGCCGCCGAGACACACCCGGACCTGGACGGCCTGCTGACGGACACCGCCGAGAGCAACCGGCACATGAGGGCCGTCAACGACGCCCTCGGCTATCTGCCGACGCACACCTCGCTGCTGTACCAACTCGACCTGTAGAGCGCCACGCAGAGGCTGTCGGGCGGACGACGTGATGAGCCGGCTGTGTTGGGTTTTGTTGTTTCCCTTGTCCTTCTGAGGAGTCCGGCTCTATCTTCCTTGGCGTCATATACATCGGATATCGAGCTCGGTTCTGAGAGGGGACGCCATGCGATCCAAGCATCCGTGGTCTGCCCGTACCTCCCGCCGCGTCAGGGCATTTGCCGCTGCCGTAGCAGGATGTGGCGTCGCAGCCCTGTGCTTCGCGCTCCCCGCTGACGCCGCCGAGCAGAACGCGGGACCGGGTTCGGAGAAGTCAGTCATCGGACCTGTGACGAGCGGAGCGTCCGTCGACAACCGCCGACGTACGGTCGTCGAGGTGACCGATTTTGGTGCGGACCGTACGGGGAAGTCGGATTCTGCGCCCGGGATCGCGGCGGCCGTCGCGCACGCCAAGCGGCTGCACCGCCCGACCACCATCCACTTCGCCCCCGGCACCTACCAGATCTACCCCGAGCGCGCGCCCCAGCGGGAGCTGTACGTCAGCAACACCATCGGTGCCAACCAGGCGTTGAAGACGAAGAGCATCGGCATCCTCATCGAGGACATGGACGACGTCGTGGTCGACGGCGGTGGGGCGACCATCCTCAACCACGGCTTCCAGACCGTGTTCGCCGCGATCCGCTCCACCGACGTGCGCTTCACCAACTTCAAGCAGGACTGGGTCAATCCGAAGACCGTCGACATCACGGTGGCCGAGACCGGCGTCAGGGACGGCCGGGCCTACCGGATCATCTCCGTGCCCAGGACCTACCGCTACGCCATCGAGGGCACCTCCGTGCGCTGGTCGGGGGAGCGGAGCCCGGTCACCGGGAAGCCGTACTGGACGGGCACCAACTCCTTCAACTACGCCCAGGTGCACGACCCCGTGTCCAACAGGACCTGGCGGACGTCGAACCCGGTCTTCGAGAACGTCGCGAGCATCACCGACCGGGGCGAGCGCCGGCTGGAGATCGTCTACAGGAACGGGATCGCGCCGACGGACGACGGCTATGTCTACGTGATGCGCGAGGACACCCGGGACACCCCGGGCGGCCTGTTCTGGGAGTCGTCGCGGGTCTCCGTCGACCACATGCGGCTCGGCTACCTCCACGGCTTCGGGCTGGTGGGCCAGTTCAGCGAGGACATCACCGTCGACTCGGTCGTGTTCAAGACCGACCGCAGGACGGGGCGGGTGACGTCGAGCTTCGCCGACCACATCCAGATGTCCGGCGTCAAGGGCACCGTCCGGATCACCAACTGCGTCTTCGACAACCCGCAGGACGACCCCATCAACGTGCACGGCACCTACCTCCAGGTGACCGACGCCGACGCGGGCCGCAAGCAGCTCAAGCTGCGGTACATGCACGACCAGACCTCGGGCTTTCCGCAGTTCTATCCCGGTGACGTGATCGAGCTGGTCAGCAAGCGGACCATGCTCGCGGTGCCCGGAGCGACGGCCAGGGTCGTCTCGGTGGACGGGCCGACCGGGCGCAGTGTCCCGCCGGGCGCCGACCCGGCGACGTATCTGCGCGACATGACCGTGGTCGTCGACCGGCCGCTGCCCGACGCCGTGCTGAACGCGCCCGGTGACTACGCCGCGGAGAACACCACTTACACACCCTCCGTCGTCATCAAGGGCAACATCTTCGAGGCGGTCCCCACCCGCGGCATCCTCGTCACCACCCGCAAGCCGGTGCGGATCGAGGACAACTACTTCGACGGCATGACGATGTCGAGCATCTACATCTCCTCCGACGCGCGTTCCTGGTACGAGTCCGGGCCCGTGCGGGACGTCGTCATCCGCGACAACGTCTTCGACCGCCCGTCCAGCCCGGTCATCTCCTTCGATCCCACGAACCAGGACACCGTCACCGGGGAGCCCGTGCACCGGAACGTCCTGATCGAGGACAACGACTTCAACCTCACCTCCGGAACGGTGATCTCCGGCCGCGGCGTGGGTGACCTGACCTTCCGCGACAACCGGGTCCAGCACTACTCCGGACTGCACCTGGGCGGCCCCGACCAGCCCCTCCACGTCGGCACCACGGCGAAGCTGTCCTCGGACGCGCCCCCCGCGACCAGCACCGCCCCGCTGTTCACCTTCGACGGCGGCGACGACATCACCCTCTCCCACAACCGCTACGCCAAGGGCTTCAACCAGCGGGTCAGCACCACCAACATGGCCGCGTCCGAGGTAACCGTCAGCCGTGACGACCTCGCCCTGAACGAGGACAACACCAGCACCACGCCCGTGACCGTCACCTACCGCAGCTCGGCCCCGTCCGTCGCCACCGTCGACAGCCAGGGTGTGGTCACCGGGGTGGGCGAGGGCCGGGCCGTCATCACCGCCCAAGCCACGGTCCGTGGCGAACGGGTCCGCTCCAACCCGGTGACGGTCACCGTGGCACCGCTGCCCGCCCCGCCCAGTGGCCGGCCGTGGGTGAGTGATCTGACGTTCGTCTCGCAGAGCAACGGCTGGGGTCCTGTCGAACCCGACCTGAGCAACGGGGAGCAGGGCGCCGGTGACGGCCGGCCGCTCACGATCGGCACCACCGCCTACGCCAAGGGACTTGGTGTGCACGCCACCTCCGAGGTCGGACTCCACCTCGGCAAGCGGTGCACCGCGCTGACCGCCGCCGTGGGTGTCGACGCGGAGGTCGGAGGCCTCGGCAGTGTCGTCTTCGAGGTCTGGGCGGACGGTGAACAGGTCTGGAAGAGCCCGCGGTTGACCGGCAGCGACCCGGCGGCCCCCGTCGACGTCGACCTGACCGGCGCCGACAGCCTGCGGCTGCGGGTCACCGACGGCGGCGACGGCAGCGGCTACGACCACGCCGACTGGGCGGACGCACGCCTCACCTGCTGAACCACCGGCCTGCTCGCGGCCCCGGCCCGTGTGCCCGGCAGCTCCGGACGACCTCCAAGTGAGGCCGACCGGAGTGCCGGTCACACGGGCCTTCGTGTGTTTCCCGAGTTCTCGTTCATGACCGGCCCCGGGCCTCGTAGGCGCTGATGACGTACCGGGCCTCGTCGTCGATCGTGTTCCTGTCCTGGTCCAGGTCGATCCGCGTGGGGTGTCCGTCGGCGGCGTAGCTGACGTCTGCCGTGACCGCGCCGTTCTGCCTGGCCCGCTCCGCCTCCTCCAGCAGCTCGCCCACGGTGGGTACTTCGCCCGGGTCCTGCTCGACCACCCGTCGCCCGCTGTCGTCGAGCCCCACCGCCCCGGTCACCTTCCCGTTCCGCACGGTCACACGGATCGTGCCGATCAGTGACCGTTCCCCCTCGCTCGACGTGAGTGTGTACACGTACGCGTCGGGTTCCTCCCAGGGCGTCCCGCCGCCACCTTCGGCGCCCCGTCCCGCCTCCTGTGCCGCCTCGTTGCCGCACGCCGCCGTGGCGCACAGCAGCGCCGCGGCCACGGCGGTGGCCGAGAAGACGGACCTGGTCCGGGAACGTACGGCGGTCATGGCAGCCCCCTGCGAAGTGCGCCGCGTCCAGGGCGACGTCAGCTGCACCTATGACGCCGGTGGGCGCGCCGGCGTTCGGTGGTCCGTACCGATCTTTGTCATGAGCATGGACGCGATGGCTTCCTTCTGCAACGCTTCAACAAGCTGATGCAAATAACTTGCAAGACCGTGACCATCACGACTGTATGCATGCAACTTCCTGACATGGACGGATGTTCGCGGACCTCACTCACCTCCCGCATACGAGGAGCACGATGGGCAGCAAGCGATTCAGATGGCGCCCGCTCGCTTTGACACTGGCGGGCAGCCTCCTGGCAGTCGGCGGACCGACCCTCCCCGCCCTGGCCACGGACGGCGGTCCGGACCTGGCGACCGGCACGGCCGGCGCGGCGAGCAGCACCCGCGGCCACACGGCCGCCGCCCTCAACGACGGCGACCGCGGCACGTACTGGCAGAGCGACCGCGGAAAGTTCCCCGCGTGGGCGCAGATCGACCTCGGCGCCACCACGAAGATCGACCAGGCGGTGCTCAAGCTCCCCCAGGGCTGGAAGAGCCGCAAGCAGACGCTGTCCGTGCAGGGCAGTGCGGACGGGACGGCGTTCCGGACCCTCGTCGCCTCCGCCACGTACACCTTCGCCGAGGGCGACGACAACACCGTCACGATCGACTTCCCCGCGCTCGACACCCGCTTTCTGCGGGTGGAGATCACCGCCAACAGCGCCGCGGACGCGGGGCAGCTGGCCGAGCTGGAGGCACACCGGGCCACCGGCAGCAGTGGTGACCTGGCCCGCGGGAAGCGGCTGACGGCCAGCAGTTCAGCCGCCGGACACGCCGCGACCGGCGCCGCCGACGCCAACGCGAACAGTTACTGGCAGAGCGGCAGGACGGACTCCGCACCCTGGATCCAGACCGACCTCGGCGCGGCCGTCGCGGTCAACAAGCTGGTGCTGAAGCTGCCCGCCGGGTTCGACGCCCGGACGCAGTCCCTGAAGGTGCAGGGCAGCACGGACGGCAAGCACCGCACCGATCTGGTCGCCGCCGCCGACTACCGGTTCGACCCGGACAAGGGCAACGAGGCGACGATCAGCTTCGACACCACGACCACCCGGTACGTGCGCCTCGCCCTGACCGGCGCCTCGCAGAAGTCCGGTGCCCGGCTCGGCGAGTTCGAGGTCTACGGCCCGGCGACCGGCGACGCCGAGGCGCCGTCCGCCCCCCGCTCACTGAAGCTGAGCCAGCCGCAGACCGGCCAGGTCGCGCTCGCCTGGCAGCCCGCGAGCGACAACAAGAAGGTCACCGGCTACGACGTCTACCTCGGCGACACCCTGCGCACCACCGTCGCCGGCAACGCGACCTCGTACACCGACCACCAGCCCGCCGACAGCAGGCTCGCCTACCACGTCACCGCACGGGACGCGGCCGGCAACCAGTCCCCGGCGAGCAACACGGTGACCCGCAAGGCCGCCAAGGGCGACACCCAGGCGCCGACCCAGCCGGCCAACCTGACCAGCAGGGCCAACGCCGACTCCGGCGACGTACGCCTGACCTGGCAGAAGTCCAGTGACAACAAGAAGGTCACCGGCTACGACATCTACGCCAACAACAAGCTGCGCAAGAGTGTCGCCGGTGATGTCACCTCCTTCACCGATCGGCAGAAGGCCGGCGCCACCGTGACCTACCAGGTGCGCGCCAAGGACGCCGCGGGCAACACCTCCGCGCTCAGCGCCAAGTCCCTCAGCGACGGCGCCGGCATCCTCGCGACCAACCTCGCCGTCGGTAAACCGGTCGTGGAGTCCGGGCACGTCCACACCTTCGTCGGCACCAACGCCGTCGACAACAACGTGGGCACCTACTGGGAGGGCGCCAGCGGCGTCTGGCCCAGCACGCTCACCGTCCGGCTCGGGGCCAACGCCGACATCTCCCAGGTCGTCATCAAGCTCAACCCCGACCCGATCTGGGGCCCCCGTACGCAGAACATCCAGATCCTCGGTCGCGAGCAGAACGCGACCGGCTACACCAACCTCGTGTCGGCCGCGAACTACAACTTCAGCCCCAGCACCGGCAACACCGTCACCATCCCGGTGACCGCGCGGACCGCCGACGTACAGGTGCGGATCAACAGCAACAACGGCGCGCCCGGCGGCCAGATCGGCGAGCTCCAGGTGATCGGCGACCCGGCGCCCAACCCCGATCTCACCATCAGCAACGTCACCGCCAACCCGGCCTCCCCGATCGAGACCGACACGGTCGGTCTCACCGCCCGTGTCACCAACACCGGCTCCGCCGCCTCCCCGGCCAGCAACGTCAACTTCTACCTCGGTACGGCCCGGGTCGGCACCGCCAACGTCGGCGCCCTCGCCGCGGGTGCGAGCGCGGACGTGACCGCGTCCATCGGCACCCGGGACGCGGGGTCGTACCAGTTGTCCGCGCGTGTCGACGAGGCCAACACGGTCGTCGAGGTCAACGACACCAACAACAGCTTCACCGCCGCCTCCCCGCTGGTGGTCCGGGCCGTGCAGAGCGCCGACCTGGTGGCCTCACCGGTCGGCTGGTCACCGGACAACCCGGCGTCCGGCAACAACGTCAACTTCACCGTCGCCGTCCGGAACCAGGGCAACGTGGCCTCCGCTTCCGGCGGTCACGCCATCACCGTGACGGTGCTCAACGAGAGCGGCGGCACGGTCCGCACCCTGACCGGCACCTACAACGGCGCCATCGCCGCGGGGGCCACCACCGCCCCGGTCGCGCTCGGCTCCTGGACGGCCGTCAACGGCAAGTACACCGTCCGTACGGTGATCGCCGACGACGCCAACGAACTGCCGGTCAAGCGCGCCAACAACACCTCCACCAAGCCCCTGTTCGTGGGCCGCGGCGCCAACCTGCCGTTCTCCGCGTTCGAGGCCGAGGACGGGGTGACCGGCGGCGGCGCCGCGGTCATCGGACCCAACCGCACCGTCGGCGACCCCGCGGGCGAGGCCTCCGGGCGGCGCGCGGTCACCCTCAACAACACCGGCAACTACGTCGAGTGGACCACCACCGCGCCCACGAACACCCTGGTCACCCGCTTCTCCATCCCCGACTCCCCGGGCGGCGGCGGTATCGACTCCACCCTCAACATCTATGTCAACGGCGCCTTCCACAAGGCGATCAACCTGACCTCGAAGTACTCGTGGCTGTACGGCGCCGAGGCGAGCCCCAGCAACTCGCCGGGCTCGGGCGCCCCGCGGCACATCTACGACGAGGCCAACGTCATGCTCGACTCGACGGTGCCCGCGGGTGCGAAGATCCGGCTCCAGAAGGACGCGGCCAACACCTCGCAGTACACCATCGACTTCATCAACACCGAGCAGGTCGCCCAGATCGCCAACCCCGACCCGGCCCGCTACACCACCCCGGCCGGCTTCACCCAGCAGGACGTGCAGAACGCCCTGGACCGGGTGCGCATGGACACCACCGGCAACCTGATCGGCGTCTACCTGCCGGCGGGCAACTACCAGACGGCCAGCAAGTTCAACGTCTACGGCAAGGCCGTGCGGGTGATCGGCGCCGGGCCCTGGTACAGCCGGTTCGTCGCGCCCACCGGTCAGTCCAACACGGACGTGGGCTTCCGGATCGAGAGCTCGGCCAACGGCTCGACGTTCGCCAACTTCTCCTACTTCGGCAACTACAACTCCCGCAACGACGGCCCCGGAAAGGTCTTCGGCGACCTCTCCAACGTCAGCAACCTGACCATCGACAACCTGTGGGTCGAGCACCAGATGTGTCTGTACTGGGCCGCCAACAGCGACAACGTCACCATCAGGAACAGCCGGATCCGTGACACGTTCGCCGACGCCGTCAACATGACGAACGGCTCGCAGAACAACCTCGTCCAGAACAACGAGGCACGGTCCACCGGAGACGACAGCTTCGCGCTCTTCGCCGCGACCGACAACGGCGGCGGGAACAACACCGGCAACGTCTACGAGAACCTGACGTCGACGCTGACCTGGCGCGCGGCCGGCATCGCCGTCTACGGCGGCGAGAACAACGTGTTCCGCAACCTGCACATCGCGGACACGCTGGTCTACTCCGGCATCACCATCAGCTCCCTCGACTTCGGCTACCCGATGAACGGCTTCGGACCAGGCACCACCAGGGTCGAGAACGCCTCACTGGTCCGGGCGGGCGGCCACTTCTGGGGCAGCCAGACCTTCGGCGCCATCTGGATGTTCTCGGCGTCGAGGGTGTACACCGGCATCCGGGTCACCGACGTGGACATCGTCGATCCCACGTACAGCGGGATCATGTTCCAGACGAACTACGTCGGCGGGCAGCCGCAGAACCCCGTCCAGGACACGGTCTTCACCAACGTGTCGATCACCGGCGCCCAGAAGAGCGGTGACGCCTACGACGCCAAGTCCGGCTTCGGCATCTGGGCCAACGAACTGCCCGAGCCCGGACAGGGACCGGCGGTCGGTTCGGCGACCTTCGTCAATCTGAGACTGGAGAACAACGCCGTGGACATACGCAACACCACGTCGACGTTCACCATCAACCGGCAGTAGCGCAACCGCTGTTCGGCCCCGCACCAGGCGCCGCGTCCGGGACACCCGGGCGCGGCGCCGCGCCGTGCCGGTTCAGTCGGGCAGCGCGGCCATCATCCGCCGGTCGCGCGGCGCGTCCTTGCGGTCCAGACGGGCGGTGAGCAGCCGCTGGGCCGCGTCGCAGCGCCCCGCGGCGACCAGGGCGTACAGCAGGGTCTCCTCGACGACCTCGCGCTGGGCGGCGCTGCCACCCACCCTGCGCAGCATGGGCAGCAGCGCGTCGAGACCGGACGCCGCCTCGCCGAAACGCTCCTCGACCAGCGCGGCGAACGCGTCGCACAGCGGCGCCACCACCTCGCGCTGCACCTCGTCGGCGCCGGCCGCGTGGTCGCGCAGCCGCCGCAGGGCGGGCAGATCGCCGGCGGCGGTGAGGGCGACGGCGCCGTGCAGGGCGGTGAACGCGGTCGCCGGACGTTCGAGCAACTCCCGCTCCACCGACTCCAGGACGCCGTCCGTGGGCAGTTCGCCCTCCCAGCTGTCGCTCAGCCGGGCGCGCCACAGCAGCGAACCGGAGTCGACGAGGGCCCGCACACCGCTCACCCGGCCCGGCGACAGCTGGTTCTGCCAGCGCCTGCGCACGGCCGCCGGATCGTCGAGGGCCAGTTCGTGCAGGGCGATGTGCCAGGAGAAGTGGGCGCGGTGGACGGCACCGCGACCACGCCCGGACACCCACTGATCGAGCCAGTCCCGGCCGGCCGCGTGGACGCCGGTCTCGTAGTAGACATGGGTCAGCGCGTGCACGGCGTGCCCCGAGGCGGGCTCGACGGCCAGCGCGCGGTGGGCGAGTTCGCCCGCCTCGTGCAGCCGCCCGTCGCCCTGGCGCAGGAAGGCCAGCAGCGAGGTGTGGAACCAGTGGCCGTCGTAGGCCGGTGAGGTGCGCTCGACCAGCCGCAGCGCGTAGTCGTCGTCGAGGTCGTCGACCCCGGAGAACGCGATGGTGGGCACGGCGGTGGCCAGTGCGAGGGCGTCGCCCGGATGGGTTTCCAGATGGCGCATCAGGGCCGCGTCGCCGCCGTCGCCGTGCACCCGGCGGGTGACGACGTCCACGAACGACCGCTCCCGCTCGTCCGCCCGCTCGCGGGCGCTGCGCTGGGCGTCGGCCAGGGCGCGCGGCACGTCCACCGCGCCACCGCACTCGTGCCCGAGCAGTGCCAGCGCCGCGTGTCCGAGGGCGAAACCCGGATCGAGGGCGACCGCCCGCCCGAACGCCTCCTCGGCACCCGCACGGACCTTGAGGACCCGGTCCAGCCCCCGGCGGTAGGCCGCCGCCGCCTCGGCATGGGTGGACAGGGCCAGACCGTGTCCGTCGACGGGTCGGCGCCCGGCGCGCCTCGGGGCGGTGAGCGGGGCCAGTACGTCGGCGGCGACGGCCGCGGCCTGGACGCGGATCTCCGGGATCGCCGTGGTCTCCCAGAGCTCGCCGCGCCGGGGCGCGCCCAGTGTGAACAGCGGAAGTGCGGCCTCGCGCCGGGCGGGCAGGACCCGGCCGTCGTCGGTGGCGACACCCATGCCGAGCGGGCCGGGCACCGCGGCCCCGGCCTCGAACAGTGAGGCCCACAGCGGATCGTCGACCGTACGGCCCGGTCCCGTGCAGTCGACGACCCAGCCGACCTTCAGGGCACGGCCGTCGGACAGGCCGACCAGGAGGGTGCCGTCCTGCTGCGGCTCGGCGCCCGTGACGGTGCCGGTGTGCAGGGTGAGCCGCCGTGCGGTGCGGGCGCGGTGCACGGACTCGGCGGTCGCGGGGGCCATGCGGTGGCGGTGGGTGTTCCACAGGGCGCCCTCGTGGGCGAGGAAGTCGGCCCGCTCCTCGGGGGTGAGACTGCGCCACAACCGGGCCGTGTGCGGGCGCAGGCTGTCCAGGGCGGGCCGCCAGTCGCCGTGGGTGCGCAGCGCCCTGCTGACATGCCGGTAGACGGTCCGGCGCAGCCGGCCCAGGGAGGCGTCGGCGGGCAGCCGGGGTGCGGCCATCGGCCCTGCCGGGGTGAGGGTGTGCGGCTGGGGGAGCAGTCCGCTGCGGGAGAGGGCATGCACGGTACGGCCCGGCCGGTCGAGGGTGAGCGCCAGGTCGACGGCTGTCAGCCCAGTCCCGACGAGCAGCACGTCGGAGGGTTCGGACGGGTCGGTCAGTATCGGGTCCAGGGCGCCAGGCGCCCACGGCCGGGCCACAATACGGCCACTGTCGCGCAGCGCCGGCAGGGTGCGGCCGGCGGTGGGCGCGGCGGGGCCGGTGGCGAGCACGGCACTGTCGGCGGTGAGCAGGCCGCCGTCGGCGAGCCGGATGCCCACCCGGCCCCCGGGGGCGCCGGAACAGCCCTCGGCGCGGGTGCGCAGCCGGCGTACCGCGACCACCCCGCGGGCCCGGACGATGGCCTGGGCGAGGGTGTCGGCGAGATAGGCGCCGTAGCGGTAGCGGGTGGCGAAGTCGGTGCCGGTGACCCCGGGTTCGCCGTGCCGGCACAGCCAGCGGGTGAAGTGGCCGGGATCGTCGGGATAGCAGCTCATGTTGCCGGCGGGCACGTTGAGCCGGTGCCGCGGATCGGGGGTGGCGTACGCGGTGCCGCGGCCGGCCTCGGGAGCGGGGTCGACGAGGACGAGGTCGAGAGGTGTCCGGCGGCGCAGCGCGGTCTCGCACAGCTGGACGGCGGTGAGCGCGCCGGCCGCACCGGCACCGACCACGGCCACGGTGTACCGCTCACGGGCTGGACTCACGTTTACCTCCGGCAGAGATCGGCCGAAGAACATCCGCGGACGGATGCGGCTCCGACGTTCGGCTGCTTCCTCACTATTCACATCGGACTGGTGGGAAACTATGGTGACGCCGGGTATCTCACTCGATCCTCAGCGCACCGGTCGGCCGTTCACACTCCGTTCATGGTTCCGCGCCCCGGTGCCCGTTCCCACGGCTACTTCGGCCGTTCTCGCGGCATTCTCGGACAACGCCGGAACACCCGGCGGACCCTGGCTGGATGCCGCGCCCAAACATGAGATCTCCTCTGGTTTTAGTGCGCTGTCTCCATCTGCCCTATAGGGTCCCGGAGTTGAAAGTTTCTGCACATGTCCTGTCGTCTGGGAGCCATTGATGGCCTTGTACGGTGTGGCCGCTGCCGCGCTGCTGTTCTGTGCGGCCGCGCTCGTGTACCGGGCGCAGGCCCGTCGCCACCGGGAACTGGCCCGCCGGGAGCACGAGGAGGCCGGTCACCTGGTGACCGCCACCGAGTGGTTCGCCGACGAGGCGGTCCCCGGACTGCTCGCCGCGGTACGCAAGGGCGCGTCCGTGGAATCGGCGCTCGCCTCGGTCGCCCCGAGCGCCAGCCCCGCCTACCGGCGCGTCCTGCGCCAGGTCGCCGAGGAGGCCGCGCGCAGCGAGAAGCGCCGGGCCGCCGCCATGGCCGCCTGCGCCAACGCCGCCGGGCGGATGCAGGCCATCTCCACCGGCATGCTCGCCGACCTGCGCGAGATGGAACACCGGCACGGCGACGAGGACGTACTCGCCGACCTGCTGCACCTCGACCACCGCACCGCCCAGGCCGGCCGGCTCGCCGACAGCATCGCCGTACTGAGCGGGGCCCGGTCGGGGCGCCGCTGGGCCAAGCCCATCCAGATGGAGTCCGTGCTGCGCGGCGCCATCGGCCGCACCGCCGGCTACCAGCGCGTCCGGCTGCACTCCGTCGCCGACCTCGCCGTCGCCGGACACGCCGCCGAGGGCGTGATGCACGTACTCGCCGAACTCTTCGACAACGCCTGCAACTTCTCGCCACCCAGCACCGACGTGCACGGCTATGTCGCCGAGGTGCCGGCCGGCGCGGTCATCACCATCGAGGACAGCGGGCTGATGATGAGCGAGACCGCGCTGCGCCGCGCGGAACGCGCCGTCTCCGGCGAGTCCGGCGACCTGTCCGAACTCACCGGCACCCGGCTCGGCCTCGCCGTCGTCGGGCGGCTCGCGAAGAAGCACGGCCTGCGGATCTCCTACCGGCCCTCCGCCACCGGCGGCACCGGCGTGGTCGTGATGATCCCCACCGAACTGATCACCCGGGCCCGCCCCGACGACCCCCGGGCCCGGCCCGCCCGTCCCGCCCCCGCCCGGCACACCGCCACCGACTCCTGGGAGTCCCGGCCGGCCCGCCGGCACACCACGGAGGCCGAGACCCGCACCGAGACCCGCACCGAGGACCGCGCCGCCGGGACCGGACTGCCCAAGCGGCGCCGCGGCCGCACCCTCGCCGCCAGCCACCCCAGGGGCCTGCCCGCCACGGACACCACCCGGCAGCAGCCCGAACCGGCCGCCCCCGGCACCCGGCACGGCGCGGACGCCGACGCCGGAGCCCGGTTCCGCGCCTTCCGGCGGGCCGTCACCGGCCAGGACCAGCAGGGCGGCGACCCGGACCGCGGCACATCCGCCGCACCCACCGAACCTTCCCGTACGGAGGACGACTCATGACCACATCCGCCACCGGGGCGGCAGGACTCACCTGGCTGCTGGAGGGCCTGCTGGAACGCACGGCCGGAACCCGCCACGCCCTTGTGCTCTCCCGGGACGGACTCAAGCTCTGCCACACCCCTGAACTCGGCACGGACCGCGCCGACCAGCTCGCGGCCATCGCCGCCGGCATCCAGAGCCTCTCGCACAGCGCCTCCGTGGAGTTCGGCGACGGCAGGGGCGGAGTCCGCCAGTCCATGACCGAGTTCTACGGCGGCACCCTGTTCATCGCCGAGGCCGGCGCCGGCAGCCATGTCGCGATCGTCGCCGAGGAGGAGGCCGACGCGGGCCTCGTCGGGCACAACATGCTCGAACTCGTCGAGCAGATCGGCGAACACCTCAGCACACCGCCCCGGTCCACGCCCGAGGAAGACGCTCCCCGATGAACAGGTCGGTTCGGCAGGAGGACCCGGACCGGCTGTACACCCTGACCGGAGGGCGCAGCAGGGCGGGCCGTGACGATCTCGACCTCGTCGCCCTGGTGGTCAGCGAGTGCGACCCCGTCCCCGGCATGCAGTCCGAGCACGCGGCCATCCTGCGGATGTGCCAACTGCCCACGGCCGTCGTGGAGATAGCCGCCGATCTGCGGCTGCCGGTCGGCATCACCAAGATCCTGCTGTCCGACATGCTGGACGCCGGCCGGATCACCGTACGTCCGCCGCGGCTCACCATGACACCGGCCCGGCTCCCCGACCACGCCACGCTCGAGAAGGTGCTCGTTGGACTCCGCGACCTCTGACCTCGCGACCGCCGGCCTCACGACTCCCGACCTCGCGGCCCCCGGCCCCGTGCCCCCCGGCCCCGCGTCCGACGCGGCGGTACGTCCGGCCTCGCGCACGCCGCTGAGCAGCACCGCCGACAACGGGCTGAAGATCGTTGTCGTGGGCGGGTTCGGCGTCGGCAAGACCACCCTGGTCCGCTCGGTGAGCGAGATCAGGCCGCTGGACACCGAGGAGACGATGACCCAGGCGAGCCGGGACGTCGACGACCTGCGGGCGGTGCCGCACAAGTCCGGCACCACCGTCGCCTTCGACTTCGGCCGCATCAGCCTCGACGCGCGCACGGTGCTCTACCTGTTCGGCGCGCCCGGCCAGGAGCGGTTCTGGTTCCTGTGGGACCGGCTGTTCTCCGGCACACTCGGCGCCGTGGTGCTCGTCGACGACCGCCGCCTCGCCGACTCCTGGTACGCCATCGACCGGCTCGAACACCACGGCACCCCGTTCATCGTGGCCCGCAACGACTTCGGCGGGCCGCCTCACGACGGGCACGCCGTACGCGAGGCCCTCGACCTCGACCCGCACATTCCGCTGGTCGCCTGCGACGCCCGCTCCCGCGCGTCCTGCAAGGCCGTGCTGATCTCCCTCGTCGAACACGTGCAAGCCCTCGTCGGCACCCCGGAGGCCGCCAGATGACGACCGCAGAACCGGCCCCCGACAGCAAGTGCCCGGTGGCGCACGGCGATTCGGCCGTACCGCTCAGCGGCCCGCGCTTCCACACCGACCCGCACCAGGTGTACCGCGAGATGCGCCGCGACCACGGCCCCGTCGTACCGGTGGAACTGCCCGGCGGCGTCCCGGCCTGGCTCGTCATCGGCTACCGCGAACTCCACCAGGTCACCGGCGACGCGGAGCTCTTCCCCCGGGACGTCAGCCTGTGGAACCAGTGGCCGAACATCCCCGAGGACTGGCCGCTGCTGCCCATGGTGGGCCGCCCCATGCCGTCCATCTACTTCACCGCCGGCGAGGCCCACCGGCGCCACGCCGAGCTCGTCGGCCCGGCCCTGGAGAGCGTCGACCCGTTCGAACTGCGGCGCGCCTGCGAGGAGTTGTCCGACCGGCTCGTCGACTCCTTCTGCGGCAGCGGCGAGGCCGAACTGCTCGCCGACTTCGCCAAACCGCTGCCCGTGCTGGCACTGGCCCGCATCATCGGCTTCCCCGACGCCGAGGGCGCCCGGCTCGCCGAGGTACTGGGCGAACTCGCCGACGGGGGAGCGGGCGCCCAGGCCGCGTACCTGGAGTTCGTCGACCACATGCACCGCCTGGTCAAGGCGAAGCGCGCCGAACCCGGCGCCGACATCATCTCCTGGCTGCTCGCCCACGGCGCCGGCTTCACCGAGGAGGAACTGGCCTTCGACGCCAAGGACGTCACGGCCGCCGGGTTCCTCACCACCGCCGACTGGATCGGCAACTCGATCCGGCTGATGCTCACCGACGACCGGTTCGCCGCGGCCCTGGGCGGCGGCCGGCACAGCGTCGGCCAGGCCATGAACGAGGTCCTCTGGGAGGACACCCCCACCCAGATCCTGGCGGGCCGGTGGGCCGCCCGCGACACCGTCCTGAGCGGCCGCCGGATCCGGGCCGGCGACATGCTGCTGCTCGGCCTCGCCGGAGCCAACGCCGACCCGCTGATCCACCACGGCCCCAGCAGCTACGAGAACGGCAACAGCGCCCACTTCGCCTACAGCTTCGGCGAGTACCGCTGCCCGTTCGCCGCGCAGGAGATCGCCGAGATCATCGCCCGGACGGGCATCGAGGTGCTGCTCGACCGGCTCCCCGACCTCGATCTCGCGGTACCCGTCAAGACCCTGGTGCGCCGCCCGTCCGCCTTCCTGCGCGGCATGACCGCGATACCCGTACGGTTCACGCCCGTCCCCGCCCTTGGAGGCCAACCGTGAGTCACGCCCAGGACGTTGCGACGCCACCCCTCGTCATCGACCCGCTCGTGCGCGACCTCGACGCGGAGACCGAACAGCTGCGCACCGGCGGCCCGTTCGCCCGGATCGACCTGCTCGGCGTGCCCGCCCTGACCGTCACCCGGCACGCCGTGGCCCGCAGTCTGCTCACCGACCCCCGGCTCGTGAAGGACATCGGCGCCTGGGGTCTGTGGCAGTCGGGCGCGGTCACCCGGCAGTGGCCGCTGATCGGCATGGTCGACCCGGGCCGGTCCATGTTCACCGTGGACGGCGCCGAACACCGCCGTCTGAGAGTGAAGACGGCCCAGGCGATCACCCCCCGCCGCCTGGAGGCGCAGCGGCCCTACATCGTCCAGCTCACCGAACAACTCCTCGACGAACTCGAGAAACAGGCCGACCCGGAGGGTCACGTCGACCTGAAGACCGTCTTCGCCCAGCCGCTGCCGATGGGCGTGGTCTGCACCCTCATGGGGGTGCCGCTCAGCGCGATCCCGCACCAGATGCGCCTGTGGAAGTCGTTCTTCTCCCTGCTCACGCCGCAGGACGAACGGCTCGCCGTCATGGAGGAACTGAACCAGATCTTCACGGACCTGGTCCGGGAGAAGGCCGCCCACCCGGCCGACGACCTCACCAGCGCCCTGATCCTCGCCGACGAGGGCGGCGAACCGCTCACCGAGGAGGAGGTGGTGGGCAACCTCCAGTCGATGATCGGCGCCGGACACGAGACCACCGTCAGCCTCATCCTCAACAGCGTCCGCGGTCTCCTCTCCCACCCCGACCAGCTGGCCCTGGTGCTCGACGGCAAGATCCCGTGGGACACGGTCGTGGAGGAGGCGCTGCGCTGGGACCCGCCGGTCTCGCACCTGCTGATGCGGTTCGCCGTCGAGGACATCGACGTCGACGGCTTCGTCGTCCCCAAGGGCGAGGGGGTGGTCATCTCCTACCGGGCGATCGGCCGCGACACCGACCAGCACGGCCCGCACGCCAACTCCTTCGACATCACCCGCGCCACCCCGATCCGGCACATGACCTTCGGCCACGGCCCCCACATCTGCCCCGGTGCCGCGCTCTCCCGCCTGGAGGCGAGCATCGCCCTGCCGGGCATCTTCACCCGCTACCCGGACCTCAGGGCGGCCCTGCCGCTGCACGAGCTCCGCAAGATGCCGGTGCTCACACAGAACGACCTGGAGACCTTCCCCGTACGACTCCACGGCTGACCGGAGGCCAGAGGGGGCCGGGGAGTCGTACGCCGGGCTTACCCCTCCGTCCTGTCCAGCCACGCCTGCTCGCCGCGCGACGCCGGCCCGTACGCGGGCCGGCGTTCTGCTTGCCTGAAATCCCCCTTCCGATCGGTACGTTGAGCAGCTCGGCCATGCCGCACGCGATCACCGCGGGGACGGCCGGAGCGCCGCCGACACGGCCTGCGTCAACGGGGAAGTGGCCACCAGCGGCGGGGGAGTGGCGAACACCACTGCGGGTGCGCGCACTTCCCGCACTCCGCCCCCTACGGCGGCCCCCTGCCCCGCGGGCCGCGCGGAACCGCACCCGAGAACCCCTGCGCGGGCCCCGCCATGCCCCGGACCAGGCAGCGTTCCGCCCGGCACCCCTTAATCCCCGCCGGGGCCCCTGGGGGCTCTAGGGGTGTCCCGCCCAACCACCCGCTGCCTAGCCTCCGGAAGCGGAGGGGAAGCGGACCGGACACCGTCCGGAGGCGTTCCGCTCGGCCGAGGCCCTCACTTCGATCTCGATCGGATGGCGCGCTGGTGAACAACGAAGAGCAGCTGCTCGACTATCTCAGGCGGACCACCGCGGACCTGCGGGAAGCGCGGCGCCGGCTGCGCGAGAACGAGCAACGCGCACACGGCCCGGTCGCCGTCGTCGGCATCGGATGCCGCTACCCCGGTGGCGTCACCACCCCCGAGGAACTGTGGGACCTGGTCGCGGCCGGCACCGACGCGGTGTCCGACTTCCCCGCCGACCGCGGCTGGGACGTCGACGCGCTCTACGACCCCGACCCGGACGCCACCGGCAAGACCTACGCCCGCACCGGCGGATTCCTGCACGACGCGGCCGACTTCGACTACGACTTCTTCGGCATCAGCCCCCGCGAGGCCCTCGCTATGGACCCGCAGCAGCGGCTGCTCCTCGAGACCTCCCACGAGGCCTTCGAGCGCGCCGGAATCGTCCCGGCCACCCTGCGCGGCAGCCGCACCGGTGTCTTCGCCGGGGTCATGTACAACGACTACGCCACCCGCCTCACCTCCGTGCCGGACGACCTCGACGGCTATCTCGCCAACGGAAGCGCCGCCAGCATCGCCTCCGGCCGCGTCGCCTACACCTTCGGCCTCGAAGGCCCGGTCGCCACCATCGACACCGCCTGCTCCTCCTCCCTCGTCGCCCTGCACTGGGCGGTGCGCGCGCTCCAGTCCGACGAGTGCTCACTCGCCCTGGCGGGCGGCGTCACCGTGATGTCGACGCCGGAGACCTTCGTCGACTTCAGCCGCCAGCGGGGCCTGTCGCCCGACGGCCGCTGCAAGGCGTTCGCGGCCGCCGCCGACGGCACCGGCTGGGGCGAGGGCGCCGGCATGCTGCTCCTGGAGCGGCTCTCCGACGCCCAGCGCAACGGCCACCCCGTGCTCGCCGTGATCCGGGGCAGCGCGGTCAACTCCGACGGCGCCAGCAGCCGGCTGACCGCCCCCAACGGCCCCTCCCAGCAGCGGGTCATCCGGCAGGCGCTGGCCGGAGCCGGCCTCACCGCCGCCGACGTCGACGTGGTCGAGGCGCACGGCACCGGCACCTCCCTCGGCGACCCCATCGAGGCCCAGGCCCTGCTCGCGACCTACGGCAAGGAACACCCCGCCGACCGGCCGCTGCTGCTCGGCTCGGTCAAGTCCAACCTCGGACACACCCAGGCCGCCGCCGGTGTTGCCGGTGTCATCAAGATGGTCCTCGCGATGCGGCACGGCGAGGTCCCGCCCACCCTGCACGTCGACGCCCCCACCGACCAGGTCGACTGGAGCGCGGGCGGCGTCGAACTGGCCCTGGACCGGCGCCCCTGGCCCGCCACCGGCCGGCCCCGCCGCGCCGCCGTCTCCTCCTTCGGCATCAGCGGCACCAACACCCACGTCGTGCTGGAGGAGCCGCCCACCGCCGAGGCCGCCGACACCGCCGACGCCGGGGAGTCCAACACCCCCGCGCGTGAGGGTGGTTGGGTGCCCTGGGTCGTCTCCGGGCGGACCCGGCAGGCACTCGCCGGGCAGATCGCGCGGCTGCGCGCGCACACCAACGCGCACCCGGACGTACGCCCCGCCGACCTCGGCCTCTCCCTGGCCACCACCCGGGCGCCCTTCGAGCACCGCGCCCTCGCGGTCGGCCGGGACACCGGCGAACTCCTCGCCGCGCTCACCACCGCGAACCCGCTCACCCCGGTCGGCGGAAAGACGGCCTTCCTCTTCACCGGCCAGGGCGCCCAGCGGATCGGCATGGGCCGCACCCTGCACCACGCCTTCCCCGTGTACGCGGAGGCCTTCGACGCGGTGTGCGCGCTCGCCGACCCGGGCCTTGAGCGGCCGCTCGCCGAGGTCATCGACACCGACGCCGACCTGCTCACCCGTACCGACTACGCGCAGATCGCACTGTTCGCCACCGAGGTCGCCCAGTTCCGGCTCCTGGAGTCCTGGGGTGTGACCCCCGACTACCTCGCCGGGCACTCCGTCGGTGAGCTGGCCGCCGCCCATGTCTCCGGGGTGCTGTCCCTCGCCGACGCCGTCCGGCTCGTCCTCGCGCGCGGCACATTCATGGCCGCCCTGCCCGCGGGCGGTGCCATGGCCGCGCTGCGCGCCACCGAGGACGAGGTGACCTCCCACCTCGACGACCGGGTCGGGCTCGCCGCGGTCAACGGCCCCCACTCCGTGGTGATCTCGGGTGCCGAGGAAGCCGTGGACGCGCTCGCCGCCCGCTTCGAGAAGAGCAAGCGGCTGAAGGTCTCGCACGCCTTCCACTCGCCCCTGATGGACCCGATGCTGGCCGACTTCGCCGCGGCCGCCGCCAAGTGCACTTTCGCGGAGCCGACGATCCCGATCGTCTCCACCCTCACCGGCGCCCTCGCCGACCCCGCCCAACTCGCCACGCCCGCCTACTGGGTGGACCACGTCCGCCGGCCCGTCCGCTTCGCGCCCGCGCTGGACACACTGCACGAGCTGGGCGTACGGACCTTCCTCGAAGTCGGCCCCGACGCGGCCCTCACCGCGCTCGCCGTGGACTGTGTGCCCGAGGACAGCGTGACCGTCGCCGGGCTGCGCCGCGACGGTGACGAGGAACGCGACCTCGTCACCGCCGTCGCCCGGCTGCACACGGCCGGCACCCCCGTGGACTGGGCGGCGTTCTTCGCCCCGCACGGCGCCCGCCGCACCGGCCTGCCCACCTACGCCTTCCAGCGCGAACGGCTCTGGCTGGAGAGCACCCCGGGCGGCAGCGGCGACGCCGACGGACTCGGCCAGAGCGCCACCGGACACCCGCTGCTGACCGCCGCGACCGAACTGCCCGAGACCGGGGGAGCGGTCCTCACCGGCCGGCTCTCCCTCGCCACCCACCCGTGGCTCGCCGACCACGCCGTGCACGGCACCGTCCTGCTGCCCGGCACCGCCTTCGTCGAGATGGCCCTCCAGGCCGCCGAGCGCACCGACGCCCACACCGTCGACGAACTCACCCTGCACGCCCCGCTGATCCTGCCCGAGCAGGGCGCGCTCGCCGTCCAGGTCGCCGTCGGCGCCGAACACGACGGACGCCGCGAGGTGACCATCTGGTCCCGCCGCTCCGACACCCCGGACGCCCCCTGGACCCGTAACGCCGCCGGACAGCTCACCTCCGCGCCCGACGACGGCGAGAGCCCCGCCGCGCCGGCCGTCTGGCCGCCCGCCGACGCCGAGCCCGTCGACCTCGACGACCTCTACCCCGGACTCGCCCGCACCGGCTACGGCTACGGCGAGGTCTTCCAGGGGCTGCGCGCCATGTGGCGGCGCGACGACGAACTGTTCGCCGAGGCGGCACTGCCGGAGAGCGCCCGCGCCACCGCCACCGCGTTCGGTGTGCACCCCGCGCTCCTGGACGCCGTCCTGCACGTCAACCTGCTGGACCTGCCCGGCGGACAGGCCGTCCTGCCGTTCGCCTGGGGCGGCGTCACCCTGCACGCGGCCGGCGCCGACGCCCTGCGTCTGCACCTCGCCCCGTCCGGCCCCGACGCCGTCACCCTCACCCTCACCGACCCGGCCGGCGCCCCCGTCGCGACCGTACGCAGCCTCGTCGCCCGCCCCGTCTCCGCCGAACAGCTCGCGGGCGACGGCGACGACCCGCTCTACCGCGTCGACCTGGTCCCCGCACCGGGCCCGGCCGCCACGGAACTCCCGCCACTGGCCGTCTGCGGCGACACCACCGGCCTCGAAGCACCCCGGTACCCGGACCTGGACGCCCTCGCCGCCGCGGGCACCGTGCCCGAACTGGTGATCCTCTCCGTACCCCGGCAGGCCACCGGCATCCGCGAACCCGGAGCGCCCGCCGAGGTCACCGACCTGCCCGCCCTCGTGCGCGAACGGGTCAACACCACCCTCGGTACCCTGCGCGACTGGCTCGGCGACGACCGCTGCGCCGACAGCCGGCTCGCCGTGCTCCTGCGCACCGGCGACCTCGGCCACGCCCCGCTCCACGGACTCGTACGCGCCGCACAGGCCGAGAACCCCGGCCGGTTCCTGCTCATCGACAGCGACGGCAGCGCCGACCCTGGCCCCGCGCTGGCCACCGCCCTCGCCGCCGGCGAACCGGAGGTCGCGGTACGGGACGGCGAGGTACGTGTGCCGCGACTGGCCCGCGCCAAGCCCGGCGGCCCGCTCGCCTGGGACCCCGACGGCACCGTCCTGATCACCGGCGGCACCGGCGGCCTCGGCGCCCTGATCGCCCGGCACCTCGTCACCGAGCACGGCGTACGACGGCTGCTGCTGGCCGGACGCCGCGGCGCGGACGCCCCGGGAGCCGCCGAACTCCGCGAGCAGCTGGGCGAACGGGGGGCGGACGTCGTCCTCGCCCGCTGTGACGCCGCCGACCGGGACGCCCTGGCCGCGCTGCTCGCCGAGCACGACGTACGGGCCGTGGTGCACGCCGCCGGTGTCGTCGACAACGGGGTGCTGGCCACCCTCGACGCCGGCAAGGTCGACCGGGTGCTGCGGCCCAAGGCGGACGCCGCCTGGAACCTGCACGAACTCACCCGCGACAAGGACCTGTCGGCGTTCGTCCTGCTCTCCTCCACCGCGGGCCTGCTGGTCGGCGGCGGCCAGGCCAACTACGCCGCCGCCAACACCTTCCTCGACGGACTCGCCGCCCACCGCCACTCCCTCGGCCTGCCCGCCGTCTCGCTCGCCTACGGACTGTGGTCCGGGTCCGGCGGCATGAGCGCCGGCATCGACGCCGCCGACCTGGAACGGCTGCGCAGGCTCGGCCTGCCCGCGCTCACCGTGGCACAGGGACTGCGCACCTTCGACGCCGGGATCGGCGGCGAGGACGCGGTGGTGGTGCCCGTACGGCTCGACGCCGCCGCGGTGCGCGCCAGGGCCGACGGTGTGCCCGCACTGCTGCGCGGCCTGGTGCGGCCCGCCCGGCGACGCGGCACCGAGGGCGCCGCGAGCGCCCCCACGGACTCCTGGCGCGACCGGCTGGCCCCGCTGGCCGACGCCGAACGCGACCGCGCCCTGCTGGAGCTGGTGCGCACCCACGTCGCCGGCGTCCTCGGCCACCCCTCGCCCGAGTCCGTCGACCCCGGGCGCGCCTTCCAGGAGATGGGCTTCGACTCGCTCGCCGCCGTCGAACTGCGCAACCTCCTCGCCGGCGCCACCGGCCTGTCCCTGCCGGCCACGATCGTCTTCGACCAGCCCAGCCCCCTCACCCTCGCCGCCCACCTCAAGAACGCGCTCGTGCCAGGACCGGCCGACCAGGCCCGCTCCGCGCTCGCCGAACTGGACCGGCTCGAAGGCGCCCTCAACGCCCTTCCCGACCAGGACGGCAGCCACGCCCGCGTCACCGCGCGCCTCGAAGCGCTGCTGCGCAGCTGGCAGGACACCCACGGGCGCACCGGCGCGCCCGAGGCACCGGAGGACTTCCGGGAAGCCAGCGACGAAGAACTCTTCGCCAAGCTCGACAACGAACTGGGAGCCCTGTAATGGAAGACTCGGCCACGGCCGGCAAGCTCCGCGACTACCTCAAGCGGGCCACGACCGAGCTGGAGCGCAGCCGCCGCCGCGTACGCGAGCTGGAGGAGCAGGACCGCGAGCCCATCGCGATCATCGGCATGGGCTGCCGCTACCCCGGCGGTGTGCGCACCCCCGAGGACCTGTGGCGGGTGGTCGACGAGGGCATCGACGTCGTCACCGAGTTCCCCACCGACCGCGGCTGGGACGTCTCGGAGATCTTCGACCCGGAGCCCGGTGCCCCCGGCAAGAGCTACGTCCGCCACGGCGGCTTCCTGCACGACGCCGCCGAGTGCGACCCCGCGTTCTTCGGCATCAGCCCCAAGGACGCGCCCGGCACCGACCCCCAGCAGCGCATGCTCCTGGAGGTCACCTGGGAGGCCTTCGAGCGGGCCGGCATCGACCCCACGCAGGCCAAGGGCACCCCGACCGGCGTCTTCGTGGGCCTGATGCACCACGACTACATCGGCGGCACCATCTCCGGCAGCATCGTCTCCGGCCGCATCGCCTACACCCTCGGCCTCGAAGGGCCGGCGGTCACCATGGACACCGCCTGCTCCTCGTCCCTGGTCGCCCTGCACTCGGCGATCCAGTCGCTGCGCAAGGGCGAGTGCTCACTGGCCCTCGCGGGCGGCGCCGCCCTCATGGCCAGCCCCGAGATGTTCATCGAGTTCAGCGAGCGCCGCGCGCTGTCCCCCGACGGCCGCTGCCACTCCTTCTCCGACGACGCCGCGGGCGCCGCCTGGGCGGAGGGCGCCGGCATGCTGCTCGTCGAGCGGCTCTCCGACGCCGTACGCAACGGGCACGAGGTGCTCGCCGTCGTCCGCGGCTCGGCCGTCAACCAGGACGGCGCCTCCAACGGGCTCACCGCGCCCAGCGGCCCCGCGCAGATCCGGGTCATCCAGCAGGCCCTCGCCGACGCTCAGTTGGCCCCGCACCACATCGACGCCGTCGAGGCGCACGGCACCGGCACCACCCTCGGCGACCCCATCGAGGCCCAGGCCGTGATCGCCGCCTACGGGCAGGAGCGGGCCGACAGCGGACCCGTCCGGCTCGGCTCCATCAAGTCCAACATGGGCCACCCGCAGGCCGCGGCCGGCGTCGGCGCCATCATCAAGATGGTCATGGCGATGCGCCACGGCGTGCTGCCGCGCACCCTGCACGTCGAGAAGCCCAGCACCGCCGTCGACTGGACCGCGGGCGACATCCGGCTGCTCACCGAGCCCGAGCCGTGGACCACCCCCGACGGCCGCCCGCGCCGCGCCGGCGTCTCCTCCTTCGGCATCTCCGGCACCAACGCCCACACCATCCTGGAGCAGGCCCCGCCCGCCGACACCGGCGAGAGCCCGGAGCGGGCGGCGCTGCCCGTCGTTCCGTGGGTGCTCTCCGGACGCGGCTCCGACGCCGTACAGCGCCAGGCCGAGCGGCTGCTCGCCGTCGCCGGAGACCTCGACCCGTACGACGTCGGACACTCCCTCGCCACCACGCGCGCCCGGTTCAGCCACCGGGCCGCCGTCACCGGCCGCGACCGGGACGAACTGCTCGCCGGACTGCGGGCCGTCGCCGACGGCAGCCGGGCCGCCGTGGTCGTCCCCGAACCCGGCCGCCTCGGTGTGCTGTTCTCCGGACAGGGCTCCCAGCGCCCCGGCATGGGCCGCACCCTGCACGGCGCGTTCCCCGTGTTCGCCGCCGCCTTCGACGAGATCTGCGCCGCCTTCGACACCCACCTCGAACAGCCGCTGCGGGACGTCATGTTCGACGAGGACACCGACCCGGCCGACGCGCTCCTCAACCAGACCGCCTACACGCAGGCGGCCCTGTTCACCTTCGAGACCGCCCTGTACCGGCTCCTCGAACACTGGGGCATCCGCCCCGACCTGCTCGCCGGGCACTCCATCGGTGAGATCGTCGCCGCGCACGTCGCCGGCGTCCTCGACCTGGCGGACGCGGTCGCGCTGGTCGCCGCGCGCGGCCGGCTCATGCAGGAACTGCCGTCCGGCGGCGCGATGGTGGCGCTGCTCGCCACCGAGGCCGAGGTCATCCCGCTGCTCACCGACGGCGTCGACATCGCCGCCGTCAACGGCCCGCGTGCCGTGGTGATATCCGGCGACGAGGAGGCCGTCCTCGCGGTCGCCGCGAAGGTGGAGAAGTCGACCCGCCTCAAGGTGTCGCACGCCTTCCACTCGCGGCGGATGAACCCCATGCTCGACGCGTTCCGCGAGGTGCTGGCGGGTCTCACCTTCCACGAGCCCACCCTGCCCGTCGTCTCCAACGTCACCGGCACCCTCGCCGACGAACTCACCTCGCCCGAGTACTGGGTACGGCACGTGCGCGAAGCCGTCCGCTTCCACGACGGGCTCACCACCCTGGCCGCCGAGGGCGCCACCCGCTTCCTGGAGGTCGGCCCCGACTCGGTCCTCACCAACATGGCGCAGGACGTCGTCCCCGAGGTCGTCGGCACCCAGCGCCGCGACCGCGCCGAGGACGCCACCCTCGTCGAGGCGGTCACCCGGCTGCACCTGACGGGCACCGGACCCGACTGGCCGGCCGTGTTCGCCGGCGGCCGCAAGGTCGACCTGCCCACCTACGCGTTCCGCCGCGACCGGCACTGGGAGGACGCGCCGATCCTCCAGGCCGAGCGCTCCGCCGCCGCCCGCGCGGGCGGTGACGCGGCCGACCCGTTCTGGGAGCTCGTCCGCGACCAGGACATCACCGCCGTCGCCGCCACCCTCGGCGTCACCGACGAGCCGTCCGTCGCCGCCGTCGTCCCGGCGCTGGCCGCCTGGCACGAGCAGCGGCAGGCCAACGCCGCCGCCGACGGCTGGCGTTACCGGATCTCCTGGGAGCCGCTGCCGCCCGCCGCCACCCCCGCGCTCGGCGGCCGCTGGCTCGCCGTCGTCCCGGCGGGCGGTGACGACTGGACCAAGGCCGTCCTCGCCGGACTCGCCGACCGCGGTATCACCGTCGACACGCTCACGGTGCCGGCCGACGCCGACCGCGCGGCGATCGCCGCCCTGCTCACCGGCAAGGGCGACACCGACGGTGTGCTCTCCCTGCTCGCGCCCGCCACCGGACCCACGGCGACCGCCGCCCTCGTGCAGGCCCTCGGCGACGCCGGGATCAACGCCCCGCTGTGGTGCGCCACACGTGACGCCGTCGCCCACGGCACCGCCGACACCGTCACCGGCTTCGCGCAGGCCCAGGTCTGGGGCCTCGGCCGGGTCGCCGCCCTCGAACACCCCGACCGCTGGGGCGGACTCGTCGACCTGCCCGCCGAGATCGGCCCCCAGACCGCCGTACGACTGGCCGCGCTGCTCGGCGAAGCCGCCGGTTCCGGTGACAAGAGCGGTGAGGACCAGGTCGTCATCCGCGAGTCCGGCACGTACGGCCGCCGCCTGGAACACGCCCCCGCCCGGGCCGGCGCGCCCTGGAAGCCGTCCGGCACGGTCCTGGTCACGGGCGCCACCGGCGCCGTCGGCGCCGCCGTCGCCCGGTGGCTCGCCGCCGAGGGCGCGGAGCACCTGCTGCTGACGTCCCGGCGCGGCACGGAGGCGCCCGGCGCCGCCGACCTCGTCCGCGAACTCACCGAAGCAGGCGCCGAGGTGACCCTCGTCTCCTGCGACGTCGCCGACCGCGAGGCGGTGGCCGCGCTGCTGGACTCCGTACCGGACGAGCGGCCCCTGACCGCCGTACTGCACCTGGCCGGTGTCCTCGACGACGGTGTGCTCGACGGGCTCACGCCCGAGCGGTTCACCGGAGTCCTCGCGCCCAAGGCCGACGCGGCCCGGCACCTGCACGAACTGACCGCGGACCACGACCTGTCGGCGTTTGTGCTGTTCTCCTCCCTGACCGCCACCGTCGGCGGCGCGGGCCAGGCCAACTACGCCGCCGCCAACAGCTACCTCGACGCCCTCGCCGAACACCGGCGCGCCGCCGGGCTGCCCGCCACCTCCGTGGCCTGGGGACCCTGGGGCGGCGACGGCATGGCCGCCCACGGCAACGTGCGCTCGGCCGCCCGTGCGATGGGCATGTCCGTCCTCGACCCCGGGCGCGCGCTGACCGCGCTGCACCGGGCCCTGGACGGCGGCGACACCACCGTCACCGTCGCCGACGTCAACTGGACCGTGTTCGCGCCCGCGTTCACGTCCGGCCGGCCCAGCGCCCTGCTGTCCGCGCTGCCCGAGACCCAGCGGGGTGCCGGCGGCCAGGACGGGGCGGGAGCGGTCGACGGCTTCGCCGAGAAGCTCGCCGGACTCACCGGCGGCGAACGCGACCGCGCGCTCCAGGAGCTGGTCTGCGGCCAGGCCGCCGCGGTGCTCGGCTACGGCGGCGCCGACGCGGTCGAACCGACCACCGCCTTCCGCGACCTCGGCTTCGACTCGCTCACCTCGGTCGATCTGCGCAACCGGATCAGCAACGCCGCAGGCGTGCCGCTGCCCGCCACACTCATCTTCGACTACGCGACCCCCGCCGCCCTCGCCAAGCACCTGGGCACCGAACTCGCGGGCGCCGACGACTCGGTGGACTCCGTCGTCGCCGAACTCGACCGGGTCGCCTCCCGGCTCGG
The DNA here is from genome assembly GCF_044753385.1 of Streptomyces sp. NPDC088387. Lineage (NCBI taxonomy): Bacteria > Bacillati > Actinomycetota > Actinomycetes > Kitasatosporales > Streptomycetaceae > Streptomyces > Streptomyces sp. NPDC088387. The sequence continues at coordinate 384,797 of NZ_JBIVNC010000006.1, forward strand.
CGACCTCACCGCCGAGGACCTCGAACAGGGACGGATCACCACCCGTCTCCAGGCCCTGCTCGTGGACCTCAACAAGACCCTCGGCCAGTCCGCCGACGTCGTCGCGGGACGGCTGGAGGACGCCTCCGCCGACGACGTCTTCGCGTTCATCGACAACGAACTCGGCTAGGCCTGCCCCTCCCACGACTCCCGGCCGACTGCGTACACCTCTTCGCACAGGAGTGGCGACACCCGATGACCAACGACGAAAAGCTGCTCTCCTACCTCAAGCGTGTCTCCGCCGACCTGGCCCAGACCCGTCAACGGCTGCGCGAGGTGGAGACCCAGGACCGGGAACCCATCGCCATCGTCGGCATGAGCTGCCGCTTCCCCGGCGGCGTGAGCACGCCGGAGGAGTTCTGGCAGCTCGTCCACGACGGCACCGACGCCATCGGTGACTTCCCCGAGGACCGGGGCTGGGACAACGAGACGCTCTACGACCCCGACCCGGACGCCACCGGCAGGACCTACGTCACCCGCGGCGGCTTCCTGGACGACGCGGCCGGGTTCGAGCCGGACTTCTTCGGCATCAGCCCCCGTGAGGCCGTCGCCATGGACCCCCAGCAGCGGCTGCTCCTGGAGGTGTCGTGGGAGGCCCTGGAGCGGGCCCGCATCGCCCCCGACTCGGCGCACGGCGGCCGGATCGGGGTGTTCGCCGGCACCAACGGCCAGGACTACAAGGACCTGCTGGCCCGGATGCCGGAGGACAGCGAGGCCGCCCTCGGCACCGGTGTGCTCGCCGCGGTGATCTCCGGCCGGATCTCCTACACCCTGGGCCTGGAGGGCCCGGCCGTCACCATCGACACCGCCTGCTCCTCGGCGCTCGTCGCGGTGCACCTCGCCGTACAGGCGCTGCGCAACAAGGAGTGCACCCTCGCCCTCGCGGGCGGCGCGACGGTGATGTCGACGCCGAACAACTTCGTCGCCTTCTCCCGGCAGCGCGGTCTCGCCGTCGACGGCCGCAGCAAGTCCTTCGCGGACAGCGCCGACGGGACCAGCTGGAGCGAGGGCGCGGGCATGCTCGCGCTGGAACGCCTCTCCGACGCCCGCCGCAACGGCCACGAGGTACTGGCCGTCGTGCGCGGCTCCGCCGTCAACCAGGACGGCGCCTCCAACGGCCTCACCGCCCCCAACGGGCCCTCCCAGCAGCGGGTCATCCGGGCCGCGCTGGCCGGCGCACAGCTCACCACCGCCGACGTCGACCTCCTGGAGGCCCACGGCACCGGCACCACCCTCGGCGACCCCATCGAGGCCCAGGCCCTGCTCGCCACCTACGGGCAGGACCGGGCCGAGGACGCCCCGCTCTGGCTCGGCTCCGTCAAGTCCAACATCGGGCACACACAGGCCGCGGCCGGTGTCGCCGGCATCATCAAGGCCGTCATGGCCATGCGCCACCGAATCCTGCCCAGGTCCCTGCACGCCGGCACACCGTCCACCAAGGTCGACTGGGACCAGGGCAGCGTCCGGCTGCTGACGGAGAACCGGCCCTGGACCGACCTCGGCCGCCCGCGCCGCGCCGCCGTCTCCTCCTTCGGCGCCAGCGGCACCAACGCCCACACCATTCTGGAGGAGCCCCCCGCCGAGGAGCCGGCGGACACCGAGGCCGCGCCGCGCAGCGCGCCGCCCCTGGTGCCGTGGGTCCTCACCGGCCGCACCGAGGCCGCCCTGCGCGAGCAGGCCGCCCGGCTGCCTGACGCAGTGGCCGACGCCGACCCGGTCGACGTGGCGCACTCCCTCGCCGCCACCCGCACCGCCCACCAGTACCGCTCCGTGGTGCTCGGCGCCGACCTCGAAACGCTCGTGACGGCCACGGCCCGGGTCGCCGAGGGCGGCCGGGGCGCCGCCGCGGGCCGCGTCCGCAAGGGCCAGACGGCCTTCCTGTTCACCGGACAGGGCGCCCAGCGGGCCGGCATGGGCCGCGAACTCCACACGCACTTCCCGGTGTTCGCGCGGACCTTCGACGAGATCTGCGCCCTGTTCGACGACGACCTGCGCGACCTGGTCCTCGGCGACGACCCCGAACCGCTGAACCGCACCGCCCGCACCCAGAGCGCGCTGTTCGCCTTCGAGGTCGCCCTGTACCGCCTGGTCGAGTCCTGGGGCCTGACCCCCGACTACCTCGCGGGGCACTCCATCGGCGAGATCGCCGCCGCCCATGTCGCGGGCGTCCTCGACCTGAAGGACGCCACCACCCTCGTCGCCGCCCGCGGCCGTCTGATGCAGGCGCTGCCCGAGGGCGGCGCGATGATCGCCGTACGCGCCACCGAGGACGAGGTCCGGCCGCTGCTCACCGCGCGGGTCGGCATCGCCGCCGTCAACGGCCCCGACTCCGTGGTGATCTCCGGCGACGCCGCCGAGGCCGAGGACGTGGCCGCGCACTTCGGGAAGAGCCGCCGGCTGAAGGTCTCGCACGCCTTCCACTCGCCGCTGATGGAGCCGATGCTGGCCGACTTCCGGTCCGTCGTCACCACCCTCACCTTCCACCGGGCCACCGTCCCCGTCGTCTCCAACGTCACCGGTGCCCTCGCCACCCAGGACATCGCCACCCCCGACTACTGGGTGCGGCACGTGCGTGAGGCGGTCCGCTTCCACGACGGGATCCGCGCCCTCGCCGCCGCGGGGGTCACCCGCTTCCTCGAACTCGGCCCGGACGCCGTCCTCACCGCCATGGCCCGCGAGTGCCTGGCCGCCGACGGCACGGACACCGACGCCGTGCTGGCCGCCGCCACCCGCCGCGAGCGCGACGAGACCGAGACCCTGCTCACCGCGGTCGCCCAGCTGTACACGGGCGGCGCGGACGTGGACTGGACCGCGCTGTTCACCGGCGCCCGCACCCTCGACCTGCCCACCACCGCCTTCCAGCGCGAGCGGTTCTGGCCCGAGACCGCCGTCACGGTCGGCGACGTCGGCTCCGCCGGCCTGGACCCCGCCGACCACCCGCTGCTCGGCGCGGCCACCATGCTCGCCGACTCCGACGGCGCCGTGCTCACCGGACGGCTGTCGCCGCGCAGCCACCCGTGGCTCGCCGACCACGTCGTCGGCGGCGACGTCGTCGTCCCCGGCACCGCCATGGTCGAGCTCGCCGTCCGCGCGGGCGACCAGGTCGGCTACGGCCATCTCGAAGAACTCGCCCTGGAGATACCGCTCGTCCTGCCCCACGACGACGGTATGCGGGTCCAGGTCGCCGTCGGCGCCCCCGACCCGTCGGGCGCCCGCACGGTCCACGTGTACGCCCGCGCCGAGAGCCTGCCCGCCGACGAACCGTGGACCCTGCACGCCTCCGGCCTGCTCGGCACCGGCACAGGCACCCCGGGCAGCCGACTCGACGTCTGGCCGCCCGAGGACGCCGAACCCCTCGACACCACCGGCCTCTACGAGCGGCACGCCGCCGCGGGCCTGGAGTACGGCCCCACCTTCCAGGCCCTGACGGCCGCCTGGCGGCGCGGCGAGGAGGTCTTCGCCGAGGTACGGCTGCCCGAGCGGCCCGCCGCCGACGCACCCCGCTTCGGCCTGCACCCGGCCGCCTTCGACGCCGCCCTGCACGCCCTCGCACTGCTCGGCGACGGCTCCGCCGACGACACCGCCCGGCTGCCGTTCATGTTCGCGGGCGTCACCCTGCACGCCGTCGGCGCCTCCGTACTGCGGGCCCGGCTCGTGCCGACCGGCACCGACGCCTTCGCCGTCGACCTGGCCGACGCGAGCGGCGCACCCGTCGCCACGGTCACCTCCCTCGCGGCCCGCCCGCTCACCAACCTGCGCGCGGCCCGCGACACCACCGCCGACGCCCTGTTCACCCTCGACTGGCAGCCACTGCCCCTGGAGGCGGACGTCCCGGACGCCGGCCACCGGATCCTGCGCAGCGCGCCCGGCTCCGGCCCGGCCGCCGTGCGCGAGGCGCTGCACACCGCGCTCGCCGCCCTCCAGGACGACGACCCGCGCCCGCTGGCCGTCGTCACCCACGGCGCCGTGAGCGCCGCCGGGGAGGACGTCACCGACCTGGCCGGTGCCGCCGTATGGGGTCTTGTGCGGTCCGCGCAGTCGGAGAACCCGGACCGGTTCACGCTCGTCGACCTCGAACCCGGCGCCGACGCCGGTGTGGTACTGCCCGCGGTCCTCGCCACCGGGGAACCCCAGGTCGCCGTGCGCGGCGGCGCGGCCCGCGCCGCCCGGCTCGTCCGCGCCGAACTCCCCGCGGACGCACCGGACTTCGACTTCGACCCCGAGGGCACCGTCCTGCTCACCGGCGCCACCGGCGGCCTCGGCCCGGTACTCGCCCGCCATCTCGTCACCTCCTACGGCGTCCGGCACCTCGCCCTGCTCAGCCGGTCGGGCCGCGCCGACGCACTGATCGCCGAACTCGCCGACCTCGGCGCCACGGCCACCGCCCACGCCTGCGACCTCGCCGACCGGGACGCCCTCGCCGCCGTCCTCGCCGCCGTCCCCGCCGGACAACCGCTGACCGCGGTGGTGCACGCCGCCGGTGTGCTCGACGACGGAGTGGTCGCCTCGCTCACCCCCGAGCGCGTCGACACGGTCCTCGCCCCCAAGGCGCTCGGCGCCCTGCACCTGCACGAACTGACCACCGACCTCGCGGCGTTCGTGATGTTCTCGTCCGTCGCCGGCACCGTCGGCGCCCCGGGCCAGGGCAACTACGCCGCCGCCAACGCCTTCCTGGACGCCCTCGCCGCCCACCGCCACACCCAGGGCCTGCCCGCGGTGTCACTGGCCTGGGGGCCGTGGGCCCCGACCGGCGGTATGACCAGCTCCCTCGACGAGGCCGACCACGCCCGCATCGCCCGCGGCGGCATGAACGCCCTGTCGGCCGAGGAGGGCACCGCCCTGTTCGACCTGTCGGTGCGCGCCGGCCGGCCCACCGTGGTGCCGGTACGGCTCAACCTGCCCGCGCTGCGCGCCCAGGGCGCCGCACTCGCCCCCGTCTTCCGCGCGCTCGCGGGCCGCCCGGTCCGCCGGGAGGCGTCCGCGCAGGGCACCGACGCCGGCTTCGCCGACCGGATGGCCGCACTCGGCGACGAGGAGCGCGCCGAAGCGCTGCTGCACACCGTCCGCGCCCACGTGGCCGGTGTCCTCGGACACACCGACCCGGGCAGCGTCGAGACCGACCGCGCCTTCAAGGACCTCGGCTTCGACTCGCTCGCCGCGATCGAACTGCGCAACTCCCTGTCCGCGGAGGTCGGACAGCGGCTGTCCGCCACCCTCGTCTTCGACCACCCCTCGCCCGAGGCCCTCGCCACCCACCTCGGCACCCTCGTCGGCGGCGCGGCCAGGACCGGGGCGCGCCGGGGCCGTCGTACCACCACGTCCCGCGTGGACGAGCCGCTGGCGATCGTCGGGCTGGCGTGCCGCTACCCCGGCGACGTCCGCACCCCCGACGACCTGTGGCGGCTCGTCGCCGACGGCACCGACGCCATCAGCGCCTTCCCCGGCAACCGCGGCTGGGACGCCGACCGGATCGTCGACCCGACCCGGCAGCGCCCCGACACCTCCTACGTCGGCGAGGGCGGGTTCCTGCACGACGCGGGCGACTTCGACGCCCCGTTCTTCGGCATCAGCCCCAAAGAGGCCCTCGTCATGGACCCCCAGCAGCGGCTGCTGCTGGAGGCGTCCTGGCAGGCGCTGGAGCACGCGGGCATCGACCCGCAGAGCCTCAAGGGCAGCCGCACCGGAGTGTTCGCCGGCGTCCAGTACCACGACTACTTCGGCAGCTTCGGCTCCGGCAGCATCATCTCCGGCCGCGTCGCCTACACCCTCGGCCTCGAAGGACCGTCGCTCTCCGTCGACACGGCCTGCTCGTCGTCGCTGGTCGCGCTGCACCTGGCCGCCCAGTCGCTGCGGCAGGGCGAGTCCAGCCTCGCGCTGGTCGGCGGCGTCGCCGTGATGGCCACCCCGGAGACGTTCATCGAGTTCAGCAGGCAGGGCGCGCTCGCCCCCGACGCCCGTACCCGCGCGTTCGCCGACGCGGCGGGCGGCACGGTGTGGGGCGAGGGGGTCGGCGTCATGGTCGTCGAGCGGCTCTCCGACGCCCGCCGCAACGGCCACGAGATCCTCGCCGTCGTCCGCGGCACCGCCGTCAACCAGGACGGCGCCTCCAACGGCCTCACCGCGCCCAACGGCCCCTCCCAGGAGCGGGTGGTCCTCGAAGCACTGGAGAACGCCCGGCTCACCACCGCCGACGTCGACGTGGTGGAGGCGCACGGCACCGGCACCACCCTCGGCGACCCCATCGAGGCGCAGGCGCTGCTCGCGACCTACGGGCAGGACCGGCCCGAGGACAGCCCGCTGTGGCTCGGCTCGGTCAAGTCCAACATCGGGCACACCCAGGCCGCCGCGGGTGTCGCCGGTGTCATCAAGATGGTCATGGCGATGCGGCACGGGGTGCTGCCTCGGACCCTGCACGTCGACGCCCCGTCCACGAAGGTCGACTGGGACGCCGGGAACGTGCGGGTGCTGGCCGAGCAGCGCGACTGGCCGGAGCTCGGCCGGCCGCGCCGGGCCGGTGTCTCCTCCTTCGGGATCAGCGGCACCAACGCCCACGTCATCCTCGAACAGGCGCCCATCGCCGCCGCCCCCGCGCAGTCCCGGCGGTCCGAGGCCCCGGGCCTCGCCGTGCCGTGGCTGCTCAGCGCGAAGACCCCCGCCGCCCTCGCAGGCCAGGCCGCCGCGCTCCTCGGCCACCTCGACACCCACCCGGACCTCGACCCGTCCGACGTCGGCTGGTCCCTGGCCACCACCCGCGCCCGCTTCACCCACCGCGCCTCCCTCACCGGCGCCGACACGGACGAACTGCGCGGCGCCCTGGCCGCGTTGGCCGACGGCGGCACCGCCCCCGGCCTCGTCGAGTCCACCGCGCCCGGCCGCGCCAAGCCCGTGTTCGTCTTCCCCGGACAGGGCTCCCAGTGGTCCGGCATGGCCACCCGGCTCATCGACGAGTCCCCGGTGTTCGCCGCCCGCATGGCCGAGTGCGCCACCGCGCTGAAGCCGTACACCGACTGGGACTTCGACACCGAACTGCGCGGCGGACTCGACCGCGTGGACGTCGTCCAGCCGCTGCTGTGGGCCGTGATGGTGTCCCTGGCGCACACCTGGAGCGAGTTCGGCGTCACCCCGGCCGCCGTCATCGGCCACTCGCAGGGCGAGATCGCCGCCGCCTGCGCGATCGGCGCCCTCACCCTCCAGGACGGCGCCCGCGTCGTCGCGCTGCGCTCCCGGGCGATCGCCGAACTGCTGTCCGGATCCGGCGGCATGATGTCCGTCGGCGAGGGCGCCGACGCGGTCCGCGCTCGGCTCACCGCCTTCGACGGCCGGCTGTCGGTCGCCGCCGTCAACGGCGCCGCCTCCACGGTGGTGTCCGGCGACTCCGACGCCCTCGACGAACTCCTCGACCTGCTGCGCGCGGAGAAGGTCCGCGCCAAGCGGCTGCCCGTCGACTACGCCTCCCACAGCGCCCACGTCGAGACCCTGCGCGAGCGCCTCGCCGAGGTCCTCGCCGGCATCGAACCCCGCGCCACCCAGGTGCCGTTCTACTCCACGGTCACCGGCGCCCCGATCGACACCACCGACCTCGGCGCCGACTACTGGTACACCAACCTGCGCGGCACCGTGCACTTCGAGCAGGCCGTGCTCGCCACCGTCGCCGACGGACACCACCTGTTCATCGAGTCCAGCCCCCACCCGGTACTGACCGTCGGCATCCAGGAGACCAACGACGCCGTCGCCGCCGTGGGCTCCCTGCGCCGCGAGGAGGGCGGCCGGGACCGGCTGCTCACCGCGCTCGGCGAGGCCTTCACCCACGGCGCCGGCGTCGACTGGACCGCCGTCGCCGAGGGCCGCGCCGCCCGCCGGGTGCCGCTGCCCGGCTACGCCTTCCAGCACGAGTGGTACTGGCTGGACTCCACCGCGACCGGCGCCGACGTCACCTCCGCCGGACTCGACCCCACCGACCACGCCCTGCTCGGCGCCGCGCTGGTCCGCGCCGACAGCGAGGGCGCCGTCCTCACCGGCCGCCTCTCACCCGGCACCCAGCCCTGGCTGGAGGACCACCGCGTCGGCGGCGCGCTGCTCTTCCCCGGCACCGGCCACCTGGAACTCGCGCTGCGCGCCGGCGACCAGGTCGGCTGCGGCGACATCGCCGAACTCACCCTGCACGCACCCCTGGTCCTGCCCGACCACGGCGCCGTCCAGCTCCAGGTCACCGTCGGCCCGCCCGACGGCGACACCCGCCCGGTCGGTATCTGGTCGCGCCCGGAGAGCCCCGACGAGGACCTCCCGTGGACCCGCCACGCCGACGGCCTCCTCGCCCCGACCGGCACCCTCCCCACGACCGCCGAGCCCCTCACCGCATGGCCCCCGCAGGGCGCCGAACCGGTACCGCTCGACGGCCTCTACGACGAACTCGCCGCCCTCGGCCTCGGCTACGGCCCCCTGTTCCAGGGCCTCAAGGCCGCCTGGCGCACCGACGACGGCCTGTACGCGGAGGTCGCGAGCGACGCGGCCCCCGACGGCTTCGGTCTGCACCCGGCCCTGTCCGACGCCGCCCTGCACACCGTCGGCCTCACCGACGCGGCCGGCGACGAGGCGCTGCTGCCGTTCGCCTGGTCCGGAGTACGGCTGCACGCCACCGGCGCCACCGCACTGCGCGTGCGGGTCCGCTCCACCGGCGAGGGCACCGTCACCCTCACACTCGCCGACCCGACCGGCGCGCCCGTCGCCACCGTCGACTCGCTCACCCTGCGGCCGCTGCGCACCGAGACCCTGGCCGCCGCGGCCCGTACGGCCCGCGCGGGCGCACTGCACCGCGTCGACTGGATACCGGCCCCGCCGCCCTCCGGGACCGCCACGGCGTCGGAGGTCCTGCTCGCCCCGGCCGGCGTCGGAGCCGCCGAGACCCGGGCGGCCGTCGACACCGTGCTCGACCAGCTGCGGACGCGGCTCGCCGACGAGCACCTCACCCACACCACCCTGGTCGTCGTCACCGGCACCGATCCGGCGGGCGCCGCCGTCGGCGGCCTGGTCCGCTCCGCACAGTCGGAGAACCCCGACCGCATCGTGCTGATCGAGACGGACGAGGAGCCGGACGCCGGACGTCTCGCGGAGGCGCTCGCGACCGGGGAGCCGCATCTGGCGCTGCGCGACGGGGCGTGGCACGTGCCGCGACTGGCCCGCGTGACCACCGGCGGGGAGAGCGAGGAAGGAGACTCGGGCACCGGCGCCGAGGCGGACGCCACAGCCGGCCTGGGTACCGGCACCGTCCTCCTCACCGGTGCCACCGGCGCCCTCGGCGGCATCCTCGCCCGCCACCTCGTCACCGAACGCGGCGTCCGGCACCTGCTGCTGCTCAGCCGCAGCGGCAACACCGCCGGCCTCGCGGCCGAACTCACCGGACTGGGCGCCGAGGTGAGCAGCGTCGCCTGCGACGTGGCCGACCGCACCGCGCTCGCCGCCGTCCTGGACGCCGTACCGGCCGACCGGCCGCTCACCGCCGTGATCCACGCGGCCGGTGTGCTCGCCGACGGTGTACTCACCTCCCTCACCCCGGAGCGGATCGACGCGGTGTTCCGGCCGAAGGTCGACGCCGCCTGGATCCTGCACGAACTCACCGCGGACCTCGACCTGTCGGCGTTTGTGCTGTTCTCCTCGTCGGCCGCGACCCTCGGCTCACCGGGACAGGCCAACTACGCGGCCGCCAACGCCTATCTCGACGCGCTCGCCGCACACCGCCGCACCCTCGGCCTCCCCGCCCACTCGCTGGCGTGGGGACTGTGGGCCCAGGCGGGCGGCATGACCGGCACCCTCGACGACACGGACCGTACGCGCATCGCGCGCGGGGGAGTCGCGCCGCTGGAGACCGCGGAGGGCGTCGCCCTGTTCGACGCCGCCCTGCGCGGCACCGACCCGGCCGTGCTGCCGGTGAAGCTCGACATGGCCTCGCTGCGCGCCCAGGGCGACGATCTGGCACCGCTGTTCCGCGGTCTTGTGCCGGTACGCCGGTCGGGTGCGGCCACCGGGCCGAGCACCGCCGGTGGCGCCGACGCGCTGCGGGAGCGGCTCGCCGGGCTGCTGGAGGGGGAGCGCGAGCCGTTCCTCACCGAGCTGGTGCAGAGCCACGTGGCGACGATTCTCGGCTACCGCTCCGCGCAGGACGTCGGCCGCACCCTGGCCTTCCGCGAACTCGGCTTCGACTCCCTCGCCGCCGTGGAACTGCGCAACAAGCTCTCCGCGGCGACCGGCCTCAGACTGCCCGCCACCCTGGTCTTCGACCACCCCACCCCGGCCGAACTCACCCGCTACCTGCTCGGTGAACTCACCGGCACCCTCGCCGCGGCGACCGTCCGCACCGCCACCCGGGAGACCACCGCCGACGAGCCCATCGCCGTCGTCGGCATGGCCTGCCGCTTCCCGGGCGGCATCACCTCCCCCGAGGACCTGTGGCGGCTGGTCGCCGAAGGCCGGGACGCCGTCGGTGAGTTCCCCGCCGACCGCGGCTGGGACGTGGACAACCTCCACGACCCCACGCTCGACCGCCCCGGCACCAGCTACACCCGGCACGGCGCCTTCCTCTACGACGCGGGCGAGTTCGACCCGGCGTTCTTCGCCATGGACGACGAGGAGGCCCTGGTCACCGACCCCCAGCAGCGGCTGCTCCTCCAGACGTCCTGGGAGGCCCTGGAGCGCGCCTCCATCGATCCGGCCACCCTGCGCGGCTCCGACACCGGCGTCTTCGCGGGCGTCATGTACCACGACTACTTCGGCAGCTTCGGCTCCGGCAGCGTGGTCTCCGGACGCGTCGCCTACACCCTCGGCCTGGAGGGCCCCACCCTCAGCGTCGACACGGCCTGCTCCTCGTCGCTGGTCGCGATGCACCTGGCGGCCCAGGCCCTGCGCGACGGCGACTGCTCACTGGCGCTCGCCGGAGGCGTGACCGTCATGGCCACCCCGGGCACCTTCGTGGAGTTCAGCCGGCACCGGGGCCTGTCCCGCGACGGACGCTGCCGCCCCTTCGCGGACGCCGCCGACGGCACCGGCTTCGGCGAGGGCGCCGGCGTCCTGCTCCTCGAACGGCTCTCCGACGCCCGCCGCAACGGCCGCCAGATCCTCGCCGTACTGCGCGGCACCGCCGTCAACCAGGACGGCGCATCCAACGGCATCAGCGCCCCCAGCGGCCCCGCCCAGCAGCGCGTCATCCGCCGCGCCCTGGAGGCCGCCGGCGTCCCCGCCGCCGACGTCGACGTCGTCGAGGCGCACGGCACCGGCACCACGCTCGGCGACCCGATCGAGGCCCAGGCGCTGATCGCGACCTACGGCGCCGAGCACACCGAGGACAGCCCGCTGTGGCTCGGCTCGGTCAAGTCCAACCTGGGTCACACCCAGGCCGCCGCCGGTGTCGCCGGTGTCATCAAGATGGTCCAGGCGATCCGCAACGAGACCCTGCCCGCCAGCCTCGGCGTCGACCGGCCCTCCCGGCACGTCGAGTGGGAGGGCGCGGGCGTCCGGCTCCTCACCGAGTCGCGTGCCTGGCCGGACCCGGGGCGCCCCCGCCGCGCGGGCATCTCCTCCTTCGGCATCTCCGGCACCAACGCCCACGTGATCGTCGAGGCCGCGCCCCCCGAGGAGCCGGCGGAACCCACCACGGCCCCGGCGACCGGCACCGTGCCGTGGCTGCTCTCGGGCCACACCCCTGACGCCCTGCGCGCCCAGGCGGCCCGTCTGCTGGAGTACCTGACGCAGGACACCGACCCGCACCGCCTCGCCGGCGCGCTCGCCCATGCCCGCACCAGACTCGGCCACCGGGCCGCCGTCCTCGGCGCCACCCCGGCCGAACTCACCGCCGGAGTCAGGGCGGTGGCCGAGGGCCGCACCCCCCAGGCCGGCGTCCTGGGCACCGCCACCGACGGCCGGCTCGCCTTCCTCTTCTCCGGCCAGGGCTCGCAGCTGCCGGGCATGGGCACCCGCCTCGCGGCGGTCTTCCCCGCCTTCGCCACCGCCTTCGACGAGGTGCGGGCCCACCTGGACCCGCTGCTCGACCGGCCGCTCGCCGAGGTCATGGACTCCGCCGAGCTGCTGGAGCGCACCGAGTACACCCAGCCCGCCCTGTTCGCCGTGGAAGTCGCCCTGTACCGGCTCCTGGAGTCGTTCGGTGTCCGGCCCGACCTGCTCGCCGGGCACTCCGTCGGCGAGTACGCCGCCGCCCATGTCGCCGGTGTGCTCGGCCTGAAGGACGCCTGCACGCTGATCGCCGCCCGCGGCCGGCTCATGCAGGCGCTGCCCGAGGGCGGCGCGATGATCGCCGTACGCGCCACCGAGGACGAGGTCACGCAGCTGCTCGGCGAGAGCAACGGCAACGGCAACGGCAATGGCGATGGCGATGGCGACGGCGTTGAAGGCGGCCTTGGGATCGCCGCCGTCAACGGCCCCACCTCCGTCGTGATCTCCGGCCCCGCGGGACCGGCCCGCGCCCTCGCCGCCCGCTTCGAGCGCACCAAGGAACTCGCCGTCAGCCACGCCTTCCACTCGGCCCTGATGGAGCCGATGCTGGCCGAGTTCCGCGAGATCGCCGCATCCCTCACATACGGCACCCTGCGCATCCCGCTGGTCTCCACCCTCACCGGCGCCCCGGCCGCCCCCGACGAGCTGTCCACCCCCGACTACTGGGTGCGGCACGCCCGCGAGGCCGTCCGCTTCGCCGACGCCGTCACCGCCCTGCACCACGGCGGCGCACGCCACTTCGCGGAGGTCGGACCGGGTAACGCGCTGACCTCGGCGGCCGGCGACTGCCTGCCCGACGGGACGGCCGTCGTCCCGCTGCTGCGCAAGGACCGCGAGGAGACCGAGGCCCTGCTCACCGGCCTCGCCGCCCTCCATGTACACGGCGCCGCCGTCGACTGGGCGGCCCTGCTGCCCCACCGCGACGGCTCGGACCTGCCCACCTACGCCTTCCAGCGCAGCCGCTACTGGATGACCGGCGACGTCGGCCTGCCCCGCGCCGCGGGCGACCACCCGCTGCTCGGCACCGCCGTCGAACTCGCCGGCGCCGACGGCACCCTCTACACCGGCCACCTCGCCCTCGCCGAGCACCCGTGGCTGGCCGACCACCGGGTCGGCGGAGTGGCGCTGCTGCCCGGGACCGCGTTCGTCGAGATGGCCCTCGCCGCCGGTGCCCGCGTCGGCTGCGGCACGGTCGAGGACCTGACCGTCACCGAACCACTGGCCCTGCCCGAGGACGGCGCCGTCCGCCTCCAGTGCACGGTCGGCGAACCCGACGACAACGGCGGCCGCGCCTTCCGCGTGTACTCCGCGGCGGGCGACGGCGATCCGTGGACCACCCACGCCACCGGCCTGCTGCGGCCCGCCGAGGAACGGCCCGGCCACGACCTCACCGCCTGGCCGCCACCCGGCGCCGAACCGGTCGACCTGGACGGCGTCTACGAACGCCTCGCCGAGCTGGGCGCCGAGTACGGCCCCCGCTTCCAGGGGCTGCGCGCGGCCTGGCGGCGAGGCGACGAGGCGTACGCCGAGGTCGAAGTCACCACCGACGGAGCCGCGTTCGGCGTGCACCCGGCCCTGCTCGACGCCGCCCTGCACACCATCGGGCTGCGCGCCGGAGCCGCGGAGCGTATGTCGCTGCCCTTCAACTGGAGCGGTGTGGAACTGCACCAGCGGGGTGCCGGCGCGCTCAGGGTGCGGATCGCCCCCGCCGGAACCGGCGCGGTGCGGATCGACACCGCCGACGAGAGCGGCCGGTCCGTGGCACGGGTGGCGGCGCTGTCGCTGCGCGACGTCGACCCGCAGCGGATCGCCGCCGCCGCCGCGGGCGGCCACGACGACCTGTTCGCCCTCGACTGGGCGCCCGTGTCCATCACCGCCGCCCCGCAGGCCGGCCGCTGGGTCGTCCTCGGCACCGGCCGGGAGGAACTCGCCGCCGCCATGGCCGGCGAGGTCGCGGAGACCGTGGTGGTGGAAGACCTCGGCGAGGCCGCCGAACTGGCCCCCGACACCGTCGTCGTCCTGCACCCCGGCGGCGACGGACCGGACGCCATCCGCACCAACGTCCTGGGCCTGCTCGACCAGGTACAGGACCTGCTGATCGACGGCCGCCTCGCCGACAGCACCCTCGTGGTGGTCACCCGGGGCGCGGCCGGACCCGGCGACATCACCGACCCCGGCGCCGCCACCGCGTGGGGCCTGATCCGCTCCGCCCAGTCCGAGCACCCCGACCGGCTGGTCCTCGTCGACCTCGACGACACGGACGCCTCCCGCCGGCTGCTGCCCTCCGCGGTCACCTCCGGCGAACCCCAACTGGCGCTGCGCGAGGGCGCGGTGAGCGCGCCCAGGCTGGTGCGCGCCCCGCTCGTCGCCGAGCCCGCCCCGGTCGACTGGTCCGGCGGTGTGCTCGTCACCGGCGGCACGGGCGCCCTCGGCCGGCTCGTCGCCCGGCACCTCGTCACCGAGCACGGCGCCGAACGGCTGGTCCTGCTCAGCCGCGGCGGACCCGAGGCACCCGGCGCGGCTGGGCTGACCGCGGAACTCGGCGGGCTCGGCGCGGAGGTGACCGTCGTCGCCTGCGACGCCGCCGACCGCGACGCCCTCGCCCGGGTCCTGGACGAGCACCCGGTCTCCGCGGTCGTGCACACCGCCGGCATCGTCGCCGACGCCGTACTGACCTCGCTGGAGCCCGACCGGCTGGACGCCGTACTGCGGCCCAAGCTCGACGCGGCCTGGCACCTGCACGAACTCACCCGGGAACGCCCCCTGACCGCGTTCGTCCTCTTCTCCTCCGCCGCCGGTCTGCTCGGCAGCCCCGGCCAGTCCGGGTACGCCGCCGGCAACACCTTCCTCGACGCCCTCGCCGCCCACCGCAGGTCGCTCGGCCTGCCCGGCGTCTCGCTCGCCTGGGGCGCCTGGGCGGGCAGCGGCGGCATGGCCGACCGGCTCGACGACACCGACACCCGGCGGATGGCCTCCGGCGGAGTCCTCGCCCTCGACGCGGAGACGGGGCTCGCCCTGTTCGACACCGGCGCCGCCCGCACCGAACCGGTCCTGCTGGCCGCCCACCTGGACCTCGCCCCGCGCGAGGCCCACCGTGTCGCCCCGCTGCTCCGCTCCCTGGTGCGCACCCCGCGCCGGACCACGGCCACGGCGTCGGCCGCGGGCGGCGCACTCCGCCGCGAACTGGCCGAACTCGCCTTCGGCGAGCGGTCGGAGCGGCTCCTGCGGCTGGTCCGCGACGAGGCCCGTGCCGTCCTCGGCATCGAGGACTTCGACGCCGAACTGCCCTTCAAGGACCTCGGCTTCGACTCACTGACCGCCGTCGAGTTCCGCAACCGGCTCAACGAGGCGACCGGCCTGCGGCTGACCGCGACCCTCGTCTTCGACCACCCCAGCCCGACCGCGCTCACCGAGCACCTCACCGCCGAACTGGCACCGCGCACCGGCGACACCCCGGGCACGGAGGAGGACACCGTACGGGCGGCGCTCGCCGCCATCCCGGTGGCCCGGCTGCGCGAGGCCGGACTCCTGGACGGTCTGCTCGAACTCGCCAGACTGCGGCCCGCGCAGGACCCGGCAACCGCCGACGAGGCCGGCCGCGCGTCGATCGACGCGATGGACGCCGAGAGCCTCATCAGCATGGCGCTCGACGATCTCGTAGGGGACGACGACGCCCTGTGACGAAGCCCGTGACAAGGAAGAGGACCATGGCCGAGTCCGAGAACCCGGACACCAGGATGGTCGAGGCCCTGCGGGCCTCGCTCAAGGAGATCGAGCGGCTGCGGGAACGCAACCGCGCCCTGACCGCGGCGGCCCGGGAACCGGTCGCGATCGTCGGCATGGCCTGCCGCTACCCGGGCGGCGTCCGGTCCCCGGAGGACCTGTGGCGGCTGCTCAGGGACGGCGCCGAGGGCATCACCGCGTTCCCCGGCGACCGCGGCTGGGACCCCGACCTGTACGACCCGACACCGGGTGTGCCGGGCCGCTCCTACACCGGGCAGGGCGGATTCCTGCACGACGCGGGCGACTTCGACGCCGGGTTCTTCGGGATCGGCCCGAACGAGGCCCTCGTCATGGACCCCCAGCAGCGGCTGCTCCTGGAGGGCTCCTGGGAGGCCCTGGAGAACGCCGGCATCGACCCCGTCTCGCTGCGCGGCAGCCGTACGGGTGTCTTCGCGGGCGTCATGTACCACGACTACTTCGGCAGCTTCGGGTCCGGCAGTATCGTCTCCGGCCGGGTCGCCTACACCCTCGGTCTGGAGGGCCCGACGCTCAGCGTCGACACGGCCTGCTCCTCGTCGCTGGTCACCATGCACCTCGCCGCGCAGGCGCTGCGGCAGGGCGAGTGCACGCTGGCGCTGGCCGGGGGAGTGACGGTGATGGCGTCGCCGGGCACCTACGTCGAGTTCAGCCGCCAGGGCGCCCTCTCCCCGGACGGCCGCTGCCGTTCCTTCGCCGACGAGGCCGACGGCACCGGCTTCTCCGAGGGCCTGGGCGTCCTCGTCCTGGAGAAGCTCTCGGACGCCCGCCGCAACGGGCATGCGGTGCTCGCGGTGGTGCGCGGCTCGGCGGTCAACCAGGACGGCGCGTCCAACGGCCTGACAGCGCCCAACGGTCCGTCCCAACAGCGGGTGATCCGCCAGGCACTCGCCTCGGCCCGGCTGTCCGCGGCCGACGTGGACGTGGTCGAGGCGCACGGTACGGGCACCACCCTGGGCGACCCGATCGAGGCGCAGGCCCTGCTGGCCACCTACGGCCAGGATCGCGAACTGCCTTTGTGGCTGGGCTCGGTGAAGTCGAACCTGGGTCACACGCAGGCCGCCGCCGGAGTCGCCGGTGTCATCAAGACGGTGATGGCCATGCGGCACGGGGTGCTCCCGAAGACCCTGCATGCCGACCGGCCGTCGTCGAAGGTGGACTGGGACGCGGGCCGCGTACGGCTCCTCACCGAGGAGCAGCCCTGGGCCGCGAGCGACCGCCCCCGCCGGGCCGGCATCTCCTCCTTCGGCATCAGCGGCACCAACGCCCACACGATCATCGAGGAGCCGTCCGCCGAGGACGCGGCCCCGGCGGAGGCCGAGGCCGGGACCCCGGTGACCGTCTGGCCCCTGTCCGCCCGCTCCGCACAGGGGATCCCGGCCCAGGCCGAGCGGCTCTACGGCTACCTGAGCGACCGGCCCGCTCTGCACCCCGCCGCGATCGCCCGCGCCCTCGGCACCAGGCGCACCACCTTCGACCACCGGGCCGCCGTCACCGGCGCCGACCGGGAGCAGTTGCTGGCCGGCCTGTGTGCCCTCGCCGACGGCACACCCGCCTCCACGGCCACCACCGGCAGGTCCAGGAGCGGGACGCGCACGGCGTTCCTGTTCACCGGCCAGGGCGCCCAGCGGCTCGGAATGGGCCTTGAACTGCGGGCCCACTACCCGGTGTTCGCCGAGGCCTTCGACGCGGTCGACACCCGGCTCGGACTGCACCTCGTCGACCTGCTCGCGGGCGACGACGCCGGCGTGGTGCACCGCACGCAGTACGCGCAGACCGCGCTGTTCGCCTTCGAGGTGGCCATGTTCCGGCTGCTGGAGTCGCTCGGCGTCCGGCCCGACCTGCTCGCCGGGCACTCCGTCGGGGAACTGGCGGCAGCCCATGTGGCCGGCGTGCTCGACCTGGACGACGCCTGCACACTGGTCGCCGCCCGCGGCCGGCTGATGCAGGCGCTGCCGGAGGGCGGCGCGATGGTCGCCGTACAGGCCACCGAGGAGCAGGTGCGGCCGCGCCTCGACGGCCGGGTCGGGCTCGCCGCGGTCAACGGCCCGAACGCCGTGGTGCTCTCGGGCGAGGAGGAGGCGGTGCTCGCCGCCGCCGAGGGCTTCGGCAAGACCAAACGGCTCGCCGTCTCGCACGCCTTCCACTCGCCCCTGATGGACGGCATGCTCGACGAGTTCCGGTCCGTGGCCGAGAAGTTGACCTTCCG
Source organism: Streptomyces sp. NPDC088387 (assembly GCF_044753385.1). Taxonomy (NCBI): domain Bacteria; kingdom Bacillati; phylum Actinomycetota; class Actinomycetes; order Kitasatosporales; family Streptomycetaceae; genus Streptomyces; species Streptomyces sp. NPDC088387. The sequence goes on from NZ_JBIVNC010000006.1 coordinate 402,804, forward strand.
CGAGCCGGTGATCCCGATCGTGTCGACCCTCACGGGCCGCCTCGCCGACGGCGAGTTGCTGCGCGACCCCGGCTACTGGGTACGGCACGTGCGGGAGACGGTCCGGTTCGCCGACGCCGTGGGCTCCCTCACCGCCGCGGGCGCCGGCCGCTTCGTCGAGCTCGGACCCGACGCCGTACTGACCGGTCTCGCCCGTTCCTGCGCGGAGGGCGACGGTACGGTCTTCGTCGCGCTCGGCCGCCGTAACGGCAGTGAGCCGACGGCCCTCATGGCGGGCCTCGCCCGGCTGTTCACCGACGGACTCGCCCCCGACTGGGCGGCGCTCTTCCCCGGCACGACCCGCGCGGAACTCCCCACCTACGCGTTCCGGCACGAGCGGTACTGGCTGAACGCGGAGGTGCCCCTCACCACCGGGGCGCTCACCGAGCCGGTACCGCCCGCCGACATCGCGGGGATCACCGGGACCACCGGGACCACTGGGATCACCGGGATCGCGGAGATCCCGGCGACGGCTGGGACCGCCGGGATCGCCGGGACTTCCGGAACTCATGACGCGAGCCCGTTCCGGCAGCGCCTCGCCGGTGCCTCGCCCGACGAGCAGGAGGCACTGCTGACCGAGGTGATCCGCGCGCAGACCGCCGCGATCCTCGGTCACGCGGGAGCCGAGGCCGTCGAACCGGACGCCGTGTTCCTGGAGATCGGCCTCGACTCGGTGTCCGCCGCCGAACTGCGCAACGCCCTCGGCGCCGGCCTGGGCAGCACACTGCCCGCCGGAGTCGTCTTCGACCACCGCACACCCGCCGCCCTCGCCGTCGCCGTGCGCGAACACCTCGCCGAGGGCGGGCCGCCGCGGGCCGCCGGTGACGCCGGACTCGAGTCGATCAGCGGGCTCGTGCGGCGCGCCGCGGCCGACGGGCGGATGGAGCAGGCCATCCAGCTGCTGCGAACTGTGGCCGAGATTCTCCCCGGTTTCTCGTCGCTCGCCGAACTCGACGACGTCACCGACCCGGTGCGGCTCGCCACCGGCGACACCGGACCCCGGCTCATCTGCCTGCCCTCGCCGATGGCACTCGGCGGCGCCCACCAGTACGCCCGGTTCGCCCGGTACTTCCAGGGCCGCCGTGACGTCGTGGTGCCCACGGTCCCGGGCTTCGGGCCGCGCGAGGCGCTGCCGCGGACCGTGGAGGCGGTGGTGGAGGTGGTCGTCGAGGGCATCCGCCGGTCCTGCCCGGACGAGCGGCCATACGTCCTCGTCGGCTACTCCTCCGGCGGCCAGTTCGCCCACGCTGCCGCCGAGATCATGGAGAAGACCGGCCGGCCCGCCGCCGGTGTGGTGCTGCTCGACACCTATCTGCCGGGCGACGAGGGCAAGGACGACCTCTGGCGGCAGATGTTCGACGGCATGCTCGACCGGGAGTCGCACGTCGGCGGCTTCGGCACGGCCCGGCTCGCCGCCATGAGCCGCTACAGCGACCTGATCCAGCACTGTCTGCCGGGCGCACTCACCGCACCCGTGCTGTTCGTGCGGCCCACGGAGTCGTTCGCGACCGGCGCCGACGACTGGCGGGCCACCTGGTCCGCCGAGCACCGGCCGGTCGACGTGCCCGGCACCCACTTCACGATTCTGGAGGAATTCGCCGACGCCACGGCCGGAGCGGTCGAGACCTGGCTGACCGATGTGGCATCCCATGACGCGAAATCACCGGAATAGTTTCGACGCCGCCGGGAAAAAGACGACGGCCTCCGACTGTGCGACGGAGGCCGGTCACACCGCGGAGCGTGACGGTCCAATGACCGTTCGCGCTCCGCGGCTTCTTCACTCGCCGGCCTCGCGGAAATGCGCCAACCATGCCTCGATATCGCAGCGGATACTGTCCGGATCCACACCCAATTGCATGGCGATTCCCTCCGCGGCCAATTCGGGCTGCCAGTCGCTCCACTGGAGCGCCAGCCACATCGTGGTACCGCGCGGGCCGCAACGGTGCCGCCTCCCGGTCCGCCGGGAGACCAGCTCCAGAAATCCGTCGGGCCTGACCTGCGCGGTCAGTTCGAGGTCAGGTCGCATCACGTCGCGATCCTCCGCGCCCCACGCGGTGCTTTCCCGTCGCCTTGGGGCGGTCGGTTGTCCTGGCCATTGGACGTCCCATCCATCGCAGCTTCTTCTGTCGTTCCGACGGTACCCGCACAAAGGGCCCGACAACACTGGTGATAAGCGAACCCTTCGAAGGGGAGGGAGATATTCCGTCAAAGTGCAGGCAGTTATCGATGCGGGGGAAGTTTCCTCGACCTTGACAGGAAGACCACAGATTTCACACGCCGTCCGCCCGAACCTGGTGTGCCGAGGTAGAGAAACCTCTACCTCGAACCGGCCTGTCAATGCCAATGTGCCGCGGCCGCACCGTTTCTAGGCTGGTTCACAGACACCGCGTGAGAAGCGCGATATCTCATAGGGGAGCCCCCAGTGCACACTTCACAGGACCTCCGTCAGACGGAGGCGGTACGGCTGGACGCCGTGTCGAAGACCTACGGCCGAGGCGACAGCCAGGTGGCCGCGCTCCGCGGGCTCTCCATGAGCTTCGCCGACGGCACCTTCACCGCCGTCATGGGTCCGTCCGGATCGGGCAAGAGCACCTTCCTGCACTGTGCCGCGGGACTCGTCCAGCCCACCTCCGGCAAGGTCGTCGTCGGCGGCACGGACCTCGCGGGCCTGGACGACAACCAGCTGACCAAGCTGCGCCGGGACCGGATCGGCTTCATCTTCCAGGCCTTCAACCTGCTCCCGGCGCTGACGGTCATGCAGAACATCACCCTCCCCCTCCAGTTGGCCGGACAGCGCCCCGACAAGGCCCTCATCCGCAACGTCGTACAGCGCGTCGGACTGGCCGAGCGCCTCGGCCACCTGCCCGCCGAACTCTCCGGCGGCCAGCAGCAGCGCGTCGCCATCGCCCGCGCCCTGGTCACCCGCCCCGCGGTGGTCTTCGCGGACGAGCCCACCGGCGCCCTGGACACCCGCACCGCGGCATCCGTCCTCGGCCTGCTGCGCGAGTCCGTCGACAACGCCCGCCAGACACTCGTCATGGTCACCCACGACCCGGTCGCCGCCTCCTACGCGGACCGCGTGGTGTTCCTCGCCGACGGCGCCTTCGCCGGCGAACTGCTCCGGCCGACGGCCGACGCCGTCGCCGCCCGGATGACCAGGCTCGGTGCCTGGGAGGACGACAACCACCGCCAGGCCGCGCCGCAGCCCTCCGGGGGTCGGTTCTGATGTGGCGTCTCGCACTGCGCACCCTGAAGTTCCGCAGGACCAGCTTCATCGCGACCTTCTTCGCCATGTTCCTCGGCGCCGCCATCGTCATCGGCTGCGGCGGACTCATGGAGACCGGCGTCCGGATGGCGGCCGACCCGCAGCGCCTCCAGGAGGCGCCGGTCGTCGTCACCGGTGAACAGACCTACGACTCCGCCGCCCTGACCGAGCGCCACCGCATCGACCCCGCACTGGTCGGCGACGTGGCCAGGGTCAAGGGCGTCGACAAGGCCGTCGCCGACGTCTCGTTCCCGGCCACCGTCCTCAAGGACGGCAAGCCGGTCACCGACGACTCGACCTCGTACGGCCACGGCTGGGCCAGTGCCCGGCTCACCCCCTATACCCTCGCCGCCGGCAAATCCCCCGTCGCCGGCGGCGAGGTCGTCCTCGACGCGGAACTGGCCGAACAGGCCAGTGCCCGCACGGGCTCCACGGTCGCCGTCGTCGTCGACGGCACCACCCGGCAGTTCCGGGTCAGCGGCATCGCCGACCAGAGCGGCGGCCACAACCCGGACGCGGCGGTGTTCTTCACGGACGACGAGGCCCGCACCCTCGCGGGCGGCCGGATCGACTCGATCGGTGTCCTGCCCGCCGCCGGCAGCAGCGTCACCACCGTCGCCGACGCGGTGAGCACCGCCGTCGGCGACCGCGCCGAGGTGCTCACCGGCGAGCGCCGCGGCCTCGCCGAACTGCCCGGCACCCTGGCCAGCCAGCGCACCGTCGTCATCCTCGCCGCGGTCTTCGGCTCGTCGGTCGTGCTGATCGTCATGTTCGGTGTCGCCTCCACCCTGAGCCTCTCCCTCCAGCAGCGCGCCCGGGAGATGGCGCTGCTGCGGGCCGTCGGCTCCACCCCCCAGCAGTTGCGCCGCATGATCCTCACCGAGACGGCCGTCCTGTCGGTCGGCTCCGTGCTGCTCGCCCTGCTGCCCGGATACGCCATCGGCCGTGGCCTGTTCGCGGTCCTGACCTCCAGCGGTGTCGTCTCGTCGTCGATCGCCTACCACGCCGGCTGGATCCCCATGGCCGTCGGCGCGATCGTCACCGTCCTCGCCGCGGCGGGCGCCACCCGCTTCGCCGGACGGCGGGCCGCCCGCACCGAACCGGTCGCCGCCCTGGCCGAATCCACCGTCGGCACCCAGTGGTTCAACGTGCCGCGCCTGCTGCTCGCGCTGTTCTTCCTCGCCAACGGCATCGGCCTGGCCGTCGCCACCGCCACCGTCATGGAGGACGGCCCCACCCTCGCCAGCACCGCCGGACCGGCCTCCGTGCTCTTCTGCATCGGCCTCGCCCTGCTCGCCCCCGGCATCACCAAGTTCATGGTGGCGCTGCTGAAGCTGCCGGTGCGCGCCTTCTCCGGGCTCTCCGGCCGGCTCGCCCTGCGCAACGCGGCCACCGCCAACGTCCGGATGGCGGGCGCCGTCGCCCCGATCGTCCTGCTGATCGGCATCGCCACCGGCACCCTCTACATGCAGTCCACCGAGAACGACGTCTCGCGCAGCTCCTACGACCAGAACGTCCTCGCCGACTACGTCCTCGACTCCACGACCGGCGGATTCGACCCCGACGTCGTCGACCGGGTGCGCGAGACGCCCGGCGTGGCCGCGGCCTCCGAGTTCGTCACCAGCCGCGGCTTCGTCGACGGCCCCGACGGCCCGGCCGAGGTCGACCTGCGCGGAGTCTCCGCCGACGGAGTCGTGCAGAGCCTCGACCTGCCCAAGGTGGCCGGTGACCTCACCACACTGAACGGCGACACGGTCGCCCTGTCCGACAAGAAGGCCGAGGAGTACGGGGTGAAGGTCGGCGACAAGCTGCCCATGCACCTCGGCGACGGCACCGAGATCAGCCCCACCGTCGTGGCCCTCTACGCCGACAACCCCAAGCAGCCCTACCTGACCCTGCCCGCGTCGCTGCTCGCCCCGCACGCCGGCGACGGACTGCCGCAGCAGATCCTGGTCCGGGCCGACTCCGGCAGCGGCGACCAGGCACACGAAGGCCTCGCCGCGCTCGCCGCCCAACTGCCCGGCAGCGAACTCGACGACAGCTCCTCACTGGCCGGCCGCAACAACCAGATCCAGCAGATCCTGGTCTCCGCGAACTACACCATCGTCGCGATGATCGTCGGATACGCCTCGATCACGGTCGTCAACACCCTGGTGTCGGTGACCCGCAAGCGCCGCGCCGAGTTCGGCCTCCAGCGGCTCACCGGCGCCACCCGCCGCCAGGTGATCGGCATGCTCACCGTCGAGGGGGTGCTGATCGGAGTCGTCGCCACGGTCCTCGGCACCATCGCCTCGGCGACCACCATCGTCCCGTACAGCCTCGTCAAGAGCGACTCGTATCTGCCCTCCGGATCCATCGGCATCTACCTCGCCATCGTCGGCGGATCCCTGCTCCTCGTGTTCGGCGCCACCCTGCTGCCCTCGTGGCGCGGCATGCGCACCCCCGCCGTGGACACGGTGAAGGCCGCGTGAGCCACCCCCTGGCCGGGCCGTCCCCGCTCCCCCCGGGCGGGGGCGGCCCTTCCGCAACGGCGGGCCGGGGATGGGAGCATGAGGCCATGGAGACTGAGACTGTGCCGGTCACATGGCGCGGCCGACTCGTCCGTGCCTCCCTGGACACCCTGGTCGGCGTCGCGATCGCCACCGGGGCCCTGCTGTCCATCGCCCTCTTCCTCACCACCGCCTACTTCGTCGTCCTGTGCGTCATCGGCATCGGCTTCGTCGCCCTGCCGTACTGCACCCGGGCGGTGCGGTGGCTGGCCGACCTCAACCGGCGGGCCGCCGCACGCTCCGGCGTCCCCGTGGAGCGGCCCTACCGGCCCGAGCCGCAGGAGGTCGAGAGGGACATCGTCGGCTGGATGCGCACCTGCAAGTGGATCCTCGCCGACCCCGCCACCTGGCGGGACATGCTGTGGCTGCTCCTCAACTGCGTCGTGGGACTGGTCGGTTTCGTCCCGGCCGCGCTGCTCTACTACGTGGGGGAGGGGCTGTTCCTCGCCCTCGGTCTGTGGCAACCGCTCGCCGACGACGGAGAGGGCCGCTGGTACGCGTCCGTCACCGTCGACAGCTGGCCGGCCGCGCTCGCCGCGGGCCTGCTCGCCGTGGTGATCCTCGGCGCCTGGGTCCTGCTCGGCCCGCTGGTCCTCAAGGGCTACGCGTACTTCGTGCGCTACCTCCTCGGCCCGACCCGGGGTTCCCGACTGGCCATCCGGGTGCAGCACCTGGCGGAGACCCGCTCGGGCGCCCTCGACATCCAGGCCGCCGAACTACGCCGCATCGAACGCGACCTGCACGACGGAGCCCAGGCCCGCCTCGTCAGCCTCGGCCTCCAACTCGGCGCCGTCGACCGCAAGATGGCCCAGAATCCCGAAGACACCGAGGAGGCCCGGCAGATGCTGCGCCAGGCGCGCGCCTCCTCCGTACAGGCCCTGCGCGAACTGCGCGACCTGGTCCGCGGCATCCACCCGCCGGTCCTCGCCGAACGCGGCCTCGCCGACGCCCTGCGCGCCCTGGGCCTCGCCAGCCCGCTCGGCGTCAGTGTCGAGGCCGACCTGCCCGGCCGGCTGCCCGACCCCGTCGAGTCCGCCGTCTACTTCGCCGTCTCGGAACTGCTCACCAACGCCCTCAAGCACGCCGACGCACAGACCGTGCAGGTCGTCGCCCGGTACGAGGACGGGGTCCTGCACGCCCACGTCACCGACGACGGCCGCGGCGGCGCCGACCTGTCGGCCGGTACCGGCCTGGAGGGCATCCGACGCCGACTGGCATCCTTTGACGGGGTCCTGGAGATCGACAGCCCCCGGGGCGGTCCGACCGTGATGAAGCTGGAGCTACCGTGCGCGTTGTCCTCGCAGAAGACCTCTTCCTCCTGAGGCAGGGGATCATCCAGCTGCTTGAGGCATACGGCTTCGAAGTGGTCGCCGCCGTCGACAACGGCACCGACCTCGCCGCCGCGCTCGCCGAGCACCGCCCCGACGTCGCCATCGTCGACGTACGCCTGCCGCCCACCTTCACCACCGAAGGCCTCCAGGCCGCCCTGCGCGCCCGCCGCGAACAGCCGGGACTGCCGATCCTCGTCCTCTCCCAGCACGTCGAGCAGATGTACGCCCGCGAGCTGCTCGCCGACGGCACCGGCGGGATCGGCTATCTGCTCAAGGACAGCGTCCTGGACGACGAGCAGTTCATCGACTCGGTACGACGGGTCGCCGCCGGCGGTACGGCCATGGACCCGGCCGTCGTCGCCCAGCTGATGACCAGCCACTCCCGGGACGAGCCGCTGGCCGCGCTCAGCGGACGCGAGCGCGAGGTGCTCGGGCTGATGGCGGAAGGCTGCTCCAACACGGCGATCGCGCAGCGGCTGACGGTCACCGAGGGCGCCGCCGCGAAGCACATCTCCAACATCTTCACCAAGCTGCTGCTGCCACCGTCGAGCGACAGCAACCGGCGGGTGCTCGCGGTACTGGCCTATCTCAACGCGTGAGCATCGTGCCCGCACGTGAGCCTTGTCTCCCCGCCTGAGCTGCCCGGTTGGGGCGGGTAGGGGTGGCCGCCCGGCCGCCCGGCCGTGAGACTGCTGGGGCACACCCGCGGCCACCGCCAGGAAGGAAACGTCCGCCCCATGACCACCCTCGCCGAGCAGGACCGACTCTGGATCCGCCGCTACCACCCCCGACCGGACGCGGCGGCCAGGCTGGTCTGCCTGCCGCACGCGGGCGGTTCGGCCTCCTTCTACCGCCCGGTCTCCGCGGGCCTGCCCGCCTCCGTGGACGTGCTGGCCCTCCAGTACCCGGGCCGCCAGGACCGCCGCAACGAGCCGTGCGCCGAGAGCATCGCCGAACTCGCCGACCACGTCACCTCCGTACTGCTGCCGTGGACGGACCGCCCGCTGGTCTTCTTCGGCCACAGCATGGGCGCCACCCTCGGCTTCGAGGTCGCCCGCCGCCTCGAGAGCGACCACGGAGTCGTCCTGCGGGCACTGGTCGCCTCCGCCCGCCGGGCCCCCTCCTGCCACCGCGACGAGGCGTTCCACCTCCGCGACGACGACGGACTCCTCGCGGAGATGCGGCAGTTGAGCGGCACCGACGCGGCGATCCTGGAGAACGAGGAACTGGTCCGCATGGCCCTGCCCGCGATCCGCGCGGACTACCGCGCCGCCGAGACCTACGTCTACACGCCGGGCCCCGACCTCACCTGCCCGGTCGTCGCGCTGGTCGGCGACGACGACCCCAAGGTGACCGTGGAAGAGGCACGCGCCTGGGAGCGCCACACCGACGGCCCGTTCGAGTTCCACGAGTTCAAGGGCGGCCACTTCTACCTGACGGCCCACCAGCAGCAGGTACTCGACGTGCTGGCGGCGCAGGCGGCGCGGACATGACGTCGGTCCTCGTCACCGGTTGCAGCACCGGCATCGGCCTCGAAACCGCGTTGGCCTTCGCCCGGCGCGGCGACCGGGTGCACGCCGGGCTGCGCAACCCCGCCGGCGCACGGGACCTGCTCGCACGCGCCGACGCCGAAGGGCTCACCCTCCACGTCACCGAACTGGCCGCCACCGACAACCCCGGCACCGCGCTGCACACCCCGGTCGGCAAGGACGCGGAGGCGGCACTTCGGTTCCTCGCGGGCGTCACCTACGAGCAGTGGCTGCCCCGCTTCCTGGAACAGGCCGAGTCCCTCGTGGGCCCGCGCCCCTCCCCGGCCTGAACCGGGCCTGGGTCAACCGGCGTTCGGATCGGCCAGGGCGGCCTCCCACGGAGTGCGGGCCGCCACCAGGGCCCGCAGCGCGCGCAGCGGCCTCGGTGCCACTCCCGCGGCGAGCACCCCCGCGATCCGGTCGCCGGTGCGGTAGGCGACGAGCAGCCGCCGCCCGGCGAAGTCACTGTCGAGGACCCGCGCCTCGTCGTGGCCGCGCAGATGGCCGTACGCCTGGAACCTGGTGCCGTACTGGTCCGACCAGAAGTACGGCACCGGGGCGAACGGCCGCCGCTCCCCGGGGCCGACCAGCGTGCGGGCGACGGCCATGGCCTGCTCGGACGCGTTGGTGCGGTGCTCGACACGCATGTCCGTGCCGAACAGCGGGTTGTACCAGCGGGCCACGTCACCGACCCCGTACACGCCGGGCGCGGCGCCGCAGTACTCGTCGCAGAACAGTCCGTCCCGCACGGTGAGCCCGCTGTCCGCGAGCCACTCGGTGTTGGGCACACAGCCGATGGCCACCAGCACCTCGTCGGCGGGCAGCACGGACGCGTCGGTGAGCCGGACACCGGTCACCGCGCCCTCCGCGCTCAGCACCTCGCCGACCGCGGTCTCCACCCGCACCCGCACGCCGTTCTCCTGGTGGAGCCGGGTCAGGAACCGTCCGGCCTGCTCGCCGATCGCCGGCGCCAGCGGCACCGGCGCTGGCTCGACCAGCGTCACCTCGACGCCGAGACCCCGTGCCACGGCGGCCACCTCGGTGCCGAGGAACCCGCCGCCGACGACCACCAGCCGGCGGCCCGCGCGCAATCGGGCCCGCAGCGCGAGCGCGTCCTGGAGCGTGCGCAGGGTGTGCACCCCGGCGACACCGTCGGTGCCGGGCAGCCGCCGGGCGCGGACACCGGTGGCGACGACCAGCGCGTCGTACTCCAGCCGGACCCCGTCGGCCAGCGTCACCGACCTGGCGGCCGGATCCAGTGCGGTCGCCGGGACGCCGAGCCGCAACTCCAGTGCCAGCGCGTCCAGATCGGGGCCCGAGCGCAGTGCGAGCCGGTCCGGTTCCCAGTCGCCGCCGAGCAGTTGCTTGGACAGCGGGGGACGGTCGTAGGGCGTCTGCGGCTCGTCACCGACGAGGGTGATCGTGCCCTCGTGTCCCGCGCGGCGCAGCGCCTCGGCGGCGCTCAGGCCACCTGCCGAAGCGCCGACGACGACGACCCGGTTCACCTTCATCTGGGTTCCTCGAACACTCGGGGGTGGTTTGCGGCGGAGTCCGGCTGGGCGGGGCCGGGCGCCGCGGAGTCCGTGGGGTCGGGGGAGGGGAAGGAGCCCCAGGTCTCGCGCAGTGCGTCGCAGATCTCGCCCACCGTCGCGCCCGCGGCGAGCGCCTCCTTCATCGGGTACAGCACGTTGTCCCGCCCGCGGGCCGCCTCCCGCAGCGCGGTGACGTGGACGTCGATCCGGTCCGGGTCGCGCCAGGCGCGGAGCTTGGCGAGGCGCTCGGCCTGCCGGGCCGCCACGGCGGGGTCGGCACCCGGCGGCTCATGGAACTCCCACTCGTCCAGGGGGAGTTGGCCGGAGCCCAGCACGGCCCGCCGGCCGAAGTAACCCTCCTGGGCGGCACGGAAGGCGTGGCGGTCGATCTGCCGCTGTTGGAAGCCCTGTTCGAGCGCGGCGACCGCGCCGCCGCGCTCCTCGATCTCGCGCATCAGCTCCCGTGCGTGTGCTTCGACCCGGTCGTCGGGCGACGCGGTGTGGAACTTCGCGATCTCGTCCAGGACCGGTGCGAGCGCGGCGGCGTCGACCCCCGCCGCGACGGCTGCGCGGACGTAGGCGATGCCGTTGGCGAGGGTGAAGGCGAGTTCCTGCGCCGGCGAGGCACCGGCCTCCGCCAGGGGGCGGCCGGAGATCGAGATCGGCTGCCACGCGGGGAGTTCGGCCGCGCTGTAGGCGAGGACGTCCGCGGTCAGCCGGAGCGCGGGACGCGGCGGGAGGACACACGCCCCGCGCACGACGAGGTCGCCGAGGACGTCGTTGTGGACCGCGCCGGTGAGGCGGCCGGCCGGGACGCCACGCTCCTCCGCGACCAGTTGGTACAGCAGCAGGAGGGGCGCGGCCGGCGCGTTGACCGCCATCGACGTGGTGACCTCGTCGAGCGGGACGCCGTCGAGCAGCACCCGCATGTCGTCGAGGGAGTCGACCGCCACGCCGGACCGGCCGACCTCACCCCGCGCGAGTGGCGCGTCGGAGTCGAGGCCGAGCCGGGTCGGCAGGTCGAAGACGAGGGGCAGGGTGGTGGTGCCGCCGGCGATCAGCCGGCGGTGGTGGGCCCCCGCCTCCCGCGCCGTGCCGAAGCCGGTGTACGGGCGCGGGGGCCGGGGGCGGCGGCCGGGGTACGTCGTCGTGGGGGAGCGAAGTCCGTCCGGCACGGCGGCTCGTCAGCCGTGGACCTGGATGGAACGCGACGGGCACAGGTCGGCGGCCTGGAGGACCTCCGCGCGGTCGCCCTCCGACGGCTCCTCCCGCAGCACGATCACCAGACCGGCGTCGTCCTGGTCGAAGACGTCCGGGCTGAGCATCGCGCACTGCCCGGACCCCACGCACCGGTCGCGTTCCGTGGTGACACGCATGAGAGGGACTCCGATCGGGTCGGCCGTCACCAGGTGACGGGGAGTTCGTAGACGCCGTAGACCATGGCGTCGTCCTTGAAGCGCAGCTCGTCCGCCGGGGCCGCCAGCTTCAGGCCGGGGATGCGGCGCAGCAGCGTGCCGTAGACGGCCTCCAGCTCGACGCGGGCCAGGTTGGCGCCGATGCACTGGTGGATGCCGTAGCCGAACGCGAGGTGGCTGCGGGCCTCCTTGCGGTGGATGTCGAGGGTGCCCGCGTCCTTGAAGACCGACTCGTCGTGGTTGGCCGCGTTGTTGAGCGCGAGGATGCCCTCGCCGGCCCTGATGGTGACCCCGCCGACCTCGATGTCGCCGACGGCGACCCGGGCGGTGCCGGAGTCGGAGATGGAGAAGACGCGGAGCAACTCCTCGATGGCGTTGGGGAGAAGCGCCGGGTCCTGCTGGAGCTCGGCCATCAGCTCCGGGTGCTCGAGCAGGGCCAGCACACCCAGGGCGATCATGTTGGCGGTGGTCTCGTGGCCGCCGACCAGCATCAGCCGCGCCATCGTCACCACGTCGACGTGGTCGGCGACCTGCTCGGTCTCGTTCTTCTCCAGGAAGCGGCTGATCAGGTCGTCGCCCGGCTCGTTCTCCTTGAGCGTGACGAGCTTGTCGAGGTACATGTCCAGGGCCTGTACCGCGGCGCCGTACTCCGCCGGGCTCAGGTCGTGGTTCATCATCGCCGCCGACCACTCCTCGAACTGCGGGTGGTCCTCGTAGGGCACACCGAGCAGTTCGCAGATCACCAGCGAGGGCACCGGGAGGGCGAGCGCGGTGACCAGGTCGACCGGGCCGCCCTTCGCCAGCATCGCGTCGATGTGCTCGTCGACGATCTTCTGGATGTGCGGGCGCATCTCCTTCACCCGGCGCGCGGTGAACTCGGGGATGAGCATGCGCCGCTGGGCGGTGTGCTCGGGCGGGTCCATGGACAGCAGCATCAGCCGCGCCGCCGCCAGCATCTCCTCGGGGATGTGGAACTGGTGCGGGTAGCCGGGCAGCTTGAGGTTGGAGCTGGCGTTGCCGTCGCCGAGCACCTGGCGGACGTCCTCGTGCCGGGTGACGAGCCAGGTCGGCTTGCCGTTCACCTTCAGCGAGGCCCGCGAGACGGGCTCGTTCTCCCGCATGCCGGCGTACTCGCCGGGCTCGCTGAACGGGCAGGTGCGGCGCATCGGGAACTGCGGAAGCGGCGACTCGGACCCGGTCCCGGGCGCGGCGTCGGTGGACTGGCTCATGGCTGCCTTTCGAGCAGGGGCGATGGCGGTGACGGGGGCGGGCGGCGGTGGGGTGCGGGGTCCGCCGTCACCAGGTGACGGGCAGCTCGTACAGGCCGTAGACGATTGCGTCGTCCTTGAAGCGCAGTTCGTCGACCGGGGAGGCCAGGCGCAGGGTCGGGATGCGTCGCAGCAGCGTCGTGTAGACGACGTCGAGTTCCATGCGGGCGAGGTTCTGGCCGATGCACTGGTGGACGCCGTAGCCGAACGCCAGGTGGCTGCGGGCCTCGCGGCGCACGTCGAGCCGGTCGGGGTCGGGGAAGACCCGCTCGTCGTGGTTGGCGGCGTTGTTCAGCGGCAGGATGCCCTCGCCGGCCCGGATGGTGACGTCGCCCAGCTCGATGTCCTCCAGGGCGACCCGCGCGGTGCCCGCGTCCGAGATGGAGAAGAAGCGCAGCAGCTCCTCCACCGCCTTCGGCATCAGCTCCGGCTCCTCGCGCAGGGTGTCGAGCTGCCCGGGGTGCTCAAGGAGGGCCAGCATGCCGAGCGCGATCATGTTGGCGGTGGTCTCGTGCCCGGTGACCAGCATCAGCCGCGCCATGCTGACGATGTCGGAGTGCTCGACCGCCGGAGTCTCCCGGTTGAACGCGATCAGCCGGCTGATCATGTCGTCGCCGGGTTCGCTCTCCTTGGCGGTGACCAGCCCGTCCACGTACCGGTCGAGCTCGTAGTGCGCGCGCCCGCGGTCCTCGTCGCTGATGTCGTGGTTCATGATGGCCCACGCCCACTCCTCGAACCGGCCGTGGTCATCGTAGGGGACCCCCAGCAGTTCGCAGATGACGTACGACGGCACCGGCAGCGCCAGTTCGGTGACCAGGTCGACCGGCGCGTCCGCGCCCTTGGCGAGCATCCGGTCGATCTGCTCGTCCACGATCTGCTGCACCCGCTCGCGCAGCTCGCGCATCCGGCGGACACTGAACTCGGGTGCCAGCATGCGGCGTTGCACCGTGTGGTCCGGCGGGTCCATGGACAGGAAGGTCAGCGGCACCGCCTGGAGCATCTCCTCCGGCACCGGCACCTGGAGGGGGTAGCCGGGGAGCTTGAGGTTCGCGCTGACCCGCTCGTCGCCGAGCAGCTTCTTGTACAGGTCGTGCCGGGTGATCAGCCAGGTGGGCTTGCCGTTGACCTTCAGCTGGGCGCGGGAGACCGGCTCGGCCTCGCGCAGTTCCGTGTACTCGGCGGGCGGGCTGAAGGGGCAGGCCCGCCGCATGGGGAAGTCCGGCAGCGCGGCCCCGTCGGCCTGTTCGGCAGGTGCAGTCATCATGTCCTCTTCGCGCGGGAGGGAACGGGAGCGCCGGCGTCGGAGCGGGTCCGGTCGGCGCCCGGCGGGGCGCTGTCGGCGTCAATCGCACGCTAGGCAGCCGTGGTCGGGGCCTCCAACCCCTAGGTGCCCCTAGGACCCGGGCCGGTGGAAGGGGTACCGTGCCCGCCCGCCGCCACGGTCCCGGCCGAGGGGTGCGCCGCGGCCGGCGAAGGGCCGGAAACACCCGGTCCGACGGGGTGACGGGGTGTTCGAACGACCGTGACGGCTATCACCTGAACCCCCCTTCCCGCCTGCCTGTGCAGGTCGAACGGGTACCCCTGATGCCTGCCCGTACCACCTAGGGGCGGTTAGGGGTCTGGTGGCGGGGCGGGGCCGGTTAGCGTCGGCAACGAACCACGGCGGATGAACGGCCCGGCGCAGGTACGGCCCGGCAGGGGTACGGCCCGGCGCGGGCACGGCCCGCCAGGGGTACGGCCCGGCAGGGTACGCATCGCCCACCGCTCCGGTCCTCCGGTCCCCGCCCGTGTCCTTGCCCCCCGGTCGCTGCTGCGTTCGCAGCCGAGCAGAGGAGATCAGCGTGTCCCCGGATCCCAGCGCGAAGGGCACCGTCCCCTTCGGGGAGTACCGGACCTGGTACCGGGTGACCGGTGAGCTCGGTGCGGGTCGGCCCGCGGTCGTCGCCGTGCACGGCGGGCCCGGCAGCACCCACGACTACCTGCTGCCGCTGGCCCGCCTCGCCGACGACGGCTGGCCCGTCGTCCACTACGACCAGCTGGGCAACGGCGGCTCGACCCATCTGCCCGGCAAGGACGCCGGGTTCTGGACCGTCGACCTGTTCCTCGAGGAACTCGCCAACCTGGTCGAGCGGTTGGGCATCGCCGACGACTACGTGCTGTTCGGCCAGTCCTGGGGCGGCCCGCTGTGCGCCGCGCACGCCATGACCGACCCGCCGGGCCTGCGCGGACTGGTCGTCGCCAACGCGCCCGCGTCGTACCCGATCTGGCTCCGGGAGATGGCACGGCTGCGGGCCGAACTCCCGCCGGAGGTCGACGCGACGCTGCGGCGGCACGAGGCGGCCGGCACCTTCGACAGCCAGGAGTACCTCGCCGCCATGCGGGTCTTCTACGACCGCCATGTGTGCCGCGTGACGCCCTGGCCCCGCGACTTCCTCTCCTCCTTCATGGAGATCTACAACGACCCGACCGTCTACTACGCGATGAACGGACCCAACGAGTTCCATGTCATCGGGTCCCTCAAGGACTGGTCGATCGTCGACGAACTGCACCGGATCACCACCCCCACCCTGCTGATCAGCGGCCGCCACGACGAGGCCACCCCGGCCGTCGTCCAGCCGTACCAGGACCACATCCCCGGCGCGCGCTGGGAGATCTTCGAGGAGTCGAGCCACCTTCCCCACCTGGAGGAGCCCGAGCGGTTCTTCGAGGTCATGACCGACTTCCTGAAGAGCCTCTGACCCACCGAACCACCGGTCCCACCGAACCACCGGTCCCACCGGGCCACTCGACCCACCGTTCCTCCCGACGCTTCAGGCGACGACGCCGGAGCGCCGCTGTCCGCACGCCCGCGGCACCCACGAGCCTGACCACCGAGAAAGGGGGCGGGGAACCCGCCATGGCACTCCACACCGCTCTCGTCTTCCCCGGCATGGGACCCGTCCCGTTCGCCGACGTGGGCAGGTTCATGGTCGCCAGCCCCTACGCCCGCGAACTGGTCGCCGTCGCCGACGAGGCCCTCGGCTACTCCCTCGTGGACGCCTTCCGGCTCTCCGCGGGCGACTACTCCGAGGCCGCCCAGGTCGCGTTCTTCGTGAACTGCCTGGCCTGCGCCCACTGGGCCCGCGACCACCTCGACGTGGAACCCGACGTGGTGGCCGGACCCAGCTTCGGCGAGAAGGCGGCCCTCGCCTACACCGGCGCCCTGGAGCTGCCCGACGCGGTCCGCCTGACCGCGGAGATCGCCCGCTGCCTGGAGGAGTACTTCGCCGAGGAGCACCGGGACATCGTCACCCTGTCCTTCGTACGCGCCCCGCGCGAAGGGCTCGACGCGATCCTCGCCGAACTCGACGAGGCAGGCCAGTGGCACGAGATCTCCTGCCACATCGACGACGGCTTCTACATGATCTCGCTGGCCGAGGACCGCGTGGAGTGGATGGAACAGCGGCTGCGCGCCATCGGCAGCCTGCCGCTCTACACCATGCGCCCGCCCATGCACGCCTCCGCCTTCCGGTCGCTGCGCGACAAGGCGGAACGCGAGGTGGTCTCCCGCTACTCCTTCGCCGACCCCAAGCTGCCCGTGGTCGCCGACCAGGACGGCAGGCTGCTGCACACCGGCGAGGAACTGCGCACCATGCTCCTCGACGGCTTCGACCACCCCATGAAGTGGCCGAGCGTCACCACGGCCCTCAAGGACGCCGGCGTCAGCCGGATGTGCGTCGCCGGACCCGACAGCCTCTTCGGCCGGGTGCCCTGTACGACCCGCCACTTCGACGTCGTCGCCGCACAGCCGCGGCTGGCGATGATCCCGCGGCGCCGCACCCGCGCCGCCGTCTGACCCGCCCTCTCCTTGGAGGCCCCCATGTGGGACGACCAGTTCGAACAGATCATCCGCCCCTTCCTGCCGTTCCTGCCGCCGCAGGAGGAGCTGACGCCGGACGCCGACCTGCTCGACCTCGGCCTGGACTCGCTCGGCACCGTCCAGCTCCTGGGCACCCTGGAGGACGCCTACCAGGTCCGCTTCCGCGACAGCGCGCTGACCATGGACACCTTCCGCACCGGCCGCGTCCTGTGGGACACCGTGCAGAGCATGCTGCACAGCACCGCGAGCTGACGGGGCGGCCACCGTGGATCCCACCATGGACAGCACGCTGTCCGGCCGGTTCGCACGCGGCCTGGCCCTCGCACCCGACCGGCCCGCGCTGCGTGTCGACGGCGTCGAGACCACCTACCGCGAACTGCACGAACGCGCCCTGGTCCTGGCCGGCTCCCTCAGAGCCGGACTGCCCGGCCGGCCGCCCGCCGTGGGCGTGCTGGCCGGCAAGGGACCCACGGCGTACGCCGCCCTGCTGGCCGGCCTCTACAGCGGCGCCACCGTCGTCCCGCTCCAGCCCGCCTTCCCCGCGGCCCGCACCCGGCAGATGATCGAGGCCGCCGGCGTCGGCGCGCTCCTCGCCGACGACGACGCCCTGCCCGCGCTGAGCGCCCTGCACGCCGGCGGCGTCAGCCTGCCGACGCTGTTCGCGCCCGGCGGGCAGCCCATGCCGGCTGTCCCCGTCGATCCGGGCGCGGCCCTGACGGAGCCGATGCCCGCCCGCCCCACGGACGTCGCGTACGTCCTGTTCACGTCCGGCTCCACAGGCCGGCCCAAGGGCGTGCCCGTCACCCACGCCAACACCGCGCACTACTTCCGGCTGCTCGACGAGCGCTACGACTTCGGGCCCGAGGACGTCTTCTCGCAGACCTTCGACCTGAACTTCGACTGCGCGATGTTCGACCTGTTCTGCGCGTGGGGTGCCGGCGCCGCCGTCGTCCCGGTCCCGGCCAGGGCGTACGCGCGCCTCCCGGAGTTCGTCGACGAGCAGGGGATGACCGTCTGGTTCTCCACACCCAGCGCGATCACCCTGGTGCGCCGCACCGGCGGGCTCGGGCCGGGCGCGCTGCCGTCGCTGCGGTGGAGCTTCTTCGCGGGGGAGGCGCTCAGCTGCAAGGACGCCGAGGACTGGGCCGCCGCCGCGGCCGGCTCGACGCTGGAGAACCTCTACGGTCCGACCGAACTCACCATCACCGTCACCGGGCACCGCTGGACGCCGGGCCGGTATCTGAACGACATGGTGCCCATCGGTTCCGTCCACCCCGGCCACCGGACGCTGCTGCTCGACGCCACCGGTACGCCGAGCGACGGGCCCGAGGGCGAACTGTGCATCGCGGGGCCCCAGTTGACACCCGGCTATCTCAACCCGGCGGACGACAACGGGCGGTTCCTGGAGCGGGACGGCCACCGCTTCTACCGCACCGGCGACCGCGTCCGGCGCGCCGACGACGGCGGCTGGCTGTACCTCGGCCGCCAGGACGCCCAGGTCCAGGTGCACGGCATCCGCATCGAACTCGCCGAGGTGGACGCCGCCGCCCGCACCTGCCCGGGCGTCGAGGACGCCGTGTCCGTGGCGGTGCCCGTGGACGGCACGGTGGAGCTGGCCGTCTTCCACACCGGCGAACCCGTGCCGCCGACCCGGCTCGCCCGCCATCTGCGCGAGCTGCTGCCGGCCGCGGTCGTGCCGCGCGCCTACCACCACCTGGACGCCCTCCCGCTCAACTCCAACCGCAAGACCGACCGCAGACAGCTCACCACCCGGGCCACGGCCATGCGCCAGTCCGCCGACGCGGAAGCGGCGGGGACCTCGGAGCGCTCGGGGCAGCCGGCGCACCCCGTGCACTCGGAGCACTCGGAGCATTCGGAGCACTCACGAAAGGCGGCAGACGTCGAAGTGAACGGTCAACCGACACACGGTCAAGCGGCAGCCGGCCGGCCGGCGGACGGTCAACCGGCGGCGCGGGCGGCCCGCACCGACGCCCGGGTGCACGACCTGCTCGACGAGGCCACCGCCGAGCGCCCCGACGCCCCCGCGGTCTCCGACCGATCGGGCCGCTGGACCTACCGCGAACTGACCGCCCACAGCCACGCCGTCGACGCCTGGCTCGAAGGGCGCGGCATCGGCCACGGCGACCGCGTCCTCGTCCAACTGCCCAGCACCCGCGAACTGGTGGCGCTGATGTACGGCGCCGCCCGCCGCGGCGCCGTCCTGGTGCCCGTCAACACCGGCATGAAGGACTACCAGCTGCGGGCGGTCGTCGCCAACGCCGAGCCGTCCCTGATCGTCGTCACCGACCCCGCGGTGGAGCGGATCGCCGCCCTCGCCGACGGCGTGCCCGTCCTCGGACTCGGCGGCATGTGGCAGGCCGTCACCGCGCTGCGGGTGCGGGACGCCCGCTCCGGCGGCGCCGAGATCGGCCCCGACGACATCGCCGTACTCGTCTACACCTCCGGTTCCACCGCCACCCCCAAGGGCGTCATCTGCCCGCACGGCCGGATGGTCTTCGCCACCGAGGCCATCAACCTCGAACTCGGCTACCGCCCCGACGACGTGGTGTTCTGCCGCTTCCCGATCTCCTGGGACTACGGCCTGTACAAGGTGCTGCTCACCGCTGCCGGTCACAGCGAACTCGTCCTCGCCGACGGCGAGTCCGACCTGGTCCTGCTGCGCCGCATCCGTGAGACCGGCGCCACCGTCGTACCGATCGTGCCGTCCCTCGCGGCCATGATCTGCGCCCTCGCCGAACGCGAGCCCAAGCAGGTCTCCCGGGTGCGGATGTTCACCAACACCGGCGCCGCGCTGCCCAAGTCGACCGCCGACGGCCTGCGTTCGGCGTTCCCCGGCGCCGACGTGATCGTCCAGTTCGGCCAGACGGAGTGCAAGCGCGTCTCCGTACTCCCGGCCGCCCAGCAGGACGCCAAGCCCGACTCGGTCGGCCGCCCGCTGCCCGGCACCCGCGCCTTCGTCGTGGACGAGGACGGCAACGCGCTGGAGCCCTGGGAGACCGGCGAGATCGTCGTCGAGGGACCGCACGTCATGCCCGGCTACTGGCGCGCACCCGAGCAGACCGCACGCGCCTTCCGCCCCGCCCCCGACGGCGGACTGCGGCTGCACACCGGCGACTTCGGCCACGTCGACGAGGACGGCTTCCTCTACTACGAGGGCCGCCGCGACGACATGTTCAAGCACAAGGGCGTGCGGATGAGCACCACGGAGATCGAGAGCGCCGCCACCGACATCCCCGGCGTCCGCGCCGCCGCCGTGGTCCCGCCGGCCCCGGGCCGCGACCTCGCGGTGTTCGCCGAGGGCGACATCGACCCGCACGCCCTGCTCAAGGAACTCTCGCTGCGCCTTGAACCCGCCAAGGTGCCCGGGGTGAGCCGCGTCGTGGCCGAGCTGCCGCTGACCCCGCACGGCAAGCACGACCGCAAGCGGCTCGCCCGCCTTCTGGAAGGGAACACCCCGTGACCGCCCCCAACGAGCTCGCCGAGCGCTTCGGCACCCCGTCCTTCGTCTACGACCTGGACCGGGTGGCGCGGGCCCGCGACGACCTGTTCGCCGCGCTGCCCGCCGAGTTCGAGGTGTTCTACGCCGCGAAGGCGAACCCGCACCCCGAGCTGCTGAACGAACTGCGCACCGGCGGCTGCCGTGCCGAGATCAGCTCCGTCGGCGAACTCGACGCCGTCCTCCAGGCCGGCTTCGCCGGCGAGCAGATCCTCTACACCGGCCCCGGCAAGACCACCGAGGAACTCACCGAGGCCCTCACCCGGGGTGTGCGGCTCTTCTCCACCGAGTCCCTCGGCGACCTGCGCCGCGTCGGCGAGACGGCCCTCAGGCTCGGCGTCACCGCCGACTGCCTGATCCGCGTCAACAACGCCACCGGCGCCGCCGCCACCAGCATCCGCATGACCGGCGTGCCCTCGCAGTTCGGCTTCGACAGCGAGACCCTGCCCGACCTCGCCGCCGACCTGCGCGAGGTGCCCGGCACGAACATCGCCGGACTGCACTTCTTCCCGCTGAGCAACGCCAAGGACGAGGCGAGCCTCATCGCCGAGTTCCGCCACACCATCGCCATGGCGGCCGGCCTCCAGAAGGCCCTCGGCGTCACCTTCCGCCTCGTCGACATCGGCGGCGGATTCGCCGCGCCCTACGCGGTCCAGGGCGAACGCCCGGTCTACGGCACCCTGCGCGCCGCCCTCGGCGAGACGCTCGACGAGCACTTCCCCGGCTGGCGCGACGGCGCGCCCCGTATCGCCTGCGAGTCCGGCCGCTACCTGGTCGCCGACAGCGGCACCCTGCTCACCACCGTCGTCAACGTCAAGGACAGCCGCGGCCAGCGCTACCTGGTCCTGGACGCCGGCATCAACACCTTCGGCGGCATGTCCGGCCTCGGGCGCATCATGCCGGTGAACGTCGAGCCCCACGAGTCCGTCGGCACCGACGGCACCCCCGCGAGCCTCGCCGGGCCCCTGTGCACCCCCGGCGACCTGCTGGCCCGCAACGTCTTCCTGCCGTCGGAGGCCGGCGACCTGCTGACCGTGCCCAACGCCGGCTCCTACGGCCCCACGGCCAGCCTCCTGATGTTCCTCGGCAGGCCCGCGCCCGCCGAGGTCGTCGTGCGCGCAGACACCGTCGTCTCCGTCTCCCGCATCCAGCACATACGTACCTACGAACACGGACAGGCCCTGTGATGAGCCCCCTCACTACCACCCCCACCCCCGGCGACCAGCCCGTGATCGTGGCCGGCGGCATCTCCGACTCCCATACCTGGAACCTGGTTTACCTCCAGCTCCTCCTGGAGGAGCACGGCCGCCGCGTCGTCAACCTCGGCCCCTGCGTCCCCGAGGAACTGCTCATCGCGGAGGCACTGGCCCACCGCCCGGCCCTCATCGTGGTCAGCAGCGTCAACGGCCACGGCTACCACGACGGCATGCGGACCGTCACCCGGCTGCGCGAGCACACCGACCTCGCCGACGTGCCCGCCGTCATCGGCGGCAAGCTCGGCATCGCCGGACCCTGCGGCGAGGACGAGGTGGCCGCACTGCGCGCCGCCGGCTACGACGCGGTCTTCGACGACAGCGCCGCGGGCGTCGCCACCTTCGTGCGGATGCTCGACGCGCTGCCGCAGCGGGCCCTGGTGTGACCGGCGTCGGGTTCGGCGCGTTCGTGCGCCGGGCTCACGACGCCGGCCGTCTGGTGGTCCAGCCCCGGATGGGAATGAGCAGCCCGGAACGTATGCGGGCCGGGCTGCTCGCCACCCGCGACACCGCGGCGACCACCGTCGGCACGATCACCCTGGACAGCTACACCCGGGTCGGCGACCTGGAGTCGGCCAAGCTGGCCGTCCTGGAGGACGTCGCCCTCAACGGCTACCCGATCGTGAGCCACGAGAAGGCCACCACCCTGAACGTGCTCGACGGCATCCACGGTCCCGACTTCCCCGTCCAGGTCCGGCACGGCTCGGCCGCGCCGCAGGACATCTTCCGGGCACTGACCGACGTCGGGCTCGACGCCTCCGAGGGCGGACCGGTCTCCTACTGCCTGCCCTACGGGCGGGTCCCGCTGCGGGACTCCGTCGCCCACTGGGCGGAGTCGTGCGAGGTGTTCGCCACCCTGCGCGAACAGGGCGCCGAACCACACCTGGAGACCTTCGGCGGCTGTGTCCTCGGCCAGCTCTGCCCGCCCAGCCTGCTGGTCGCCGTCAGTGTCCTGGAGGCGATTTTCTTCCGCCGCCACGGCATCCGGAGCATTTCCCTGAGTTACGCGCAGCAGACCGACCCGGGCCAGGACGCCGAAGCGGTGGCCGCGCTGCGCACGCTGTGCGCGCGATTTCTGCCGGACACCGAATGGCACGTCGTCATCTACGCGTACATGGGGCTGTTTCCGGAAACCGAGCAGGGCGCCTACCGGCTGCTCGGGAAGGCGGCCGAACTCGCCGTCGTCAGCGGCTCGGAACGGATCATCGTGAAAACCGTCGCGGAATCCCGCCGCATTCCGACGGTGGCCGAGAACGTCGCCGCCCTCGAATACGCGGCATCGGTCGCCGAGCGCACTCCGCGCGCCCCGCTGGAAGGCACCGGCACCCAGACGTACGCCGAGGCGTCGGCGCTGGTCAACGCGGTGCTGGCGCTGGACGACGATCTCGGCAGGGCGATCCTCACGGCATTCGCCGAGGGATGTCTCGACGTTCCCTACTGTCTGCATCCGGACAACGCCGGATTCAGCCGGAGTTATATCGCCGCGGACGGCCGGCTGTGCTGGTCCGACATCGGGAAGATGCCGCTGAACGGTATCGCCGACGTCCGGCCCGCGCAGGCCATCACCTCCGCGGATCTGCTCGATTCCCTGTCCTATGTGCGCCGTTCGTACGACCGGCACGACCCCGAGGACGCGGAGCGCTTCGAACGTGCCCGCCCCTAGGGGTGCTTAAGGGTGTGGCCTTTCCGGGGCCGTCACTACGGTGAGGAAAAAGGTGAGGTAGCCGTGTCGGCCGAAAGTGGAGATGCGTGGATGAACGGGCCCGGATCCGACTCAGCTCTGGCGCGCCGGCTCGCGACGGCCGTGCCGTCCCAGCACCGCAGGCTGGTGACCGAACTCGTGCGCACGGCGGTCGCCGAGGCCATCGATGCGGCCCGCCCGGGCACGGTGGACGTGATCGAGGCGGCCACGCCGTTCGCCGAACTGGGGCTCGACTCGCTCGCCGCGGTCGACCTGCACCGGCGGCTGGTCGAGCGGACCGGCCTGGAGCTGCCGGTCGGCCTCGCCTACGACTGCCCGACCGTCCACGACCTGGCCGCCCGGCTGCTCGCCGAGGTCAGCGGCACAACGGCGGCAGAGCACGTCGACACGCTCGGTGAGTCGTCCGCCGACGAGCCGATCGCCGTCGTCGGCATCGGCTGCCGCTTCCCCGGCGGTGTCTCCTCGCCCGCCGACCTGTGGCGACTGCTCACCGACGGCGGCGAAGTGCTCTCGGGCTTCCCCGAGGACCGCGGCTGGGACCTGGCCGCCCTCTTCGACGAGGACCCCGAGGTCCCCGGCAGCGCGTATGTGCGCAGCGGCGGCTTCCTCGACACGGCCACCGGGTTCGACGCCGAGTTCTTCGGCATCAGCCCGCGCGAGGCGCTCGGTATGGACCCGCAGCAGCGGCTTGTCCTGGAGACGTCCTGGCAGGCCCTGGAGGACGCCAGCATCGACCCGACCGGCCTGCGCGGCAGCGCCGCCGGCATGTTCTTCGGCGCCGAGGTCCAGGAGTACGGGCCGCGTCTGCACGACGCCCCCGACGGCATGGACGCCTACCTGCTCGCCGGGAACGCCTCCAGCGTCATCTCCGGCCGGGTCGCCTACGTGCTGGGCGCCGAGGGACCGGCGGTCACCGTCGACACCGCCTGCTCCGCCTCCCTCGTCGCCGTGCACCTCGCGTGCCGTTCGCTGCGCCAGGGCGAGTCGTCGCTGGCGCTCGCGGGCGGCGTCGCCGTCATGGGCGGACCCGGTGTGTTCACCGCCTTCAGCCGCCAGCGGGGCCTCGCGCCCGACGGCCGCTGCAAGGCCTTCGCGGACGCCGCCGACGGCACCGGATTCGCCGAGGGCGTCGGCGTGCTGGTCCTGGAGCGGCTGAGCGAGGCCCGCCGCAACGGCCACCGGGTGCTGGCCGTCGTCCGCGGCTCCGCCGTCAACCAGGACGGCGCCTCCAACGGACTGACCGCGCCCAACGGCATGTCCCAGCAGCGGCTGATCCGCCGCGCCCTGACCGACGCCGGGCTCACCGCGGCCGACGTCGACGTGGTCGAGGCGCACGGCACCGGCACCCGGCTCGGCGACCCGATCGAGGCCACCGCACTGCTCGCCACCTACGGTCAGGGCCGGCCCGCCGACGCGCCCCTGCTGCTCGGCTCGGTGAAGTCCAACCTCGGGCACACCCAGGCCGCCGCCGGTGTCGCCGGCATGATCAAGACGATCCTCGCCATGGAGCACGGCCAGGTCCCGGCGACCCTGCACGTCGACACACCCACCGCGCACGTCAACTGGGCGTCCGGGGCCGTGGAACTCGTCACCGAGCAGCGTCCGTGGCCGCACAGCGACCGGGTGCGCCGCGCGGGCGTGTCGTCGTTCGGCGTCAGCGGCACCAACGCGCACATCATCCTGGAACAGCCGGAGCCCGAGTTCACCGAGGACACCGAGGGCTCCAAGGGCGCCGAGGGCTCCGAGGGCTCCGAGGGCTCCGAGGGTGACGCCCGTCCCGTCCCGTCCGCCGGCACACCGCTGCCCTTCGCCCTCTCCGCCCGGGGCGAGGCCGCGCTGCGGGCCCGCGCGGCCGACCTGCTGCCCCTCGTCGACGCGGTGGAACCGCTCGACCTCGCGCACTCCCTGGCCACCACGCGGGCCGCCCTGTCCGACCGGGCCGTCCTCGTCGCCGCCGACCGCGACGAACTCCGCACCGCACTGCGAGAGTTGGCCGACGGCACCACACCGACGAGCGGGCGGGCCGACGGCGAACTGGCCTTCCTCTTCACCGGCCAGGGCAGCCAGCGCGTCGGCATGGGCCGCGAACTCGCCGCCGCCCACCCCGTGTTCGACGACGCCCTCGAAGACGCCTGCGCGCACTTCGACCTCCAGCTCGCGCGTCCGCTGAAGGAGATCCTGTTCGCCGAGCCCGGCACCCCCGACGCCGAGCTGCTGCACCGCACCGAGTACGCGCAGCCCGCCCTGTTCGCCGTCGAGGTCGCCCTCTTCCGGCTCCTGGAGAGCTGGGGCCTCACCCCGGACCAGCTCGCCGGCCACTCCGTCGGCGAGATCGCCGCCGCACACGTCGCCGGTGTCCTCACCCTCCAGGACGCCACGATCCTGGTCGCCGCCCGCGGCCGGCTCATGCAGCGACTGCCCGGGGGCGGCGCCATGGTCGCCGTACGCGCCACCGAGGACGAGGTGACACCGCTGCTCACCCCGGCCACCGGCATCGCCGCCGTCAACGGGCCCGCCGCCGTGGTGATTTCGGGCGACGCGGCCGACGTGGAGTCCATCGCCGCCGAGCTCGCCGCCCGCGGCCACGACACCAAGCGCCTGCGCGTCAGCCACGCCTTCCACTCGCCGCTCATGGAACCGATGCTCGACGACTTCCGCCGCGTGGCCCACGTCCTCGACTACGCACAGCCGAAGCTCCCGGTCGTGTCGACCGTCACCGGCGAGTCCGTCACCGACGAACTGTGCGACCCCGAGTACTGGGTCGAGCACGTCCGCGCCCGCGTCCGCTTCCACGACGCCGTCCGGAACCTCGCCGACGGGGGAGTCCGTACGTTCCTGGAGATCGGCCCCGACGCGGTGCTCTCCGCCATGGGCCCCGACTCCGTCGACGCGCCCGGCGCCGCCTTCCTGCCGGTGCTGCGCCGCGACCGGCCCGAGCCCCGCGAGGCCGTCGGCGCGCTCGCCGCCGCCCACGCGAGGGGCGTCCCCGTCGACTGGCGCCGCCACTTCTCGGCGCTCGGCGGACACCGCGTCGACGTGCCCCACTACCCCTTCCAGCGGCGCCGGTTCTGGCTGGAGCAGAGCACCGCCGTCAACGCCGCAGGCCTCGGCCAGCTCCCCGCCGGGCACCCGCTGCTCGCGGCCGTGGTCGCCGTCGGCGCCGAAGGAGTCGTCCTCACCGGGCGGCTGTCCACCCGGGCCCAGCCCTGGCTCGCCGACCACGTCATTGCCGGACGGATCCTGTTCCCCGGCACCGCCTTCGTCGAACTCGCCCTGCGCGCGGGCGACCACGTCGGCGCGGTCACCCTGGAGGAGCTGACCCACGGCGCCCCGCTCGTGCTGCGCGCCGACGACGACGTCGCCGTCCAGGTCGCCGTCGGCGAACCCGACGACACCGGGCGCCGTACGGTCACCGTCCACACCCGTGCCGACGACGCGGCCCCCTGGACCCAGCACGCCACCGGCGTCCTCACCACCACGGCCGCCGCAGCGACCGCCGACCTGAGCGTGTGGCCCCCGAAGGACGCCGAGCCCCTCGACACCTCCGGTGTCTACACCGATCTCGCCGACCAGGGCTACGGCTACGGCCCCGCCTTCCAGGGGCTGCGGGCCGCCTGGCGGCACGGCGACGACGTCTACGCCGAGGTCGCCCTGCCCGAGGAAACCGCCGCGGAAGCCCGCGACTTCGGCCTCCACCCGGCGCTCCTGGACGCCGCCCTGCACGCCGCCGACCTCGACGCGCCGCCCCGCGACGAGGTACTGGTGCCGTTCGCCTGGACCGGCGTCACCCTGCACGCCACCGGCGCCCCGGCCGTCCGCGTCCGGATCACCCGCGCCGGCGGCGACACCATCGCCCTGCACCTCGCCGACGCCACCGGCGCCCCGGTCGCCGACATCGAGGGCCTGACCTCCCGCCCCGTACCGGACGCGGACGTCCTGCACTCCGTGCGGTGGACGCCGTACCCACGCCCCGGGACGGACACCACGGCCCCGCCGCGGATCGTCCCCCTGGAAGGCCCGGTCGACGACCTGTTCGACGGTCCCGCCCCGGACGCCGTGGTGCACCGCGTCCCCGGCCCGGTCGACGCCGACGCCACCGTGGCCCGCGGCCTCGTCCACCAGGTGCTGCGGCTGCTGCGCACCTGGCAGACCGACGAACGCCTCACCGGCACCCGGCTCGTCGTCGTCACCCCGCCCGACAGCCCGGCCCACGCCGCCGTACGCGGGCTGGTCCGCTCCGCGCAGGCGGAGAACCCCGGCCGGTACGTCCTCGTCGAGCACGCGGCGCGGCCCGACGACACCGACCTGCGCGCGGTCCTCGCCACCGGCGAGCCCGAGGTCACCCTCACCGACGGCCGGTTCGACGTACCCCGGCTGACCGTGCGGCCCACCGGAGACCCCGCGCCCGCCGCCGACTGGGGCACCGTCCTCGTCACCGGCGGCACCGGCGGACTCGGCGCGCTCGTTGCCCGTCACCTCGTCCACACCCACGGCGTACGCGACCTGCTGCTCGTCGGAAGGCGCGGCACCGCGCCCGAACTCGCCGCCGAACTCGCCGAGTCGGGCGCCCGGGTGACCGTGGCCGCGTGTGACGTCGGCGACCGCGAGGCACTGCGCCGGCTGCTCCAGGAGCACCCCGTCGACTCCGTCGTGCACGCCGCGGGCACCGTCCGCGACGGCATCGTGGACACCCTCACCGACGAGATGGTCGACGAGGTGTTCCGGGCCAAGGCGCAGGGCGCCTGGCATCTGCACGAGCTGACCCGCGACCGCGGCCTCACCCGGTTCGTGCTGTTCTCGTCCCTCGCCGCCGTCCTCGACGGACCCGGCCAGGGCAACTACGCCGCCGCCAACGCCTACCTCGACGCCCTCGCCGAGCACCGCGCCACCCTCGGCCTGCCCGCCACCGCTCTCGCCTGGGGCCTGTGGGACACCAGCAGCGGTATGGGCGCGGCGCTCGACGCGCCGGCCCGCGAACGCATCGCCGCCTACGGCCTGCCGGGCCTGACCGCCGCCCGTTCCCTGGAACTGTTCGACGTCGCCCTGCGCACCACCGCACCCCGCCTCGTCCCGGTCGAGGTCGACGCCGCCGCCGTACGCCGCCGCCCCGACGGCATACCGCCGCTGCTGTCCGGCCTCGTCCGCCCCGTCACCCGGCGCGCCACGGCGAACACCGCGCCCGCCGCCACCGACGGCGGACTGGCCGCGCTGCCCGCCGCCGACCGCGACCGCGCCCTGCTGGAGCTCGTACGGACCGAGGTCGCCGCCGTCCTGCGGCACGACGGACCGTCCGCGATCGACCCCGGCCGCGCCTTCACCGACCTCGGCTTCGACTCCCTCGCCGCCGTGGAACTGCGCAACCGGCTCAACACCACCACCGGCCTGCGCCTGCCCGCGACCCTCGTCTTCGACCACCCCACCTCGCGCGTCCTCGCCGACCACATCCGCGACACCCTCTTCGGCACCGCGGCGCCGGAGAGCGCGGCGGTCGCCACCCGCACCGCCACCGACGACGACCCGATCGTCATCGTCGGCATGAGCTGCCGCTACCCCGGCGGGGTCCGCTCCCCGGAGGACCTCTGGCGGCTCGTCGCCGACGGCGTCGACGCGGTCGGCGACTTCCCGGCCGACCGCGGCTGGGACACCGACGCCCTCTACGACCCCGAGCCCGGCACGCCCGGCCGCACCTACACCCGCGAGGGCGCCTTCCTGTACGACGCGGCCGAGTTCGACCCCGGCTTCTTCGGCATCAGCCCCCGCGAGGCCACCGCCATGGACCCGCAGCAGCGGCTGCTGCTCGAAGTGTCCTGGGAGGCCCTGGAGCGCTCCGCGATCGACCCGCACCGGCTGCGCGGCTCCCGCACGGGCGTCTTCGCGGGCGTCATGTACCACGACTACGGCACCTGGCTCGCCGACGTCCCCGAGGACCTCGCCGCCTACCTCGGCAACGGCAGCCTCGGCAGTGTCGTCTCCGGCCGGGTCGCCTACGCCCTCGGCCTGGAGGGACCGGCGGTCACCGTCGACACCGCCTGCTCCTCCTCCCTGGTCACCCTGCACCTCGCCGCCCAGGCGCTGCGGCAGGGCGAGTGCGACCTCGCGCTCGTCGGCGGGGTCACCGTGATGTCGACGCCGGACACCTTCGTCGACTTCGCCCGCCAGCGCGGCCTCGCCGCCGACGGCCGCTGCAAGTCCTTCGCCGCCGCGGCCGACGGCACCGGGTGGGGCGAGGGCGCCGGCATGGTCGTCGTCGAGCGGCTCTCCGACGCCCGCCGCAACGGCCACCACGTGCTCGCCGTGCTCCGCGGCTCCGCCGTCAACTCCGACGGCGCCTCCAACGGCCTCACCGCCCCCAACGGACCGTCCCAACAGCGCGTCATCCGGGCCGCGTTGAACGCCGCCGGACTGGCCCCGGCCGACGTCGACGCCGTCGAGGCGCACGGCACCGGCACCACCCTCGGTGACCCCATCGAGGCCCAGGCCCTGCTCGCCGCCTACGGCCAGGACCGGGAAGAGCCCCTGTGGCTGGGCTCGGTGAAGTCCAACATGGGCCACACCCAGGCCGCCGCCGGAGTCGCCGGCGTCATCAAGATGGTGATGGCGATGCGGCACGGCACCCTGCCCAAGACGCTGCACGTCGACGCCCCCTCCGACCAGGTCGACTGGGAGGCCGGCGCCGTCCGGCTGCTCACCGAACAGCGCCCCTGGCGGACACCGGACCGCCCGCGCCGCGCCGCCGTCTCCTCGTTCGGGATCAGCGGCACCAACGCCCATGTGATCCTTGAGGAGTTCACCGCGCCCGAGCCGCCGGAGGCGGACCCCGCCACCGCCCCGCCGGTGCTCGCCCTCCCCGTCGCCGCCCGGTCGCCCGAGGCCCTGCGCGGCCAGGCCCGCCGCCTGCTCGACCTCACCGGCACCACCCCCGCCGACCTCGGTCTGGCCCTCGCCACCACCCGCGGCAACCACACCCACCGGGCCGTGCTCCTCGCCACCGGCGACGAACAGGCCGCAGCCGCCCTGGACGCCCTGTCCCGCGGCGCCGACGCACCCGGACTGCTCGTCACCGGCTCCGCCACCGACGGCTCCCTCGCCTACCTCTTCTCCGGCCAGGGCGCCCAGCGACCCGGCATGGGCCGCGACTGGTACGACGCCTTCCCCGTCTACGCCGACCACTTCGACAAGGCCGCCGCGCTCTTCGACAAACACCTCGAACGGCCCCTGGCCGAGGTCGTGTTCGGCGAGGACGCCGAAGTCCTGGAACAGACCGCCTACACCCAGGCCGCCCTGTTCACCACCCAGGTCGCCCTCTACCGGCTCCTGGAGTCCTTCGGGCTGCGCCCCGACTGGCTCGCCGGGCACTCCGTCGGCGAGTTCGCCGCCGCCCATGCCGCGGGCGTGTGGTCGCTCCAGGACGCCGTCACCGCGGTCGCCGCCCGGGGCCGGCTCATGCAGGCACTGCCCGAGGGCGGCGCCATGATCGCCGTACAGGCAGCCGAGGACGAGGTGACACCGCTGCTGGACGAGCGGTGCGGGATCGCCGCCGTCAACGGCCCCCGCGCGGTCGTCGTCTCCGGCGACGAGGACGCCGTCACCGCCGTCGCCGCCCATTTCAGGACCACACGCAGACTGCGCGTCTCGCACGCCTTCCACTCGCCGCGCATGGCACCCATGCTCGGCGACTTCGAGGCGGTCATGAACGGCATCGTGGCCGCCGAACCGACCGTACCGATCGTCTCCACCCTCACCGGCGACCCGGCCACCGCGGCCGAACTCGGCTCCGCCGACTACTGGGTACGGCACGTGCGCGGGACCGTGCGCTTCGCCGACGCCGTCGCCACCCTGGCCGCCAAGGGCGCCGACACCTTCCTCGAACTCGGCGCCGCGCCCGCCCTCACCGCCATGGGCCCCGACTGCCTGCCCGACGCCGACGACACCGCGTTCGTCTCCACCGCCCGCAAGGACACCGCCCAGCTGCCCGGTCTGCTCGCCGCCCTGGCCGCCGTACACACCCGCGGCTCGGACGTCGACTGGGCCGTGCTGTACGAGACCTACCCGGGCCGCCCGGTCGAGCTGCCGACCTACGCCTTCGACCACCAGCGGTACTGGCTGCCCACGCCCGCGGTCGCCGTCGGCGACGCCGAGGGCCACGGGCTCGCCGCCACCGACCACCCCCTGGTCAGCGCCCGACTGGACCTGCCCGGAGACGCCGGCGTGCTGCTCACCGGCCGGATCTCCACCGCCACCCACCCGGTCCTCGCCGAGCACGCCGTCCTCGGCACGGTCCTGGTGCCCGGCGCCGCCCTGGTCGACCTCGCCCTGTACGCCGGCCGCCTCACCGGCCGCCCGGCCGTCGAGGAACTCACCCTCCAGGCCCCGCTGGTGCTGCCCGCCGACACCGCCGTACGCATCCAGGTCGCCACCGGCCCCGACGGCACCGTCGAGATCCACTCGCGCGCCGAGCACGCCCCCGCGGACGAGGGCTGGACGCGGCACGCCACCGGCACCCTCACCGACTCCGCGGTCGCGCCCCCGACCGCGGCCGGCGCCTGGCCACCGCCGGGCGCCACCCCGCTCGACGTCACCGGCCTCTACCCGCGGATGCACACCGAGGGCTACGACTACGGCCCCGTCTTCCGCGGTGTACGCGCCGCCTGGCGGCACGGCGACACCCTCCTCGCCGAGGTCGAACTGCCCGACGGGGCACGGCAGGACGCCGCCCGGCACCCCCTGCACCCGGCGCTGCTGGACTCCGCCCTGCACACCACGTCCCTCCTCGACACCGGCTCCGGCGAACCGTCCGAAGGGGTCCAACTGCCCTTCGCCTGGACCGGGGTCTCGCTGCACGCCCAGGGCGCCCTCACCGCCCGGGTCCGCGTCACCCCCGGCGCCGACGGCACCCGGATCGAACTCGCCGACACCGACGGCAACCCCCTCGCCACCGTCGAGTCCTACGTCACCCGGCCCGTCGGCGCCGACCGGCTCACCCGGCAGCAGCGCCACCTCTACACCGTCGTCGACGAGGCGCTGCCCGAGGCCGCCGGACGGCCCGACCGGCACACCTGGGCCGTCCTCGGCGGCAACGACCTCGGCCTCGGCGCCCCGCTGCACACCGGCCTCGACGCACTCGGCGCCACCGTGCCCGACGTGGTGATCCTGCCCGTCACCGCGCCGCACGCCGAGGGCGACCAGGTGCCCGCCGCCGTACGGACCGCCCTGGACGGCACACTGGAGACCCTCAAGGCCTGGTCGACGCAGGCCCGGTACGCCGGATCGACCCTCGTCGTCCTCACCGGGGGCTCGCTCGCCGACGCCGCCGTGCACGGACTGGTGCGCGCCGCGCAGGCCGAGGACCCCGGCCACATCGTCCTCGTCGGCCGGACCGCACCGGACGCGCCCGTCCCGGACCGGGCCGCGCTGGCCGCCCTGCTCGACTCCGCGGAGCCGGAGGCCCGCTGGCGCGACGGCCGGGCGCACGTGCCGCGTCTGGTACGCGCCGAGGAGCCCGGCTCCACCGCGCGGGACTGGGGCACCGTCCTCGTCACCGGCGGCACCGGCGGCCTCGGCGCGCTCGTCGCCCGCCATCTCGTCACCCGGTACGGCGTGCACCGCCTGGTGCTGACCAGCCGCCGCGGACCTGACGCGCCCGGCGCCGACCGACTCCGCACCGAGCTCAAGGAGTTGGGCGCGGACGCCGAGATCATCGCCTGCGACGTCGCCGACCGGGCCGCGCTCGCCGCGCTGCTCGCCGAGCACCCCGTCGACAGCGTCGTGCACACCGCCGGTGTCCTCGACGACGGTCTCGTCACCTCGCTGACCCCGGCCCGCCTGGACACCGTGCTGCGGCCCAAGGCGGACGCCGCCTGGCACCTGCACGAACTCACCCTCGACCGGCCCCTCGCCCACTTCGTGCTGTTCTCCTCGGCGGCCGGCACCATCGACGCCTCCGGACAGGGCAACTACGCCGCCGCCAACGTCTTCCTCGACACCCTGGCCGCCCACCGCGCCGACCTGGGCCTGCCCGCCACCTCCCTCGCCTGGGGCCTGTGGTCCGGCGGCGGTATGGGCGCCGCCCTCGACGCGGCCGAGGTCCAGCGCATCGAACGCTCCGGCATCGGCGCACTCGACCCGGACGAGGGCTTCGACCTGTTCGACGCCGCCGTGGCCTCCGGCAGCCCCGCCCTGGTCCCCGTACGCCTGGACACCGCGGCCCTGCGCCGCCGCGGCGACGACCTCCCGGCCGTGCTGCGCACCCTGGCCGGTGTCACGGCCCGGGCCGGCGTCGCCGAGCGGGCCCGCACCCTCGGCGAGCAGCTCGCCGAACTGCCCGCCGCCGACCACGAACACACCGTCCTCGAAGCGGTCCGCACCGAGGTCGCCGCCGTCCTCGGCCACGCCGGACCCGCCGCCGTAGAACCCCGCCGCGCCTTCACCGAGCTGGGCTTCGACTCACTCGCCGCCGTCGAACTGCGCAACCGCCTCAACGCCGTCAGCGGGCTCAAACTGCCGTCCACCCTGATCTTCGACTACGCCACCCCGGCGGCCCTCGCCGCCCACCTCCTCGAAAGGCTCCTCCCCGACCCCGCGGACGCCCCGGACACCGTGCCCGCCGCCGACGCGCACGGCGACGACGAGATGCGCACCCTGATCTCCCGCATCCCCGTCGACCGCATCCGCGCCGCCGGACTCCTCGACAGTCTGCTGAAGCTGTCCGAGCCGGCCCCGGCACCCGAACCGGCCGAGCGGGTCGTGGACAT
Organism: Streptomyces sp. NPDC088387; assembly: GCF_044753385.1. Classification (NCBI taxonomy): domain Bacteria; kingdom Bacillati; phylum Actinomycetota; class Actinomycetes; order Kitasatosporales; family Streptomycetaceae; genus Streptomyces; species Streptomyces sp. NPDC088387. The sequence continues at coordinate 436,814 of NZ_JBIVNC010000006.1, forward strand.
CAAGTCCATGGCCGTGGCCGACCTCGTGCGCGCCGCACTCGACCGCAGCGGCACCCAGTGACCCAGCCCCGGTGCCCGGCCACGCGCCGCGTCGGGCACCGGGCCACCCCTCCAGGCGCATCCCCCATCGCGTCACCAGCGCCGCCGAGCCAGCAGGGAGCGACACCGACCGTGGACACATCCGTCGAGCAGATCGTCGAGGCGCTGCGCGAGTCATTGCTCGAGAACGAGCGGCTGCGCCGGCAGAACACCGAGATCACCGAAGCGGCCCAGGAGCCCGTCGCGATCGTCGCGATGAGCTGCCGCTACCCCGGCGGCGTCAGCACCCCCGAGCAGCTGTGGCAGCTCGTCGACTCCGGCACGGACGCGGTCGGCGACTTCCCCGCCGACCGCGGCTGGGACGTCGAGGGCATCTACGACCCCGACCCCGACGCCCCCGGCAGGACCCATGTCCGCGAGGGCGGATTCCTCTACGACGCCCCGCAGTTCGACCCCGCGTTCTTCGGGATCAGCCCGCGCGAGGCCGTCGCCATGGACCCCCAGCAGCGGCTCCTCCTGGAGACCGCCTGGGAGGCGTTCGAACGCGCCGGTATCGACCCGCACACCCTGCGCGGCAGCCGCACCGGCATCTACGCCGGTGTGATGTACCACGACTACGGCAGCTGGCTCACCGAGGTCCCGGAGGGCGTCGAGGGCTACCTCGGCAACGGCAACCTGGGCAGCGTCGCCTCCGGGCGCGTCTCCTACATCCTCGGCCTGGAAGGGCCCGCCGTCACCGTCGACACCGCCTGCTCCTCCTCGCTGGTCGCCCTGCACCTCGCGGTGCAGGCGCTGCGCACCGGCGAGTGCACCCTCGCCCTCGCGGGCGGTGTCACGGTGATGTCGACGCCGGACACGTTCATCGACTTCTCCCGCCAGCGCGGCCTCGCGCTCGACGGGCGCTGCAAGTCCTTCGCCGAGGGCGCCGACGGCACCGGCTGGGGCGAGGGCGTCGGCCTGCTGCTCCTGGAGCGGCTCAGCGACGCCCGCCGCAACGGCCACCGCGTCCTCGGAGTCGTCCGCGGCACGGCCGTCAACCAGGACGGCGCCTCCAACGGCCTCACCGCCCCCAACGGGCCCTCCCAGCAGCGCGTCATCCGCGCCGCCCTCGCCAACGCCCGCCTGGAACCACGCCAGGTGCACGCCGTCGAGGCACACGGCACCGGCACCCCGCTCGGCGACCCGATCGAGGCCCAGGCCCTGCTCGCGACCTACGGCCAGGACCGCGACGAGCCGCTCTGGCTCGGCTCCGTGAAGTCCAACATCGGGCACACCCAGGCCGCCGCCGGTGTCGCCGGTGTCATCAAGATGGTCATGGCCGCACGGCACGGCCGCCTCCCCAAGACCCTGCACGCCGACCGCGCCACCGCCCAGGTCGACTGGGAGGCGGGCGCCGTCGAACTGCTCAGCGAGGCCCGCGAGTGGACCACCGACGGCGAGCCCCGCCGCGGCGCGGTCTCCTCCTTCGGCATCAGCGGCACCAACGCCCACGTCATCGTCGAAGCCGCCCCCGAACTGGAGCCCCGTGACGGGGAGCCCGCGTGGACCGGCCCGCTTCCGCTGGTCCTCTCCGGACACGACGGACCCGGCCTCGCCGCCCAGGCCCGGCGCCTGCTCGACCACCTCACCGACGCCACCGCGCCGGTCCCCGACATCGCCCACACACTCGCCACCGGGCGCGCCGCCCTCGACGAGCGGGCCGTCGTCACCGGCGCCGACCTGCCCGCCCTCACCGCGGGCCTGACCGCCCTCGCCGACGGCGACAGCGCACCGAACGTGGTGCGCGGCCGGCCGGCGGCGGAGTCCCGGACCGCCTTCGTCTTCCCCGGCCAGGGCTCACAGTGGCCCGGCATGGCCGCCGATCTGCTCGACACCTCACCGGTGTTCGCCGCCACCATGGCCGACTGCGCCGCCGCCCTCGCCCCCGTCACCGACTGGGACCTCATCGAGACCGTGCGGGCACGGCAGCCCATCGAGCGGGTGGACGTCGTGCAGCCCGTGCTGTGGGCGATCATGGTGTCCCTCGCCGAGGTGTGGCGCGCCCACGGGGTGCGGCCCGCCGCCGTCATCGGGCACTCCCAGGGCGAGATCGCCGCCGCCTGCGTGGCCGGCGCGCTCTCCCTCGCCGACGGCGCCCGCGTCGTCGCCCTGCGCAGCCAGGCCATCTCCCGCGAACTCTCCGGCCTCGGCGGCGGCATGATGTCCGTCGCCCTGCCCGAGGCGCGGGCCCGCGAACTCGTCGCCCCCTACGACGGCCGGGTCTCGGTCGCCGCCGTCAACGGCACCTCCTCGGTCGTGCTGTCCGGCGACGCCGACGCCCTCGACGCGCTCCGCGACACCATCGTGGCCGGCGGCGACCGCGCCAAGCGGCTCCCCGTCGACTACGCCTCCCACTCCGCACACGTCGAGTCCCTGCGTGAGCGGCTCCTCGCCGACCTCGCGGGCGTCAAGGGCCGCCCCGCCGACGTGCCGTTCTACTCCACGGTGACCGGCGCCCGGCTCGACACCACGGTCATGGACGCCGAGTACTGGTTCACCAACCTGCGGCAGAGTGTGCTCTTCGAGCCGACCACCCGCACCCTGCTGGACGCCGGGTACGGCGTGTTCGTCGAGTGCAGCCCCCACCCGGTGCTGCTGCACAGCATTGAGGAGACCGCCGACGCGGCCGGCACCGGCATCATCGCACTCGGCTCGCTGCACCGTGACAACGGCGGCGCCGAGCGGGTCCTGGCCGCCCTCGGCGAGGCCTTCGTGTCCGGCGTGCCGGTCGACTGGTCGGCCGTCTTCGGCGACCTCCCGGTCCGCCCCGCCGACCTGCCGACCTACGCCTTCCAGCGCGAGCGCTACTGGCTCGGCCGCTCCGCCACCGCCGGAGACGTCACCGCCGCGGGCCTCCAGACCACCGGCCACCCGCTGCTCGGCGCCGCCGTCCCGGTCGCCGAGGGCGGCACCGTCTTCACCGGCCGCCTCTCCACCGCCACCGCCCCCTGGCTCGCCGACCACGCCGTCTCCGGCACCACCCTGCTGCCCGGCACCGCCCTCGTCGAGCTGGCGCTCGGCGCCGGACACGACCTCGGCTGCGGCCACCTCGCCGAACTCACCCTCCAGGCACCGGTGGTGCTGCCCGACCGGGGCGCGCTCCAGGTCCAGCTGCACGTGGCCGCCGCCGACGACACCGGCCACCGCGCCCTGACCGTGCACTCCCGGCCCGAGCACACCGACAGCTCCGAGGCCACCGGCGACTCCTCGTGGACCCGGCACGCCACCGGCCTGCTCGCCCCCGAGACCACCGGCCCCGGCTTCGACCTGACGGCCTGGCCGCCCCCGGGCGCCGAGCCGGTCCCCGTCGACGACGCCTACGAGCGGCTCGCCGCCCTCGGCTACGACTACGGCCCCGCCTTCCACGGCCTGCGCGCCGCCTGGCGGCACGGCGAGGAGACCTTCGCCGAGGTCGAACTGCCCGTGGAGGCCGAGTCGTTCGCCCTGCACCCGGCCCTGTTCGACGCCGCCCTGCACGCCGACGGACTGGGCGGGGACGACCAGGACGGCGGCGCCCGGCTGCCCTTCGCATGGACCGGCGTGTCGCTGTACGCGGCCGGAGCCACCGCCCTGCGGGTCCGCCTGCACGGCGGTGAGACGCTCTCCCTCCAGCTGGCCGACCCGACGGGCGCCCCGGTCGCCGAGGTCGAGGCGCTGGTCTCCCGGCCCGTCGACCCGGCCGCGCTCACCCCGGGCACCCGCGTCGACGACCTGTACCGCCTCGACTGGCCCGCGCTCCCCGTGCCCGGGACGACCACACCCGAGTACGCGGTCCTCGGCGAAGGGGGCCTTGCGGCCCTGGACACCGTCCCCGACTGGGTTGTGCTGCACCTCGGGTCCGACGACCAGGACACCGACCCGCGCCTCGCGACCGTGCGGGCCCTGACCGCCGTACAGAACTGGCTGTCCGACGAACGCACCGCGACGTCACGGCTGCTGGTGCTGACGCGGGGTGCGGTCGCGGTGGGGGAGGAGGACGTTACCGATCTGGCCGGCGCCGCCGTGTGGGGCCTGGTGCGGGCCGCCCAGGGCGAGGAGCCCGGCCGGTTCGCGCTGGTCGACTCCGCCGACGGCGACCCGGGCGCCGCGGTGGCCGCCGCCGCGGCGAGCGACGAGCCCCAACTCGCCCTGCGCGACGGCACCGTACACACCCCCCGCCTCGCCCGCGCCACCCCGCAGGGCCAGGCGCCCTCCCTCGACCCGGACGGCACCGTACTGATCACCGGGGGCACCGGAGTGCTCGGCGCCCTGGTCGCCCGCCACCTGGTCGCCGAACACGGGGTGCGCCGCCTGGTCCTCGCCGGACGCAGTGGCACCGCCACCGACGACTTCGAGGGGGTCGACGCCGAGATCGTCGTGGCCCGCTGCGACGCGGGCGACCGCGCTCAACTGGCCGCGCTCCTCGCGGAGACCCCCGCCGACCGGCCGCTGACCGCCGTCGTCCACCTCGCCGGCGTCCTCGACGACGGGCTCGTCACCGACCAGACGCCCGAGCGCCTGGACGCCGTACTGCGGCCCAAGGCCGACGCGGCCCGGCATCTGCACGAACTGACCCGCGACCTCGGCCTCGCCGCGTTTGTGCTCTTCTCCTCCGCGGCCGGCACGGTCGACGGCGCCGGACAGTCCGGCTACGCCGCCGCCAACGCCTACCTCGACGCGCTCGCCGCCCACCGCAGGCACCACGGGCTGCCCGCGCACTCCCTCGCCTGGGGCTTCTGGGAGCAGCGCACCGGACTCACCGCCCACCTCACCGACGCCGACGTGGACCGGATGGCCCGCGCGGGCGTCCGCCCCCTGTCCACCGCCGAGGGGCTCAGCCTGCTCGACGCGGCCCTCGGCGCCGCCGAGCCGCTGCTGATCCCGGTCGGCCTGGACCTGGCCGCACTGCGCCGCGCCGGCGACGTCCCGGCCGTACTGCGCGGACTCGTCCCCGCACGCGCCCGGCGCACCGCCGCCTCCCGCGCGGCCTCGCAGTCCTTCGCCGACCGCCTCGCCGCCCTGTCCACCGCCGACCGCGAGGCGGCCCTGGTGGAGCTGGTCCGCACCCACGCCGCCGCCGTCCTCGGACACGGCAACGACATGGCACTGGACCAGCGGCGCTCCTTCCGCGAGCTGGGCTTCGACTCGCTCACCGCGGTCGAACTGCGCAACCGGCTCGGCAACGCCGTCGATCTGCGCCTGCCCGCCACCCTGGTCTTCGACTACCCGGACGCGGGCGCCCTCGTGGGCTACCTGAGGACGGAACTCCTCGGCGCGGAGGCCGAGTCCGTCGCCGAGGTCACCGCCGTGCGCGAGGCGGACGAGCCCATCGCCATCGTCGCCATGGCCTGCCGCTACCCCGGTGGTGTCACCACCCCCGAGGACCTGTGGCAGCTGCTGGCCGCCGGCGGTGACGGCATCGGCGCCTTCCCCGCCGACCGCGGCTGGCCCCTGGACGACCTCTACGACCCGGAGCCCGGCAAGGCGGGCCACTGCTCCACCCGCGCCGGCGGATTCCTCTACGACGCCGCCGACTTCGACCCCGACTTCTTCGGCATCGGCCCCCGCGAGGCCCTCGCCATGGACCCGCAGCAGCGGCTGCTCCTCGAAACGGCCTGGGAGGCGCTGGAGCGGGGCGGCATCGACCCGCACTCCGTACGCGGCAGCCGCACCGGCGTCTTCGCGGGCGTCATGTACCACGACTACGGAAGCCGGCTGCACCACGTCCCCGAGTCCGTGCGCGACTACCTCGGCAACGGCAGCCTCGGCAGTGTCGCCTCCGGCCGCGTCGCCTACGCCCTCGGCCTGGAGGGCCCGACGCTCACCGTCGACACGGCCTGTTCGTCGTCGCTTGTGGCGCTGCACCTGGCCGCGCAGGCGCTGCGGCAGGGCGAGTGCGGCATGGCGCTCGCCGGCGGTGTGTCGGTGATGTCGACCGTCGACACGTTCGTCGACTTCAGCAGGCAGCGCAATCTCTCCGCCGACGGCCACGCCAGGTCCTTCGCCGACGCGGCGGACGGCACGGCCCTGTCCGAGGGCGCCGGCATGCTCGTCCTGGAGCGGCTCTCGGACGCCCGGCGCAACGGGCACCCGGTCCTCGCCGTGGTGCGCGGCTCGGCCGTCAACCAGGACGGCGCGTCCAACGGCCTCACCGCCCCGAACGGGCCCTCCCAGCAGCGGGTGATCCGCCAGGCACTCGCCTCGGCCCGGCTGTCCGCGGCCGACGTGGACGCGGTCGAGGCGCACGGCACGGGCACCACCCTGGGCGACCCGATCGAGGCACAGGCCCTCCTGGCGACTTACGGCCAGGACCGTGAACTGCCGCTGTGGCTGGGCTCGGTGAAGTCCAACCTCGGCCACACGCAGGCCGCCGCAGGCGTCGCGGGTGTCATCAAGATGGTGATGGCCATGCGGCACGGGGTCCTGCCGAAGACCCTGCACGTGAACGAGCCGTCGACGAAGGTCGACTGGGACGCCGGTCATGTACGGCTCCTCACGGAAGAGCAGCCCTGGGCGGCCACCGACCGCCCCCGCCGGGCCGGCATCTCCTCCTTCGGCATCAGCGGCACCAACGTCCACACGATCATCGAAGAGGCACCGGCCACCGAAACCGCACCGGACACCGGACCGGCGGACACGCCGCTGCTGCCCCTCGTGATCTCCGGCGCCACCGCCGAGGCACTCGCCGCCCAGGCCGCACGGCTCCACACGGTCGCCGATCTGCCGCTGCCGGACCTCGCTCGCTCCCTCGCCACGGGCCGCGCCGCCCTCACCCACCGGGGCGCGGTCGTCGCCCGCGACCAGGACGAACTCCTCGCCGGGCTCGCCGCGTTGGCCGCGGGCACCGCCGCCGACACCGTAGTCCGCGGCCGGCCCGCCGGCGGCAGGACAGCCTTCCTCTTCACCGGACAGGGCGCCCAGCGCGCGGGCATGGGACGCGGCCTGTACGCCGCCCACCCCGCGTTCCGCGACGCGCTCGACGCGGCCTGCCGGGCCCTCGACACCCACCTCGACCGTCCGCTCAAGGACGTGATGTGGGCCGAGCCCGGCACCGAGGACGCCGCACTGCTCGACCACACCCTCTACACGCAGAGCGCCCTGTTCGCCGTGGAGACGGCCCTGTACCGGCTGCTGGAGTCCCACGGGATACGCCCGGACTGGCTGGCCGGCCACTCGATCGGCGAACTCACCGCCGCGCACGTCGCCGGCGTCTGGGACCTGGACGACGCCGCCCGGCTGGTCACCGCACGCGGCCGGCTGATGCAGGCGCTGCCCGCCGGAGGCGCGATGCTCGCCGTCGACGCCACCGAGGAGGAGGTCCTCCCGCACCTCGGCCCGGACGTGTCGATCGCCGCGGTCAACGGCCCCCGTGCCGTGGTGGTCTCCGGCACCGGGGCCGCGGTGACCGCCGTCGCCGAGGCCTTCGCCGGCCGGCGCACCAAGCGGCTCAAGGTCAGCCACGCCTTCCACTCCCCGCTGATGGACCCGATGCTGGCGGAGTTCGAGAAGGCGGCCCGCGAACTGCGGTACGCGCCGCCCACGATCGCCGTCGTCTCCAACGTCACCGGAGAGCGGGCCGGCGAGGACGAGCTGTGCTCGCCCGCGTACTGGGTCCGGCACGTCCGTGAAGCGGTCCGCTTCGGCGCCGGCGTCCGCACCCTGGAGGCCGACGGCGTACGCACCTTCCTCGAACTCGGCCCGGACGCCGTCCTGTCGGCCATGGGCGCCCACGCCGTCACCGACCCCGCGCAGTCGGCGTTCGCACCGGCCCTGCGCCGCGACCGCGACGAGGAGCAGACCTACGCGACCCTGCTCGGCACCGCCCACGTCCGCGGACTGACGATCGACTGGGAGCGCGTCTTCGCCGGCACCGGCGCCCGCCGCACCGACCTGCCGACCTACGCCTTCCAGCGCCAACGCCTCTGGCTGGACGACGAGATCGGCGCGGCCGGCGACGCGGGCGGCCTCGGCCAGGCGCCGACCGGGCACCCGCTGCTCGGCGCGGCCCTCGACCTCGCCGACGACGACCGGGTGGCCCTCACCGGCCGCCTCTCCCTGACCACACATCCGTGGCTCGCGGACCACGCCGTCGCGGGCGTCGTCCTCGTACCGGGCAGCGCCTTCGTCGAACTGGCCGTCCAGGCCGGAGACCGCACCCACTGCGGGCTCGTCGAGGAACTCACTCTGGAACGGCCCCTGGTCCTGCCCGAACACGGCGCCGTCCAGCTCCAGGTGTCCGCCGCCGCCCCCGGCACCGACGGGCGCCGGCAGCTCACCGTGCACGCCCGTCCGGAGGGCGGCGACGGCGACTGGACCCGGCACGCCACCGGCGTCCTCGCCCCCGCCACCGCCACCACGCCCGAACCGGCCGCCCTGGAGGCCTGGCCGCCCGCCGGAGCCGAACCGGTCGACGTCACCGGCACCTACGACCACCTGGCCGGACAGGGCTACCACTACGGGCCGTTGTTCCGCTGCCTCACCGGCGCATGGCGGCACGGCGACGAGGTCTGGGCCGAACTCGCCCTGCCGCACCCCGACGCGGCCGACGGCTTCGGCATCCACCCGGCGCTGCTCGACTCCACCCTGCACGCCATCGACCTGCTCGACGGCCAGGACCCGACCGTGATGACCCTGCCCTTCTCCTGGGAGGGCGTCACCCTTTACGCGACCGGCGCCACCGCGCTGCGCCTGCGCCTCACCCCGCACGGCACCGACCACATGACCCTGCGCCTCTACGACGGCACCGGGGCGCCCGTGGCCGAGGTGGCCGCCCTGCGGATCCGCCAGGTGACCGCCGAGCAGCTGGGCGCGGCCCGGCCGGCCCCCGGCGACCTGTTCCGCGTGCGCTGGACCCCGCTGTCCGTCACGGCCGGCGGCTCCGCGCCCGCACCCCGCACCCTCACCGTGACCGCGGCCGACCCGGGCGCCGAATTGCCCGCCCTGGCCCGCGACACGGCCGCCCAGGCCCTCACCGCCCTGCGGCAGCACCTCGCCGGCACCCCGGACGGCACACCGCTCGTGGTGCTGACCCGCTCCGCCGTCGCCGTCGACGCCGACGGCTCTCCCGATCCGGCGCAGGCCGTGATCTGGGGCATGGTGCGCGCGGCAGCCGTCGAACACCCCGGCCGGTTCGTGCTCGCCGACACCGACGGCGACCCCGCATCGGACGCCGCCCTCGCCGCGGCCGTCGCCACGGGCGCACCCGAACTCGCCTTGCGGACGGGCACGGTGTACGTGCCGGAGCTGACGAAGAGCGCCGACGCCGAGCAGCGGGACACCGTGCTCGATCCGCGGGGCACCGTCCTCGTCACCGGCGGCACCGGCAGCCTCGGCCGGCTCCTGGCCCGGCACCTGGTCACCCGGCACGGCGTACGCCATCTGCTGCTGGCCGGCCGCTCCGGACACCTCCCGGCGACCGACACCCTCGACGACCTGACCGCCCTGGGCGCGACGGTGACCGTCGCCGCCTGCGACGCCACGGACCGGGCCGCGCTGGAGAAGCTGCTCGCCTCGGTACCGGCCGGGCATCCGCTGACCGGCGTGGTGCACGCGGCGGGCGTCTTGGACGACGGGCTGCTCACCGACCTCACGGCGGAGCGGCTGGACGCGGTCATGCGGCCCAAGACCGACGCCGCCTGGCACCTCCACGAACTGACCCGCGACCTCGGCCTCGCCGCGTTCGTCCTGTTCTCCTCCGCGGCCGGCACCCTGGGCGCTGCGGGCCAGGCCAACTACGCGGCCGGCAACGCCTTCCTCGACGCCCTCGCCGCGCGGCGCCGCTCCGAAGGGCTCCCGGCGCTGTCACTCGGCTGGGGACTGTGGGACACCGGCGAGGGCATGGCGGCCGGACTCGGCGAGACCGAGCTGCGCCGGCTGGCCCGCGACGGCATCCTGCCGTTGCCCGCCGACCGGGCGCTCGCCCTCTTCGACCGGGCACTGACCACCCCCGGCAGCGCGCTGCTGCTGCCGGTAGGGGTCCAGGTCACCGACGACGCCCCGGCGCTGGTCCGTGCCCTCGCCCCGGCGGCCACGCGCCGCACGGCACGGGCGGCGACGGACACACCGGCCGCGGCCTCGGCCGAGGAACTCCCGCAGCGGCTCGCCCGGTTGACCGGCGCCGACGCCCTGCGGCTGCTGGTGGACACGGTGTGCGGACACGTCGCCGACGTCCTCGGCCACGGCTCAGGCAGCGCCGTCGACCCCCAGCGCTCCCTCGGTGACCTGGGTGTCGACTCGCTGGCCGCGCTGGAACTGCGCAACCGGCTCAGCGCCGACACCGGCCTGCGGCTGTCCACCACCCTCACCTTCGACTACCCGACCTCCGAGGCGCTCGCCCGGCATCTCTTCGAGGAGCTCGGCGGCGACACCTCCGCCGACGGCCTCGACGTCGAGGCCGAAGTGATGCGCCTGGAGACGGTGCTGGGCGACGCGCTGGACTCGACCGCACTGGACGAGGAACAGCGGGCCCGGGTCGCCGCGCGGCTGCGCACGCTCAGCGCCCGCTGGGACGGCACCGACGCGTGGCAGGACGGCGACACCGCACCGGCCGACGGTGGCAGGACACTGGAGACGGCCACGGCCGACGAGCTCTTCGGGATCCTCGACGACGAACTCGGCACCTTCAACTGACCGTTGACCGTCCGTCCGGCACGACCGAGGGCCCGGAGCATCCCGCCAGATGCCCCGGGCCCTCGGTCGTCGGCCCGCTTCCCCCCGTCGACACGGCAGAGCGCGGCCCCGGCCTGCGGGACCGCGCTCTGTCAGCCGGTGAGGGAGCGCTCTCAGCCCGTGGACGAGTGGGTGCTGGCCCAGCGGTCGGAGAGCTTCGGAATGCGCTGTTCCAGCATCTGCGTCGGCAGTTCGGAACGGCTGGCCACGTTCAGCTTCCGGTAGACCCGGGTGAGGTGCTGCTCCACCGTGCTGACGGTGACATGGAGCCGGGCGCTGATCTCACGGTTGGTGTAGCCGAGCGCGGCCAGACCGGCGACCCGGCACTCCGCGTCACTGAGAATGGCCGGGCCAACTTTGGACTCCGCGCTCTCGGGCCGTACCGGCTCCTCCAGCAGATGCGCGTCGACCGGCGACTCGATCCGGCAGGCCTCGGCCTCCCTCGCGGCCTGCTGCGCCACCAGCCGGGCGCGCGCGTACTCGCCCAGCTCGTAGTGCGCGGCGGACAGATCGGCGTAGGCCTGCGCCAGCGCGTACCGGTCGCCGCAGGTCTTGAGCAGGTCGATCGACTCGTGCAGGAGCGAGGCGCGGCGGTGCGGCTTGCCGGTCGCCGCCATCAGCCGTAGTGCCATCGCACGGGCCCGCGAGCTGTGACCGCCGGGCAGCCGCAGCTGCTTCTCGGCCCACTCGCGTGCGGTACGGGCCTTGCCGATCCGCAGATTGGCCAGGGCCAGGTCGGACCGCCACGGGATGCCCTTCTGAAGGCTGGGGTTGCCCTCGCGCAGCAGCCGGCCGCAGGTCTCGAAGTCGTTGAGCGCCGCGAAGGGCCGGTCGGTGGCGATGTAGTGGTGGCCGCGGGCCCGCAGGTACTGGATGCCGAAGACGGTACGGAACATCAGCTCGGGCACGTCGTGCTTGAGGAGCTCCTCGACCTCGGCGTAGGCGCCCATGGCGGTCTGCGCGTAGATCGCCGTCGACAGCGGCAGTCCGATGAGGACACCCCAGCTCTGGGCGCGCATGATGTCGAGCGCGGCGAGCGCGCCCTGGGCGGCGGTCGCCATGTCGCCCCGGAGCAGCGCTATTTCGGCGCGGATGGCACCGAGCACGGCCTGCCAGGTCGTCGCCCGGCGTTCCGCCGCGGACTCCAGCAGTACGTCACAGGCCTCGGCGGCGATCCCGGACCGGTCCGCGTGGGCGATCGCCAGGAGCGACATCGCGACCAGTTCGAGGTTGAGATGGTCCAGCTGGTGTCCCTGGAGGGCCTGCGCGACGGCCGCCGCCGACTCGTCGGTCGCCTCGCCGCCGATGAGCGCCGCCACCCGGGCGGCCAGTCCGGTCCCGGGGTGCACCGCACGCCGCCGCCCGTCGACGACCTGGGGCGGAACGGTCCTGCCGGGGAGCGCCACCCCGTAGAACCACTGCCGTACGAACTCCACCTCGGCGACGATCTGGGCGTCGGCCGGGGACTGCGCGTGGACGAGGCTGGCCACGGCCTGGGCGGCGAGTTCGGTGTCGCCCTGCCACAGCATGTACCGCAGGACGGTGGAGGTGTCCCGCATGTTCAGCTGGCCGGCCAGCGCCGGGCGGCGCAGCGGTTCCAGGTGCGGGCTGGCGGCCGCCGGGTTGGTGCGCCACTCCGCCCGTGCCAGCGCCGCGGACAGGGCGTGGCGTTCTCGTTCGTCGGTGCAGTCCCGCAGGACCAGACCGAGGTAGTCGGTGCAGCGCTCGACGTCGTCCGCGGCCAGCGCCTGTTCCGCCGCCGCGCGCAGGATACGCGCGCCCCAGCCCTCGGGCACGAGGTCCGCGGCGTGCAGATGCCGGGCCACCTCACCGGCCGGGGCGCCGGATCGGTACAGGATGTGCGCGATACGGCCGTGCAGTTCGACGCGCTCGGCCGGGTCCATGTCCTCCAGGACCGCGGCGGCGGCGGTCGGGTGCCGGAAGGCGGTGCCGTCCAGCAGCCCGGAGGAGTTGAGGACGTCGACGGCGTCCTGGGTGCGCGACGGGGTGGTGCCGGTCAGCTCACCGACGAAGACGGTCCCGGACAGGGCGCCGAGCGCGGCCAGGGCACGTGCCACGCGGACATGGCCGGCCTCGCCGCGGTGCAGCAGGGACAGCACGGCCTGGCGGTAGGCGGCGCCGGCGACGGGCCGGTCGATCTCGGGACCGAAGCGGGTGCTGTCGTCCAGCATCGCGTGCACCAGGAGGGGGCTGCCCGCGGTCGCCCGGTGGTAGGCGCCGCTGACGCTCTGCGGCAGGTTCAGTCCGGCCTGGGCGGCGAGGAGTTCACCGACGGTCTCCTCCGACAACGGGGCCAGCCGGACCCGTCGATGGGGCTGGCGGAGCAGCTGGGTGTGTGCGGGGGAGCGCAGTTCGCCGAAGTGGCCGGAGGTCGCGCACACCACGAGCACCCGCCGGGAACGGCTGCGGCGCAGCAGATGGACGAGCGTCTCCAGCGAGGCCAGATCCATGGTGTGGGCGTCGTCCACGGCGATGACCAGGGAACGCCCGTCGTCGGCGAGGCGTAGCAGATCTTCCGCCAACTGGTCGCCCGCCGCGCCGCGGCCGAGTTCAACGGCATCTGAAAGACATGTGCTTTTAACATGAGACGACACCGCGGAGGTAACGCGATGTGATATTGCGCACTCCGCCTCGGCGTTACGCAGTAATTGCCGTACGAGGCTCATCGGGAGTTCGTGCTCACCGGCACTGGCCGTGCCGGTGAGTATTCGAGTGTCGGCGCTGTTCAGGGTGGTGAGGAATTCGTGCACCAACTGGGTCTTGCCGGAGCCGGGGCCGCCCGTGATGATCACGAGTCGGCCATGTCCCCGGCCGCTGTCGGTGAACGCCTCACCGAGGGCCTGTAGTTCTCTCGAACGGCCGAATAGGTGCATCTCAAGTCCCCCTTGATTGGTTGTGCAAGTGCTGTCGTGCCCCCCGTTTCCCGCGTGACGAAGCGGCGTCCTGCGACGTTGGGAAAAGAGAGCGCGTGGGGGGCGACGACACTGTGTTACAAAAGCGACGATCAGGGCCTGTTCGGGCGTGGGTGAAGGGTGTCCGACAGGGTGCGAAGTGGGGATGGAACCGGCTGGTCAGGCCGTCCGGCCTGCCCCGGGCACATGCCGGGGGAGGTTTTACGGAAACATCGCGGCGCCGACGTCCCGTGCCCCTCCGTCCGTCTGCCGATGTTCCCGCCCGTCTCGCGAAAGAGGCGTCGCATCCTGTTGGCTCCCAGTCGGCCGCGTACCCGTGCGGGCTCAAACTCTCGTCGCTTCGATGTGCCGAATTCTTACCGTCGACACCGGCGTGAGGTGGCCCGAATTCCATGGATCGAATGGTTCCGGACAATTCTTGGCTGACTTCGATTCCAGTCGTCGTCGACTTTGCTGATCGATCGTCAGGAAAGAATAGGCGCTCATAACAGAGTGAAAGGCTATCTGTCAAGGTCATCGTTGTCAACTGCCGCTTGGCCGATGCCTCTTGCCTACGCTCCGGATCGTCCGCCGACACGTCCTTTTACGGTCCTTTGATTTACCGGACGGTTAAGGAAAGGGAGCGGGCGGCACGAATCGTGATATCAGTCACGGGAAAGCGCTTCACATGCCCGTTCGGGCAACCATCATTGCCTGATCCGACTCTCACTCTCAAGGCCGCTTGCGGCCGCCCTCGCCGTGGCGTAGTGGCCGGTCGTGGCCCCGACCGGCCACAATGCGCCAAGTTCCAGTCCGGGACGGGGGAGTGATCCACGGCCGAAAACAGTAGGTCTGCCAGCGCGTTTCGGTGTCGGAGCGCCGTCGGTGCAGGCCTGTTGGGCCAGGGCGGGAACCGGCCGGACGCGGAGGCCGGGAACCGTTCGAAGAACATTCCGTGTCCACTTGTCCGGAGAAGCCGGCCGAACGCGAGCCGGGGCATCCCGGCCTGACGGTCGATCAGGTGCCGGGGGTCGCTGGGAACCGGCGTCCGCGTCAGGCGCCGACGCCGTGCAGCAGGGTGTCGATCACCCGTGTCGCGAGGGTGTCCACGGCCGCGTCGGTGTCCGGGGCCTGGGACGCGGCCTCGTGGATGAGCGCGTAGTACACGCCCCGTGCCCACTCCAGATCGGTGTCCGGCCTGAGCAGGCCGGCGTCACGGGCCCGCTCGAACAGGTCCCCGCAGCGGGACAGCACCTCGGCGTGCACCCGGGCGATCTCGGGGGCGTCGGCGGGCAGGGCGTCCATGGCGAAGGCCCAGCCGATCTTCACGCGGAGCACGTTCGCCGTGACCTGGTAGAGCGCGACGGCGGGCGGCGAGGTCTCCGGGCGGGCGGAGTCGACCGCCTCGTAGAACCGCTGGGTCGCCCACGCCGCCAGCGCCGTGATCAGCGCCTCCCGTGACGCGAACCGCCGGTGGACCGTGGTCCGCGCGACCCCGGCGGCCTCCGCGATCTGCTCCATCGTCGCCCCCGGGTTCACGGACAGCAGCCGCTCCGCCGCTTCGAGGATCGTGCGTACGGTCCGCTCGGCATCGGCGCGCAGCGGTTTCGCGGAGGTGGGCAGCGCCATGGGATGCGGTCCTTCCGGATCAACGAGGTGACCCTTAGAGGATGCGGCGCTGTGGCAACTCGATACCTACTTGCATCATATGTGTCGCATGTTCTAGCTTATCTGCATCACCACAGACGCGAATGTCGAAGGAGACGCATCATGGACATGCACTTGAACGGCAAGACCGCGCTGGTCACGGGGGCGAGCCGGGGTATCGGCCTCGCGGTGGTCCGGGCGCTGGTCGCCGAGGGCGTGCGCGTCGTCGCGGGCGCCCGCCATCCCAAGGGGGAACTGGTGGCGACCGGTGCCACCGCCGTCGCGGTGGACCTGTCCGACCCGGCCGGCGCCGAGCGCCTGGTCACCGAGGCCGTGACCGAACTGGGCGGCATCGACATCCTGGTCAACAACGTGGGCGGCGGCGACGGCGGTCTGAACGGCGGCCTGCTCGACCTCACCGACGCCCAGTGGGCACAGGTCGTCGACCTCAACTTCTTCGCCACGGTCCGGGTCACCCGTGCCGCCCTGCCCGCACTTCTGTCCGCACGCGGCGCCATCGTCAACGTGTCCTCCGTGGGCGCCCGCGTCCCGCACGACGGACCGATGCCCTACACCACGGCCAAGGCGGCGCTCACCGCGTTCGGCAAGGCGCTGGCGGACGAGGTCGGTCCGCAGGGCGTACGTGTGAACACGGTCTCACCGGGCCCGGTCCGTACCGACATATGGGAGAGCCCGACCGGATACGGGGCCGAACTGGCCGCGTCCGTGGGTGTGCCCCACTCCGCGTTCCTGGCGGGGCTGCCGAGCGCGACCGGCATGCTCATCGGCCGTCTCGTCGAGCCTGACGAGGTCGCCGGACTTGTCACCTACCTCGCCTCACCGGTCGCCGCCGGAACCACCGGAGCCGACCACGTCATCGACGGCGGCTCGGTCAAGACGGCCTGAGGGGACACCCCGGACCGAGCGCGACAACGGGAAGTCCTGCGACGGGAAGCTGTACGGCGAGAGGCCGCACGGCGCGGCGAGAGGCCGCACGGCGCGGCGGGAGCCGCCGGAACCGCCCGCCTACGCGCGCTCGGGCGACACCTCGGTGTGCGCGAGCGCGCTGGGTGTCAGGCGCCCGTTGATCGCCGGAGCCTCTTGGACGAGGGTGTCGTCGGTGAGCGCCTCCACCATGAACAGGGCGTAGTCCTCACGGTGGGTCAGATTGCTCGCGAGGATTGGGTCACCGACGTGCCGGCTCCACACCGGCAGGCCCTGGCTCTCGCCCTCCTTGAGGGTGCTGCCCCGCACCACCGTCCACCGTGTGTCGCTGGCGAACACCCGGCGGCACGCCTCCACCTGGTCGTCGATCTCGCCGACACGGACCAGCTTCGCGAGGAACGTGGCGATCCGCAGGCCCAGGGTGAAGTACCAGGCGTAGTGGTCCTTGCCGTCGCGTGTGATGTGCCAGCCGCACGAGAAGACCAGCCGCGCACCGGGCCGTGCGTGATCGAGCACCGCCTGGGCCGTGCCCGACGAGTACTGCCGCACACCCCACGGCACCAGCACCGTCAGCACTCCGCCGCACCCCTCGACCGCCCGCCGGATCACCTCGGGGTCGTTGGTCGCACCGGGGACGACGGTGATCCGCCCCTCGAACTCGGCGAGTTTCGGCACGCTGCTCTCCCGGCACACCCCCACGACCTCGTACCCGCGCTCCAGCGACTGCCGGACCATGTACTGCCCGAGCTTCCCCGAGGCTCCGACGATGCAGACCTTCTTCACACGATCCGTGCCCATGGCGCGGCCCCCTGTCCGAGTATCAACCTTATGTTGTAAGGCAAGGTAACCTTATGCTGTAAGGCAGTCAAGCGAGGGTGAGGAGGGGCGGATGCCCGAGGGAGGCAGGGGCGGCCGGCGCAAGGGCGCGGCGCGCACGCCGCTCAGCCGCGAGCGCGTGATCCGTACAGCGGTCGCGGTGGCGGACGAGAAGGGCCTGGCCGCGCTGACCATGCGGGCCGTCGCCGAGCGGCTCGGCGTCGAGGCGATGTCGCTCTACCACCACGTCCCCGGCCGGGAGGGCCTGCTCGACGGCATGGTGGACGTGGTGTTCGGGGAGATCGAGCTGCCGGGCGGCGGCGACTGGAAGAGCGCGATGCGCCACCGCGCGGACTCCGCCCGCGCGGTCCTGCGGCGCCACCCGTGGGCCGTCGGCCTGATGGACTCCCGCAGAAGCCCCGGCCCGGCGACCCTGCGCCACCACGACGCCGTCATCGGCGCACTGCGCGCGGGCGGCTTCTCCGTCCCGATGACCGCACACGCCTTCTCGCTGATCGACAGCTATCTCTACGGCTTTGTGGTCCAGGAGCTGAGCCTGCCGTTCAGCGGCCCCACGGAGCTGGAGGAGGTCGCGGGCGCCGTGCTCGGCGACATGCCGGAAGACGCCTACCCGCACCTCACGGAACTGGCCGTCGAGCACGCCCTCAAGCCCGGCTACGACTACGGCGACGAGTTCACCTTCGGGCTCACCCTCATCCTCGACGCGCTGCACCCGGACGAGCGGGCGACTCCGGCGCCGCACCCGGACGGGCGAGCAACTCCGCCCGGCTCAGCATGAGTTCCCGCGGCAGGGCGAACTGCTGGGTCTCACTGCCGGTGTGCACGGTCCGCACGTCGTCGTACCCGAGCCGGGCCAGCCGCCGCAGCACACCCTCGACCAGAATCTCGGGCACGGACGCGCCGCCGGTGACCCCGACGGTCCCGGCGCCGCGCAGCCAGTCCTCGTCGAGTCCGCCCTCGTCGTCGATCAAGTGGGCCGCCTTCGCGCCGTGTTCCAGTGCGACCTTCACCAGTTGCGCGGAGTTGTGCGAGGTTCCGGAGCCGACCACGACCACCAGATCGGCCCGCTGAGCCAGCGCCCTGACGGCCGTCTGACGGTTCTGGGCCGCGTAGCAGATGTCGTCGCTCGGCGGGCCGACCAGCCACGGGAACCGCTCCTTGAGCAGTGCGACCGTGGTCGTGGTCTCGTCGACCGAGAGGGTGGTCTGCGACAGCCACGCCACCTTGCCCGCGTCCTGGACCTCCGTGCGGGCCACGGACTCCGCGTCGGCGACGACATGGATCCGCCCGGGCGCCTCGCCGACCGTGCCGACCACCTCGTCGTGGCCGTCCTGGCCGACGAGCAGGATGTCGTAGCCCTCGCTCGCGAACCGCCGTGCCTCACTGTGCACCTTTGCCACCAGGGGGCAGGTGGCGTCGATGGCCGCGAGCCCGCCGCGCGCCGCCTCCTCGCGCACACCCGGGGCGACACCGTGCGCGGAGAACACCACAACGCTCCCCGCGGGCACCTCGGAGACCTCCTCGACGAAGACCGCGCCCCGTTGCTCCAGCGCGCGCACCACGTAGTGGTTGTGGACGATCTGTCGTCGGACGTAGACCGGGGCCCCGTACTGCTCCAGTGCCTTCTCCACGGTCGCGACGGCGCGTTCCACGCCGGCGCAGAATCCGCGCGGGGACGCCAGCAGGACCCGGCGGCCGGTGAAGTCCTCGCGGCCCGCGGGGCGTTCGGGGTCCGCGAGAGGGGAGTCGGCTGTGTCTTCGGCGCTCATCCGCGGTGAGTCCTTTCGCTGGGTCCGGCACGCCCCGCCGGCCCGGCGGAGCCACCGTGACCGGGTGGGCCGAGCGGACGGAGCGTGTGCGTGGACCGACTTCAGCAGCGCCGGCGCGGAAGGTACCCGGACAAACCGTCACCTTGCCCGGACGTTCAGAAAGTCTGGTCCAACGGGCACACCGGCCACGGGGACCGGTCCGCGGGCGCGCGCCGCGGCCCACCATGGGGTGCGCCGGCGGCGCGACGGCAACGCGCCCGGCGTCCGGGCGACCGTAGGAGCCGATGGAGGGCGCCGCCCCGCTTCCCTCAGGGGCGGACGGATCGGAGAGTGCTCGCAATGCCCGACGGAATCGACGAGATCCGCGGCGAGGCCGCCGCCCGGGGCCGCCTCGTCCGCATCACCACCCACGAACCGGACGGGCGGGCCTGGCCCCTCTTCCTCGACGTGGCCGGCAGCGTCATCACGCTCGACCAGCTGCACACCCGCGTACCGGCCCCGGAGCCTGCGCCCGCCCCAGCCGTCGCGTCGTCCACCCCCGCGCTCCGCAGCGCCCCGATGTCCGACGACCCCGAACCCACCCTCGTCGTCAGCCTCCTGGACCTCCAGCTCGCGACGGAGACCCACACCGACGCCTGGGCGGCGCCCCTGCCCGCCGAGTACGGCTTCCTGTGGACGGAACTCACCGCCCACATCAACGCCGGTGAGTACAACGAGGCCATCGCGACCGCCGACTACATCGAGACCGCGCTCGGCCGGCAGTACGGATGGCTGCACCCCCACACCGTCAACGTCCTGACCGTCCGTGCCTGGCTCAGTCTCTTCGTGGCGTCGGACACCGACGAATGGGCGGAGACGGCCGCCCGCCTCATCGAGACGACCCAGCGCCGCCAGGCGGCCGGCGCGCCCGAGGACGAGACCCACCGGACCATCAGGAACGCGCACGCGGTGTGGATGCACCTCACGCTGGAGAGCCCGCGGACCGCCCGTGAACTCGCCGAGTTGCTGCTGACGCTGCTGCCCTCTCTGCCGGCCGACAAGGGTCACGCGGGGTACGTCCGGTCCGTCGTGCACTGGATCGGCTACGAGGCGGCGTAGCCTGCACCAACGCTCCAAACGAAAACGTTCACTTGCGTTTGGGTCGGTGTGTTCCTAGGCTGGGTCGAAAGACGTCAGGAGCCGCCGTGGACACCGTACGCACCGCACAGGGTTTGATCAGGGGCAGCGAGGACGGCGGGGTGCTGAGCTGTCTGGGCCTGCCGTTCGCCGCGCCTCCCGTGGGCGAGCTGCGCTGGGCGCCGCCCGCCGAACCGGCCTCCTGGAGCGGGGTCCGTGACGCGACCCGGTTCGGGAACGCGGCGATCCAGCCGGCCGGCGGCATCCCCCTGGGCGCCGGGCAGAGCGAGGACTGTCTCTACCTCAACGTCTTCACGACCACCCCGGATCCCGCCGCCCGCAGGCCCGTGATGGTCTGGATCCACGGCGGCGGCTTCGTACGGGGTGCCGCCTCCGAGCCCGGCACCCCGGGCGGCCCCCTGGCGCGACACGGCGTCGTCCTCGTGACTGTCAACTACCGCCTGGGCCCACTGGGTTTCCTCGCGCACCCCCACGTGAGCCCGAACCTCGCCGTGCAGGACTGGGTGGCCGCCCTCACCTGGGTCCGGCGGAACATCGCCGACTTCGGAGGCGATCCCGGCAACGTCACCGTCTTCGGCCAGTCCGCCGGTGCCGCCGCCTGCCGCGCCCTGCTCCAGACCCCGTCCGCCCACGGCCTGTTCCACCGGGCCATCTTCATGAGCGCCGGCTTCGAGGACTTCGCGGCCGTCGAAACACCCGACCGGGCCCGTGCCGCCGGTGTGACCGAACGGTTCGTCGCCGACCTGGGGCACCGCGACATCGGCGACCTGCGCAAGCTGCCGATCGAGGACGTGGCCGCGGCGGCGAGCAGGTGGCAGGGCACCTTCCCGCCACCCGGCGAACTCCACACACCCGCGAACCTGGTCTGGTGCCCGGCACCGGACAGCGAGACCGTCACCGACGACTTCACGGGCCGGCCCGCCGACGTGGAGGTCATGTTCGGCGTCACCCGTGACGAGGCCCGCTTCTTCCACGGCCCCGACGGTGTCCTCCCGCCCCGCAGGGAGCGCCCGGCCGACATCTACACCCCGCGGACGCTCGCCGCCATGGCCCGCAGACTCGGCGGGACCCGGGCGGCCGACATCGTCGCCCATTTCCAGGAGCGACGGCTGTCCCCGTACGAGGCCCTCGCGGAGCTGACCACCGCCGCCGTCTGGCACGAGCCGGCCCTCGCCACGTACCACCGCTTCGCCGCACCCGACCGCACCGCGTACTTCTACGAGTTCGCCCGCCACTCCCCGGGATCCGTCACGTCGGGACTGCTGGCCCAGCACACGGCCGACATCGCGTACGTCTTCGGCACCGTCGCCGCCGGGGACTTCTACGACGGGACCGACGCCGAGGTGGCCGACGCGATGCGGCACGCCTGGACCACGTTCGCCCGCACCGGAGTACCGACCGACCCGGACGGCACCCCGTGGCCCGCCTGCGAGACCACCGAGCCTCGGTTCACGGTGATCGAAGACCGGCCCCGCGCAAGGCCGCTGAGCACCTTCGACACCCCGCTCTGCCGGCTGATCGCCGCACGGCGCGCGAACTGACCGCCAGCCGGCGGGAGTCAGGCGCCGCCCACCAGCGCCGGCCCGAGGGCGGCGAGTCCGCGCACGAGCTGCGCCGTGGGGACGTCGGTGGCCACGTGGTGGGTGACGATGAGGCCCTGCATCAGCGTGAAGACCACCGCCGCCGTCGCCTCGGGATCGGCGTCGGCGGCGAGTTGCCCACCCGCCTTCCAGCGGGACGCCAGCTCGGTCAGCTGCGTCCGGGTCTCCGCGTACAGGGTGCGGGTCCGCTCGCTCAGCGCCGGGCGGCGCAGCGTTTCGGCCCAGGTCTGGAGAGCCAGCCTGGACAAGTCGTCTCCGGGATTCCCCGTACGCTTTTCCAGTTCGCCGCCGAGCAGGGCGAAGGTCTGGGCGGGACCGGGCGTCGGATCCTTTTCCAGGATGTGCGCGAACACGTCCCGCACCAGACCGATGCCCACGTCGACCGTGGCGTCGATGAGTTCTTCCTTGCTGCGGAAGTAGCGATATACCGCGCTGGAGGACATTCCGGTGGCCGCGATGACATCGTCCATCGACGTGGCGTGGAATCCGTCCCGTGCGAAACAGAGCATCGCGCTCCTCAGCACATGCTCGCGGCGCTTTGCTCTGGTCGCTTCACTGAGGCGCGGCATGAACCGATCATACGGGAACGACTCTTTCCGTAATGGGGTGCGACCGTCCGGGCCGCGCGCCCCTCCGGCCCGCCCCGGGGCGCGCTCAGGGCACGTCCCGCCGTACCGTGCCGGCCGCGTCCGCGAAGGCCGTGGCGAGCGGGGAGTGCCGGCCGGCGTTCCAGGCCACGGCGACCTGGCCCGGAGGTACGTCGGCGGCGGGGACGTAGGCGATGTCCGGCCGCGGGAAGAAGGCGGCCACCGGGGCGGGCACCAGGACCACGCCCTGTCCCGCGCGGACGTAGGCCAGGATCTCCTCCATGTCGTGGACGGTGGGGCCGCGCCCGAGCCGGGTGCCGTCGGGCAGCGGGTCGGCGTTCCACACCGCGGACCAGTCGGGTCCGGCGTCCGCGTACTGGAGCAGCGTCTCGCCGGCCAGCGCGGTCACCTCGACGGAGTCCTCGCCCGCCAGGGCGTGGCCGATCGGCAGGACGACACTGAGCCGCTCCTGGTAGAGCGGCAGGACCGTGAGCGCCGTGGTGTCCACCGGGAGCCGGACGAAACCGACGTCGACCTCGCCGTCCAGGATGGCCCGGGTCCGCTCCCACCAGCGCAGCCGGACCAGTTCCAGCCGGACGCCCGGATGCCGTTCACTGAAGGCGTGCACCACCGCGGTGATGTCCGTGCCGAGCATAAAACCGATCTTCAGCGAGTCCTGGCCGGCCTCGATGCGGCGGGCACGCTCCTGCGCCTCGCGGGCCACGGCCAGCAGTGTCCGGGAGTCCTTCAGGAACTGCGTGCCCGACGGTGTGAGGGCCACCTCGCGGCTGTTGCGGGTGAACAGCGCGACACCCAGGTCGTGCTCCAACTGCTGGATCTGGCGGGAGAGCGCCGGCTGGGTGACGTGCAGGGCGGCCGCGGCCTGCCCGAAGTGCAGCCGCTCGGCCACCGCCACGAAATAACGCAGCTTGCGCAGATCCAGATCCATCGGTCCGCCGTGCACTGATTCCCGGCCTCTCCTGCGCCGATGCGCTGTGGTTATCACCGGTCGTCACAAGAGGCATTGGACCCGTGCCGGACGCGGCGGAAGACTTACGTGACGTACCCCAATGGGTGAGCGCCCGGTGTGGGAGCCGCTTTCCGTACGGAACGTTCTGCGAGGACTTTCCACGAGGACTTTCCGAGAGGAAAGGGAAATCCCGCTCCGGGAAATCCCGCTCATCGTATCCCCCGGCGGCGGGACCACCCCGGTCCACCGCCACCCGTCCGACCATCCTGGGAGCCCCCGATGCGTGCTGCTGTTGCCCGAGGCGTGAACGCCCCCGTCGTCCTCAGTGACCTGGAAGTCCCGCAGCCGGGCTTCGGCGAGGTCCTGGTCAAGGTCACCGCCTGCGGTGTCTGTTTCTCGGACGTGAACCTGCTCCGCGGCCACTATCCGTTCGCCCGCTTCCCGGTCGTGCCGGGCCACGAGATCACCGGTGTGGTCGCCGCCGTCGGCGAGGGTGTGACCTGGCCCGAGGTCGGCACGGCGGTCGGCGCCCAGTTCCTGTACGACTCCTGCGGCCACTGCGACTACTGCGTGCGCGGCGACCAGATCCTGTGCCCGCGCAAGCGCATCACCGGCATCGTGACCGACGGCGGCTACGCCGAGTACGCGCTGCTGAAGGCCGACTACGTCACGCCGCTGCCGGCCGGGCTCGACCCCGTCGCCGCGGCCCCGCTGATGTGCGCGGGCCTGACCGCCTTCAACGGACTGCGCCAGGGCGGTGTGAAGGCCGGCTCCCGGGTCGCGGTCGTCGGCGCGGGCGGGGTCGGCGGCCTCGCGATCCGCTACGCCGTCGCCATGGGCGCGCGGGTCGCCGTCGTGGGCCGCTCGCGCCGCGGCGAGGACCAGGCCAAGGAGCTGGGCGCCGAACTCTTCGTCGCCACCCAGGAGTCCGACCCGGCCGAGGCCCTCAAGGCCTGGGACGGCGGCGCCAACCTGGTCCTGAACGCCGCCCCGTCGACCGAGGCCGCCGTGGCCACCCTCGGCGGACTCGCCCCCGACGGCACCCTGCTGCTGTGCGGCTACGGCACCGAACCGCTCGTCCTGCCCACCCAGCCGATGGTCCTCAACCGGCTGCGGGTGATGGCGTCCCCGTCCGGCTCGCCGCACGACGCCCGCGACACCCTCGCCTTCTCCGCCGCGCACAACATCGTGCCCGACGTCACCCCGATCACGCTGGACCGGGCCCCGACCGTCCTCGACGCGATGGCGGCCGGCACCTCGCGGGGCCGCAGCGTCATCACCTTCGCCTGACCCCCACCCACCACCCCCTCCCCAGGAGCACGAGATGCCGTACGTCGTCCTTGTCACCGGTGCCTCCAGCGGCTTCGGCGCGCTCACCGCGCGCGCCCTCGCCGACGCCGGGCACACCGTCTACGCCGGAATACGCCAGACCGCCGGCCGCAACGCCCCTGCCGTCGCCGAGGCCCGCGCCTACTCCGAAGAGCACGCCGTGCGGCTGCGCACGGTCGAACTCGACGTCTCCGCACAGCCGTCGGTCGACGCCGCCGTGCGCACGGTCACGGCCGAGGCGGGCCGCATCGACGTCGTGATCCACAACGCCGGGCACATGGTTCTCGGCCCGACCGAGTCCTTCACACCGGAGCAGCTCGCCGAGATCTACGACACCAACGTGCTCTCGACCCAGCGCGTCAACCGCGCCGTGCTGCCGCAGATGCGCGAGCGCCGCGACGGTCTGCTGGTGTGGGTCGGCTCCACCAGCACCTTCGGCGGCACCCCGCCCTACCTCGGCCCGTACTTCGGCGCCAAGGCGGCCATGGACCACCTGGCGAAGAGCTACGCGGTCGAGCTGTCCCGCTACGGCGTCGACACGGCCGTGGTGATCCCCGGCGCCTTCACCTCCGGCACCAACCACTTCGCGCACGCCATGCAACCGCAGGACACGGCCACCGCGGAGGCGTACGACGAGCTGTACGCGGGTCTGATGGACGAGGTCGGCAAGCGGCTCGCCGCCCTCGCACCGCCGGACGCGGACGTCGCCGAGGTCGCCCGCGCCATCGTGCGGATCGTCGACACCCCCAAGGGGAGCCGGCCGTTCCGCACCACGATCGACCCCTCCGACGACGGCTCGGAATCCGTCAGCGACGTGGCCGACCGGGTGCGTACCGACTTCTACGCCCGGATCGGGCTCTCCGACCTGCTCACCACCAGGACGGACGCCTAGCCTCCGTGAGACCCCTCGCGGCTAGCCCGGCAGCGGCTGCCACGTGGTGTCGCCGGGCTGCCGGCCCGCCGGCGGATAGTCGCAGTCGATGCTGCCGACCTCGCGGTCGCCGTCGTCCGAGTCGACGACGGCGACCCCCGTGCAGGCCCTGCCGTGCTCGTCGGTCCAGGTGACGACCTCGCTCTTGTCGGCGCATCCGGTCAGCAGCAGCACCCCCGCCACCACCGCCGCCGCACCTAGCACGTATCTCTGACGCCCCCGCATCCAAACCCCCGTGAGTCCCGGCCCCGACGCGGGCGGAGTCCCGCGCCGATCGCGTCTTCTCCCTTGGTATCGCCGGGAGTTGAACGCCCCACCAACGGGCTGTCACAGGGCCGGCATGACAGGTCCGGGCCGCCGCCACCGCTCCCTGACCTGGCCGCACACACCTCGCCCCGTACTCGCGGGCGTCCCCGTCGGGGCGCCCGCTTGACGGCTTTCCGCGGATGTAAACCAAGAGACTTCTGTGAATTTCTGAGCCGGTTGAACACATCGGCCGCGCCTTGCGTATGGCACGCGGGGGAACTCATGCCCGAGTCCGACCAAGGCCTAGGAGTACAACCGTGGGACGCAACACGCGCAGACGTCCAACCGGTGCGCGACGCGCGACGTTCGCCGCCGTCGCGCTGATGCTGGGTGGCGGAGGGCTCGTCGGGGTGAACGTGTACGCCTCGGCGACCGACGACGGCTCGGACGGAAACGTCGGGGAGACGACGAGCGCGGCGGGTGTGGCCACCATCGACTGCCCCGACGTGGGCGAGAAGCTGACCGCGGTGCCGGACGCCGCGCGGGCCGACGTCGACAAGGAACTCGCCCTGCTGGACCAGCAGATCGCGGACGCCTACGCCAAGCTGCAACAGCAGCCGGCCGACGGCGCCGAGGAGGCGGTCGTGAAGCCGCTGTCCGAGGAGCGCGCGGCGACGATCGAGCGCATCTCCGTCGCGCTCGGCAACGCGGGCGAGCGGCCCGAAGGGCTGGAGGCACTGGCGGCGTGCACCCTGCGCGAGGCCGAGGTCGCGCCGGCGGAGGAGCAGGGCGGGGACGGCTCCGGCGAGCAGGGGGACGGCCAGGCCGAGGGTGACGGACAGGCCGACGACGGCGCCCAGGAGGGCGACGGCCAGGGCGGAATCGGCGGCCAGGGCGGCAACGGACCGGTCGCCGCGGACTACGCCGACATCACCACCGTCCAGCCCAACGTGGCCGCCCCGGAGAAGTCGGGCGACGCCTCGAACGGCACGTTCACG
The DNA here is from genome assembly GCF_044753385.1 of Streptomyces sp. NPDC088387. NCBI lineage: Bacteria > Bacillati > Actinomycetota > Actinomycetes > Kitasatosporales > Streptomycetaceae > Streptomyces > Streptomyces sp. NPDC088387. The sequence continues at coordinate 463,448 of NZ_JBIVNC010000006.1, forward strand.
ACCAGCTGCGGCGTCAACGCCAACGGCCTGTTCAACTCGGACAACGTGATCGTGGCTCCCGGTGTCACCAACGGCGCCCACCACTTCCACGACTACGTCGGCAACCAGTCCAACGACGCGTTCGCGAGCGACGACGACCTCGCCAACGCCGAGACCAGCTGCGTGGACCAGGGCGACAAGTCCACGTACTTTTGGCCCGTGGTGCGCCTCCAGAACGGCACGCAGGAGCAGGACGCCCAGTCGCCCGGCGGCGGCGTCGAGGGCAACGCCGGCGAGATCGTCACGCCGAAGGAAGTCACCCTGACCTTCACCGGCAGCCCGCAGGGCGAGGTCACCGCGATGCCGCGGCTGCTGCGCATCATCACCGGCGACGCCAAGGCCTTCGTCAACGGTCCGAACAACGCGAACGCCTCCTGGAGCTGCACCGGCTTCGAGGACCGGCAGCTCAAGGACAAGTACCCGCTGTGCCCGTCCGGCAGTGACGTCGTGCGCACCTTCGACTTCCAGAGCTGCTGGGACGGCTCCAACATCGACAGCGCCAACCACCGCACGCACGTGGCGTTCGCCGACGCGGCCGGCAACTGCCCCGCCGGCTTCAAGGCGATCCCGCAGCTGGTCCAGCGCATCGTCTACGACGTCGACGCGCCGAGCCTGAACGACGGCGGCAAGACGACACCGCTGTTCGCGCTGGACTCCTTCCCGGAGCAGCTGCACAAGCCGGTCACCGACCACGGCGACTTCATCAACGTCTTCGACGAGGACCTGATGTCGGAGATGGTCGACTGCATCAACGGCGGCCGTGACTGCGGCCCCGGCGACGGCGGCGACAACGGCGGTGGCGACAACGGCGGTGGCGACAACGGCGGCGGTGACAACGGCGGCGGCAACGGTGGTGGCGGCGAGGAGGAGCCGACGCCCACGGCCACGCCCGAGGACCCGCAGGGCGGCGCCGACGGTGGTGCCGGTGAGCCCAGCGAGACCGCCGAGCCGAGTGAGCCCGGCAACGGCGGCGAGCAGCCGGGCAACGGCGGCAACAACAACGGCAACGGTGGCAACGACAACGGCGGCGACGACGGCGCGAACAACAACGGCGGGAACAACGGCGGCGACGACAACGGCGCCGAGCCCACCAACACCCCCGACGACCCGGCGGCCACCGCGTCCAACCCCGTAGAGCCCAGGGCGGCCGGCACGCCCGACGCCCCGTCCCCGGCGGCCACGTCCCGTGCGCCCGACGACGCCGTGGAGGCGGGCGGCACCGCCGGTGGATCCTCCTCCCAGCAGCAGGCCACCGTCCCGCAGGGCAACCAGGGCGGCCTCGCCGACACCGGCGCCAAGCTGTGGCCCGCCGCGGCCGGCTCCGCGCTGCTGGTCGGCGGCGGCATCCTCCTCGTCCGCACCCGGCGCCGCTACATGTGACGTCCCCAGACCGACCCCGACCCCGGGCCCCGCACACAGCGGGGCCCGGGGTCACGTCGTACCCCCGCACGGAAAGTGTGGTCCGTACGGGTTTGAGCTCGGCGAATACGCCTACGGGCCATGTATGGCCAAGTCGACTCAAGAGACCGAACGCAAGTACGCGGCGCCCGCGGCCGACGACATCTCCTGGCTGCCCGACCTGACCGGCGTCGCCCCCATCGCCTCGCTGGCAGAGGGCGGAACGCAGGATCTGGACGCGGTCTACTACGACACCGACGACCTGCGGCTGACCCGCAGCAGCGCGTCCCTGCGCCGCAGGACCGGCGGTACCGACGCCGGCTGGCATCTGAAGCTGCCTCTGTCGGACGACAGCCGGGAGGAGATCCAGGCGCCGCCGGCCTCGGACGACGTACCCGACGAACTCCGCGAGCTCACCCTCTCCCGGACCCGCGGGGCGCCGCTGCGCCCGGTGGTGCGCATCCGCTCCACCCGCTCCCTGCGCCGGCTCCTCGACGCCGACGGCGACGTCCTGGCCGAGCTGAGCCTGGACGCGGCGCACGCCGACTCACTGCTCGACGACGGCGGACAGACGCTCTGGACGGAGATGGAGATCGAGCTCGCCGACGCCGGCGACCCCGCGCTCCTGGACGGCATCGAGAAGGTGCTCCGCAAGAACGGCATCGCCCGCACGCACAGCCCCGCCAAGGTGGTCCGCGCCCTGCGGGAGACCACACCCAGGCTGGAGCGCACACCCGGCCGCAGCGCCCGGACCGCCGCGGGGTCCGCCGGTGAGCACGTGCTGGCCCATGTGGCCCGGCTCGCCGACGACCTCAGGGACCTCGACCCGGCCGTCCGCCGGGACGCGCCCGACGCCGTGCACCGCATGCGCACCACGTCCCGCCGGCTCCGCGGCAGCCTGCGCACCTACCGCTCCGTACTCGACCGCAAGGTCACCGACCCGATCCGCGCGGACCTGCGGTGGCTCGCCCGCGAGCTGGGCGCCGAACGCGACCACGAGGTGCTGCGGGAACGGCTGACGTCCGGCGTCCGGGAACTCCCCGCCGAACTGGTCCTCGGCCCCGTCGGCGCCCGGCTCCAGGCCTGGGACGCGGCACAGTCGGCCGAAGGCAGGCGCCGCACCCTCGACGCGCTCGCCTCACCCCGCTACCTGAACCTCCTGGAGGGGCTGAAGGCGCTCACCGACGCCCCGCCGCTGCGTGCCAAGGCGGCGGGGAAGCCCAAGAAGGTCCTGCTCAAGGCGCTCCTGAAGGAACGCGACCGGCTTGTGCGGCGGATGGAACCCGCGCTCGACAAGCCCGCGGGACCCGAGCGTGACGCCGCGATCCACCACGCCCGCAAGGCCGCCAAGCGGCTCCGCTACGGCGCCGAGGCCGCCCGCCCGGCCCTCGGCAAGCCCGCCCGCCGCCTCGGCAAGCGCGTCAAGGCCCTACAGGAGGTCAGCGGCGCCCAGCACGACAGCGTCGTGGCCCGCGACACCCTGCGCGACCTGGCGGTCTCCGCCCAGGTCTCGGGCGAGGCCGGCTTCACCTGGGGTCTCCTGTACGGCCAGGAGCGCACCGAGTCCCGGGCCCGTGAACGGCAGCTCCCCGAAGCCTGGAGCCGCGCCCGCGCGGCGGCCCGCCGCAAGGCACTGCGCCCCTGACGGGGCAGGCCCCGGTCGCCCGCGCCGGGCCCGGCGCGGCGCGGCGCCTCGGAAATCCGTCGCGCCGGCCGTGCGGCAGCCGCTAGCCTCCGCCCCAGCAGTACGAGGGACACGACCGCGACGGGGCCGGGTATGACGGGGGCCGGGTATGACGGGGGCCGGGTATGGGGACTGAGCGTGTGGGCAGCGGCCGGTTGGGGCTGCTGCTCGACCAGTTTGACTGCGCGAGGGAGACGGCCGAGGTACGGCTGGCGGGACTCGGCGACGAGGAGTTCCTCTGGGAGCCGGTGGCCGGCTGCTGGTCGGTCCGGCGCCGGGCCGAGGCTGTGACGCCCCGGGCGTTCGGGCCGGGGGAGTGGGTGCTCGACCAGGGCGCCCCGGAGATTCCCGCGAGCGAGTACGCCGAGGTCGCCCGCCAGGTGGCCGGCGGTATGACCGTCGCCAAGGTGGCCGAGGACTGGAGCGTCAGCGTCGCACGGGTCGAGGAGGTCCTCGCCCACAGCGGCCCGACGGAGCCCGACGACTCGCCGGTCACCACCATCGCCTGGCGCCTGGGACATCTGCACTTCTGCTTCGCCGGCGGCTGGGAGTGGACCTTCGGCGAGCGACGGCACGAACCGAAGCAGCTGGTCGACTTCACACCCTCCGCGGCCGAGGCGGTCGAGCACTTCTGGGCGCTGATGGACCGCTGGCGCGACAGCGTCGCCACGGTCACCGACGAGCAGCTCGACACGGTCGGCTTCTCGCAGTACCCCTACGGCTCCGACCCCGACGAACCCTTCTCCGGGGTGCTGTGGGGCGCCAACCTGGAGTTCATCCACCACATGGCGGAGATCGCCCTGCTGCGCGACCTGTGGCGGAAACGCTTCACGGAGCATTCCCGGGCGTGATCGGCCGTGATCGGCCGTGATCCGGCGGGTGCCCCGGCCGAAGTGAGCCCCGGGCCCGCGGGAGGCATGGTGGACACATGATGCTGCTGGCCGTGCTCTTCGCCGTCCTCGGCGCCGTGAGCAACGCGGCGGGCACGGCGTACCAGCGCAAGGCCGCGGCCACGGTCTCCCAGGGCGGCGGGGTACGTCTGCTGCTCGCGCTAGTGCGCCGGCCCGCCTGGGCCATCGGCATCGTCGGTGTCACCGCGGCGGCACTGTTCCAGGCCCTCGCCCTGGTCAACGGCCCGATGGCGCTCGTCCAGCCCGTCTTCATCCTGGAACTGCCGATCGCGCTGGTCATCGCGGTGCCCCTCCTGGGCCGGCGGCTCGGCGTCGACGGATGGTGGGCGGTCACCGGTGTGGTCGCCGGCCTGGTGCTCCTGCTCGCCGCGGCGGCCCCGGCCGGCACCAAGCAGCAGGCCTCCATGGAACGCTGGGTCCCCGCCCTGGCCCTCACCCTCGGCGCGATGGCCGCCGCGGTGCTGCTCGTACGGACCGTGCCCTCGCCGCTGTTCCGGGCCGCGGCCCTGGCGGCCAGTGCCGCGATCGGCAACGCACTCACCGCCGCCCTCCTCAAGTCGGCCACCGGCCGCTACACGGACGCGGGCCTGACGGGCTTCCTCACCGCCTGGCAGACCTACGGCTTCGCGCTCACCGGGATCGCCGCACTCCTGCTGCTGGAGAACGCCCTACAGGCCGGTCCCCTCGCCGCGTCACAGCCCGCGCTGACCGTCGGCGACGCGGCGGTGAGCCTGCTCCTGGGCGTCGCCCTGTTCGACGAGACCATCCGCACGGGCTGGTGGCTCCTCCCCGAGACGATCGGCGCGGGACTGATCCTGTGGGGTGTGGTCCGGCTGACGCAGGTGGTGCCCCAACTCGACGACGTGGTGCGCTGACACCGGGACGGGCGGGGGCCGCCGGGGGAGTTGTAGCGTGGCCCGCAGCGGCGGAGGAGCGTCGCGACACCTGAGCGCAGGCGCCGACGAGGAGTGGGCATGGAGCTGTCCGGTCTGACACTCGCGGGCCGCTACCACCTGACGGAACTGCTCGGCCGCGGCGGCATGGGCGAGGTCTGGATGGGCCGCGACTCCTCCGTCCTCCGCCGTGACGTGGCGGTGAAGGTGCTGCCGACACCGGTCGGCCCGGCGGCGGTACGCCGGTTCCACCGCGAGGCGTCCACCCTCGCCGGACTCCAGCACCCGGGCATCACCGTCGTGCACGACGCCGGCGAGCACAACTCGTTCCTGTTCATCGTCATGGAACTCCTGCGCGGTCAGGATCTCGCCCACCTGCTGGCCGCCCACCCCGGCACCCTGCCGGTCGAGCGGACCCTGAACCTGGTCGCCCAGACCGCTCGGGCACTGGACGCCGCGCACCGGTCCGGAGTCGTCCACCGCGACCTCAAGCCGGGCAACCTCTTTGTGCAGCCCGGCGACCACGTGAAGATCTGTGACTTCGGCATCGCCCGCTCGACCCACGCCTCCGTGGCCCTGACCACGACCGGAGGCATCATCGGCACCCCGCTCTACATGGCGCCCGAGCAGTGGCGCGCCCAGGACGTCGACGCCCGCGCCGACCTGTACGCCCTGGGCTGCGTCCTGTACGAACTCCTTGCCGGCCACCCACCGTTCCCGGCGGACGCACCGGTGTTCGCCCTGATGCACCAGCACCTGGAGGAGGAGCCCCGGCCGCTGCGCGAGCTGCGCCCCGACCTGCCGGAGCAACTCACGGACCTGGTAGCCGCGTTGCTCGCGAAGGACCCGGCGGAGCGGCCGGACGCGAGGACCGTCGCGGACGAGCTGAGCGGGACGACCGCCGGGCTCCCGGCCGACGCGCCGCCGCCGGCCGACCCAGACCCCGCGCCGACGCCTGTCGACTCAACGGCCTTCGCCGACACGGCAGTTGTGACCTCCCGCCCCGCGACCCGGCCCCTCCGGAGCGACCCGTACCGCACGCTCGACGGCCACCGCAGCGAGGTGTACTTCCTCGACTTCAGCCCCGACGGCCGCACCCTCGTGACAGGGAGCTGGGACAAGGTCGTACGGCTCTGGGACACGGACAGCGGAGAACCGCGCAGCCCGCTGCCCATGGGCACCAGCCTCCGGGCGGCCGTCGCCTTCGCCCCCGACGGCGCCACCATCGCCACCGGGTGCGGCAGGTACCTGCGGCTGTGGGACGCGCGGACGGGCGACGAACGCCTCTCGGTGAAGTACCCGGGATGGGCCTCCTCGGTCGGCTGCGTCGCGTTCAGCCCCGACGGCGGCACGGTCGCCACCGGCGGCAGCGACGGCGCGATCCGGTTGTGGGACGCGGGCACCGGCGAACCCGGCCATGTCATGAAGTGGCCCGGGGGCTGGGTCACTTCGGTGGCGTTCAGCCCCGACGGGCGCGACGTCGTCGGGGGCGGCCAGTCCAGGACCACCCGGATGTGGCACGTTCCGACCGGACAGCCCCGGTGGAAGATTCCCGGCCGGACCCCGTACACGAGCGTCGCGTTCAGTCCCGACGGCCGTCTGCTGGCGACCGTCCGCGGTGACGGCGTGGCGCGGCTCAAGGACGCCCGCGACGGCGAGGATCTACGGGTCCTGGAGGGGCCGCCGCAGGGTTCGGCGGGCCTGGCCTTCAGCCCCGACGGCCGGATCCTCGCCACCGGTGCCATGGACGGCGCGATCTGCCTCTGGGACACCGGCACGGGTGCGCGACTCCTCGCCCTGGAGGGGCATGTGGGCCCGGCCCACGGCCTGGCCTTCGCCCCCGACGGCCGAACGCTGGCCAGCGGCGGGCAGGACCGGGTGATCCGACTCTGGCGGGTTCCCTGACGAGAGCGGGTTCCCGAAGAGGGCGGTCCCCGAAGAGGGCGGTCCCCGAAGAGGGCGGGTCCCTGAAGAGGGCGGGTCTCCGAAGAGGGCGGGCGGCCCTCCGTCCCCCTCCGCGCCTGTCGCCGGATAGTGTTTCGAGAACACGCGTGAGCCGGGAGGGGACCCGATGGCCGAGGAGCCGATGGAACTGATCCGTATCGAGGGTGGCGGCAATGCCATCACCCTCCGGATCACCGGCAGGGACGTGGCCCAGAACTCCGGCGGGAGGGACTACCTCAACGCGGAGTTCCGGGTCGAGGGCCGATTCGTCGGCGGCACGATCACCTCCCTGATCGACGGCCACGACCTGGACGAATGGCAGCAGGCACTCGACGCGCTCGACGCCGGGTACGACATCGCCTGGTGCGAGAAGTCGCCCATGCCCACCCTGTTCATCGATCTCGACGAGCACAACCACGGCTGCCGGGTCAGCGTCAGGGAGGACCAGGGGCCGCTGACGACCGTGTCGATGGCCATGCCCCTGAGCGACAAGTGGTTCGACGACGCGTACCGACGCCTGGACAAGGTGCGCGAGACCTGGCCCCTGCCCGACAACTGACCACCGTCACCCGGCCGGTGAGATCCGGAAGGTGAAGTCCAGGCGGCGCCATCCCTCCTTCGGCGTGCGTCCGTCGGGGGCCTCGCCCGACTGCTCCTCGAAGCCGACGACAAGACCGTCCTTCACCCCGAAGACGGTGTCCGAGTCGAGATAGTCGCCGCCGCGGACGAACAACTGGGTGACAAGGGTCCGGAAGCCGTCCTTGGCGATCATGAAGTGCAGATGCGGCGCCCGGAACGGGTGCCGCGCCACCGCGTCGAGCATCTGTCCCACCGGGCCGTCGGCCGGGATCGGGTAGGGCGAGGGCAGGATTGTCCAGAACCTGAGCCGGCCGTCGCCGTCCGTACGGAAACGGGCGCGGAGCACCGGGCCGTCGACGTCCGGGAGTTGTACGTCGTAGAAACCGTCCGCGTTGGACTGCCACACGTCCACGACCGCGTCCGCCACGGGGACGCCCTCCGGGTCGGTCACACGGACGTCCGTCCACAACGGGGTGCCGGGCAGGCCGTCGGCGAGGTCCGCGCCCTGTTCGGTCTCGGGCGGCCCCTGGACGTAGAAGGGGCCGAGGACGGCCGAGGGGGTGGTGTCGGGTGTACGGGAGTTGGTGAGGACGTCGACCACGCTCGACACACCGAGTGTGTCGGAGAGCAGGATGAACTCCTGGCGGGTGTCGGTCGTGATGTGCCCGGTGCGGGTGAGGAAGCCAATGGCGTACTCCCACTCCTGCTGGGTGAGGTCGGTGCGCACCACGTAGGAGTGCAGGGTGCGGACCAACTCCTGCATCAGCGACCGCAGCCGGGCGTCGGGGGCGGCCGCGAAGCTCTCCACCACCTGCGTGGTCAGCGGGCGCAGATCCGGCGGGGTGCCGTGGGCGGCGGCGGGGCGGCTGCCGGCCCGTGCCCGGCGCAGCAGGTCCTCGACGCCGTCCCTCGTCACGGGCCGGGGATTCGGATAGGGCTGTGCGACGGCGAGCCCGGCCGCCTTCGCGAGGTCCACCTCCGCGAGCCCCAGCCCGGCCAGTGAGTGCGGCACCGGCAGCCCTGCGATCAGGTCGTACACGCCGGTGGCCGCGTCGGGCGCGCCCAGCGCCTCCGCGATCCGCCGCATCGCGTCCGGGGCGCCCGCGGCGTTGTACGCCATCGCGTACGGCAGCACCACCGTGTGCGTCTCGGCGTGCGGCAGACCGAAGCTGCCGCCCAGGGTGTGGCACAGCTTGTGATGCAGGGCCATGCCCACGGAGCCGAGACAGGTACCCGCGAGCCACGCGGCGTGCAGGGCGTCCGTCCGTGCGTCCCGGTCGGCCGGCTCCACGGCGATCCGGGGCAGGGCGGAGGCCAGCAGCCGGATCGCCTCCAGCGCGAACCGGTCGACGACCGGATTGGCGTCGGGGGAGTACAGGGCCTCCACCGCGTGCGCCATGGCGTTGATCCCGCTGGTGAGCGACACCGTGACCGGAAGACCCAGGGTGAGGTCGACGTCGTACACCACGACCTCGGGCAGCACCTTCGGCGACGACTGCGTGGTCTTGTGCCCGTCGGCGGTCTGCCCGACCACCGGCGTCATCTCGGACCCGGCGTACGTCGTCGGCACGATGATCTGCGGCAGATCCGTGCGCAGCGCGATCGCCTTCGCGAGACCGGTGGCGGAACCGCCGCCCAGGGCGACGACACAGTCGGCGTCCGCGCGGGCCACGACCTCCAGCGCGCGCTCGGTCACGGCGACGGGCGTGTGCATCGTGGCCCCGTCGAAGCGCGCCGCCAGCAGGTCACCGAGGTCCTCCGCGATCCGGTCGGCCTGCGCGGCCAGTGAGCGCCCGCCCAGCAGCAGCACCCGGCGCGCCCCCAGCCGCCGTACCTCCTCCGGCAGCGACGCCACCGTGCCGCTGCCGAACACCACACGCACCGGATTGGCCGAGTAGGTGAACATGGGTTGCTTCCTTCCAGGAGCGTCTTGCCGTCCACGGCCAGTCTGTCGGCCCGCGGTGCCGGGCCGCGCGGTGCCGGGCCGCTTCACACCCGATCTTTGACGATCCGCGTGCCGGGCCCGTCGGCGGCGATCAACGCCGTCGGTCTGGCGACCGGCGCCGCTAGTCGACGTCCTTCACCGACGTCGGTCCCAGTTGCTTGGCGCTGGCGTACTCCGGCATCGTCATGGGCTTGTCGAACAGGAAGAACGACTGGTTGGTGCCGACGGTGAACTCCATGTACGCGTTCGTCGTCGCGTCGAAGCCGTAGTACGCGTTGCAGGTGGACCCCGTGGTGTACGTGCCGTCCATGCCCGGCTGGGAGAGCACCGCCACGCCGTTGCTGGTGGACTCCACTCGCTCCGTCGGAGTGAGCATCTTGCAGCGCGGCACCGGCAGCCCCTTCATGATGAAGTACCCGTACTCGCCATTGGCGTTCTGTATGTAGACGTACGAGAGCTTGCCCCGCTTCCCCCACGTCTTGACCCACTGGTTGATCGCCTCACGAGTCGGCGAGTACTCCATCCGGCCCGCGGGCTGCTGGGCCACGAGATGGTCGTAGCCCGCCTGCTTGGCCTTGTTCTCCTTGTCCTGGCTGGAGTCGGTGCAGGACGTCAGGCCGACGCCCACAACGAGCGCGATGACGGTGGCCATGGTCATACGTGCGAACTTCTTCATGGGTGCTGCCCTCTTCCCGGAATGCGGCGGGGATCAGTTGGTGCACGTCGTGTGCTCGGCGGCGGCGTCCAGCCGGTACGGAAGGTCCTTGTCGCGGAAGGGCGCGCGATGCTCCTGGGCGGCCTTGGAGTTGTAGTCGTTGACCGACTCGATCCGTGTCACCTTCAGCGCGGTGATCGACTGGTCGATCTGCGAGGCACGGGTCTCCGAGGCGGTCTTCCGCTCGTCCTGGAGCGCCTGGATCGTCCCCTCGGCGTTCTGCACGGCCTCGCACAGATCGAAGAACTCCTCGTACGTGCTCTGCCGGAACTCGCCCGAGGCCACGGTGTTCTCGCGCTCGTCCGCCTCACCGCGGAAGGGGGCGGTGATCCATCCCGCGCCGCCGAAGGCGAACACCCCGACCACGTACAGCACCGCCAGGCCGACGATCCCGCCGACGGCCCATGCCCCTGCCCGTGCCCCCTCGCGTACCTCTCCCACGGCTTCCCCCTTCACCGACGGTTCCGCGGCGTGGAACCACCTTCCGCGAAGGAGGACACGCGGCGCCCAAGGAAACGGTTCCGCCCCAACACCTGCGTCAGCAAGGCGTTTTCGTGCCCACCGCGGCCGGCCGGGGACGCCATGACCGACCTCGACCGGATCCTGGGCCTGCTGACCGGCACACCCTGGCCCGAGGACCCGTACGACCTCGGTGCCGGGCTGCGTGGCCTGGTGGGCCGCTTGCCCGCCGACGTCACCGTCGAACTGCGGCTGCCGGAGCCGGAGTTGCTGCGTGGGCTCGCCGGTGCGGTCGCGGAGACCGTCGGGCGGCTCGTGCAGGAGTCACTCACCAACGTCGTACGCCATGCGCGGCCGACACACGCGGTGGCCGCCGTCGAGGTCGGTGCCCTCGGGGGGAGTGTGGTGGTGCGGGTCGTGGATGACGGCACGGCTGTGGGGGGAGGAGAGCCGGGGTGGCCGGTGGCGGGCGGCGGCGGTTGGAGCGTCGTAGCGACCATCCCGACCATGGGGGTCACCAACCGTGAGGCGACCACCCGTGGTACCACCGCTCCCGGCGCCACCGCCCCTGACACCACCGCTCCCGGCGCCGGCGCCCCTGACGCCACCGTGCGCTTGGAGGAGCCGTTGTGATTCGTGTTCTGCTGGCCGATGACGAGGAACTGACGCGGGCCGGGCTGCGCATGATGCTCCGGACCCAGCCCGACCTGACCGTGGTGGGCTGGTCGGGCGGTCCCGTGCCGGACCCGGGTGCGGCCCACCCGCTCCGGGGCCGCGGCTCGGCATGATGTGTCGCCACGCGGACCCCCGTGGTGCGGGGCCCGTGGTGACCGGTCCTCCGTGGTGACGGGCCCGGCCGCCGGGTCACCGGAGAGGAAGCGCTCATGCCGAAGCTGCCGTCGCCCGCCGAATTCCGGGGCGCGGGCCGGCGAGCGCTACGGGTCACCGTCGCGTCGACGGCCGGCTTCTACCCGGCGGTACACCTGCTGGACCGGCCCGTCGCCGGTGTCTACGCCCTGTTCGCGGTCATCGCGTTCGGGGTTCTCTCGCCGCTGCCGGGCTCCGGCCGCCGACGTGCGGGCGCGGTGCTGCGGGCCGTACCGACCGCCGCCGTACTGGTCACCCTCGGTACGGCGCTCGCGGTGGCGACCTGGTCGGCCGCCGCCGGCATGTTCGTTGTGGGGTTCGTGCTGCCCTTCGCCGCCTCGTGTGCGCCCCGGTTGGCCGCCGTGGTCCCCGGGCTCCAGCTCTGTTACATCCTGGCGTGCTTCCCGCCCTACGCGCCCGACACCCTGCCGGACCGGTTGACCGGGCTGGCCGTCGGGGCGGCGCTGCTCATCCTGTGCGAGCGGTGGCTGCTCCCGGAGCCGGCACGGCCGTCGTATCCCGACCGGCTGGCCGACGCTCTGGACCTCGCCGCCCGGGCCGCGACCGAGGCAGCGCGCGGCGGAGTCGTGGACGCAGGGTGGGCCGCGCGGCTGCGGGCGGCCGGACGGGAGCTGCGCTTCTCCCACCAGGCGCCCGGCAGCCGGCCCACCGGGGCGGGACGGACGGACCGCGCGCTGGCCCAGGCAGGTTCGGCGACCCGCCGTCTGCTGAACCAGCTCGCCGCCGTCGCCGAACTTCCCCCCGCGCCGGGGGACATGGCCTCGGCGACCCTGCTGCACGGCGTGGCGGCGACCTGCACGGACACGGCGGGTGTCCTGCGCGGTGGACACGCCGTCGCCGGTCCCGAACTGATCGAGGAGATGACTCACCGGTTCCTGGCCGAGCTGAGCGGTGCTCCCGGCCGTGGCGGGGACGGCTCGCACGAACGTATGCGGCGGCAGTCGACCGTGCTGACGGTCGCGATCTCCGCCGTGACCGCGCGTACGGCCGTCGGCCTGGCGACCGGCTCCCACCAGCGGGTTCCCGGGTTGCCCCACGAGCAGTTCTGGTACGCCGACGTGTCGCCGGCCCGGCTCTGGTCCGTCCGCGTCACCGGCAACCTCACCCGGCGGTCCGTCGTCTTCCAGAACGCCGTCCGGATCGCCCTCGGCCTGGCGTTCGCCCGTCTGGTGGCCGGGTCGCTCGACCTCTCGCACGGATTCTGGGTGTTGCTGAGCGTCCTCACCCTCGGCCGCACCACGGCGGGCGCCACCTGGGCCGCGGTCCGCTCGGCCGCCACCGGGACGCTGGTCGGCGCGGTCGCCGCCGGTGTGCTCATGATCGCTGCGGGAGACACCACGGCGGTGTACGAGTGGCTGCTGCTGCCGACCATGCTCGTGGCCTTCTCGGTCGGCCCGGTCGGCGGACCGGCCTGGGCGCAGGGGCTGTTCACCCTGGTCGTGTCGATGGCGTTCGCCCAGCTCTCACCCGTGACTTGGCATCTCGCGGAGGTCCGGCTCGCCGATGTGCTGACCGGCAGCGCGATCGGGCTGGTGTGCGGTGTGCTCGCCTGGCCCTCCGGGGCGCGGGCCGAGATCCGGCGGAGCGTGGCGATGCTGCTGCGGGCCACCGGGCCGCTGGTACGGGCCACCGCCGACGCCGTGGCCGGCCCCCGCGCGCAGGCCGACGACGGATCACTGCGGCTGATCCAGCACCGGCTGCACATCGCCGAGGCCGCCTACGCCCAGTACGGCGCCGACGCCACACCCCCCACGGCCGAGGGCGCCCCGGACTGGCTCGCCGCCCTCAACTACGGCTCCCGCGTACTGGTCGGCGCGTACTGGCTGCCCCGCTGGGAGGGCGAGGCACATTTGTCACCCGGCGTACTGCGCTGGGCGGTTGAGGCCGCCGACGAACTGGCGAGGGCCGCGACCCGCGCGGCCGACTTCTCGCAGGACGCACTCCGCATCCAACTCCCGCCGCTTTCAAGGGAGATCACGCCCAGCGTCCCACCGGCGTCCTTGGCCCCCCTGGTCGACCTGGACGTCTGGCTCCACGCCCTCGCCACCGACCTCGAAGCCACGACCGGCACACACGCGTAAGGGCCGGATGCGCCGACTCCAGGTCGTCCCCGTGCGGAAACCCAAGCGCAACGCCTCCAGGCGAGGAAGTGGGGAGGCGTGGTGGGCCACGTCTCGGACAGCAGGGTCGTGAACGCGTCGGACCCGTGCAAGATGGCGCGCGCGGTGAACAGTGGCTCCCGGGCAGCCGTATCTCCAGGCGTAAGCCGGCCCGTTCGTGCGGGCAGCAGGAGTTCGGAACGTCCCGATACGGAGAGGCCACGTGCCGCAGCAGTACACCCGAGACCGCAGCCGTCGTCCCCGGTCCAGCGCGCAACTGGCGCGTGGGGCCGCGGTGTTGGGGATCCTGTTGCTCCTGCCGTTGGTGACGGCGTGCAGCGGAGGAGACGACGCCGCCGCGGATCTCAAGACGTCCAAGGCGTCAGATGCTTCCGAGGTGACCGCCGCCCCCGAGGCCGCGGCCGTGGCGCCGGCCAAGGTGGAGGTGATCGCCAACCTCACCGGCTGCAAGCCGGAGATCCGGATCGACGCCGACGAACTGCGGCAGGGCATCTGCCACACGGAGAAGGTCGACTACCTCATCACGACCTTCCCGGAGGAGAAGTACAAGCGGTCCTGGCTGGACTCGGCGGCCGTCTACGGCGGCAAGTACCTCGTCGGCACGCGGTGGATCGTCAGCGCGAAGGAACCGGAGATGCTGGAGCAGTTCCGCACCAAGCTCGGCGGCACCATCGAGGAGCTGACCGGCATCGGTCCCTCCGTCGCGCCGAGCGCCTCGTAGCCCCACCCACCCCACGCCGGCCCGTCAGGGCTCCAGTGCACGGTCCGGACCCAGTGGCACCTCGTGCAGGAGCAGCCGGCTGCGCAACTCCCGTACGCCGAAGTCGGCCTTGAGGCGGTCGATGACCGTCTCGAACTCCCGGGCGTCGGTGCACGCCATCCGCAACTGGTAGTCGTAGTCCCCGGTCAGCCGCATCGCGCCGACCACCTGCGGCACCTGGTGCAGCTCGGTCTCGAAGGCGGTGCGGTCCACGCCCTCACGCAGTCGCACGTCACTGAGCAGCTCCAGCCCGCGGCCGAACGCCGCCAGGTTCAGGTCGGCCCGGTAGCCGCGGACGACGCCGGACGCCTGGAGCCGCCGTACCCGGTCGGCGACGGTGTTGGCCGACAGCTGCACCTGACGACCCAGCTCCTGATAGGTCGCGCGGCCGTCGGCGAGGAGGATCGTGAGCAGCTGCCGGTCGATACGGTCCATCACGCCATGCTACAGATACTCGGCGAATCCACCGGATGGTCGAGATTTACTCAGTGAGAGCCGCCCTGGCGCCGAGAAGTCCGAGCCTAAATCGGCGTAATCCGTACCAGGATCGCAGGTATGGAAATCCTGGTCCTCCGGACCGTCCTGGCTCCCTCTCTTGTCCTTCTCGTCTCTCTCGTCGCCCGGCGTTCGGGCCCTCACCGGGGTGGGCTGCTGCTCGGCGCGCCGACCACGTCGGGCCCGTTCCTGGCCCTCATGTGGTGCGACGGCGGAAGCACCGCGGCCGCACGCGCCGCGCACGGCAACATCGCCGCACAACTCGCCGTGGTGTCCTTCTGCCTCGCCTACGGGCGGCTCGCCCCCGCACTGCGCCCGTCCCGCACCCTCGCGGCCGCCCTCGCCTGCGCGGCCGGCGCCGGTCTGCTCGCGGCTGTGTGCACGGACGTATGGCTCACGGCGGCCCTGATCCTGGCCGTGACGTTCGCCGGACTGCGGACCTGGCCCGCCCCTGCCTGCGAGGACCGGCCGCCGCGCCGCGCGCACGGCTGGGACATACCCGTGCGGATGGCGGTGTCGGCCACCACGGTCCTGCTCGCCGTGACCGTCGCCGGCACACTCGGCGCCTTCACCGGCGGCATCCTCGCCGCGCTCCCGGTCCTGCTGGCCGTGATGGCCGTCTCGACCCACCACTCGACCGGCGCGCGCTCCACCGCGTCGATGCTGCGCGCCGCCATGACCGTGGCCCCGGGCACCCTGGCCTTTCTGCTCACGCTCTACGTGATCTTCGCCGCGTCCGGAACGGGAGGCTGACGGCACGAGCCCTGTCCGCCCGGCCCACCTCGGCGGGAACTCTCGTCCAATACACCGAGTCGCACCCCACCCGATGATGAACTACATGTGCGCGAGGACATGGACACCGCGTGCGGGGAGAGTGTTCGGCGGCCTGCCGCGCTTCTCGTCGGCGACCGTCGCGCCCGCCCCCCGGCTCCCTCCACGCGTCCACCCCACCCGGCACACCGGCCCCACCGCAACCGAATTCGTCCGCTCCCGGGCACCCGGACGACGGCCACCCGCGATATCGCCCCGCACCGGGCGCGATTCCTCGTGCACGGCTATGGGAAGTTTTGGGGTGCATCGTTACCCTCCGGCCATGATTCCCACGGTGGTTTGGGGCACAGGCAACGTCGGGCGTGCGGCCATCAGAGCCGTCGACGCGCACCCGATGCTCAGCCTTGTGGCCGTGCTGGTGTCCAGTCCCGCCAAGGTCGGCAAGGACGCGGGCGAGCTCAGCGGACTGGGACGGCACCTCGGCGTGCCGGCGACGGACGACGTGGACCACGTACTCTCGGCGGGCCCCCGCGCGGTCGTGTACGCGGCCTCCGGCGACGTGCGTCTCGACGGCGCCCTGGAGGACATCGGCCGGGCCGTGCGGGCCGGCGCGGTGGTCGTCTCGCCGTCCGTGTACGGCATGTACGACTGCCGAAACGCACCCCCGGAGATACGTGACGTACTGCTGGAGGCCGTCGAGGCCGGCGGCGGATCGCTGTTCGTGTCGGGTGTCGACCCGGGCTGGGCCAACGACGTGCTGCCACTCCTGGTCAGCGGACTGGGCTCCGACATCGACGTGATCCGCTGCCAGGAGATCTTCGACTACTCGACCTACGACCAGGAGGAAGCCGTCCGTCAGCTGATCGGCATGGGGCATCCGCTGGACTACCAGCCGCTGATGCTCGCCGACGGCATTCCGACCATGATCTGGGGCGGACAGCTGCGGATGATGGCACGGGCCCTCGGTGCCGAACTGGACGGTATCGAGGAGACGTTGGACCGCCGCGCCCTCGACGCGACCGTCGTGACCGGCACGATGGGGGAGTTCGCGGCCGGCACCCAGGGAGCCGTACGCCTCGAGGTGCAGGGCATGGTCGAGGGCGAGCCCCGCATCGTCATCGAGCACGTGACCCGGATCCACGCCGACTGTGCCCCGGACTGGCCGACCGCGCCCGACGGGGGAGCGGGCGCCCATCGCGTGATCATCGAAGGGCGCCCCCGTATCGAGGTCACGGTCGAGGCCACGGACGAGGGGGAGAACCGGGCCGCCGGCGGCAACGCGACCGCGGTCGGCCGGCTGGTCAACGCCATCGACTGGCTCGTCGAGGCCGAACCGGGCCTCTTCGACGCACTCGACGTCCCGCTGCGCCCCGCGGTGGGCAGACTGGGAAAGAAGTGATCATGCAGATCGACATCCCCGAGGGCGCCGAGCCCATCCCGTACGTCTGGGGCGACATGGTGCCCAGGATTGGCCAGGCCGCCAGCAACTTCTCCCTGTCCGTCTACGAGTACACGACCCTCGGACTGCGTGAGTTCGAGGCCGCGCGGCTGCGTATCGCGCAGATCAACGGGTGCCTGTTCTGCCTGGACTGGCGTACCGAGCGCGACGGGGAGACCGTCGAGGACGGGTTCCTCGACGCGGTCGCCGAGTGGCGGACCACGGACGTCTTCGACGACCGCACCCGGCTCGCGGCCGAGTACGCGGAACGCTACGCGGTCGACCACCACAACCTGGACGACGGGTTCTGGGACCGGATGAAGGCGCACTACAGCCAGGCGGAGATCGTGGAGCTGAGCATGAGCATCGGTTCGTGGCTGGCGTTCGGCCGGCTCAACCACGTGCTGGGTCTCGACACCGCCTGTGTGCTGCCCTCGGCCCAGGGCAGGTGACGCACCAGGAGCGGGAGCGGGATCGGGATCGGAAGTCGGAGCAGGCGACGGAGTGCGGGCCGGGGCGTATCGCCCACGGCCCGCGGTAGTCCGCACGTCGCCCGGACGCGACGCGGGAGTGGTCAGAAGTCCTCGGCGATGATCTTCTCGATGTTGCGCTCGGCGAGCGCGGTGATGGTCACGAACGGATTGACGGTGGTGTTGCCGGGGATCAGCGCACCGTCCATCACATAGAGGCCGGCATGGCCGTACAGACGGCCGTAGTTGTCAGTGGCCTTGTTGAGCACCGCCCCACCGAGCGGGTGGTACGTGAGGTGGTCCCCCCAGATCTTGTAGACGCCGAACAGGTCGGTGCGGTAGATGGTCCCTTCCTTGGCGTTGATCTTGTCGAAGATGGTCTTCGCCATGTCGATCGAGGACTGCTTCCAGGCGGTCTGCCAGTCGAGTTCGACCTTTCCCGTCGCCGCGTTCCAGGTGAACCGGCCGCGGTGCGGGTTGTTGGTGATGGACAGGTAGAACGACGCCCAGGTCTCGATACCGGTCGGCAGCGGCGCCACCTCGGCGAACGCCCCGCCCGCGGCCCAGTTGTCGATGCCCGCGGTCGGGATCGACGACTGAAGGGCCCCCGTCGGGTCCCACAGATGGTTCGCCCGCCCGCACATGACGTTGCCGTTCTCGCCCCAGCCCCTGCCGATCTCGCCGTTGAGCCCGGGCAGCGCTCCGGTCGCCTTCAGCCGGACCAGGAGCTTGCTGGTGCCGACGCTGCCGGCGGCGAAGAACACCCGCTCGGCCAGGACGGTCTTGGTGGTGGTGACGGCCCCGTTCGTGTCGAGCTGCTCGATGGTCACGGAGTAGCCGCCCGTCGCGGGCGTCACCGTGGCGACCCTGTGCAGCGGTGAGATGCTGACCCGGCCGGTCGCGCGGGCCTGCGCGAGATAGGTCTTCTGAAGTGACTTCTTGCCGTGGTTGTTGCCGTAGAGGATCTCGCCGGCCAGGGCCGACTTGGTCGCCGTCCCCGCGGCCTCGCGCTTCATGTAGTCCCAGTCGTAGACGTTGGGAACGAACATGAAGGGGAAGCCGGAGCGGCCGGCGTGCTTGCGGCCCACACGCGCGTACTGGTAGCACTCCGCGGTCTCGAACCAGGCCGGGTCGATCGAGTTGACGCCGAGGTTCGTGTTCGCCCGCGGGTAGTAGACGTCGTACATCTCGTCGGCGTTCACCGACGGGAGCACTCCGGGGAAGCGGGACCGCAGCGGCGTCACGGCCATACCGCCGTTGACGAGGGAACCGCCGCCGACTCCCCGTCCCTGGTAGACGATGATGCCGCCCATCTCCTCGGCGTCCAGGATGCCCGTGTACCGGGGGATGTCCTTGTCGATCGGGAAACCGAGGAAGTTGCTCAGGGGCTGCTTGGTCCGGGTGCGCAGCCAGAAGGACCGGTGGTCCGGAGTGGTGGTGTTGGCGAAGATCTTCCCGTCCGTTCCCGGGGTGTCCCAGGCCATGCCCATTTCCACCATGTGGACGTCGACACCGGCCTGAGCGAGTCGCAGTGCGGTGACGGAACCTCCGTATCCCGTGCCAATCACCAGTGCGGAAACCCGTGCACCGGGTTCGATCACATTGGCCTCGAACGGCTGTGCCGAGGCGGTCGGAAGGTCGAGTGCGCCCAGGGCGACGGCGCCGAAAATAGAACCAGTTCCTCCAATGAAGCGACGTCGAGACAGACCTCTTTCTTGCAGCGTGCTGCTGTGTCTGGTGTCCACGCAGATCCCCTTTCGATTGGGCAATCGAAACGGGTTCTACTGGGGTGTGTGAAAGAAGTCACGAGATACTTATGGGTAACTTCAGTGTCGCTCACCTGCCATTTGCCACAGGAATAGACCGACACCGCAATTCCCCCTCGGGCATCAATTCAACCGGTGAATGATGCCCGAGAGGGAACATGGAAAAGATTTTCAGCGTGTCGGCCGCAGAAATGCCGGAGGCACGTACCCGGTGAACGCCGGCGTGACAGGCCTGACGTCGCCCGTTCCGAAGTCGAGCACCGTCTGGTACTCGGGACCGAACGCGCGGACCCTGGCGTCCAGGGCGGACGGGCCGAGGTTCCCCCACTGTCCGGTCGCGATGTTCCGGTCCAGCGTGAGCAGCGCGACGATCTCCTCCGCCGAGCTGTACGAGCAGTGCCCGCCGCGCGCGAGATAGAGCTGGCGGAAGTCGCCGGTGCCGTGCCGCTCCACCTGCTCCGCCCACCAGCGCACCTGGTCGTTGGGGGCCCCGCCGTCACCCGTGGTGTGCAGGGTGAGCGTCGGCGTACGTGCCGTGCCGTCGACCAGCCCGTGCCGCTTGGTGTAAGCGACCGCGGCCGGGTCCGCGCCGATCCGCTCGGCGCCCGCGAGGGTGTCCAGGTCCGCACCCAGGTCGAGATCCGCGGCCGCGTACGCCTCGCGGACCAGGTCGCGTAGGGCGGACCGGGCGAGCTGGCGCTCGTAGTCGACGCCCGTGTTCCACGACGGGTTGCCGCCGGCGCGGGCCTCCAGGTCGAGCCGGCCGGTGGGGCCGAGACCGTAGCCGTAGGCGTACTCGACCCAGGCCGACTGCGCGGCGATCCGCTCGGTCAGCTGCGTCGGCTCGGGCTCGAACGGCGAGTACCAGGTGGGAATGTTGGCGACCGCGCCGGCCAGCGCCAGCCGCGCGCGCCCCTCCTTCGTACCGCGCGCCTCCCGCACGGCCGAGGCCAGCGCCTCGGTGTGCGCGGCCGCGGTCGCCGCATCGGCCGGCCGCACCAGATCGATGTCCGCGCCCGGCGCCAGCAGCGTCTTCACCACGAACTGGATGTCCAGCGCGCTGTTCCACGAGCCGGGTGTGTCCACCTCGCCGCACATTCCCGCCGTGCCCGCGAACCGCCCCGGGTGCCGCTCGGCGAGCTGCGCGGCGATCACCGCGCCCTGCGACATCCCGTGGCTGATGGTGCGCCGAGGCGTACCGATCTCCGCCCGGAAGTGGTTCAGCAGGGCGAGTTGGTCGGTCATGGCGTCCTCGACCGCGTAACCGACGCCCCGCCCCTTGTACTCCGACGCCGCCAGCGCGTACCCGTGCTGGAGCAGCCAGCTCTCCGTGCTGGGGTACGCCGCCAGCGCCACTTCGGCGGGGAGGAAGTCCTTCAGGTAGTACCCGTGGCTGAACAGCACCAGGGTGCCGTTCCAGTGCCTGGGCATCTCGATTCGGTAGGGGGCGCCGTCGATGCTCCCCTCGTGCGTGCGTCTGCCGTCCTGCCGGTCGCCGGCGTACGCCGGACCGGTGAGGACGGCGGCGAGGCACAGGGCCACCGCCGCAGCCGACAACCTGATGACGAACCGCATGCTGCGCTCTCCGTTCAGTAAACGTTTGTTCGAACGGATTGACTGCGGCGGGCCGCGTTTCTCATCGGGGCGAGGCCCACGACTTGGGCGAGGTCCAGAGTTTGGGCGAGGTCCAGGGCCAGGGCTTGGGCGAGGGCGCAGGTGGACGCCGATCGGTCAGGAGAGCCAGTCGGTGTAGTGCGTCGGCGCGAGTTGGGCGCCCTTGTCGGTGAGGACGTCACCGTGCACCGCCGCGAACATGCCGGCGGTCGGGTCGACGACCACCGTACGGTTGTCGCCCTTGTGGGACAGGGTGATCCGGCCCAGCTCGTCGAGGGTGTAGATGTCGGGACCGGCGATGTTGTGAATCCCGTTCAACGGGCCTTCGACGGCGACCCTCGCGACGGCGGCGGCCACGTCCGCGGCGGCGATCGGCTGGATCGGCGTGGCGGGCAGCCGGACGGTGGTGTCGTCGGCCGTCCAGGACAGGACGGAGTCGATGAACTCCATGAACTGCGTCGCCCGGACGATCGAGTACGGCACCGGCCCGGCCGTGAGGATCTGCTCCTGGAGGACCTTGGCCCGGTAGTAGTCCAGGTCCGGCACCTGGTCGACGCCGACGATCGACAGGATGACGAAGTGCCCGACGCCGCCCTTCTGCGCGGCGGCCAGGAGGTTGTCCATCGACGTCCGGAAGAACGCGGGGGAGGCTTCGTCGAAGGTGGGGGAGTTGGTCAGGTTGACGACGGTGTCGGCCCCGGCCACGGCCTCGTCGAGCCCCTGACCGGTGAGGACGTCGACACCGGTCGACTGCGAGTGCGGTACGGCCTGGTGGCCGGCGGCGTTGAGGTCCCTGACGACCTGCGAACCAATGAGACCGGTACCGCCGATGACTGCGATCTTCATGACATTCCTTTCGCCGGAGCGGCGTGGGGGCTTCCACATGGAATGTGGCATATGAGGCACCGGGCGGCGCGGCGGCGGAGGGCGTCCCTCGGGGGCCGCGCGGGTGGTGCCCGTTCCTATCCACCGTCGACGAAGGTGACCGTCTCCTCAAGTGGGGCGCGGCCCGTACGTGTGCGATCGAGGGTGACGTCCTCGAATCCGATCGACATACCGCAGAACAGGATCAGCTCGTCCGGGGGCGAGACGACCTCCGCGACGGTCCGGTGGAACTTCGCCCAGGCCATCTGCGCGCAGCTGTCCAGACCCTCCGCGCGGAGCAGCAACATCACGGTCTGGAGGAACATACCGACGTCGGACCACTGGGCCGGCCCCAGGTCGCGGTCGATGTAGCAGAACAGCGCGGCGGGCGCGCCGAAGCAGTCCCAGTTCGCGGAGGCGGCGCGCTGGCGGGCCTCGATGTCGTGGCGCGGGATGCCGAGCGAGCCGTAGCGCTGCTCGCCGAAGGCGGCCCGGCGTTCGCGGTACGGGGACTTCAGTGCGGGCGGGTACTGCTGGTACTGCGGCTCGTCCCAGGGGTCGCCGGCGGCGAGGCGCTCCCCGGCGCGCTTCTTCACCTCGGCGAGCGGGGCGCCGGTGAGCACGTAGGCGCGCCACGGCTGGAGGTTCGATCCGGAGGGCGCCCGGACCGCCGCCGCGAGCACCCGTTCCAACGTCTCCCGGGGGACCTCCCGGTCGGTGAACCCACGTACCGCCCGCCGGCTCGTGACCGCCTCGTAGACGTCCAAGACCGTCTGCCTCCTGCCCTGTCCGCGCATGCCCTCCGCGCACTTCGGGGGCCCTGCGCACCTTGTAGTTACATGCGAGATAGTATCAGTCGATACCATCTCGTGTTTGACCACCGTCGGGCACACCTTCTGCGGCCCCCGGCGCACGCCCCGGGCCCTGTTGTTGGGAGAAGAACCATGGCCACGCTGCTGCACATCGACTCGTCCGTCTTCGACGGCGAGGTGTCCGCGTCCCGCTCGGTCGCGGCCGCCTTCCGCGGGACCTGGAAGGAGCAGCACCCGCAGGGCACCGTGATCTACCGCGACCTCGCCGCGCACCCCGTCCCGCACATCACGGCCGACGCCCACACCGCCGCCGCGACGGACCCGGCCGGGCGCAGCGCCGGACAGGCCGCCGCACTCGCGGCGCGCATCCGGCTCATCGAGGAACTGGAGCAGGCGGACGCCGTGCTGATCGGCGCCCCGATGTACAACTTCTCGATCCCGTCGACCCTCAAGGCATGGTTGGACAACGTGATCCTGCTCGGCCGTACCTCGGGCGCGGCCCCGTCCGCCAAGGGCACCCCGGTCACCGTCGTCGCCAGCCGCGGCGGCTCCTACGCGCCGGGCACCCCGCGCGAGGACTGCGAGTTCGTGCAGAACTACCTGCGGGCCGTACTCGGCGGCAGCCTCGGCCTGGACGTCGACTTCATCGTCCCGGAACTCACCATGGCACCCCGCAACCCCGCCATGTCCGCCCTCATTCCGCTCTACGAGGCCTCCCGCAGCCGCGCCTTCGAGGACGCGGCCGCCAAGGCCAGGGAACTCGCCGAACGCCTCGCCGCCTGACCGACCGGGCAGCCGGCGCCGGCCCCGCCGTGTGACGTCACGCGGCGGGGACCCGATCCCGGCGCTACGCCCCGCCGTCGTCGGGATGCGCGAACCGCGTCAGGAGTTCGGTGAGCGCCCGCACCTCGCCCGGCTCCAGCCCGGCGGCCAGCCGCCCGGCGAGCGGCTGCGCCGCCGCGTGGGCCGCGTCGAACAGCGCGAGCCCCTCGGGTGTGATCTCCACGGCCCGCGCCCGCCGGTCGCCGGGCACGGCCTTGCGTACGGCCAGCCCCTTGCGCTCCAGATCGTCCACGACCCGCATGATCCCCGCCTTGTCCGACCCCGTCGCCGCGGCCAGATCCCGCTGCACGGTCGGCCCGTCATTCACCAGCACGATCAGCACCGCGAAGTGCCGCAGCTCGATGCCGAGCGGCCGGAGCGCCTCCGACATCACCGTGGCCGCGTGCCAGTGCGCACGGCGCAGCAACAGGCCCAGGGCGAACGGTGACGCGTCCCCGGGCCGGTCGGTCGCCCGCGCGATGGCGGGGGCGGGGGGCGGGGCGGGCAGGTCGGCGGTCATGGGGTCACACTACCTCCGTCCGCTCACTCGATACCGTATCGACTGAAACCTTCCTGGATGCGGCGTCGCCCAAGGCGGCGAGGGCGCTCGCGTCCTGCGGGTTCAGTACACGCGGGCGACGACGGGTGGATGGTCCGCGTGGCCCGGGCAGCGGAGGATCTGCAACTTCTCGTCCCCCAGTCTTACGTTCGTCGGGTCGCCGACCGGTGGATAGCAGCGCCGGTCGTCGGCGTCCTCGACGGTCCGCCACGCGCCCTCGTCGTTGCCGTGCCATTCGGCGCCGCCCAGGGTGAAGAGCGGCAGGGCGACCGCACCGCACGTACAGCGGACGGGTTCCGTGGGTGTCTCCTCGCGCCACTCGGGCGCACCCCAGCCGCCCGTCTTCCAGCCCGGCGCCCCCGAGAACGCGTTGTAGTAGTGGCCCGTCTCCTCCTGCCAGGCGCAGACGCGCGCCCCCAGGTCGGCGGGCAACTGGCTGAGCCCCGGATGCTCCACGACCTGCTCGGGATACAGGACACAGGGTGCCGGCCAGTACTCCTCCAGTTCGATCACGTCCGGCTCGGGCGGTGCGGCGAGCACGTCCGTGACCTCGTCGGCCGCGCGCCAGTGCAGTTGGACGGCCGGGATGTCGTCGTGGTGGTCCATGAACGGGCACCAGAGGATCTGTAGCAGGTCCGTGCCGTCGGGACAGGGCAGGCCGGGCACGTCACGCGCGTACAACTGGGCCACGGGCAGCAGCGGCACCGGAGCGGTGTACAGGTCGCCGAACTCCTTCGGCCGGGCGCGCTCGAACACCTCCTCCTCTTCCGCCGTGGGCCGCCGGTCGTCGGGCCGCGACCATCTGGCGACGCTGAGGTGGTGCGCGGCACGTACGGCCGCGAACTCCACCACCTCGTAGACCTCGTGCGTCTTTGTGCACATCGGCCAGGCCTCGTCCCGCGGCCACAGCAGCGGCCCGCCCACCGAACTGTCACCGGCCGTCGGCGCCCCCGAGCGCGGATGCAGCCGCGTCACCGGCCTGGCCGTCGCGGCCAGCTCCGGGAAGACGGCGGCCAGGTCCAGCGGACGTGACGGCGTTGTGCGTGCCATGACGAGACTCCCCCTCGGTTCTGCCCCTCGGCGTCTTCGACCATCGAAGCACGCACGACTGACAACCGGTCCCCGGGCCCGATCCGCGAGGCCCGAACCACCCAACTCACCGTGTACCGAGGAGCCTCGCCCGGCTTGTACCGAGGCGGACTCGCCCCGCCACCCGGTGCGCTACGCTCTCGCCGCTCCGCCCGCCAGGGCGGCGGAGAATCCGACAACAGGGGGACACATGAGAGCCGGTACGGGACTCAAGCCACTCGTCGCGCTGGTGGTCTGCGGGGTCGTCGCGACGGCCGCCGGCTGTGGTGGCTCCGACGGCCAGGGCGGGGACTCTCTGGAGCTGGAGAGCAAGTGGCACGGCCGGATCAGTGACGCGATCGAGGCGAAGCCGGAAGCCTGCCAAGGGGGAGTGGGCGGCGCCTGCGAGACCCATGTGGCCGCCGTGCACGCGATCACCGAGCAGTTGCGCGAGGAGGTCGAGGCCCGGCCGGACAAGGCGCGGTACCAGGCCACTCTGGACGGCACGACGACCATCGGCACGGACTACGACCAATACACGACCGAACTGTGCGCCACCGTGCCCGAGATCACCGTCGACGCGGCCACCAGCGAGAAGTTCGCGACCTGCTCCGGCCTCTACACGACGATCATCACGGGCGCGACCGACCTCCGGCAGAACCTGCGCCCCGCCGAGGAGTCGGCGGGCTGAGCACCTCAGAACCTCGGGGCCGGCGCCCGGCTCTCCACGATCCGGGCCGCCTCCTCCGGCGTCGCGACGGAGGGCGGTGAACCCTCCAGCGGCCGGCGCGCGGTCTCCTTCATACAGGCCACGGTGATCACGCCGATCAGCGCGGCGCCCATGCAGTAGTAGGCCGGCATGAGGTCGCTCCCGGTGACGGAGATCAGCGCGGTGATCACCAGCGGAGTGGTACCGCCGAAGAGCGAGGTGGAGAGGTTGTAGCCGATCGACAGGGAGCCGTAGCGAACCTGGGTCGGGAAGAGCGCGGGCAGCGTCGCCGACATGGTGCCCAGCAGACAGACCAGGGACAGGCCCAGCATCAGCATCGCGGCCGAAACGGCGAGCAGACTGCCCTGCCTGACGAGCAGGAACGCCGGGAGGGAGAGCACGAGGAAGCCGAGCATCCCCGCCATCAGGAGCGGCTTGCGGCCGAACCGGTCACAGAGCCGGCCCACCTGGTTGATGATCAGCATCAGCAGGACCATCGTGCCGATGAGCAGCAGCAGGCCGTGTGCCTCGGAGTAGCCCATCTCGTCCGACAGATAGGTCGGCATGTACGACAGGAACATGTAGTCGGTGATGTTGTAGGCGCCGACGAGGCAGATGCACAGCACCAGGCTCGGCCAGTAGTCCCGGAAGATCTTCGCGACGTCACCGGTGGTGGTCGTCTCGACCGTGGAGGCGACGTCGGAGGCCCGGTGTACGGAGTCGTCCTCCAGTCGCTGGAACGCGGGCGTCTCGTCCAGCCGCATCCGCAGGTAGAGGCCGACCAGCCCGATGGGTCCGGCCACCAGGAACGGCACCCGCCAGCCCCACGCCTCCATGCTGCCGCTGTCCAGCAGTGTGGTCAGCAGGGTGACCAGGCCCGCGGCGCCGACGTACCCCGCGAGCGTCCCCAGCTCCAGGAAGCTGCCGAAAAAACCACGGCGGTTGTCGGGCGCGTACTCGGCGATGAAGGTGGACGCGCCGCCGTACTCGCCGCCGGTGGAGAAGCCCTGGACCAGCCGGAAGAAGATCAGCAGGACCGGGGCCCAGAAGCCGATCGCGGCGTACGACGGGATCAGACCGATGGCGAAGGTACCGATCGCCATCATGATCATCGTGAGGGCGAGGACCTTCTTGCGGCCGACCTTGTCGCCCATCGGCCCGAAGACCATGCCGCCGATCGGTCGCACCAGGAACGCCACGGCGAAGGTCGCGAACGACGACAGCAACTGCACGGTGTCGCTGCCCGAGGGGAAGAAGACATGACCGAGGGTGACCGCGAGATAGCTGTAGATCCCGAAGTCGAACCACTCCATGGCGTTACCGAGAGAGGCCGCCTTCACCGCCCGTTTCACCGCCGCCTGGTCGGTGACGGTGATGTCCGTGCGCCGGAGCGGCGGGTTCTTGCGGCGCTTCAGGGCCCTGAAGAGCAGTGGATGGCGCTTGAGCGCCTCCGGATCGGTGTCTGCCTCGGTTGTGTCGACCTCACTGGCCGCCATGGGTGTCCCTCCTGCTGAGCGCGGGCGTCCGGAAGATCGCCTGCTCGGCCACGGCTCGCCCAAACCCGGCATCCGCCACCCGGACGATCGAGGGACGGTCGACGGGTGGTCGGCGGGTGGTCGGCGGGCGGGCGTGATCACGCCGGGCGGACCACCAGCTCGGCACAGAACCCTAGGCGGACGGTCGCGCGTGCTTCTCCTCCACGGCTGCCACCAGCGCCGGGAGCTGTCCGCGGATACGGGCGCCGGTGACATGGTCGAAGTAGTCGCGGGAGCTGACGATCTGGCCGTCCCGCACCCGGAGCACAAAAACACCGGGCAGGGCGAAGGCCTCCCCGGTCTCCTCGACCGTTCCCCGGTACTCGAACTCGGCGACGATCACCTCGGGGTCGGTCGTCTGGTGGATCGTGATGTTGGTGGCCCGGCGGTTCAGCCGGGGGCCCGTGTCGCCCGGTGTGAAGTGGGCGCGCAGTTCGTCGCGGGTGCGGAGTGCGGCGGCGCGCAGCGGGTCGAACGGGTGCACCACGTGGGTCTGTTCCGCGTACAGACCGGGCAGTTCGCTCCACCGGCCCTCGGCGACACCGTTCACCAGCGCGAGGAAGACCTCGCTGGGGCTGAGGACTTGGGTCATGACCATCTCCTGTCGTGAGACCGGCGTGCGGTGGCACCGGAGCGCTGTCCGGAGTGCGGACTCCGACTATACGGAGTCGAGACTTCGGATAACGTCGTCCGTGTGACAGCCCGATGAGCACTTCAGCCGACCGAGACCCCGCCCGAGCCACCGGCGACCGGCGCCCACAACGCGCCGACGCACGAACCAACCGCGAGCGGATCCTGACCGTCGCCGAGGAGGTCTTCGGCGCGGGCGGCCGGTCGGCGTCCACCGACGAGGTGGCCCGCCTGGCCGGCGTGGGCATCGCCACCGTCTTCCGGCACTTCCCCACCAAGGCGGCGCTGCTGGAGGCCGTACTGGTCCGACGCTTCGACCGACTGCGGAAACAGGCCGAGGCATTGGCCGACGCCACGGACCCGGGCGCCGCTTTCTTCGGCTTCTTCGGTCACCTGGTCACCGACGCGGCCGGCAAGATCGCCATCGGCGAGGCACTGATGGACGCCGGCGGCGACCACAGCCCGGCCACCACGGAGGCATCGACCGAACTGCGCCAAGCAGTCGGCGTACTCCTGCGAAACGCCCAACGCGCGGGCGAGGTCCGAGAGGACACCGAACTGCCCGAGGTATACGCCCTACTGGTCGCAACATCCCGAACATCCACTCACGCCCGCCTCGACGAGAACGTACGCGACCGCATGCTCACGATCATCTTCGACGGCTTGGCGCCGCGACAGCGGAACGCCTCGTCCTAGAAGGGCAGTTGGGTCGCGCACGGATCAAGTCGGCGTCCGGCGATGGGGACCCCGACCGCCTGGGTGCAACCCCGTCTACGGGCATGGCCTCACCGTCACCGCCCAGCTGCACCGCCCGTCGTCTCCAGTGCGCGGCTACCCGCCCGGTCGCGGCGGCGCCTGTTCTCACCGGACATGCTCATCCCCATGTTCTTCGGCCCCCGAAAGCCGCAACTGTCCGCGGCGCCGCTGACCGATGAGGAGCGCAAGTCTGTGACGGTGTGCGGGTGTTCCTGACTTTCGGACCGCGCGTCACGGTGTGGTGTGCGGGGTCATTCCCCTGAGCATCGCCTCGAAGGCGGCGTCCCAGTGGGTGCGTGCCTCGTCCGTGGTTCCGAGCGCTCCCCGGAGTTCGAGGCTGCACAAGCCGTGGGCGAGGGCGTTGAGTCGGACCGCGAGGTCCTGTGGGTCGGTGGGGGCGAGGGTGCCTGCGTCCACGCAGCGGGCCACGGCCGTGACCAGGGCGTCGAAGGTCGGCGCGATCCGGGCGGCCGTCTCGGCGTCGGGGCGGAACTCGGGGACCGGTCGGCCGAACATCAGCTCGTAGAGGTGGGGGTTGGCGAGCGCGCTCGCCCGGTACGCGTGACCCAGTGCGAGCAGGTCTGCCATGGCGTCACCGGTGCGGGGAACGGCGGCGAAGGCGTCGGCCAGCCGCGCGAACCCGCTCACGAACATCTCCCGCACCAGGCCGGCCTTGTCGCCGAAGAGGTTGTAGACGGCCGCAGTCGACACGCCCGCCCGCTGCGCGACCCGCCGGGTGCTCAACGCCGACGGACCCTCGGCGGCCAGCAGCTCGGCGCCCGCGTCGACGAGATCGCGGCGGAGTTCGACGTAGTCACGGCTTCGGGGCCTTGCCATGTGGGCGACCGTATCATAACGTTGTTACGTAACGTCGTTACAGAATCACTGCGAGCCAGGGGTAGCGAATGTCCGACCTGCACACAGTCCTCGGTGCCACCGGCGCGATCGGTGCGGCTGTCGTCGCGGAACTCACGGCTCGTGGCCACCGGGTGCGCGCGGTCAGCCGGCACCCTGCCACCGGTCCGCACGACGTTCGCGCCGACGTGACGACGACCGAGGGCGCGCTCGGTGCCTGCGAAGGCTCGACCGTCGTCTATCAGTGCGCCCAACCGCCGTACGCCCGCTGGGCGGAGGAGTTCCCGGACCTCACCCGCACGGTCCTCACGGGTGTCGAGGCCGCGGGCGCGAAGCTGGTCATGGCCGACAACCTCTACGTCTACGGTCCTGTCGAGGGCCCGATGACCGAGGACCTGCCGCATGCGGCCACCGGCCCCAAGGGCAGGGTGCGCGCCGAGGTCGACAAGCTGATCCTCGACGCCCACCGGTCCGGGCGGGTGCGGGCCACCCTGGGGCGGGCCTCCGACTACTACGGGCCCGGGGGAGTCAACACCGTTCTCGGGCCGACCGTCTTCGCCGCCGCCCTGGCGGGCAGGACGGCCCGCTGGGTCGGCGACCTCGACCAGCCGCACACCGTGTCCTACCTCCCGGACATCGCCGCCGGCCTGGTCCGCCTCGGTGAACACCCCGAAGCCGACGGACGCGCCTGGCACCTCCCGGCCGCCGAACCGGTCACCGGACGCGCGTTCCTGGATCTTGTGTGGGCCGAGGCGGGAGGCAAGCCCAGGAGTGCGGGGTTGGGTAAAGGGGCCCAGCGGGTCATCGGGCTGTTCAATCCGACGGTCCGTGAACTCGCCGAGACGGCGTACCAGCGCGATCGCCCGTTCATCGCTGACGACTCTGCCTTCCGCGGGGCGTTCGCGCCGGTGGAGGTCACGTCACATGCCGAGGGTGTCCGCGCGACACTCGAGTGGTTCCGAGGGAAGGCTTCGGCCAACGGGGCTTCTTCATAAGGGTGATGACCGTGTCCGCGTCCTCGCTACTGGGCGTGTCTCAGCTTTCCTGACGTGCCTCAGAACTCCCTGCCGAACATAAGCGCCGCCGTCTTGAGGGCGCCGTCGATGATGTCGAAACCCCGGGGGAGCATGACCCGTTCGTATGCGGCGACCGCGTCGACCAAGGTGCGGCCCTGCTCCGCCGCCTTGCGGAGTTCGCCCGCGAGGGTCGCGGCGTCCTGCATCGCGGCGCTGGTGCCGACTCCGCCGGTGGGAGGCATCAGGTGGATGGCGTCGCCGAGGACGGTGACCGGTCCGGCCGGCCAGGGGGCGACGCGTTCGCCGGCGCGGATCGGGATGGGGAGGAGACTGTCGGCGGGTGTCCGGTCGAAGACCTCGCGCAGTCGGGGATGCCAGTGTCCCGTCAGGTCGGCGGTGATGCGCCGCAACTCGGGCGCGGCGAGCCGCCTGTACTCGTCCTCGCCGGGGATGCCCAGGCGTGTGGCGGTGGTGAAGAGGGTGACCATCAGATAGTCGGAGGCCTCTTCGGGGCGGGTGCGGAACTGCATGGGGGCGAAGCCCGCGCCGCAGTCGTTGTCGTCGGCCACCCAGATGGTGCCCCGATGGAAGTCCTCCGGGAGAAGCGCCCTTGTGGTGTCGTCGAGGGGTATGCGCCCGTAAATGCAGCGCAGGCCGAGATCCCGCACGCTCGCGTGGGGCAGCAGCTGACGGCAGATCGCGGACCGGGCCCCGTCGGCGCCGACCAGGAGGTCGCCCTCCTCGACGCCACCGTCGGCGAGGGACACACGTACCCGTCCTGCCGGGGTGACGTCGAAGCCGGACACCGTCCGGCCGAACCGGACCACGTCGTCCAGCCCGGTGAGCAGCACCTTCCGGAAGGTACTGCGGTCCATGTGCGTGATCTCGCCGTCCGTGGCGGGGAGCGTCAGTGAGTTCACCAGCTCCAACTGCGGCGAGTAGAAGGCCACAAGGCTGCTGCTCACGCCGCTGGAGCTGCACATCGTGGTGTGCAGCGGAGGCGCGAGGCATGCCTGGAGCGCGGCGTTGGCGTCCGCGTCGATATGGATCCGGTACCCCTGGTTGCGGACCTCGGGGGTCGGGTCGCGCTCGAACACCACCACGTCCTGGTCGTCGCGGCGCAACGCCTGGGCGAGCGCGAGCCCGCCGATACCGCCGCCGGCTATCAGGATTCTCGGTCGATCCGCCATCTCGCACTCTCTCGACGCCGGGGCCCAGGACGGGCTCATAGTGGCAAGCGAAGTGCGGGCACCGGAGGGTCCGGCGGGGGACAGAGGGGTCGTGGACGTCCCTTCTGGGGTGACTAGGGGTACTTGGCGGTCGCGAACATGATCACTCCTTTGGGATGACGCGGGGCTCCGCCGACCGGGGGAGGTGTGCCGTACGTGTGGGCGACGCCGGGCCGGCGGGTTCGGTGCGATGTTCGGTGCATGACGGCTGATCTGCGGATGACGAAGGTGCGGACGAAGGTGTTGTGGAGCGGTGGGGGACCGCGCCGGGCGGCCTGGACGGCGCTCGCCTGGGCGACCGGGTACGCGGGGTTCGGCCTGGTGTGTGCGCTGAGTGGTGCAGCGGTGTTCCCCGGAACGGGCGCCGTGGCCTCGGCGTCCGGTTGGGCGGTCGTCGCCTTGGGGTTGCTGGCGGCGACGGGGTGCGCCGGGGTTCTGCGCCTCGGCTTGAGACCTGGACCGCGGACGATCCTGTGGACGGCGTGCACTCTGGCCGCACTCGCCGCGTTCGGCCTCCTCATGGACGTGATCACCCTGATCTTCGGTCAGGGGGTGGAGAGTTGGCCGGTCGCGACAAACCACGCACTGGCTGCGACCGGAGCACTTCTGCTGGCGGCCACGGCCCGCTCGAACAGGTCCCACGCCGTACCGCCGGATCCTTCGGGACCAGACCTTCCGCCACCTGCCGCAGCACCTCGAAGGCTTCAACTCACCGCAGCCATCGGCACCTTGGCGTTTCTCCCGTACGTTGTGATGAAACAGATCTGGGTCTTCGGCGGGACGTTCGCCGGCATGTCCGGCGAGGAGATGCGAGCGGTGTCCGAGCGCAACGGTGCGTCAGGGGTGTGGCTCGCGCTGGAGTCGTGGGGCCTGGACGCCACGATGCTGCTCGCCGTGCTCGGCGTCTTCCTGATCTGGGGTCTCGTCAGGCCCTGGGGTCAGGTCTTCCCCCGCTGGACACCGTTCCTGCGAGGCCGCCGCGTACCCCGCCGGCTCCCGCTCACCCCGGCCCTCGTCGGCGCCGCCACCCTCGCCCCGTACGGCGTCCTCGGCCTCGGCTACCTGATCCTGGTCTCCCTGGACGTGCTGACGATGCCCCGCGGCGACTTCCCCACGTCCGGTGACGCGCTGCTGGTCGCCTGGATCGGCATCACGGCATTCGCCGTATACGGCTGCGCACTGACCGCGGCGTCCTGCTCGTACTGGTCACGCACGCGTCGCCGATCAAGTCCGCGGCAGCGCTGAGCTGTTGCGGAGTCGGTCGCACGCTGGTCGGCGACGGTGTCCCGGGGTTCGGTGACGGGTGCCTTCCGGTGAACCCCGGGCGACCGGGTGAACTGTGTTGTGTGACGGGTGTGTTGGGGCCTTGTGGGGGGTGGTAGGGGAACACGGGTGCGGTGGTAGCATTCCGGCGTTCGCGATCTTGATCGTCTTCGTTCGGATGTCGGTGGGGGCCGACTCGGATGTTGGCTGGTCGTGCGACGGGGGCGTGCGGTGGGTGGCCATGCGGTGTGTCGCGCGGGCCGCCCGAGGTCGGGTCGGTTGCTGTCTGCTGCTGCGTGCCGGGGAAGGTTTCTGTGTTTGGTGACGTGCTCGTTTGGTGCCTGGTCGGGGTGGCGGTGCTGGCCGTCGCCGCGGTGGTGGTGCTGGTCGTACGCAACCGCGGTCTGGGCGCCAGGAGACGCCAGCTGGAGGGCGAACTGGCCCGGCAGCGCAGCGGCCTGGAGCAGGAGCTGGGGCTGGCCCGTGCCGAGGTGCACCGGCTGAGGCAGGAGCAGGACGCCGTCATCGGCGAGGCGGGACGCGCCGCCGAGGAGCGGACGAAGGCGGTGCTCAAGGGCGCCGCCCGCTTCCTCCAGAGCCAGGCGGCCGAGCAGACCACACTGCTCGACGGCATCCAGCGCACCTACGGTGGCCACCCCGTCCTCAGCGAGCTGCTCGACGTGCAGCACGCCAACGCCCAGATGGTGCGCAAGGCGCAGGGCATCGCCGTGATGTGCGGTGCGCCGCTGGGCCGGCGCAACCGGGCCGCCAGCGTCTACGACGTGGTCCGCAGCGCGCAGGGCCAGATCCGCAACTTCCAGCGGGTCGAGGTCATGCAGCACAGCGGCATCGCGCTGAAGGCGTCCGCGGTGGCGCCGGTCGCGCTGACGGTCGCGGAACTCCTCGACAACGCGGCGAGCTTCTCGCAGCACGACGCACCGATCGAGGTGACCTTCCAGCGGATCCAGAACAACGTGTGCATCGTCATCGACGACGCCGGCGTCGGTATGAGCGACGAGGACCGCCAGACGGCGACCGAGCTGCTCTCCGGCGACGAGGTGCCGCGCCTGTCCCAGCTGGGCAACCAGCCGAAGTTCGGTTTCCCGGTGGTGGGCCTGCTGGCCCGCCAGTACGGGTTCAAGGTGGATGTGACCGGGGTGTCCCGGTACGGCGGTGTTCGAGCCGTCGTCCTGCTGCCGGAGGAGTTGTGGACCATGGAGGAGACGCCCCCGCCGGTCAGTGAGGCTCCGGTGGCGAACATCCGGCGCGCGGCCGAGGGCGGCCGGCAGCGCAGTACGGGGCGTACGGCGCACGGGCTGCCCAAGCGCGGCGCCCGCCAGACCCCCGTGGTCGGCCTCAGCGACGACGTCGTGGGCCCCACGTCCGACAGTGAGGGCGAGGTCGGGGGCGGGGACGCACGTATCTCCGAACCCGCCCGGCGCCGGGTCGGCCGTGGCCTCGGCGCGTTCCAGCGCGGCACGATGACCGGCCGCGACCTTGCCGCTCCGTCGCCCGAAGGGTCTGAAGAGCTGTGAGCGCGGATCTGTCATGGATGGTCAGGGACATCGTCGAGAACGTCCCCGAGGCGCGGCACGCGGTGGTGCTGTCCGCCGACGGCATCGCGCGCGGCGCGACGGACGGCCTGAGCGAGAAGGACGTGCGCACCCTGTCGGCCGCGATGGCGGGGATGCAGTCGCTCAGCCGGGCGACCGCGCTGTTCGCGGGTCCGGCGAGCGACCGGCGCTGGAACCAGACCGTGGTCGAGTTCTCGCACGGCTGGATCTTCCTGATCGGCGCCGGCCAGGGCGCCTACCTCGCGGCCGCCGCAGGGCCGGACGTCGATCTCCAGCAGATCTCCTTCCGTATGCACCGGCTGGTCGCCCGGCTCGGTGACAACCTCAGCTCCGCGCCGCGGGTGAACGCCGGGGACGCCGCGCGCGCCGAGGCGGCCGCGTCGGGCGCCGGCGGACAGGGCGGCACCGGCTTTGTGGTCCCCGAGCTGGACAAGGCGGTCGCCGAGGTGCCGGGCGCCCGGCACGCGGTGTTACTCGGTGCGGACGGTCTGCCGAGAGGTGTCACGTCGGGGCTCGGCAAGGACCTCGCGGACACCATGTCGGCGGCGATGACGGGCCTGCACGCCTACAGCCGCGCGACCTCGTCGTTCGCCGGGGCCGTCGAGGGCGCCGAGTGGCGGCAGACGGTCATTGAGTTCTCCCACGGCTGGGTGTTCCTGATCGCGGCGGGCGAGGGCGCTTACCTGGCCGCCGCCGCCGAACACGACTGCGACATCGAGGAGTTCACGATCCGTCTCCAGGATGTGGTCCCCGCACTCGTCGGTACACCCGGGCAAGGGGTGGTGGGCGATGCATGACGACCCCGAACTGAACGGCCCCGGCCGGGAACGAGGACTGGACGCCGCGGCTCGGGACTGGGGCCTGGACGGCCTGGGCCGGACGGGGGAGCAGCAGCGCGACGACACCGACGCCGAGCTGGAGCTGACGTCGGACTTGGTGCCGCTGTTCGTGATCACGCAGGGGCGTGCGCTGCCGCCGGCGCACGAGTACTCCCACACCACCCTGGTGACCGCGAAGGACGACGCCGCGGCCGCGGCCCGCACCCTGTCACCGGAGGCCCGGCAGGTCATGGACCTGGTGGCACACGGCTTCCTGTCGGTGGCGGAGGTCGCGGGCCACACCCGGCTGCCGCTGGGCATCGTGCGGATCCTGCTGGCACAGATGGAGGAGGGCGGCCTGCTGCTGGTCAGGCCCCCGATACCCCGTGCCGAGAGGCCGGACCGTGAGCTGCTGTCCGCCGTCATCGACGGTCTGAGGACCCGATTCGGAGCGTGAGCGTGTATCTGGAGCCTGAGGTCTCCCAGGCCGTGAAGATCCTCATTGTGGGGCACTTCGGGGTGGGCAAGACCACGTGTATCGGCAGCATCTCCGAGATCGAGCCGTTGCAGACCGAGGAGGAGATCACCGAGGCCAGTGAGGGCTTCGACGATCTGACCGGGACGCCGGACAAGACGACCACCACGGTCGCCATGGACTTCGGCCGCCGCACCCTCAACGACCAGCTGGTGCTCTACCTGTTCGGCACGCCGGGACAGGAGCGCTTCAAGGAGATGTGGGAGGGCCTGTCGCGGGGCGCCCTGGGCGCACTCGTACTGGTCGATCCGGAGCGGCTGCACGAGAGCTTCCCCGTGCTCGACCTCGTCGAGCAGTTCGGTCTGACGTACGCCATCGGCGTCAACCGTTTCGACAACACCCCCGACTACCCCCTCGACGAAGTACGTGAGGCACTGAACCTCTCCCCGGACACACCGGTCGTGCACTGCGACGTGCGGGACGGGCAGTCCTCGGCGAGGGCACTGATCACCCTCGTGCAGCATCTGATGTCCATACTCGCCTAGGAGCCCCGGCATGCAGCACTCACACGACGCACAGCACATACCGGCCGGCTGCCCGGCGCACGGCAACGTCGAGCTGTTCGGGACGGAGTTCGGCTCCGACCCCGAGCGCACCTACGCCCATCTGCGCTCACTCGGCCCGAGCGCGCCCGTGGACATCGCCCCGGGCGTCGAGGTCGAGCTGGTCACCAGCTACGACGCGGCCCTGTACATCCTTCAGAACCCGGCCTGGTTCGTCCGTGACTCGCGCCGCTGGAACGCCCTCAACCAGGGCCGGGTGCCGGCCGACAGCCCGGCGCTGCCGATGATGGGACACCGTCCCAACGCGCTGTTCGCCGACGGCGCGGCACATGCCCGGCTGCGCCAGGCCGTGACCGACGCGCTCGCCACCGTCAACGAACTCCAGCTGGTCCGGCAGGTGCAGCAGTCCGCCGACTACCTGATCAGCCAGTTCAGTTCGGACTCCCTGGGCCAGGCCGAGCTGATGTCGGCCTACGCCCAG
Source organism: Streptomyces sp. NPDC088387 (assembly GCF_044753385.1). NCBI lineage: Bacteria > Bacillati > Actinomycetota > Actinomycetes > Kitasatosporales > Streptomycetaceae > Streptomyces > Streptomyces sp. NPDC088387. Next base: position 500,366 of record NZ_JBIVNC010000006.1, read on the forward strand.
CCGCTGCCGCTGCTCGTCTTCAGCGACCTGTTCGGCTGCCCGCCCGAGATCGGTGACCGGGTCATCGTCGGCATCAGCGGCATCTTCGAGGGCACCCCGGGCGCCGACGAGGTGCTGGGCGGGGCCCTCGCCGAGCTGATCGCGTCGAAGCACCGGCGTCCCGGCCAGGACCTGACGACCCGGCTGATGCAGCACCCGGCCGGACTGTCGGACGAGGAGGTCCTGCACCAGCTGGTGACCCTGCTCTCCGGCGGCACCGCACCCCTGGCCGCCGCCATCGGCACCAGCAGCGCCCTGTACCTGGGCGAGGACTGGCCGGTGGGTCTGCCGGTCGAGGACGCGGTGGTGCAGACGCTGTGGAAGTACGCGCCGATCGCCAACTACGCGGCCCACTACCCCACCCAGGACGTCGAGTTGGGCGAGCGGGTGCTCCAGGCCGGTGACCCGGTACTGATCAGCTTCGCCGCCGCCAACAACGACCCGAAGCTGACCGAGCACCGCGAGCAGCTCAGCGCCAAGGCACACCTGGCCTTCGGTGCCGGGCCGCACGCCTGCCCGGCCAAGGACCCGGCGTTCATGATCGCCTCCACCGCGGTGGAGTCCCTCCTGAACCGGCTGCCGGACGTCGAGATGCGGGTGGCGTTCAAGGAACTCGCCTGGGTGCCGGCGCCCTGGAGCCGTTCGCTGGTGACCGTCCCGATCCGGTTCTCGCCCCGCTCCGTGCCCGCGCCCTCCGCCCAGTCCCGCACCGGCTCCGGAGAGGCCCCGGTGGCGTCCTCCGCCGCCCAGCGGCCCACTGCCGCCGCGTCCACGTCGCGGCCGGCGGCCGGGCATGCGGCACCACAGCACAAGAGGGGTCTTTTCAGCCGCTTCCTGGCATGGGCCAGCGGAGAGTGACGTAGGTAACCAGATAATCCTACTGAGGAGTTGGATGTCTCAAACTCCCCCCGGGTACGTATGACGGCTGTGCTCAGAAAGGGGCCGTCATCGTGGGGACCGTCACGACGCCGTCGTTCGACCGCCGAACCACCGTCACCCTCTTCTCCCGACTCCGCACCGCAAGGGGCCAGGACAATCCTTTCCCCCTCTATGCCGAACTACGCTCCAAGGGCCCGGTCGTTCCCGCTCCTTGGGGCGGGTTCGTGGTGACGGGGTTCGAGCAGTGCGACCGGATCCTGCGCAGCAGCGCCGCTTGGCTGGAACCCGACCGGTCATGGCGTGAACGGCAGGGTCCGCGGACGAGGTGGAACGCGCCATCGGCGAGGGAGATCAGCAACACCCTGCCCGCCCTCAACGCACCCGACCACACCCGGGTGCGCCGGGCCGCCGGTTCGTTCGACCGCACCACCATCCAGCGCCTGGGCCATACCGTCACCGGGATCACCGACGGGCTCCTGGACACACTCGCCGAGCAACTGCACGACGGCGAGGCGGACTTCGCCGCTCTGGTCGGTGAACAACTGCCGGTCGCCGCGGTCGGCAACTGGCTCGGTGTGCCCGCGGCCGACTGGCCACGCCTGCGCGAGCTGACCCACGACCAGGTGTTCACCCAGGAGCTGCTGCCCTCCGCGAGCCAGCTCCTGGCGTCCGACGTGGCGATGACGGAACTGCGCACCTACTTCCTGGAGTTGGTACGTGACCGCAGAGCCCACCCCGGCGACGACCCCGTGTCGGGGTGGATCACCTCGTGGGACGCCATCGAACCGGACCGGGACAAGGCCGACGAGGGCGTCTACTTCCTGGCCCTGTTCATGCTCCTCGCGGCCCTGGAGACCACCTCGACCCTGCTGTCCACCACCACCCTGCACCTGGTCGAGGAACCCGACCGCTGGGACGCACTCGCCGCCCGCCCCGACCTCGTCCCCGCCTTCGTCGAGGAGTCCCTGCGCTACGACCCACCCACCCACGTCATCAGCCGGGTCGCCGCCGCCGACTGCACCCTCGAAGGCATGCAGGTGCGCGCCGACGAGATGGTCCACCTGATGGTGGGGGCCGCCCACCGAGACCCGGCCCGGCACCCCGACCCCGAACGCTTCGACCCGCACCGCAAGCCCGGCCACCTCGCCTTCAGTGGAGGCATCCACTACTGCCTCGGCGCCCCGCTGGCCCGGCTGGAGGCCCACACCCTGCTCCGCCAACTCCTCACCCGCCTCCCGCGCCTGACCCTGGTCCGCCGTCCCGTGATGGCACCCCGGGTGGCGTTCCGGCGCCTGATGAACCTGGACGTCGCCCTCGCATGAACCACACCCCCGCTCCCCACACCGCGGCCACCCGCCGGGCCGTGGACATCGAGCAGGACGGCCCCGTCCTGCACGTCCGCCTCAACCCCCACGGCGACGACGACACCCTCGGCATCGCCGCCCTCGACGCCCTGACCGCCCTGCTGGACAGCCTCCACGACCGCCCCGACGTCCGGGTGCTCGTCCTGTCCTCCCTCGGCGAGGACTTCTGTCTCGGCGCCGACCGCCACGAGTACCAGAGCACCCTCGCCGCCGACCCCACCGGCGCGGCGCTCAGACGAGTCGCCGACAAGGCACACCGCCTGTGCCAGGCCCTGGAGACCACCCACGCCATCACCATCGGCCGCCTCCACGGAGGCGTCGTCGGCGCCGGGCTCGCCCTCGCCGCCCACTGCGACCTGCGCGCGGGTGCCGACACATGCCGCTTCCGGATGCCGGAGATAGGCGTCGGCCTGCCGCCCGCCTGGGGCGGAGCCATGGGCCGGCTGATCTCCGAGGCCGGCGCGGCCCGCATCCGCGAACTCATGCTCACCTGCAACCCCTTCGACGCCCACACCGCCCACCGGCTGGGCCTCCTCCACGAAGTCGCCCCGGAGGAGCAGCTGGACCGTGTGGTGGGCGCCTGGACCAGGCCCCTGCTGCGCCGCTCGCCCGAGGCCCTCGTCCTGACCAAACGGATGCTCACCGGATTCACCCGCGCCCACCGCACCACCGACGCGGCCCTGCTCGACGCGCACCTGCTCACGTCCCACCTGGCCCTGGGCCAGCAGCGCGAGGCAGCACCCCGATAGGCGCGCCGGACACACGCGCAGGTGAACGGCGGCCTACGGAGAACGAACCCCCCGGGCGGCCGTTCACCCTGTCATAGGCTCGGCACATGGCCCGTATCCCGTACGCAGACGTGTCCGCCTTACCCGCCGAACTCCAGGAGTGGCACGCCAGGTTGCCGCCCGACTCGCATCTGTTCATGATGGTCGCCCACTCCGAGGCGAGTGCGGCGACGCTGATGCAGATCGGCCTCCAGCAGATCAGGGAGCTGGAACTGTCCGCGCGTATGCGTGAACTCGCGGCGAACGCGACCGCATGTGTGCTCGGCGCCGACTATCTCCGTGTCCGGCACAACCCGCCGGGTGTCCCGATGACGCCGGAGGAGCGCGACGCGATCCACCGCGGCGACCACTCCGGGTTCGACGGCATCGACCTGGCGGTGCTCACCTTCGCGACGGCGGTGGCGCGCGGACTGCCGGTGGACGACGACACCTTCGCACCGGTCCGCGCCGAGCTGAGCGACCGGCAGATCGTCGAACTGATCCAGGTCGTCGGCTACTACTGGATGTTCGGCCAGTTCGCGAACGTCCTGCGGATCGAGTCCGAGCCGTACAAGAAGTGATGACGGCGGCCGGGTGCCACGGCCGCGCGGCGCTCAGGCCGGACGCGACTCGACCGGGTGGCCCGCGAAGACGCGCGGATCACCGTCCCGCGGACACGGCGGCGGGCGTTCTAGGCTGATCTGCCCTGTGCTCAGCCCGGCCGGCGTGGTCGCCGACCGGGTGGGCCGCACGCCGGACAGAGGGAAAGCCGCTGATGACCGTAGCCATCGCCTTGTTCACCGCGGATCTGCGCGTCCACGACAATCCCGTCCTGGACGCGGCGGTCCGGGGCGCCGACGAGGTCGTGCCCCTGTTCGTCCGCGACCGGGGTGTGGACGCGGCCGGGTTCGCCGCCCCCAACCGCCTGGCCTTCCTCGCCGACTGCCTCACCGACCTCGACGACGCTCTGCGCCAACGCGGCGGACACCTGGTCCTGCGTACCGGTGAGGTGGTCGAGGAGGTTCTGCGGGTGGCCGCCGAGACCGACGCGCGGACCGTGCACATGGCCGGGGGAGTCAGCCGGTACGCACGCCACCGCGAGGACCGGCTGCGCAGCGAACTGGACGCCCAGCGGCGCGAGTTGGTCGTCCACGACGAGGTGATCACCGCGGTGGCCCCGGGTGCCGTCACACCTCAGGGGAGCGATCACTTCGCGGTGTTCACGCCCTACCTCCGCCGCTGGAGCGACACCACCCTGCGGCACGTCGTGGCCCCGCCGCGCACGGTACGTGTGCCGTCGTCGCCGTCGTCGGCGAAACTCCCGGTCCGCGCCCAGGTGTCCGGCGTCTCCCCGGGCCTCGCCGCCGGGGGCGAGACCCGGGCCCGCGCGCGGCTGACAGCGTGGCTGCGGCACGGCGTCGACGCCTACGAGGACCGGCACGACGACCTGGCGGGCGACGCCACCTCGCGACTCTCGCCGTATCTGCACTTCGGCGCGCTGTCGCCCGTCGAGGCGGTGCACCGGGCGCGGCGGGCCGGCGGGGACGGCGCGCAGGCCTTCGTCCGCCAGCTCGCGTGGCGCGACTTCCACCACCAGGTGCTGGCCGCCCGCCCCCGGGCGGCGTTCGCGGACTACCGGCCGCGCGGCGACGCCTGGCGGGCGGCCGACGAGGAGGTACGGGCGTGGCGCGAGGGCCGTACCGGATATCCGATCGTGGACGCGGCCATGCGCCAGCTCGCCCACGAGGGCTGGATGCACAACCGCGGCCGTCTGCTTACCGCGAGCTTCCTGACCAAGACGCTGTACGCGGACTGGCGGGTCGGAGCGGCCCACTTCCTGGACCTGCTGGTCGACGGGGACGTGGCCAACAACCAGCTGAACTGGCAGTGGGTGGCCGGCACCGGCACCGACACCCGCCCCAACCGGGTCCTCAACCCGCTCGCCCAGGCCAAGCGCTTCGACCCGGCGGGGGAGTACGTACGGCGCTGGGTACCGGAGTTGGCCGAACTCGCGGGCGCCGCCGTACACCGGCCGTGGCAGCTCGACGAAGCGGAGCGCGCCCGCTACGACTACCCCGCCCCGATCGTCGACCTCGCCGAGGGCCGGGCACGCTTCCTGGAGAGCCGAGGCGCCGCGTAGGAGCCGCTCAGTCACTCCCCTCGCCCACCGGCGCCAGCTCCGACCCGTCCGAGAGGCGGGCACGCACCCGCGGCTCCGCCTCCTGAGGAGCCTCCTTCGCCATGGTCCGCCCCTCGGCCGACCCCTCGACCGCGCCGGACATCTCGATGCCGGTCACTTCCCGGCTGCCCGCCGCGAGCAGATAGGTCGCGCCGGAGGGCGCCTTCCAGTGCGTGGAGGCGACCACGTGCTGTCCGAAGCGGCTGCACGCGGCGGTGGGCCGGGCCCGGTCCACCACGATGTCGGGAGTACGTGCCCCGGGCGGCCGGAACTGCACGAGTACCTCGCCCGGCCCCTGCCAGGTCGTGGCCCTGGCGCAGGACCACACCGCCTGGCCGGCGTTCTGCGGAAGGTCCTGGGTGGCGAAGTCCCACAGGTTCACCGCACGTACCCCGTGGTCGCCGAACTCGGCGAGACGGCAGCCGGACCGCTGCCAACTCGCCCGCGCGGCAGGCCCGGTGGCCTCGCGCGGCTGACGGGCCGGGACACCGTCGCCGGGCAGCGGGGTGTAGCTGAGATGGGCCGGGGTGAGCCCGCCGAGGTCCGTGACCAGGAAGGCGTGCTTCTCCACGATGCGGCTGGAGGAACGCAGTTCGAGCACCGGCAGACGGTCGCACCCGCCGTCCGCCGCCGGACCGGACACCGGCGCGGTCACACCGTCCTCGCCCACGGCCAGCGGGTCGCCCGGATCATCGGGGCGCAGCAGGTCACGGCTCTGCGAGGCGACGATCCACGGCGCCAGCAGATAGCGGTTGCGGCCCTCGTCACGGCTCACCGTGATGGCCGCGGCCGTCGTGACGTCGGCGTCGTCGGCCCGCGCGAAATGCAGTGCCGCCGGACGCCCGGCCGTTTCGCTGTAGTGGACGAGAAGCTGCGCCTGGTGGAGGACGACGACCGTGTGTCCGTCCACATCTCCCGCGTACAGCAACTGCGGTGTGCTGCCGGGTGGTTCGGCCGTCGTGGCGTACGCCTTGGTGACCCGGGTGCCGGCGGGCGGCTCGGCCCAGACGGACAGGGCCCGCGCGAGCAGGGAACGGTCGTCGGCGCGTGCGCCCCGGACGGGCCAGGCCGTGAAGTCGACGCGTGAGGTGTCGGCCCACACGTCGTGCGACACCCGTACGAGATCGTCGGGGCCGGGGCCCAGGACCGTACTCGTCGGAGCCGCGACCGGCTCGCTCTCCGCGGAGTGCAGGGTGAGTGTCAGCAGTACGGCGCCGGCCGCGGCGACCGCCGTGACCATCCAGGCGAGCCGGAACCTGCGCCGGCGGCGCAGCAGGTCCCCGGGCCGCATCTGCACCGAGCACGCGTCGAACTCCCGCGACCGCAGCAGGGCTTCGGCGGGCCCGGCCGCGGCGGTGTCCAGGGCACGCGAGGCGCGCAGCGCGTCCTCCGCCGCGGAGTGCCCCGCGGCCCGGAGCAGACGGGCGACCTCGCCGTCGGGAAGGCCGTCCAGGTGACGGAGTACAAACGCGGCCCTGACCGGGGCGGGCACCCGCGCCAGCGCGGCGGCGAGGGCGGTCTCCTCGGCACCGCCGGCCCGGGGGAACATCCGCAGCCCCCACACCACCGGCAGTAACCGGGTCAGGGCCCGCGGCGGTGGCAGGGGCCTGGGCCAGCCACGGGGGCGCTGTCCGTAGGCGAGGGCCGCGCGCAGCACCCGCACCCGCAGCCAGGTGAGACCGGGCGGGGCACCAGGACCGCCCTGGGCCGGCACGGCCGGAGGTGCCTCGCCCGCGCGTTTGTGGGCGACACCCGGCAGCGCGCCCTGCACGATGCCGTGGGCCGCGAGGACACGGTGATGCCTGGTCAGATCGCCGGGCAGGGTCAGATACGCCAGGGTGACCAGCCGTGTGTACCGGTCGAGCAGGGCGGCCTCGACCTGGTCGAGCGGTGGCACGGCGGTGGGGTCTTCGGTACGGGGACGGGATGGGAACATCAAGCGGGACGCCTTCCGGTGAATGGCTCTCACGACGACGGCATTCCGTCAAACGAGTGAATCAAGTGATGGTCACCGCGCGCGTCCCGCGAGCCGCGAAGCCCGAGGTACCGGGCGCAGGGGCGCATCCGCCGGGCGTGTCGGCGGCCAGGGCGTGAAGGAGCTTGTGGGGGCGCCCGGCGGGTGAAGATGCTCTTGTGAACAACACTCTGCCCGAGGAGCGTTCGAGCTTTGTGGGCCGGCGATTCGAGCTGGCGGCACTGGAGCACGCGACGTCCGCGCACCGGCTGGTGACGCTGACCGGTCCGGGTGGGGTCGGCAAGACACGCCTGGCGTTGCGGTTCGCCGCCCTGCACGCGCACCGGTGGCGTGACGGCGCCTGGTGGGCCGAGCTCTCACCGCTCGCCGGCGACGCGCTGCTGGTCGCCACGGTGGCGGACGCGGTGGGGCTGGCGGACCACACCCCCCGGATGCCGATCGAGGCCGTGAGTGAAGGGCTCGCCGGCCGGGAGGGGTTGCTGGTCCTGGACTCGTGCGAGCATCTGACCGACTCCTGCCGTGATCTGGTGGCGGACCTGCTGACCACCTCGCCCGGACTGTGTGTGCTGGTCACCAGCCGCATTCCGCTCGACCTGGGTGTGGAGCACACACTGGAGGTCGGGCCGCTCCCCACCGAGGGCGAGAACGACGCGATGGCCCTCTTCACCGCGCGGGCCGCGCAGTCACCGGGCGGCGAAACCGCCGCAGGGATCGACGGCACCGACCCGGATTGGGCCGACTTCGCGGACGCGATCTGCCGGCGGCTCGAAGGACTTCCCCTCGCCCTCGAACTGGCGGCGGCCCGACTTCGGGACCTGCCCATCGACGAACTGTTCGAGGCCGTGTCCATGGACCACAACGCCCTCGCGCGCGAAGACCCGGTGTGGCCGCGCCGGCACGAACGGCTGCGCACCACCATCGGCTGGAGCCACGAACTGTGCACCCCGCGCCAACGGCTCCTGTGGGCACGGCTGTCGGTGCTGCGCGACACCTTCGACACGGCGACCGCCGAAGCGGTGTGCGCGGGCGGGCCCCTGCCGGCGGACGAGATCGCGGCCACGCTGGAGGCGCTGGCCGACTGCTCCGTCGTCTCGCGGGTCGCCACGGGGTACCGGATGCTGGACTCGCTGCGTGAGTACGGGCAGATGTGGCTCGCCCTGCTGGGCGAGGAGGGCGCCGCCGCCGACCGGCACGCGGCACACTTCCTCGACCTGGGCCGCCGTGCCGACGCCGCCTGGACGACCACGGAACAACTCACCTGGTACCGCAGGATCTCCGCCGTCCACACGGACCTGTGCGCCGCGCTGGACCATCTGCTCGTCCGATCGCCGGGCACCGCACTCGAGTTGATCGGCCGGATCACCTTCTTCTGGAGCTGCTGCGGCCATCTGTACGAGGCCCGCGGTTACCTGGAGCGGGCACTCGCCACGGTCGTGCCGGGGCAGGAGGGGCCCCACCTCTCCCGTGCGCTGTGGGGCCTCGGCTTCGTCACCCTGCTCCAGGGGCAGCACCACCTCGCCACCGACCTGGCCGAGCGGTGCGCCCAGACCGCCGAGCGCCACAACGACGCCGAACACATACTGGCCGCCACCTACCTGCGGGGCCTGATCTGCCTGCTCACCGGACGGCCACTGACCGCCCTCACCGGCACGGACCGTCTGCTCGACCGGTTCGCCGCCCACGCCCGCCGCTCGGCCTGGGGAGTCCGGTGCGAGCTGGTACGGGTGTTCGCGCTGACCGCGCTCGGCGCCCAGACCGAGGCCGAACGCGCCGCACAGGCCCTGCGTACCCGCAGCCAGGCGGTCCAGGACCGGTGGACCGGCTCCTACACCGAGTACCAGCTCGCCCTGCTGGCCCTCTTCCAGGACCGCGCCGACGAGGCCGAGACCCACGCCCGCGCCATGCTCCTGGCCAAGCACCAGCTCGGCGACAGCTTCGGGGTGGCACTCAGCCTCGACCTGCTGGCGGCGGCACACGCGGCCCAGGGCCGGGCCGAGGACGCTGCCTATGTGTCCGGCAGCGCGCAGACGTTCTGGGGTGCCGTCGGCCATCCGCAGCGGGGGACACCCGAGCTGCGGCCGGTGCGTGAGTCGACCGAGTCGAGCGCACGGGCCGCGCTGGGGGCGGACTCGTACACCCATGCCTGGCAGCGGGGGGCGCGGGACGGCGACGCCGCCCTTGTCCTGGCGCTGGGCGGCAACGGGGCGCCGGGGCAGAGCAGTTGAGCCCCGAGCCGACCGGTTCAGGGAAGTGCGACCGCCGGTGAGCGGGCGGTGTTCCGCAGGCGGACGGCGTCCTGGCTCGGGGGCGCGCCGAACTGGCGGCGGTACTCCCGGCTGAACTGCGAGGGATTGTCGTAGCCGACCCGGCTCCCGACCCCGGCGATGTCGCCCGGGCGGGTGGTGAGCAGAAGCCGGGCCTCCTGGAGGCGGATCTGCTTCTGGAACTGGATCGGGCTCATCGCCGTCACCGACTGGAAGTTGCGGTAGAAGGCGGAGACGCTCATACCGGAGAGACGGGCCACGTCCTCCACCCGGAACGGCTCGGCGTAGTGCTCGCGGATCCAGCGCACGGCACGGGAGACATGGCTGAGGCTGCTGTCGGCGAGACCGAGCTGGCGCAGGGCCGCGCCCTGCTCGCCGGTGATCACCCGCCACAGGATCTCGCGGGTGATCAGCGGGGCCAGTACGGCGCGGTCACGGGGTTCGTCGAGCAGCCGCAGCAGCCGGACCACCGCGTCGAGCAGTTCCGCCGGTGCGTCACAGACGGCGATCCCCGAGGGCGCGCTCCCGCCGGCCCGCGGGGTGTCGCCGGGCTCGGCCCGCAGCAGCAGTTCGGCCACGGCGGACGGTTCGAGGACCAGGCCGAAGCCGAGCGCCGGGTGCTCGGGGTCGGCACGGGTGAACTGCCCGGTCAGCGGCAGGTCGACGGAGGCCACCAGATACTGCCCGGCGCCGTACTCGTAGACCCGGTCACCCAGCGCCAGCCGCTTCGCGCCCTGGGCGATGACCGCCAGCACGGTGCCGGACATCGAGGGCGTCGGCGGTTCCGTCCGGTCGACCTTCGAGATCAGCACACCGTCGATGGCGGTGGTCCAGTCGGGCCGGGCGTGCCGGTCAAGGAGGGCGCGGAACTCTTCGAGGGGCATACGTCAATTATGGAGCCGGTGGGCCGGACCGCCGAGGACGACCGCGCAAACGGGGAGGCGCTCCGGCCGGTGAGCGGCCGGAGCGCCTTTTGCCCGGTTACTTCACGCCGAGACCGGCGTCGTCGACCTCGGGCTTGCCCGCGGCCTTGAGGACCTTGTTGAGCGGGGCCAGGTCGTAGATGCCCGCCAGGTCCGGCTCCTCCAGGAGACCCGCCTTCACCGCGTGCTCCGCCTCGGTGTTGAGGGTGGCGGCCAGCGGGTCGTCGAGGAAGGTGATGGACTTCCACGCCGGGTCGATGACCTCGGCGGGCAGCGCCTTGCCGGACAGCTTCTCCAGCGCCTCGTTGGCGGACGCCTTGGCCTCGTCCGGGTTGGCGTTGATCCACTCGTTGGTCTTCACGGAGCCGCGCAGTACGGCCGCGACGACGTCCGGGTGATCCTTGAGGAACTTCTGCGACACGATGATGTTCGTGATCACGAACTTGTCGTCGGGCCACAGCGTCGACTCGTCGAGCAGTACCTTCGCGCCCTCGGCGACCAGCTTGGACGCGGTCGGCTCCGGCACCCAGGCACCGTCGATGGAACCGGACTTGTAGGCGTCCGGCGTGATCTTGTTGTCCGTACGGACGACGGAGACGTCGCCGGCGCCGCTCTGCGCGTCGACGCTCCAGCCCTTCTCCGCGATCCAGTTGAGGAACGCCACGTCCTGGGTGTTGCCGAGCTGCGGCGTGGCGATCTTCTTGCCCTTGATGTCGTCCAGGGTCTTGATCTTGTCCGGGTTGACCACGAGCTTCACACCGCCGGAGGCCGAACCGCTGATGATGCGCAGGTTCTTGCCGGCGGACTTGGTGTAGCCGTTGATGGCGGGGGACGGGCCGATGAACCCGATGTCGATGGACCCGGAGTTCAGCGCCTCGATCTCCGACGGCCCCGCGTTGAAGGTCGAGGGCTTGATCGTGGTGCCGCCGAGCTCCTTCTGGAGCAGGCCGTCCTGGACCCCGACCAGCGCGGTGGCGTGCGTGAGGTTGGGGAAGTAACCGATCCGCACCTCGTCGGAGGAGAGCTTCTCGGCGCCCGCCGCGACCTCCGCCTGCTTGTTGTCGTCGTCGGCGGCGTCGGAGCCGTAACCGCAGGCGGTGAGCAGGAGCGGAAGAGCGGCTATCGCGGCGAGGGTGCGCAGGGTGGTGCGCGGTCTGACGGCAGACACGGAGGTGTCCTCTCGGGATGTGGTGATGAAGCGAGACAGCGGCGATGCGGGAACGCCGGGCGTGACGCGCGGGGCCCGCGGGATGCCGGTTTTCCGGCACGGCGCCGGGAGACGTCCGACGGCATGCGGCGGCAGCGGTCAGTCATGTGCTGCCGAGGGGCCGACGGTTCGTGGGGACGGGCTCAGACGGGCCGACAGGTGGCACTGGACGTGCGACCGAGGTCGATGTGGCGACGCGAGGTCAGAACCGGCAGCAGACGGGCTCTGCGGCTGTGCTTTTCCATGACCACCCCCACAGATCCCTAGGTTTCCTGCCTGGTTGGTAGGGATCGTGACAGAAGGCGGCGCGCACCCCAAGAGGCGTCCCATATGACGGACCACGGGATCTCATTTTCTGAGATCCCGGACTGTGTACGGGCCGGGCACCCGGTGCCGGGGCCGGCCGGAGGCGGGGTCAGCCGGGCAGGACGAACGGGGGGTGTGCCCCGTTGAGGAAGTAGTCCCCGACGTCCCGGAGTCGGTGCCCGGCCGGCTCGTACAGCGTGTGGGTGCGGGCGTTGCGCCAGAAGCGGTCGAAGCCCAGCCGTGAGGACGCGGCGCGGGCGCCGACGATGTCCAGCGCACGGCTGGTGCACTCCTGCACGGCCCGGGAGGAGGCCGCCTCGGCCATGGCCACGAGGGCCGAGATCTCCGCGTACTCGTCGTAGGTGATGCCGTCGCCGCGGGACAGCCCGCCCTGCACGGCCTCCCGTGCCTGGTCGGCGAGGGCCGACGCGGCACGGGTGAGGACGGTGAGTTCACCGTGGGTGGTCAGCGCCTGCGGGTCCTGGGGCGAGCCGGCCGACCAGGTCGGGTGCCAGGGGGCGTGCCCCGTCCTGCTGTACTCACGGGCCTCGGCGAGCACACCCTCGGCCATGCCGAGACGCAGCTGCACGGAGACGAGCCGTCCGACGGGCGACATCAGCGCGGTTCGGGGAGACAGGACGTCCTCGTCCGCGGACAGGGAGCCGAGCACACTGTCGGCGTCGATCACCGCGGCGTCGAACTCCACACTCCCGCCGGCCGCGAGCCGCTGGCCGAAGGCGTCGGTGTCGTCGTCGACGCGCACACCGTGCCGGGAGGGGGCGACCGTGACGGCGAGGGGTTCGCCGGTGTCCGCCCGCACCGCCCGTACGGCGAGCCGGTCGGCGACCAGGACACCGGTCGCGTAGCTCTGCCGGCCGTCGAGCACAAAGCCGCCCGCTCTGCGGACCAGCGTCAGAGGCGGCTCCTGAGCGGCGAATCCACCACCCCAGCACCACTGCTCGGCCGCGGACTGCCGTTCCGTGCGGGCCGCCACGCGGGGCTCGGCGAGGAAACCGGCGCTCCACGACAGGAAGTAGTGACAGCCCAGCAGTTGGCCGATGGCGCCGTCGGCCGCGGCGACCTCCCGGACGACGGCGTACGCCGTGGCCCAGTCCGCGTCACCGCCGCCCCGCTCGGCCGGTACGAGCAGCGTCAGCAGTTCCGACTCGCGCAGCCTGGACACCTCGTCGAGCGGGACCTTGCCCGCCTGTTCCCGGGTGACCGCGTCGGTGGCCAGGTCGTCCGCCGTCTCGCGGGCCACACGCAGCCAGTGCGCGCGACCGGGGCCGGTCCGGACGGATTCCGCGGCGGGGTCGGACGGCGCGGTGGCAACACCCATGGCGGTCGTCTCCTGGCGGATGTCGGGGGCCGGCGCGGCCGATGTCGCGGTCCGGGCCGGAAGTGCCGTGGTCATGACGGTCGTCCGACGTTCCACCGCTGCTGTGTGTGGGGCACAAGCATCATCCTGCGCAACAGCCGGGCGGGCCGTCAATGCTTTCCTAGTAAATCTATAGGGAAAGTAGGGAAACGCGCCACGATGGCCGACGGGCCACCCCCTGGCCAGGATCGAGGGCGCCGCGCCGAGCATCGAGGGCGGCCTGCCGAAGGTCGAGGGCGGCCGTGGCAAGGGTCGAGGGCGGCTTGCCAAGGGTTGAGGGCGCGGCGCGCGCCTCACCGCTGGAGCCCTGACGGAGGGCGGACGGAGCCGAAACTCCCCACGACGGCATTGTGTTGACGCCCGGTACGGCACGTGTTTGCATCGCGGCATGTCGTCTCCGGAACCCCTGACACGCCGCCGCGCGGTGGACCTCGTCCGCGTCGCCGCCGCACTGTGTCGTCCGCGCGGCTGATCAACCACACCGTCACAGGCGCCTCCAACAACCGTCCCCGGCGGGCCGGTTGGATCCGGCGGCCCCGTCGGATCAGACCCGCGCGACCACCCGAGCCGTTCTCGCCGCCTGTCCGTCCGCACCCTTCTGCCGAGGATCCGTCATGCCTTCTGCCGAGCCCGCCTTCCCGCACGACGAGACCGCCTACGACCGCCGCAGGTTGCGTCAGTGGCTCGCCGGGGAGGCCAGGGCGGACGGGGTCACCCGCCGCCGGCTGCTCACCATGCTCGCCGCCACCGCCGCCGCGACCGCCCTCCCCGAGCTGAGTCCGGCCCGCGCCGCCGACTCGCCGATCGTGAAGCCGGTGCCGCCGGAGCGGTTCATCCTGCGCGGCACCAACGCCGAGACCCGCTGGGACGCCCTGCGCGGCACCGGCCACCACACCCCCAACGAGCTGTTCTTCGTGCGCAACCACACCGCCACCCCGGTCCTGGACGCCGACGAGTGGCGGCTGCGCCTCTGGGGCGACGGACTGCGCGGCGCGCCCGGCGAGGACAGACCGGTCGAGTTCGGCTACGACGATCTGCGCGCGCTGCCCTCCGTGACCCGGACCGCGTTCGTCGAGTGCGCCGGCAACGGCCGCACCCACTACACCACCCAGCAGGGCGAGCCGGTCACCGGCACGGCGTGGACGCTCGGAGCCATCGGCGTCGCCCGCTGGCGCGGGGTGCGCCTGTCCGACGTACTGCGCAGGGCACGGCTGTCCTCCCAAGCCGTGGACGTCCAGCCGCGCGGCCTGGACGCCGAGTACGTCACCGGTGGCGAGAACCTCGGGCGGGTACGCCGGCCGCTGCCGCTGTCCAAGGCGCTGAACGACGTACTGCTGGCGTACGAGATGAACGGCGAGCCGCTGCCGTACGACCACGGGTACCCGGTGCGGGTGCTGGTCCCCTCGTGGGTGGGGATCTCGTCGATCAAGTGGGTCGGCGACATCCAGGTGTCCGCACAGCCCCTCTTCTCACCCTGGAACACCACCTTCTACCGCCTCTACGGCCCCTCCTACCCGCCCGAGGGCAGCGCGCCGCTGGGCAGGCAGACCATCAAGAGCGCCTTCGAGCTGGCGACCGGCGCCACCTTCGCGGCCGGTGAGGGCCAGGTGCTGCACGGCCGTTCCTGGTCGGGCGCCGGCGGCATCGCCCGCGTCGACGTCAGCACGGACGGCGGGACGAACTGGCGCCGGGCCCGGCTGCACGACGACGCCCGCTCGGGCACGTGGACCCGCTGGTCCGTCCCGTGGAAGCCGCGGACGCCGGGCGCCACCCACCTTCTGGCCCGCGCCACCGACACGGCCGGCCACACCCAGCCGGACGTCGCGGTCCCCAACACGCAGGGCTACCTCTTCAACGCCGTGGTGAAGCACCCGGTGACCGTGGTCTGACGGCACCGGTCCATCCGGTGGCTGCGATGTGACGGCACCGGTCCATCCGGTGGTTGCGGTGTGACGGCACCCGCCGGACCCGCTCGGCCCGCCGACCGCACACCGCGTCGGCGGGCCGTCGGCAGGCTGGAACCGTCGGCCGGCTCGGGCCATCGGCTGCCTGCGCCTGACCACCGGCAACACCTGACCGCCGGCAACCCCCGACCGCTATCCGCGCCCGACCGCACGTTCGATGTCGGCGAGGTGCGAGGCGAGGATCTCCTCGAACGCGGCGCGCCGGTCCGCCCCGAGAGGGCGGACCTCGCGGGCGAAGTGGGACAGGGCCGGGAACCGTTCGGGGTCGGCGCCGAGTACCGCGACGCGGAACAGCTCCAGGCCCTGTTCGTGCTCTTCGGGGGTCACGGAGCCGACGCCGGCCTCGGAGGCGATCAACGCGGCGATGAGCACCGCGAGCCGGTGATAGCGCACCGGGATGTCCTCGTCCGGCAGTCCCGCGGCGCGCAGCGCCTGGAGCGCCTCCTCCATGACCAGCCGCGAACCCGTGCCGCTCGACGCGTAGCGCCCCCAGACCGCGGCGAGTTGCGGCTGCCGGCCAAAGGCCTCCCGCACCCGCAGGGCAAGAGCCGTGATGCGCTGCTTCCAGTCGCCCTCGGGGTGATGGCCGTCCATGGCCGCGAGCAGAATCCGGTCGGCGACCGCGCGCAGCAGCTCGGTCTTGCTGCGGAAGTGCCGGTAGAGGCTGGAGGAGTCGGTCCCGAGGGCCGCGGCCAGCTTGCGCACACTGAACGACTCGGCGTCGCCCGTGCGCAGCAGCTCCGCCGCCGCGTCCAGGATCTCCTCGGTCGACCAGCGCCTTCTGCCTGCCATGTCGCTCCTCTCGCGAAATCCCAGCCTAACCTATGCACTTGGTGTTGCACGCACCGCGTGCATAATGAGGACATGAGCCTGAACGATGTGGAGAACCCCATGGATTCCGCGGCGTTGGACGCCGCACTGACCGCAGCCGTCGAGAACGTCCACCGCGCGGGGATACCGGGCCTGTTCGCCGAGGTGCGTGACCACGACCGGGTCTGGCGCGCGGCCGCCGGGGTGGCCGACGTGACCACCGGTCGTCCCGTCACCGCCGATCTGCGGCACCGGGTCGGCAGCATCACCAAGACCTTCACCGCCGCCGCGGTCCTCCAGCAGGTCGAGCGCGGGCGGATCGGACTCGACACACCGATCGGCCGGTACCTTCCGGAGCTGGTCCCCGGAGCACGCGGGGCCGCGATCACGGTCCGGATGCTGATCAACCACACCAGCGGCCTCGCCGAGTACCTCCCGTACGCCTACCCCTCCCTCAGGGCGCTCCCCGTCCTCGCGGAGACCGGGCCGCAGAGCCTGGACGACCACCGCTTCACACGGTTCGAGCCGACCGACCTGATCGAGATGGGCGTCACCGCTCCCGCGGTCGGCACCCCGGGCGGTTCGCCGGGCGTCTACTCCAACACCAACTACCTGCTCCTCGGCCGGCTGCTGCACCAGGTGACCGGCACCACCGCCGAGCGCTACATCACCCGTAACGTCATCGAGCGCGCCGGACTCCGGGACACCGTGTTCCCCACCGGACCACACGTCGACGGGCCGCACTCACGGCTCTACGAGGCCTGGTTCGGCATGATCGACCCACCGCGCGACTACAGCGTCTACGACATGTCATGGGTGGGGCCGGCGGCCTCGCTCATATCGACCGTCGCCGACCTCAACCGCTTCTACGGCATGCTCCTGGCCGGGAAGATCGTCGGCGCGTCCTCGCTGGCGCAGATGCAGCGCACCGTCCCGATGGTTTCCCAGGAGGGCAGGACGATCGAGTACGGACTCGGCCTGCACCCGATGGAGGCTCCCGGTCAGGAGGTGTTCTGGGGCCACGGCGGCACGGTCTGGGGCGGTGGAGCACTGGCCATGATCCGCGCCGACGGAAAGCGGCGGATGGCGGTCGCGGTGAACCTTCAGCGGTGGAACCGGCTCGACTCCTCCGGCAGCCCGCGGCCGCACCCCGTCGACGACGCGCTCGCGGCTCTCTACCGCGTGGCGATGTACGGCTGACCGGTCCGGAGGGCGGGACCGGTCAGTGGTCGGCGAGCGGGGCCGCGGAGACGAGTTCCACGGTGACGCGCAGCCCCCCGCCGGCGCGCGGAGTCAGGGTGAGGATGCCGCCGTGCGCATGGGTGATGGTCGCGACGATGGCCAGGCCGAGCCCCACCCCGGCATGACTCGTGTGAACCCGCTCGGTGCCGCGCTGGAAGGGTTCGGTGAGCGTCGAGGCCAGCTCCGGGGTGAGTGGATCGCCGGTGTTCTCGACGATGAGCACCGCTCTGCCGGGGCGCACGCCGGTGGTGACCCACACCGTGCCCTGTTCGGGCAGGTTGTGCACGATCGCGTTGTGCACGAGGTTCGTGGTCAGTTGCAGCAGCAGCGCCTGCGATCCGTCCGTGGTGGTGATGTCACCCCGGGTCTCGATGGTGACCCCGTGCTTCTCCGCGAGGGGGAGGAGCGTCTCGGTGGCCTCCTCCGCGAGCAGGGACAGGTCCACGTGTTCCCGGCTGAAGGAGCCCTGGCCTGCGCGGCTGAGCAGAAGCAGTGCCTCGGTGAGGTCGATCGCGCGGGTGTTGACGGCCTGGAGGCGGTCGATGAGTTCATCCGGGTCGCGGTCCGGATCGGTGCGGGCCACGTCGAGCAGTGTCTTCGAGATCGCCAGCGGGGTGCGCAGCTCGTGGGAGGCGTTGGCCGCGAACCTCCGCTGTTCGGCGACATGTGCTTCGAGCTGTTCGAGCATCGCGTCGAAGGCGTCGGCGAGTTCTCGGAACTCGTCCCGGCGGCCCGGCAGCCGGATCCGGTGGGCGAGCGATCCGTCGGCCGCCATCCGGGCGGCGTGGGTGATGCGGGTCATGGGGGCGAGCATGCGTCCGGCGAGGATCCATCCGCCCAGCAGACCGAAGACCAGCAGGAACGTCATGGATCCGGCCGCCCACGGGGCGAACTTGGGCAGGAAGACGGTGCCCGGAGTGGCGACCCACGACCCCTGGTCGTTGACCATCAGCCACCGGGCCTGCCACAGGACCACCGCCACGGCGGCGAGCAGCAGCACACCGGCGAGGACGAGGAACCCGGCATAGCTGAGGGTGAGTTTGAGGCGGACGCTCAGCCCGGGCGCCCTACGCACGGTCGCCGCCCCCGCTTCCCGACTCGGACCGGGTGGCGATGCGGTAGCCGACGCCCGGCACGGTCGCGATGATCCACGGTTCGCCGAGCCGTTTGCGCAGCGCCGAGACGGTGATGCGCACGGCGTTGGTGAACGGGTCGGCGTTCGCGTCCCACGCCCGCTCCAGCAGCTCCTCGGCGCTGACGACACCGCCCTCGGCGGCGACGAGGACGTCGAGCACCGCGAACTGCTTCCTGGTCAGGGCGATGTACACGCCGTCGCGGTAGACCTCGCGGCGGAACGGGTCGAGGCGCAGACCGGCGATCTCCCGTACCGGAGGCTTGTGGTACGCGCGTCTGCGGTCGAGCGCCCGGAGCCGGAGCGCCAGCTCCTGGAGTTCGAAGGGCTTGGTGAGGTAGTCGTCGGCGCCGAGCTCGAACCCGGAGGCCTTGTCGTCGAGCCGGTCGGCCGCGGTGAGCATCAGGATCGGCATCCCGCTGCCGGAGGCGATGATGCGCTTGGCGACCTCGTCACCGGAGGGCCCCGGAATGTCGCGGTCGAGGACGGCGATGTCATACGTGTTGACGCTCAGCAGTTCCAGAGCGGTGTCGCCGTCGCCCGCGAGGTCCGCCGCGATCGCCTCCAGACGCAGGCCGTCACGGATGGCTTCGGCCAGGTAGGGCTCGTCCTCGACAATCAGCACACGCATGCCGTCGATGCTACGAGGCCGCGCATATCGTCGCCGTATCGAAAAAGACATACGCTCCGGCAACACCGTGCTGCCTTGGCTTGGCGCATGTCTTTCAGTGAACGAGCCGCACACCGAGGTTTTGCTGCGGCAGGCGTGAGGCCGGCCGTCCGTCCGATCAGCGCTGCCGAGCACCTGGCGTTCGTGCGGACGCGGCGGTCGGTGAGCTTTCTCCAGACCCCCGCATGGGCCCGGGTGAAGACCGAGTGGCGCAGTGAGTCCCTCGGCTGGTTCGACGGCCCGCGCCTGGTCGGCGCCGGCCTTGTCCTGCACCGCCCGGTGCCGCGGCTCGACCGCTTCACACTGGCCTATCTGCCCGAGGGCCCGGCCATCGACTGGACCGGCGACATCGGCGCCTGGCTCGCCCCGCTGGCGGCCCACCTCAAGGCGCACGGCGCGTTCGCGATCCGGCTCGGCCCGCCCGTGACCACCACCACCTGGAGCGCCGCCCAGGTCAAGGAGGGCATCGCCGACGCGGGCGTGGCACGGCTCACCGACCTGCCCGGCCAGTGGGACGACCCGGTCGGCGCCCGCGTCGGCAGCCGCCTCCGGGAAGCAGGCTGGCTGCCGCAGAGCCCGGAGGACGGCTTCGGGGTCGGGCACCCGCAGTTCAAGTACGAGATCCCGCTGGCCGGCAGGACCGAGGACGAACTCCTGCGGGGCATGAACCAGCAGTGGCGCCGCAACATCAAGAAGGCCGCCAAGGAGGGCGTCGCGGTCACCGTCGGCACGGCCCCGAGAGCCGCCGAGGACCTGAAGGCGTTCCACGACCTCTACGTCCACACCGCCGAGCGCGACCACTTCACACCGCGCCCGCTGCGCTACTTCGAGACCATGTTCGCGGCCCTGAGCGCCGAGGATCCCGACCGGATCAAGCTCTACCTGGCCCACCACCACGGCGACCTGGTCGCCGCCACCATCATGGTCCGCGTCGGCGCCCACGCCTGGTACTCCTACGGCGCCTCCTCCACCGAGAAGCGCGAGGTGCGCGGCTCCAACGCCTGCCAGTGGGCGATGATCCGCGACGCGCGGAACGCGGGCTGCGACATCTACGACCTGCGCGGCATCACCCCCACCCTCGACGCCGAAGACCCGCACGTCGGCCTCATCCAGTTCAAGGTCGGCACGGGAGGCCGGGCGGTGCGGTACGTGGGGGAGTGGGACCTGCCGCTGCGGCCCCTGGTCTACCGGGCGTTCGACATGTACATGCGCCGACGGGCGCGCTGAGCCGCGACACCGGTCCCTGTCCACCGCCCCGCTACGTGAGCCCGGCGGCGACCTCGTCGAGGCGTGCCCCGCGGGACGCCTTGACGAGTACGACGTCGCCGGCGCCGAGGTGCTCGCGCAGCCACTCGACGGCCGTCTGCCTGTCGGCCAGCAGCACGGCCCGTGCCCCGGCCCCGTCGGCGATCGGCCGGGCCGCCTCACCCACCACGGCCACCACGTCGGCCCGCTCCGCCGCGTACTCGCCGACGGCCCGGTGCTCGGCCGCGCTCTCCTCACCCAGCTCCAGCATCTCGCCGAGTACGGCGACGCGGCGCCCGCACTCGATCGCCGCCAGCGCGTCCAGGGCGGCGCGGGTCGAGTCGGGGTTGGCGTTGTAGGAGTCGTTGAGCAGCCGTACGCCGCCCGCGAGGTCGTGCGGCTCGACCCGCCACTTCGACAGCGAGGAGGTGGCGAGCGCCGCCGCGGCCACGTCGAGGGACACGCCCGCCACCAGCCCCGCGGCGACGGCGGCCGACGCGTTGAGCGCCTGGTGCGCTCCCAGGTGCGGCAGCGACACGGGCACGGACGCGTCGGCGGTCCGCAGGGTGAACGAGGCCCGGCCGAACCGGTCCAGCACCGGCTCCCGCACCCGTACGTCGGCGTGCCGCGCCCGGCCGAACGTCAGCACCGGACCGTCGGTGAGCGAACGCATCGCGACCACCCGCGGATCGTCGGCGTTGAGGACGGCCGTGCCGCCGGGCGCCAGCCCCCGCACCAGCTCCCCCTTGGTCCTCGCGATGGCCGCGCGCGAACCGAACTCGCCGAGGTGGGCCTGGCCCACGTTGAGGACAACGGCGATGTCGGGAGCGACCAGGCCGGTGAGCGCGGCGATGTCCCCGACGTGCCGGGCGCCCATCTCCAGGACGAGGAACCGCGTGTCCGCGTCGGCGCGCAGCATGGTGAGCGGCACACCCAGCTCGTTGTTGAGCGAGCCGAACGTGGCGATGGTGTGCCCGGCACGCGAAAGCACCGACGCCAACAGGTCCTTGGTGCTGGTCTTGCCCTGCGAGCCGGTCACCCCGACCACGGTCAGCCGGTCCCGCAGCCGGGCCACGACATGGGCCGCCAGCGCCTGCAACGCGCCCGGGGCGTCGTCCACGACGACGGTGGGCAGCGGGGTGGGCCGCGAGCCGAGCACGGCCACCGCACCGGCACGGGCGGCCTGGGCGACGTAGTCGTGCCCGTCGACGCGCTCACCTGAGAAGGCGACGAAGAGACCGCCAGGCTCGGCCCGCCGCCCGTCGAGCACGGCCGGCGCGGTCACCGTCACGGCGCCGTCGCCCACGACCGTTCCGCCAACGACGGCGGCGATCTCCCTGAGGCTGAGCGGGATCATGACCGGTTGCCGGGGCGGACGTGGACGGGGGCCGATGCGCTGTGTGTCATGCCGTCAGTCAAGGCGGCGGGGTGTTGCCACGGCGTATGCGGTTTTCGATAGGACGACGATATGTTACTGGCTGGTAGCCGGGTGGTGGCCGCCAGGGCGCCGCTCGGCCCCTCCCGGACAGGCCGCTCACCCGGCGGGCCCTGGACCGGCACATGTGGAAGTACTCACTGGCCGCACTGGCCGTCGTCGTACCGCTGTCGGTGCTTGCCGCGGAACTGCCCCACCGAAGGCTGCGGAGAGTGGCGCGGACCGCTCGCCGCATCGCGGCCGGCGACCCTCCCGGCGTAGTCCCACGTCAATCCCACTCTGGGCGGGATCAGTCGGAAGACGGGCCCTAGCACTGCACCGTGAGCCGGGCCCGGTCGAAGCGGCGGGCGGCGAGGTCCTCGGGGCGGATGAGCCAGTAGAGGGCTCCTTCGTCGCCCCACGTCATGTCCGCGTCGTCGTCGCTGTCGAACTGGGCGAGCGGAACCCAGCGTTGTGCCTGCTCGTCGTGGACCGGGTCGCCCCAGCGGCGGGGGTCGTCGAGGTCCGTGCAGGAGACGTCGTACTCCACCGGATTCTGGATGGGCAGGGCATGGCCGCCGACCTGATGGCCGATGTGTCCGCGCAGCCGCTTGAAAGCGCGCAGGAAAGCCTTGAGTTCGGCCGGGGTCTCACGTGGGTGCGGCCACTCCCGGTGGTCGCCGAGCAGGGCCTTGCGGGCCTGCGGCAGTGTCAGGTCCGGGGCGCTCTGCTCCGCGTCCGCGGTGAGTTCCACCCGCGGGTACGCCTCCAGCTCCGGTGGTGTGCCCGCCGGGAGGACGGGGGTGCCCTGCGGGACGTACAACACCTGGGTCCCGGCCCAGCTCTCGGGGTCCTCGTGCGAGACGAAGGCGTCGCCGTCGGTCTGACCGTCGAAGTAGAAGAAGAGCAGCGTCCCCTCCTGGGGGAACTGCTCCGCCAGCCCCTCGCGGGGCAGGGCCGCGCAATGCACGGCGGCTATGAAGGACAGCGGCCCGTGCCCCGCCCACTCGGGCCGGCCGACCCCGGCCGGAAGCTCCGGTTCTCCGCCGAGCACCGCGGCCACCGCCTCGCCGTCCTCGGCGGGACGGAGGAGCACGCAGGGGCGCAGCAGCGCGGTCCAGCGCTCGGCGAGTTCGCCGGGAAGGTGCTCGGCGGCGAGCCGGGAGTATCGGTCGTCAGTCATGGAGGTCACCTGTCTCGGCCCCTTCAGGCCTGGAACTCGGTCAGATCGATGGCGTACACGCTCAGCGGATAGCCGTGGACGGGGTGGTCCGTCACGCTCTCCTGTGTCATGTCGAGCTTGCGGATGACGTTCTCGGAGGCTTCGTTGCCCGTCCGGTTGATGCAGATCACCCGGTCGAGGCCGCGGTCCTGGAGGGCGAACTCCAGGGTGGCCTGGGCGGCTTCGGAGGCGTAACCCTGGCCCCAGAACTGTGAGCCGAGCCGCCAGTCGATCGCCACGGCGGGCATCACCTCCGGCAGGAACTCGGGCACGTACAGGCCCGTGAATCCGGCCAGTTCACCCGAGGCGAGCAGCTCGACGGCGAAGCGGCCGAAGCCCTCGTCGTCCCACTCCTCCTCCCACCGCTCGATGTCCTCGGCCGTCTGGTCCAGATCGCGCACCGCGCCGTCGTCGATCCAGTGCATGACGTGCGAGTCCGCGTTGATGTCCCCCATGGGCACCAGGTCGTCGTCGTGCCAGCGGCGGAGGAGGAGGCGGGGTGTGCGGATCTCGGTCATGGCCCCATCCTGCCGGAGGCGACCGCGCCACCTGTAATCGGTGGTGGCGACAGGAGAACCCTCGCTATTACTGGCCGGTAATATATCGTCGGCGTATCGGAAACCGCATACGTTCCGGCAACGGCCCGGACCCTTGACTGTGGGCATGACCTACAGCGAACCAGCCAGAACAGCGGCCCGCCGCACCTGGTCGCCGGTGCTCCCGTCCGCCTCGGACGTCCCGGCAGCGGAAATCACCGTTTACGGATGCGGACAGGACGAGGCCGCGCTGTTCCGGGAGACGGCACCCCTCTTCGGCGTCGTGCCGGTCATCACCGAGGACGCGGTCTCCGAGTCCAATGTCGAGCTGGCCTTCGGAAACCGCTGTATCAGCGTGGGTCACAAAACCCGGATCACCAACTCCACCCTGCTCGCGCTCAGTCGCGCCGGAGTCGCGTACATCTCCACCCGCAGCATCGGCTACAACCACATCGACGTGGCGTACGCCGAAAGCCTCGGCATGACCGTCGAGAACGTCTCCTACTCGCCCGACAGCGTCGCCGACTACACGTTGATGCTGATGCTGATGGCCGTACGGAACGCCAAATCCGTCGTCCGGCGCGCGGACCTCCACGACTACCGGCTGAACGACGTACGCGGGAGGGAACTGCGCGACCTGACCGTCGGGGTCGTGGGAACAGGGCGTATCGGCGCGGCAGTTGTGGACCGGCTGCGGGGATTCGGCTGTCGCATCCTGGCCCACGACAGTTCTCCCAAGGTCGACGCCGACCATCTGCCCCTCGACGAGCTGCTGCGCTCGAGCGACATCGTCACGCTCCATGTGCCACTCACCGCGGACACCCGCCATCTCCTCGACCACCGGCGTATCGGGCGGATGAAACCCGGCGCATTCGTCGTGAACACGGGACGCGGTCCACTCGTCGACACCGAGGCCCTGGTCGAGGCCCTGGAAAGCGGAAATCTGGGGGGTGCGGCGCTGGATGTCCTCGAAGGGGAGGAGGGGATCTTCTACGCCGACTGCCGGGACCGGCCCATCGACAGCAAACCGCTGCTGCGGCTCCAGAACATGGCGAACGTGCTCATCAGCCCGCACACGGCCTATTTCACGGACCACGCCCTGAGCGACACGGTCGAGAACTCCCTCACCAACTGTCTGACATTCGAAAGCAGGCTTCAGCATGGCTAGATTGAAGGTCGGGATCATCTTCGGAGGCGCCGGCGAGGAGCACCCCGTCTCCGTCAAGTCCGCGCGGCAGGTCGCACAACACCTCGACACCGAGAAGTACGAACCCTTCTACGTCGGGATCACCCGGAGCGGCGCCTGGAAGCTCTGCGACGGACCCGGCGCGGACTGGGAGAACGGCGACTGCCGCCCCGCCCTGCTGTCGCCGGACAGGAGCGTCCGCGGTCTGCTCGTCCTGGACGAGGGAAAGTACGAACTGATCAGCCTGGACGTCGTGTTGCCCGTCGTCCACGGCAGGTTCGGCGAGGACGGCGCGATGCAGGGGCTGCTGGAGCTCTCCGGCATCCCCTACGTCGGCTGCGACGTCCAGAGCTCCGCGGTCTGTATGGACAAGTCCCTTGCCTACGTCGTCGCCAGAAGCGCCGGAATCGCCACACCGGAATTCCGGACGGTCACGCCGGGCGAGAGCGTCGACCCCGGTGAACTCACCTATCCCGTCTTTGTGAAGCCGGCCCGCTCCGGGTCGTCCTTCGGCGTCAGCAAGGTGACCCGTGAGGAGGAACTCCGGAGCGCCGTCGAGAGCGCGCGGCAGTACGACTCCAAGGTGCTGATCGAAGAGGGCGTCGTCGGCAGCGAGATCGGATGCGCCATCCTCGGAAACGATCCCGACCTGATCACCGGCGAGGTGGACCGCATCGCCCTCTCGCACGGATTCTTCAGGATCCATCAGGAGGCGCGGCCCGAGAGCGGTTCCGACAACTCGGTGGCCGTTGTTCCCGCCGACATTCCCGCGGCTTCCCGGACCCGCGTCCAGGAAGCGGCGAAGGCCGTCTACAGCGCGCTGGGATGCAGCGGACTGGCACGGGTGGACATGTTCCTCAAGGAGGACGGCGAGGTCGTACTCAACGAGGTCAACACCCTGCCCGGACTTACCTCCTACAGCCGCTATCCGCGGATGATGGCGGCCGCGGACCTGCCGCTCGGCGAAGTGATCGACCGGCTTGTGTCGTTGGCACTGGCAGGGAAGAGCCGATGAGAGACGACTTCGTCTTCGTGGACGAGCTGGTGTCCGGAATACGCTGGGACGCCAAGTACGCCACCTGGGACAACTTCACCGGCAAACCGGTCGACGGCTACCACGCGAATCGGATCGTCGGCACCAGGGCCCTGTGCGCGGCACTGGAGAAGGCACAGCAGGAGGCCGAGTCGCTCGGCTTCGGACTGCTTCTCTGGGACGGATACCGCCCACAACGCGCCGTGGACTGCTTTCTCCGCTGGGCCGAACAGCCCGAGGACGGCCGCACAAAGCCACGCCACTACCCGAACATCAACCGGGCCGAGATGTTCGAAAGGGGGTACGTGGCCACCAGGTCGGGACACAGCCGCGGAAGCACCGTCGACCTGACCCTCTATCACCTGGAGAGCGGTGAACTCGCCGCCATGGGTGGTGGCCACGACCTGATGGACTCACGGTCCCATCACGGCGCCGACGGGACCACACGACGCGAAGCGGCGAACCGCCGCAATCTCCGCTCCCTCATGGACGCCTGCGGATTCAGCTCGTACAGCAGCGAGTGGTGGCACTACACCCTCAACGACGAGCCCTACCCCGACACCTATTTCGACTTCGCGGTCACGTAATTCCGAACACCAGCAGTGAACGAGGACAGACGATGACACAGGTGGACACGGCCGAGACCGGACAGGACGAGACCCGACAGGGCGAGAGCCGACAGCGCGTGACCCGACAGGGCGAGGCGGACCGCGAGATCACGGGCGGCCCCGGAAGTCACCGGGCCCTCGCGACCCGGAGCCTGCGTACACGGATCCGCCGGACCGTCCGTCGCGCCGCACGGCCCGAGCCCTGGAAGCGCGGCCGGCTCCTCGCCGGGCTCGCGCTGCTGCTGGGCCTCGTGATGATGCTGCACGCATGGATCCCGAACCGGATCGGGAACCTCGGCAGTCTGGTGGAGACCTTCCTGCCCTGGCTCGGCGTGTTCGTCCCGGCCCTGCTGGCCTGCGCGTTGTGGCGCCGCTCCGCCTCCGCCGTGGTCGCGCTGCTGCTGCCGAGCCTGGTGTGGCTGAGCCTCTTCGGCGGTGTGCTGAGCGACAAGTCCCGGCCGGGCGGCGACCTCACCGTGGCCAGCCACAACGTCGGCGCCGACAACCCCGATCCCGCCGGCACCGCCCGCGACCTGATCGCGTCCGGCGCGGACGTACTGGCTCTGGAGGAGATCACCCCGCAGGCCCTGGGCACGTACGAGCAGGAGTTGGCGACGGCGTACCCGTTCCACGAGGTGCAGGGCACCGTCGGACTGTGGAGCAGACTGCCGCTGTCGGACACCCGGGCGGTCGACGTGAAGATGGACGCGGGGGCGCTCGCGGCCACCCTTCCGGACGACGTGCAGGCGGAGTACAGCCGCGGACTGCGGACGACAGTGGCCACGGACCAGGGGCCACTCGCGGTGTACGTCGCCCACCTGGGCTCGGTACGGGTGAACCCCAGGTCGGGTCTGTCGGCGGGCCGGCGGAACGCCGGCGCGCAGTCGCTCGGCGAGGCCGTCGCCGCGGACCGCAGCGAGCGGGTGGTGCTGCTCGGCGACCTCAACGGCAGCACGGACGACCGTGCCTTCGCCGACCTCACCTCCGGGATGCGCTCCGCCCAGGACGCGGCCGGGGACGGATTCGGCTTCACGTGGCCGGTGGAGTTCCCGGTGATCCGGATCGACCAGATCCTGGTCCGTGGAGTGGACCCGACGCGCTCATGGGTGCTGCCGTCCACCGGCAGTGACCATCTGCCGGTGGCCGCGGAGATCAGCTGGTGACACCGGGAGCGGGGATCTCCATGTCCATCAGCGGACCGTACTGCTGCCCGCCGTAGCAGTCGGTGTCGTGGATGTCTCCCTGGACGGTGGGGCGGGGCAGGGAGACCTTCACGGCGAGGGCGTGCGGGTGGTTGACCACGAGGATCCGCTCCGGGGCGATGCCGTAGAGGGCCGCGAAGAGGGCCTGGTTGAGGAAGCCGGTGGCGACGAGGGCGTCGTAGGCCGCGTGGTCGTGACACATGAAGTCGAAGGTGAGGGTGAAGGGGCCGGCGTTCTTCGAGCGGATCAGGGAGCAGTGGTCGAGGAGGGTGGTCATGGGTCACAGCTCCTGGGTGGTGGTGCGGAAGAGTTCGGTCGGGGTGACGCCGGTGGCCACGTGGTTCAGGGTGAAGCGGTACAGCGGGCCGCGGTCCGTCTCCGGCGGGGAGTAGGGGTAGGCGAGGGTGGAGACCAGGCCGTCGTACTCGGCGATGGGCAGATGGCTGCTGGCATGGGTGACGAAGGTGGCGATGGCGTGCGCGGTCGCCTGGTCGGGGGCGGTGACGGTGATGAGGACACCGAGTTCCCGCGGGTCGAGCGGGTCGGGTTCGGTGGCGGCGAGCACCGCGCCCGCGCCGTAGAGGCGGTAGTCGATGTCGATGTCGGCCGGGTCGACGGTTCCGTCGAAGACGTCACGGATCTTGGCGTCGAAGTACTGCTTGGCCAGCGGCAGCAGCTTGGGAAGGGTGTCGATGACGACCCGGTCGCGTACGCCGCCGATGGCGATGGTCTGGTAGCCGACGAGTTCGGCGCCCTCGAGTTTGTTGGTGTAGCCGTCGGACGGCAGATAGCGGGCCCCGCGAACCCGCACGGTCCGGTCGTCGACGGCCTCGTAGGTCGCCTCGGTGGTGTCCAGGACTCCCGAGGGCTCGGCAATGTGGAACGGGTCGGCGTTCTCGTACAGCGTGTGCGCGGCGACCGAACGTGGGGTCAGCCGGGTGTCCGGCGCGAGGGTCGTGACGTCGAAGTGGTCGTCCCGCAGCGTGGCCAGCAGGCCGTTCGCCGACGGCGGTACGGCACAGGCGGCACCGCACTCGACGGTCTTGGCCATGTGCCAGGTGAGCCCCGGGTCGGCCCCGCGCATGTGGGGAAGCGCGGCGAACAGCGCGGTGTCACTGGCGCGACCGGCGAGGACCACCTCGCAGCCGTCCCGGAGGGCGTCCTGGATCGGCTCCACGCCCATCATCGCCACGGTGTGGCCGCGCGCGAACGACTCCCGGTCGATGGCGGGCGCGTTCGCGAGCGGCTGGATGCGGCCGGCGTCGTAGAGGTCCTGAAGACGGGCCGCGGGCTGGTCGGAGTAGATCAGCCCCAGCTTGAAGTGGAGGCCCTCGTCGGCGGCGATGGACCTCACGAGTCCGGCGACCCGGTCGACACCGACGTCCCGGCCCGATGTGCCGCAGGAGCCGATGATCAGCGGAACACCGAGCTCGTCCCGCGCCCGCAGCAGGATCCGCAGGTCCCGGGTGACGGCCTGGGCGGACAGCTTCGGGGTGCCCGAACCGAGCGCGGCGGGCCCGGAGTCGGTGGACCCGGCGTCGCAGGCGATCACATCCGGACGGGCGGCGACACCCCGGGCGAAGGCGGCGGAGTCGAATCCGGCGCCGAGGGCCCCGGTGGGGGCCAGGATGCGGAGTTCCATGAGGGGTGTGCCTTTCGTCATGCGGGTGGGAGGAGGCGGGTGGGAGGGGACGGGTGAGACGGGACGGGGGGACACCGCGGGTGAGTACGACGGGTGGGTACGGAGGGTTCGTACGGCGGACCGGTACGGGCCGTCAGCCCGCCACCCGGTCGGGCGCACGCCGGGCCAGCCGCGTGAAGACCAGGAACGTGACGGCGGCGAAGACCGCCGCGTTCAGCAGCATGTAGCGCCAGCTCGTGAGGTCGATCGTGGTGCCGAGGAGCGCCGGGCCCAGCGCCATGCCCGACTGGGAGGCGATCGTGTACAGGGCCGTGTAGGTGCCCAGCACCCGCTGACCCGGTGCCAGGTTCCACAGGGCGACCAGCGCGTTCACCGCGAACGAGGCGTATCCGAGCGAGGACAGCACCATCGACGTGATCGTGCCGGGCACGGTGGGGAAGGCGAAGCCGACGAGCAGTCCCGCGACGAACAGCCCAACTCCGTAGCGCATGGAGCGCAGTTGGCCGAGCCGGTTGGAGGCGAACGCGATCGGCAGCACACAGACGAGGAACGCGACGGCGCCGGGGAGGGCCAGGCCACCTGCCTCGCCGCGGGTCAGGCCGAGGACCTGTGTGCCGTACGGCGTCATCAGTGAGCGCAGGGCGGACCACATCCCGGCGAAGCAGAAGATGCCGACCATCAGCAGGAGCGCGGGGCTCGACGGTGTGCGTACCGCGTCCTTGAGCACGGCCCACGGCGAGGCGAACTCCCGTACGTCCTCCGCCTGTTCCTCGGGGAGGGCCGCCGTGGTGTGGCGCCGGCCGAGGAAGGCCCAGGACAGCCCGAGCACAAGGAGCATGAGGAGTGGGGGAATGGCGAAGGCGAGGCGCAGGCTGCGGTCCACGACCAGCAGGCTGATCAGGGAGGAGATCACGATGGTGAGACTGACCCCCGCCTTGACGAAGCCCTGCGCCTTGCTGCGGTTCGACGCGGCGACGTAGTCCGAGACAAGGGTCTCGGTGACGCCCTTGAAGGCGTTGGCGACGGCGGCGAAACCGACCACGCACAGCATCAGCACGGGCAGGCTGGTCGCCCAGGGGATGAGGACGAACGGCACGGTGGCGATCGCCGCGCCGATCAGGACGATCGGCCAGCGGCCGGTGCGACGGCGGGCCAGCCGGTCGGAGAGGAAACCGACGGACGGCTGGGTGAAGATGCCCCAGGAGTGGTCAAGGCCCATGATCAGGCCGATCACTCCGGCGGAGGTGAAGTAGTGCCGCAGCTGTTCGGGGACCTGGGCGTCGTAGAAGTTCCACACCGCTTCCTGGGCGAAGACGGCGAGGGTCACCCACAGCACCGCGCTGCGGTTCATTCGGTCGCCGACGCGCGGGGGCGGCACCGAGGGGCCCGCGTCGGCGGCCGGCGGAGAATCGGGCATCATCACGGCTCCTGTGCTACATGCTATAGCAAAAGGGTTGCCTGTCGGCCGGGCGCATCCCATACGCTCCGGCGGTCGGGCGGCGGTTCGAGGGTGGTGGTCGGGCGGGCTCGGGGTGGGGCGGGCGGCGCGGGGTCAGCTGCTGGAGAGCTGGACGAGCGCCGCGCGGTGGTGCCGCGCGGCCAGCTCCTCGGCGCGGTCCTCGTCCCGTTCGAGAAGGGCGTCCAGGATCTGCCGGTGCTCGCGGTAGCGGGCGCGGAACGTCTCGGCCCGCTCGGGGGCGAGCCTCATGGTGAGGTCGAGACGCTCCTCGTCGCTGAACGCGCGGGCCTGGCCCAGCAGTCCGGTCAGGACCGGGTTGCCCACGCACGCCTCCACCTGGTGATGGAAGAGCCGCAGATTGCGGAACACGGCGGTCAGCCGGTCGGCCACATCCGCCTCCGGCCCCTGCTCGGCGACCGTCTCCTCGATGCCGACCACCATCCGGTCCGTCCGGGCCAGCAGGGACACCAGGTCGGTGAGCTGCTCGGCGGACGCGTTGCGCGCGGCGAGCCGGGCCATCAGCGCGGACAGCCGTACCTCGGCCTCGACGATCTCCGAGCGTGCGGCCGAGGAATGGTCGGCGATCCGCAGGGCCCTGGGCCCCACCCGTTCGACCACCTTCTCGTGCACCAGCTGGCGCAGCGCCTCGCGCACGGGGGTGGGGCTGACGCCGAGCCGGGACGCGAGATCACGTTCGGTGATCTTCTCGCCCGGCCGCAGCGCGCCCTCGCGGATCGCGTCCCGGAGCCGCCGATAGGCCTGGTCGGCCAGCGACATCGTCTCCATGGGCCCCAGGGCGTCAGTGCTCATGCCCGCAAGACTGCCCCTGCTATAGCAAACAGTCAATGGTCCGGGGAGAAGATCCTCGGGCCGAGGTTCAGCCGTGTGCCGCCGGGGCGGGCGCCGGTTCCTCCCGGGGAGCGGGCAGCCCCGCGGTGAGCCGCGCGCCCTCGATGTCGAGATCGGGCAGCCACCTGCCCAGCCGGCCGGGCAGCCACCACGCGGCGTGCCGGGTCAGGGCGAGGACCGCCGGTACGAGCGTCATGCGGACCACAAAGGCGTCGATCAGGACGCCGAGCGCCAGCGCGAACGCGATCTGCTTGAGGATCATCGACTCGCTGTGCACGAACGCGGCGAACACCGAGACCATGATGAGCGCGGCGGCCGTGACGACCCGGGCGCTGTGCCGGGCGCCGGTGTGAACCGCGTGCAGGGGCCGGCGGGTGTGGGTGTACGTCTCGTGGATGCGCGAGACGAGGAACACCTCGTAGTCCATGGCGAGTCCGAACAGTACGGCCATGACGACGACCGGCAGGAACGAGGCGATCGGGGTCGCGCCGTCCGCCCCGACGAGGCTCTGGAGGTGCCCGTTCTGGAAGACGGTCACCGTGGCACCGAAGGTGGCCGCGACCGACAGCAGAAACCCCAGTGCGGCCTTCACCGGCACCACGACGGACCGGAAGACCACCAGCAGCAGGAGCAGCGACAGTCCGACGACGACGGCGCCGAACGGCACCAGCGCCGAGGACAGCTGGGCGGACACGTCGATGGCCACCGCGGTCTGCCCGGTCACCCGGATCGTCGCTCCGGTCTCCTCCCGCACGCTGTGCTCCCGGTCGCGGATGGTGGTGACCAGGTCCTCGGTCGCCTGCGCGTCCGGGGCGCTCTTCGGCACCACCTGGATCACCGCGTACGTGCCGTCCTTGTTCAGCGAGGGCGGCGTCACGACGGCGACGTCGTCGAATCCGCGGAGGTCCTGTGCGATCGAGTCCGCCGCGGCCTTGGGGGAGTCGGCGCCCCCGGTGTCGGCGAGGACGACCAGCGGGCCGTTGAACCCGGGCCCGAACGCCCGGTCGACGGTGTCGTACGCGGCACGCTGCGAACTGTGCGCCGGGGCCGATCCGTTGTCCGGCAGGGCCAGGGCGAGATCCCTCGCGGGCCACGCCAGCGCGCCGAGCGCGCCCAGCACCACCAGCACGGTCAGCCACGGCCTGGCCGTAGCGAGCCGCACCCAGCGCTCACCCGCGTTCGCCGCCACCTTCTCGTCGGCGGCGACGGCCTCCTCGCGGCGTGCGGCCCGCGAGCCCGGCTTCGGGGCGAGGCGCCGTCCGGCGAGGCCGAGGATCGCCGGCAGCAGGGTGAGCGCCACCGCGACGGCGACGAGTACGGCGAACGCGGCGGCCAGGCCCATCACGGTCAGGAACGGAATGCCGACCACCGATAGGCCCGCCATCGCGATGATCACCGTCAGGCCGGCGAAGACCACCGCCCCGCCCGCCGTGCCCACGGCCGTGCCGGCCGCGTGCTCGGGATCGTCACCGCGGGCGAGCTGCGCGCGGTGCCTCGTCAGGATGAACAGCGCGTAGTCGATGCCGACCGCGAGGCCGATCATCAGCGCGAGGGTCAGTGCGGTCGACGAGATGTCCGCGACGCCGGTCAGCGCGAGCACTCCGGCCACGCCCGCGACGACACCGGCGAGCGCGGTCAGCAGCGGCATCCCCGCCGCGAGCAGCGAGCCGAACGTGATCGCGAGTACGACCACGGCGACCGCCACACCGATCAGGTCCTGCGCGCCGGGCTCCGCGCCACCGCCGCCGAACGCCTGACCGCCGAGGTCGACGTCGAGGTCCGCGGCGCGGGCCGGCGCCGCCGCATCGTCCAGGGCGTCGAGGCTGCCCGCGTGCAGATCGTCCTCGTCCACGGCGTACGAGACCTCGGCCACCGCCACCCGCTGGTCGGCCGAGACGGTCCCGGCCCGCTGCGGCGAGGTCACCCCGACGACCTGCGGAGCCTTGGCGGCCTCGGCGAGCGTGGCGTCGATCGCCGCCGCGAGGCGGGGTTCGGTCACCTTCTGGCCGGGCGGCGCGGTGAACACCAGCTGCGCGCCCGTGCCCGCCGTTCCGGGGAACTCGCGGCCCATGGTGTCCAGCGCCTGCTGGGACTCGGAGCCGGGAATGGAGAAGTCGTTGTCCAGCTTGGCGACGCCGCCGAACAGCGACATCGCGGCGATCACGGCGGCCAGTACGGCAAGCCATATCGCGAGCACCAGCTTGCGGCGGCGGAAGCCGGCCCGGCCCAGCCGGTACAGAAGGGTGGCCATGGAAGTGCTCCAGGTGGAAGGTGCGGGGGATCACCCCGGCACATAAAGTGGCAGCGCTGCCACTTTACAGAAAACTGGCAGCACTGCCACTTTGATCGGCGGGCGCGGGAGGAGATGATCGCGGGCATGGAGAGTCCCGGACGCCGTGAACAGAACAAGCAGAAGACGCGCAAGGCCATCGAGGACGCGGCCTCCCGTCTCTTCGACGAGCACGGCTTCGCCAACACCACGGTCCGCGACATCGCCCAGGCCGCAGGCGTCGGCGAACGCACCTTCTTCCGCTACTTCCCCACCAAGGAGTCACTGGTCGCCGGCCAGGTCCGCGAACTCATCCCGCGCCTCACCCGGCTCCTGCTCGACCGGCCCGCCGACGAGCCCCCCTACACCGCTCTGCTCCACGCCGTCCTCGAACTCGGCGCCCAGTACGACGTCCCACCGGCCGTGTTCATCACCGGCCCGCCCGCACGTCTGGGCCCCGAGACCGACCGGTTCCTCCTCTTCGACCTGGAGAAAGCCGTCACGGACGCCCTGTGCCAACGCCTCACACTCTCCGCCCCCGACGAGGATCACGCGAGGATCCGCCTCCGGGCGGCGGTCAAGGCGCGGGCCGGCGTCGCCGCGATCCGAGCGCTGTTCGCCGTACGAGCCGACTTGGGCGAGACCGGGCGCACCATCGGCGGGCTGAGCGGGCTGGTCCGGGAGGCCTTCGAGGCGCTGGACGGGCCGTGACTCCCCGGCACTCATATCGGCTGGTTATCCTGGACGGGCGGACGTACCGCCGTAGCCCCAGCCGGAAGGCGTTGCGCGGCGGCACAGCACCCACCCCGGCGATAAGGCATGGCTATGAACGAGCGCCTCAATCTCGAAGGACTCAGGTACGCGCAGGCGGTGGCCGAGACCAAGTCGTTCAGCGCGGCGGCCCGCGCGTACGGCGTGACACAGCCGGCCCTGTCCAACGGCGTCGCCAAGCTGGAGGAGCGCCTGGGCGGCCGGCTCTTCGACCGGTCCCCGCGCGGTGTGACCCAGACGGCGTTCGGTGCCCGGATCCTGCCGCTGGTCGAGCGCGCGCTGGTCGCGCTCGACGCCGTCGGTGCGGAGGCCCGGCGGCTGAACGAACCGGCCCAGCAGAAGATCCGTATGGGCATGTCGCCGCTGATCGGCTCGCGCCTGGTCGCCCAGGCCTTCGGAGTGGTCCGCGACCTGCCCGCGCCACGCGACCTGGTCCTGCGCGAGGCGAACATGCAGGACCTGCGCGCATGCCTCCTCGCGGGTCAACTGGACATCATCCTGATCCCGGCCGTGGCCGCGATGCCCCGCTTCGAGCACCGGGTCATCGACGTCGAGCCGATCGTCGTCGTCACCCCCGACGCGGCGGACGCGGCCCCGCTCGAACTCGAGGACGCCGGCAAGGAGCGCTTCATCCTCGTGCCGGACACCTGCGGGCTCACCACCTTCACCCGTCAGCTCTTCGAGGCACAGGAGATGCCCCTGCTGACGTATCCCGGTGAGGCCGCCGGCTACCAGGTCCTCGAGGACTGGACCAGGCTGGGCCTGGGATCGGCGATCGTCCCCCGGTCCAAGCTCACCTCCCCCGACGTGCCCCACCGGCCGCTCGTGGACGCGGGCCGCGAGGTGCAGATCTCCTTCGAGGCGGTGTGGAGCGCCGACTCCCCGCTCGGCGACGACCTGCTCCACCTCGCCGACAGCCTCGCGTCCACCCGCGCCGGCGGGACCTGACGCCGTACGGCCCGGTGTCAGGCGTAGGACCCGAGCCAGCTCATCTTCCTCGCTTCCTGGTACGGGCCGCCGCCCTCGTGGTCGTTGAAGTCGTAGACCTCGATCGCCTTGTCCTCGTGACCCCATGCGTTGAACGCGGCGAACACGGTCGACGGCGGGCAGGTCGTGTCCTCCAGGCCGGTCGAGAACAGCGCGGGCGCCCGCCCCCGCGCGGCGAAGTGCACGCCGTCGAAGTACGACAGAGTGCGCAGCGCCTGAGCCGTACGGCCACGGTGTGTCTTGAGGTACTGCCCGATCTCCCGGTACGGGGGACGGTCGGTCAGGACGGTGGCGCGCGGGAAGTCGCACAGGAACGGCACGTCGGGGGCGACCGCGACGAGGTCGGGCACCAGGCCGCCGACGGCCAGAGCCATCCCGCCGCCCTGGCTTCCTCCCGTCGCCGCGGTCCGCGCCGCGTCGGTCAGGGGGTGCGAGCGTGCCGCCTCGACGGACCGTACGGCGTCCGTCAGCACCCTGCGGTAGTAGTAGTTCTCGGGAGCTTCGATGCCCCGGGTCATAAAGCCGGGGTACGCCGGACCCGCACCCACCGGGTCCGGCGTGGCACCGCCACTGCCGAAGGAACTTCCCTGGCCGCGGGTGTCCATCACGAAGTGCGCCCGGCCCGTCGACGCCCACAGCAGACGCTCGTGCGCAAGGCCGCGCCCGCTGCCGTAGCCGACGAACTCCACGACCAGCGGCAGGGGTTCGGCGGCGCCGGCAGGCAGGCGCAGCCACCCCCGGACGGGGTGGCCGCCGAACCCGGCGAACGTCACGTCGTACACCTCGACCGTCGAAAGGCCCGTCTCCACCCGCTCGAAGCGGGCGTCCAGGTCGTGCGCGCGGGCCTCGCCCAGGGTCTTGTCCCAGAACGCGTCGAAGTCCGAGGGTTCGACGGACGAACTGCGGTACCCCTGAAGTTCGTGCAGGGGCAGGTCGAACAGTGGCATCAGTCGCCGCCTTTGTCGTGAAGGGCTTGCGGATTCCGGAGATCGGCCGACGGGCTGATTCAGCCGACGGGCGGAACCGGAATGGTGGTGCTGATCGGGGCGGAGCCGTTGATCATGCGGGTGGCCGCTCCGGAGAGCCGCATGTAGAAGTTGGACGACACCCGTGTGCCGTCGGCGTCGAGCGTGAGGAAGTACTGGTTCGCCGGGATCTGCGACGCGTCCGTCGCGGCCGGCGCGATGGCGGTGGCCTCGTCGTACTCGTCGAACATGGCGATGAACGCGGACCTCGTCCCGCAGCGGGCCACGGCGACGGCCTGCTGCCACATGAAGTTGCCCGCCCTGCGCGGGATCTCGTTCCTCGGGGACCCGGGCTTCCAGTTGGACCAGGCGAAGCCGGGGAAGATGACCGGCTGGTAGTCCTGGCCGTTCGCCCGGAGCCGGGCCATGTCGTCGTTGAACAGCTGCTGGTCGACGACGGAGTTGCCGACGTTCCACGGGGAGACCATGTGGAGCGCGTTGTACACGGGCCCGAACCCGGGCTTGGCGTTGGAGTCCGTACGCCAGCCGCGGGGCACCCCGCCGATGACGTAACAGCCCCTGTTCTTGAACCAGTTGACCAGCTCCAGTGAACCCTCCATCGTGCCCGCCCGGTTGGACACCCCGAGGCCCCACAGATGGACCACCGGCCTGCCGCCCTCGCGGGTGTACGCGGGCGAGTTGGTCAGCCCGAGACTGCCGGTGATGGTGTTCGTCCAGTCGGTCCGGATCGCCGAGACCAGGTTGGCGTCGTTGAGGCCGCTGATGTCGTACTCGATGTAGAAGCCGCGCCCGTACTTCTGCGCCGCGTCCCGTGCCTTGGACTGGATCTCGTTGCGCTGCCGGAACCGCGGCTGGTCGATGGCAACGATGTCACTGCCGAAGCGCTGAAGGGCCGCGCCGTCGATTCCGTGCTGCTGCATCCACCGGAAGTGCTGGTCGACCACCGCGGTCGAGTGCGAGCTGAAGAGCTTGGCGGGTGTTCCGTTGCGGAGATTCGCGTAGCCCGTCTGGTAGAGGCCCGCGGCGGGGTACGCGGAGATGTCCGGGTACAGCTCGAAGGTCTGGTTGCCGGGGGACGGGGAGGTGCCCGTCGACCAGTGGGTCCACTTGTTGACGGGGGAGTTGTCGCCGGTGCAGGCGAACCAGCCCTGGTAGCCGACGTAGACCTTGCCCTTGACGGCGGCGGCCGCCGCGCTGCCGGCCTGCTGGGCGACCGGGGCCGCACCTGCCTGGGAGAGGCCGCCCGCCCCGGCCCATACGGCCGCTCCGGCGCCCAGCGCTCCCGCGCCGCGCAGGAATGTCCTTCGGGAATGGTTGTGCTCGCTCATGTCAGACCTTTCCTGTGCGGAGTTCAGCGCGTGGATGCGGAGGCTGTCCGCAGCGGGACGAGCGAGGAGGGAACGGCGCGCAGCGCGTTGTACCAAACGGGCGCCATCTTGTCGTAACCCGCTTTGGTGGGGTGGATTCCGTCCGCGAGATCGGCCGTGGTCAGCGCCTCGTACATACGCACCAGATGGACGCGCCTTCCCTTCTGGGCCACCACGGAGGGAATCGCCGCGTTGTAGGCGCGGACCCGGCCTTCGAGAGTGGCGTTCGACTGCGGGGGAATGGTGGCGACGAACAGTTCGCAGCGCGGCTTCGCGGCCCGGATACGGTCGATGAGTCCGGAAAGGCGCGCCGGGGCGTTCGCGATGTCGTGGTTCTGGTTGAGGTCGTTCGTGCCGATCAGCAGCATGATGGTGCGCGGGTCGGACTGCGGGAGCCAGGTGCCGATCTGCGCGTCGAGCTGGTCGATGCGCCAGCCGGAGTGACCCTCGTGGTCGTGGTCGCCGAGTTCCGCCGGGCCGTTGGTCATCGAGCCGACGAAGTCGACGGTGTGGCGGGCGGCGGCCAGCAACTGCCAGAGCCTGACCCGGTAACCACCGGGATACGAGGTGAATCCGTCGGTGATCGAATCGCCGAGAGGCATGATGCGCACGCCCCCATTGGATTCACCCGGGACGGCGGCAGAGGCGGGGAGGCGGTTCAGTGTGAGTCCGGCCGCGGCAAGCGCGCCGCCGAAAACCACCGTACGTCGGGACAGCGAGGAAGACATCGAGAACTCCCGTGGGGGACGGAGTCGACTTGCTCGGGGGATGGGGCAGCGGGATGACCAGGTGCCTTGAGCAAGGAAATGCAGAGCGCCCGGTCGCGTCAACACTTCCGCGCCGTTCCGCCCGACCGCGTTCGCGGCTGGAAACGTTGTTTTCTTCCAGCGCGCCGGACGTTTCCGCGGTGTGAACTGGCGGCGTCCGCACTGTGACCGACTTCGTACGACGAGCCGGGCGCTCGTTGCCGCCGCGCGCGTGGGGCGTAAGTACTTTTACAGTCGGGGGAGTTCGCCGCCCGGCGCGGGCGTCGCGGGGATCGCCGGCCGGGGGAGCCACGACCGGTCGGGAGGACAGCGCTTACCGGGCGTCAGGCGGCGCCCTTGTGTGTGCGCAGGCGCGGTGCGAACGACATGTGGAAGACACCCGCCGCCGCGCCGACCGCCGCCGCGGAGGCGCTCAGCGTCGAGTAGGTCACCCGGACCGGACGGACCCGCCGCGCCATCGGGAAACGGTTCACCGACGCGGAGATCTCCGCCAGATACAGCTCGGCGACCTCGGGAGGGACCGCGGGTCCACCGATGATCATGAGATCGGTGTCGTACAGATCCGTCATGGCCACCGCACCTCGTGCCACCACCCCGGCCACCTGCCGGATCGCCGTGATCGCGCGGGTGTCGCCCTGGGCCGCCGCCCGGCACACGGCGTCGTACTTGCCCTCGCCCTCCGGGAGGGTGAGCCCCGCCTCCA
This sequence comes from Streptomyces sp. NPDC088387, assembly GCF_044753385.1. NCBI lineage: Bacteria > Bacillati > Actinomycetota > Actinomycetes > Kitasatosporales > Streptomycetaceae > Streptomyces > Streptomyces sp. NPDC088387. Next base: position 539,711 of record NZ_JBIVNC010000006.1, read on the forward strand.
GGGCGCGGGCGACCACGGCGGACATCGGAGCGCACTCGGGCACCATCGCGGGCCCGCCCTCGGGCGTCACACGGTCGAGGGCGTAGGCGGTCAGCTCACCGAACTCACCGGCGTTGCCGGAGGCGCCGCGGTACACGTCCCCGTTGAGGAACGCCCCGCTGCCCGCCCCCGCACCGAGATAGAGATAGACGAAGTCGGTACCGCTCTCCCCGGCGCCCAGCCACTGCTCACCGATCGTGGCCGCGGTCGCGTCCTTCTCCAGGATCACCGGAAGGTTCAGCACCCGCCCGAGTTCCGTACGCAGCGGAACCTCGCTCCATCCCTTCCACAGGGGCGGGTTGAGGAGCACCCCCTCGTGCACGTCCAGCGGACCCGGCGCGGCGACCCCGACGCCGAGCAGCTTCGCCGCGATCGGCCCGGCCTCGGCGACGGTCTGCGCCGTCGTCCGCCGCATCCACTCCAGGCACGTCCGCGGATCACTCTGCGCGGTGAGCGCCAGCGAACGGCCGGCCCGGACCGTGCCACACAGATCGACGAGTACGAGGGTGATCTTCTCCGGGTCGATGTGGATCCCGATGGCACACGCCGCGTCGGGGCGCAGGGTGAGCGGCACACGCGGCTTGCCCCGGCCCGTCGAACGACGCCCCTCCTCCAGCAGGAACCCGGTCGTCAGCAGGCCCCGGGTGATACGGGAGACCGCCTGCGGGGTGAGCCCGGTGCGCTCCGCGATCTCGACGCGGCTGAGCGACCCCTTGACCCTGACGGACTCGATCACCAGCTTCTCGTTGTAGGAGCCCAACGCCATCTGGTCGAACGCGCGGTGCACACCGCGCCGCTGGGGCCGTGTCTCCTTGCGCGTCTCGCGCACCCACCGGAACGGTGTGCCGGGCGGCGCCTCGGGCAGATGCCGTGCCGCGTCGGCCAGCGAGTCCAGCGCCACACGGGCGGCGTGCGGCTGGTGCCGCAGTTCGAGCTGGGCCAGCAGACAGACGGTCGCCGGCCAGCTCATGGCGGCAGGGGCCCGATGCCGGCGCGCACTCGCCGGCAGCCCGACCGGACCCGTCGCATCGCCCCAGGTGAGGACGTGCAGGGGGCGTGCGGACCCGGGCAGGGTGACCCACGGTGGCATCACGGGCGGCACCACGGGCGGGACCGCGGCAGTGGCCCGGGGTTCCGCGGGCCGCGCCTGTCGTGAACCGTCGCCGGTCGGTGCCGGTGCCCGCACCGGTGCTGGTGCCGTCGCCCGGTCCGTGTCTCCCGGCTGCGTCTGCCGCATCACGGCGCTCAGTGCCGCGTACCGCATCTGCCGTTCCTCGGCCGTCGCGCCCCCGTACCGCGGCTGATGTGTGGGGACGCTCTCGGCGACCACCACGAACGCCGAACCGTCCGCCGACGACCCCGCCGCGAGGAGCTCCGGGCGCCGGCAGGGCAACGGCGGATCGACCGGCAGAAGCAGCGCCGTGCCGGCCTCGCCGGGCCGGACGTGCCAGCGCTGCCACACCTTGCCGAGGGCCGTGTGGGAGATCCCGAGGTGGTCGGCGAGCGCCCGTGCCGACCAGGCGCGCTGGGGTGCGGCCGGTCCCGCGAGGGTCGCGGCGACGACATCGGCCTCGTCGATACGTGCCGGGCGACCGCTGCGCGGCCGGTGTTCGAGGCCGGCCAGCCCGTGCGCGGCGTACCGCTGCCGCCAGGCCGTCACCGTGGGGCGGGAGATGCCGAGTCTTCGCGCGCTCTGGGAGACGGACAGGCCCGCCGCCGCGTCCAGCACCACGCCGAGCCGAACGGCCCGGTCCCTCCTGCCCTCCGCCCACGAACCGAGTGCGGCGAGATCCCCGTCCGTCAGCGACAACCGGCTCGACTTCGGCATGGTCCTCTCAAACGCCGTCGGCTGGAAAGGTACTTAGTGGCCGTCCGGTCCACCTCGGCACCCGCGCCCCCCGAACCCACCGAGGCCCGCCGCAGCGCCGACCACCTCGATGTATGCGCTTTCTACGCCCCCATCTCTACACGGCGGCCGAACGCCCGGCAAGAGCGGGCGGGCCGGCTTTGCCGAACAGGGCGTCGCCGTCGATCAATCCATGGGATTTATGCGGCACTCCGAGCGGCTCGGGCGGCGACGCGGGGGTCAGTTGCGGCCGGCCATCACTCCGCCGTCGACGTCCCAGACCGCGCCGGTGACCCAGTCCGTCCGGTCCGACAGGAGGAACGTGACGGTGGCGGCCACGTCGTCGGGGGTCCCGGTGCGGCCCAGCGGGTGGAAGGAGTTGAAGCCGTCGAGCGTGGAGTCGAGCGCGGCCCGCGGGATGAACTCCTCGTAGATCGGGGTGCGTACGACGGCCGGGGCGACGGCGTTGACACGGATGCCGTGGACGGCGAGTTCCATGGCGAGGTGCTGGGTCAGGGAGTGCAGGGCGGCCTTGGCCATCGAGTACGCCGACGAGGGGGTCGCGGCGACGGCCTGGTGGGCCCACATGGAGCCGATGTTGACCACGGATCCGGTCGCGCCCCGGGCGGCCATGTTGCCCGTGACGGTCTGGGTGAGGAAGAAGAAGGCGCGGTTGACGGCCTGGTAGCGGTCGTAGTCCTCGGCCGTGTGCTCCAGGAACGGCTTGGGCGCGAAGACGCCGGCCGCGTTGACGAGCAGGGTGGCGTCGGCGTGCTGCTCGGTGAGGGTGGTGCGCAGACGGTCCACGGCGTCCGGGTCGGTGAGGTCGGCGGCCAGGCCCACCGCCTTGCCGTGGGTGGCCAGCTCGGAGGCTGCCGCGTCGGCGCCGGCCTGGGTGCGTCCGGTGATGACCGCGGTGCCGCCCGCGTCGAGGACATGGCGGGCCACGGCGTGGCCCATGCCGCTGGTGCCTCCTACGACGATGACCTTCTGGCCGGTGAAGTCGGGGTGGTGGGTGGACATGTGGTGCTCCTGATGTGAGGTGGGGTGAGTAGGCGACCCGGGCCGGATGTGCGGGTTGGCCGGGCCAGGTGTGAGGGCGGGTCGGGTGTCCGGGTGGGTCGGTACCGGGGTCGTTCAGGCGTAGGGGTTGAGCGTGAGGTAGCCGTCGACGCGGCCGATCCGGTCGGAGGCGGGGTCGTCCGGGAGGGCGTGGCCGAGGGACGCGGACCGCACCTCGCCGATCCACTGGTCGTGCTGGTACTCGTGGTTGATCAGCGCGGTGAGCAGAACCGAGCCGACGACGGCCAGTTGGGTGGGTGCGCCGACACGGCCGGCGGCGATGTCGCCGATCCGGGCGTGGACGCGCTCGGCGACGGTGTCGCGGAACTCGGTCAGACGCCGCACCGTGGGAAGCGCACCACGGAACTTCTCCGGGTTCGCCGAATCCATGATCCCGTCCAACTCCGGGTCGGGGCTGGGCTCGGCGGCGGTGAGGTTGCGGACCATGAAGTGCGCGACGTGTGCCTGGTGACCCAGGTGCCAGCCGATGGCGCTGGAGTTCTCCTCCGGGCGCCAGGTCACCTCGTCGGGTGTGAGGTCCTTCCACAGTTCGTCGGTGTAGGCGCGGGCGAGGTCGTACTCGCGCAGTAGCGCGGTGAGGTCATGCATGGCTCCGCCTGTGTGGGTCGGGGAGGGGGCCTGTGCCTCCCTCGGTGGGCCGGTCATGGGCGGGGCCGCGATCGGCTCCGCGTATGCCGGTAAAGGTAGGCAGGGCAGGTGGGGTCCGGTAGAGGATCCCGCTGAATCCGGCTATAAGCGCCCTGTATGAGTTGGGCAAGCTGCCCAGGTCATAGTCATGGCCTATCGCCGCATTCACGGATGTCTTCTACCGGGCCGGTTTCCCGCTGCCTACGGTGGGATCCGGTCGGGGTGCGGATGGTTCCGTATAACCGGCAGCTATGTACATCGCCGAGATCGAAGGAGCAGGGCGCCATGACGGACACCCATGTGACCATGGCCGTGACCGAACCTCTGGGGGCCTTGAGTCCGTCGGTCACGCGGACGTCGTCCCCCACGGGCACCTGGGTCCGTGTGTCCGTCGTGGCGAGTGGTGTGTGCAACGCGGACATCGCGACCGCCGCGGCCACCGGCGACAACACCGACTTCCCGGTTGTTCCCGGACACGAGATCGCCGGAGTGGTCGCCGAGTTGGGCGACCGGGTCGAGGGCTGGTCCGTCGGGGACCGGGTGGCCGTCGGCTGGTTCGGCGGCAGTTGCGGGCACTGCGCGTACTGCCGGGAGGGCGATGTCGTGCACTGCGCCGAGCGCAAGGTTCCCGGCCTGTCGTACCCCGGCGGCTGGGCGCAGAGCGTCACCGTGCCGGCCGACGCGCTCGTGCGGGTACCGGACGGACTCGACCTCGTCGACGCGGCCCCGTTCGGCTGCGCGGGTGTGACGACCTTCAACGCCGTCCGCAGGGCGGGTATCCGGCCGGGAGGGCGGGTGGCCGTGTTCGGAATCGGCGGACTGGGCCATTTCGCCGTGCAGTTCGCGAGCGCCCTCGGCTACGAGACCGTCGCGATCGCGCGGGGCGGCGACCGGGAGGAGGCCAGCCGTGCCCTTGGCGCACACCACTACATCGACAGCAGCGCCCGGGCGCCCGGAGCCGCCCTGAGGCAACTCGGCGGAGCCGACCTCATCGTCTACACCGCCTCCTCCACCGCACCCGTCGACGAACTGCTCACGGGTCTGAGGACGCACGGGCAACTCACCCTCGTCGGGGTCGACGCGGGATCGGTGACGGTACCGGCCGCGCGGCTCGTCATGAACGGCCACACCCTCACCGGACACCTCACCGGAAGCGCCCGCGAGACCGAGGAGGCGATGCGGTTCGCCGTCGTCACCGGCGTACGGCCCGTGGTGGAACGTATGCCGCTGGAGCAGGCCGCCGAGGCGGTCGGCCGTCTGCGCGGCGGAGCTCCCCGCTTCCGCACCGTCCTGGAAACCGCCTGATCCGAAGGGAACCGACTCCCGAAGGGATCCGACTCCCGAAGGATGCGACACCCGAAGGATGCGACACCCGAAAGGAAGCAACACATGTCCCACGGGGACAGCCACTCCGAGACCGACAGTCACGACGTCATCGTGGTCGGCGCCGGTGCCTCCGGCATGGCCGCGGCCACCGCCCTGCACGCGGCCGGCCTCACCCCGCTCGTCCTGGAGGCCCGTGACCGCGTCGGCGGACGTCTGCTCTCCGCCACGACAGCGCATCCCGGCAGAGCCCTCGACCTGGGCGCCACCTGGTTCTGGGACGGCGAGGACAACGTACGGGCCCTTGCCGCACGTACCGGAGTCGAGACCTTCGACCAGCATCTCGCCGGCGACACGCTCCTCCAGGAGGCCACCGGCATCCGCCGCCTCACCGGCAACCTGATCGACGCCCCCACGTCCCGCCGTTTCGCGGGCGGCGCCCAGCGCCTCGCCACGGCCCTCGCCGCCGCCCTCCCCGACGGGGCCCTGCGGCTGAGCACCCCCGTCACCGCCGTAGGGGTGGCAGTGGGGCGCGGCGGTCTCGCCGTGCACACCGGCGCCGAGGGCGTCGACACCCTCTACGCCGAGCACGTCGTCCTGGCCCTGCCACCCGCCCTCGCGCTGGAACGCGTCGACTTCGGTGGCGCGCTGCCCGCCGACCTGGCCCGCCTCGCCCGGTCGACTCCGGTGTGGATGGGGGCCGTGGCCAAGGTCGTGGCCCGGTACTCCTCGGCGTTCTGGCGGGACGACGGTCTGGCCGGTGCGGCGTTCAGCAGGACCGGTCCGCTTCAGGAGATCCACGACATGTCGGGGCCCGGCGGCGAACCGGCCGCCCTCTTCGGATTCGCACCGGCGGGTGCTGTCCGCGCCGGCTTCGGCGAGGCCGTCACCACCCAGCTCGCCCAACTCTTCGGCCCCGCCGCGGCCACTCCCGTCACGCTGCATGTGCAGAACTGGAGCGAGGAGGTATGGACATCGCCGTCCTCGGTCCAGCAGCTCACCGACCACTCCCTCTTCGGCCATCCCCGCTATCAGAGGCCCGCGTTGGACGGCCGTCTGCACTGGGCGTCCACCGAGACGGCGACCGACCACGCCGGCCATGTCGAGGGAGCCCTCGGCGCCGGAGCACGGGCGGCCCGCTCGATACTCTCGGCACTCGGCGTCCCACGCCGGCACAGCACCACCGCCACCACGACAACCGGATAGGGATCCCTTCCATGGACCGTCATTTCGATCTCGTCGTCATCGGTTCGGGTTCCGGGAACTCGATCGTCGACAGGCGGTTCGCCGACTGGGACGTCGCGGTCGTCGAGAAGGGCGTCGGCCCGCTCGGCAGTTTCGGCGGCACCTGCCTCAACGTCGGTTGCATACCGACCAAGATGTTCGTGCACACCGCCGACACCGCCCGCGCGCCGGAGCACGCGGCCGAGCTGGGCGTCGACCTTGCTCTGCACCGCGTCGACTGGCCCGCCGTACGGGACAGGATCTTCGGCCGTATCGATCCGCTCGCGGCGGGTGGCGAACGCTTCCGTGCGAGCGGGCGCGACAACGTGACCCTCTACCGCGGCACGGCCCGGTTCACCGGCGAGCGGCGACTGACGGTGGAGACGGAGGATGGTCCCGTCACGGTGACCGCCGACAAGGTCGTGGTGGCCGCGGGGAGTCGCCCGGACGTCCCCGAAGTGCCCGGTCTGGACACGGAGTCGGGGTTCCACACCAGTGACACGGTCATGCGGATGGCCCGGCTGCCGCGCCGTATGACGATCCTCGGCTCGGGGTTCGTCGCCGCTGAACTGGCCCATGTGTTCTCCTCGTTGGGCGTCGAGATCACCGTCGTCGCACGCGGCGACGTGCTGCTTCGGCGCGAGGACACGGACATCGCGCGCCGGTTCACCGAGCTGGCGCGGGAGCGCTGGAACGTGCTGCTCAACCGCAAACTGTCCGGTGTCCGCAGGGAGGGCGACACCCTGCTGCTGGACGTCGAGGGACCCGACGGCGCGGCGACGCTGGAAACCGACGAGTTGCTCGTCGCGACAGGCCGCCGTCCCAACTCCGATCTCGTGGACGCGGCCGCGGGCGGGCTCGCGCTGCGTCCGGACGGCAGGATCGTGGTCGACGCGCGGCAGGCGACCTCGGTGCCGGGAGTGTGGGCCCTCGGTGACATCTCCTCGCCGTGGCAGCTCAAGCATGTCGCCAACCACGAGGCCCGTACCGTCCAGCACAACCTGCTGCACCCCGACGCCCCACGCGCGTCCGACCACCGTTTCGTCCCGCACGCGGTGTTCTCCTCGCCGAGAATCGCGTCGGTGGGACTGACCGAGCAGGAGGCGCAGGCCTCCGGACGCCGCTACGTCACCTCGACCCGGGCGTACAGCGGTATCGCGTACGGCTGGGCCATGGAGGACACCAGCAGCTTCGCGAAGGTGCTCGCGGACCCGGCCACCGGGGAACTGATCGGCGCCCACATCATGGGCCCGGAGGCGGCCACACTGATCCAGCCGCTGATCCAGGCCATGTCCTTCGGGCTGGACGCCCGCTCCATGGCCGCCGGCCAGTACTGGATCCACCCGGCGATGCCCGAGGTGGTCGAGAACGCCCTGCTCGACCTGCCCCTCGACTGACCTGCCCCTCGACCGACCGGCCCCTCCACCGGACCGACCTGCCCCTCGACCGACCGGCCTCTCCACCGGCCTGCCGCTTCGACCGAGGTCTCCCGGACCAAGCTCTCTCGGATCCGCGGTGTCGGCAGTATGGCGCACCCAACCTGGATAAGGAATACTGCATACAATCTTCCCCGTGAGCTGCGGACGGAGCCACCGATCAGCCAGTTCGGTGGCCGTCGGCACGACACGAACAGGAGCCGTTCCATGTTGTTCCGGCAGCTCGAGTACTTCGTCGCCGTGGCCCGAGAGAAACACTTCGCACGGGCCGCGGATGCCTGCTTCGTCTCCCAGCCGGCACTTTCGATCGCCGTCGCCAAGCTGGAACGGGAACTGAACGTCACACTGATCAACCGGGGACACAACTTCGAGGGCCTGACCCCGGAGGGTGAGCGGCTCGTCGTCTGGGCCAAGCGGATCCTCGCCGAGCACGACGCGTTCAAGGCCGAGGTCGCGGTCATGCGGTCGGGTATCACCGGCACACTGCGGCTGGGGACGGGGCCCACCGTGTCGACGACCACCGCGCTGCCCGTCGCCGCGTTCTGCGCGATGCACCCGCTGGCCCGGGTGAAGGTCTGCTCACGCCTTTCCTCCGCGGAACTGGTCCGCCAGCTGCGCGAGTTCGAACTGGACGCCGCCATCGCCCACTTCGGACCCGAGGAACTGGAGGGCCTGGAGGTGGTGCCGCTCTACGAGGAGCAGTACGTGCTGCTGGTCTCCGGCGAGCATCTGGTGCCGGCCGGCCCCACCATCACCTGGGCCGAGGCGGCGCAGCTCCCGCTGGCCCTGCTGACGCCGGACATGAGGTTCCGCCAGTTCATCAACGACGCCTTCGAGACCTGCGGCACGGTCGCGGCGCCCCAGGTCGAGACGGACTCCGTCGCCTCCCTGTGCGCCTACGTCGGCACGGGCAGCTGGGCGAGCGTGGTGCCGCACACCTGGCTGGACAGCATGCCGGTGACCGGCCCGACGAGGGCCGTGCGGCTGGTCGCGCCGGATACCAGGGCGCAGATCTCGGTGGCGATCCACGCGGCGACTCCGGGTTCGGTCGCCGCCAGGGCGTTCCGCAACGTCGTCGCGGGGCTGTCGCTCGACGAGGCCTTCGCGGCGACCCGGCCCCCCGTCGCAGTGGCGTGCGGCACGGCCGTGGACCCGTACGAAAGACAGCCCTTGGCTGTCAGTGGGGCGGACTGACGGCGCCGGGTCCGGCGATGTGCCCTCACGCACGGTCGCCGGCCGCCGCCCGCGAGCGCCCCGTGGCGCGAGCGGCGGCACTCCGTCCGCATCGATAAACACCGTAAATCAGCTGGTTGCCAACAGATCTTGGACGCCTCGGCCGCATCGCCGCGAAGGTAAGAACAGTGCCGAAGGTAAGAACCGAGAAGCCGAGTGAGCGACCCTCCAGGGAGGAACCGGACCATGACCGACGCTGCCATGCAGGAGACGGGGGTGGAGGGCGCAGCCGAACCTGCCGCCCTCACCGACGGGATCCATTTGGTCGTCGACGCGCTCAAACTCAACGGAGTCGAGACCGTGTACGGGGTCGTCGGCATCCCGATCACCGACCTCGCTCGTCTCGCCCAGGCGTCGGGCATCCGCTACATCGGATTCCGGCACGAGAGCGACGCGGGACACGCGGCGGCGGCGGCCGGCTTCCTCACGCAGAAGCCCGGCATCTGTCTCACGGTGTCGGCGCCCGGCTTCCTCAACGGCCTGGTGGCGCTCGCCAACGCCACCACCAACTGCTTCCCGATGGTGCAGATCTCCGGATCCAGCGAGCGGCACCTCGTCGACCTCCAGCGGGGCGACTACGAGGAGATGGACCAGCTCGCCGCGTCCCGGCCGTTCGTCAAGGCGGCCTACCGGGTACAGCGGGCCGAGGACATCGGGCGCGGTATCGCCCGCGCGATCCGCACCGCGATCTCCGGCCGCCCCGGCGGTGTGTACCTGGACATCCCGGCCGCGGTGCTGGGCGAGATCATCGACGCCGACAAGGGCGCGGCCTCGCTGTGGGAGCTGGTCGACCCGGCGCCCCGCCAGCTGCCGCAGCCGCAGGCCGTGGACCGTGCCATCGAGCTGCTCGCCGGCGCCGAGCGGCCGCTGGTCGTGCTCGGCAAGGGCGCCGCGTACGCGCAGGCGGACAGCACGATCCGGGAGTTCGTCGAGAGCACCGGCATCCCCTACCTGCCCATGTCGATGGCGAAGGGCCTGCTGCCCGACGACCACCCGCAGTCCGCGGCCACCGCCCGGTCGCTCGCGCTGAAGCGGGCGGACGTCGTCATGCTGGTCGGCGCCCGCCTCAACTGGCTGCTCGGCCACGGCGACGCGCCCCAGTGGAACCCGGACGCCAAGTTCGTCCAGGTCGACATCGCCGCCACCGAGATGGACAGCAACCAGCCCATCGCGGCCCCGCTCGTCGGTGACGTCGCCTCGGTGATGGAGGCGCTGGTCGAGCGGAGCAAGCCGGGCCGGATCTCCGCCCCGGCGCAGTGGCGCGAGGAACTCACCGCCCGCTCCACGCAGAACGTCACCAAGATGGCCGGCCGCCTGGAGGCCGCCCGGACCGCGCACCCCATGAAGTTCCTGGGCGCGCTCCAGGCCATCCGTGACGTCCTCGCGGACAACCCGCGCGCCTACGTCGTCAACGAGGGCGCCAACGCCCTGGACCTGGCCCGCAACACCATCCCTATGCAGGTACCGCGGCACCGCCTGGACAGCGGCACCTGGGGCGTCATGGGCATCGGCATGGGCTACGCGATCGCCGCCGCCGTCGAGACGGGGGAGCCGGTCGTCGCCATCGAGGGCGACAGCGCCTTCGGGTTCAGCGGCATGGAGATCGAGGCGGTGTGCCGCTACAACCTGCCGATCGTCACCGTCGTACTCAACAACAGCGGTGTGTACCGCGGCGACGAGCCCTCCGGCCACGCGGCGGACCCGGCGCCCACTGCTCTCAAGGCCCGCCACGACCTGATGATCGAGGCGTTCGGCGGCAAGGGCTACCAGGCGACCACGCCCGACGAGGTCGAGTCGGCGCTGCGCGAGGCGCTGGCGGCGGGTGTGCCGGCCCTCATCGACTGCGTGATCGACCCCGCCGACGGCACGGAGAGCGGTGCCATCGCGCACCTCAACCCCAAGGGCCTGTCGGGCAAGAAGTGACCACGCCCGGCGCGTAGTCCACGGGATCGGCCCGAGCCGTCGGCGGCTCGGGCCGATCCCGTGCGCACGGCCCCAAAGGCCCCGCCCCGCACGGGAAAACGGTCCGTGCACATGTATTGCATACTGTATGGAATCTCCGCATCCTGATTCCATGGCCCTCACCCAGACGCCCACCGCAGACCAGGCCCTCGACACGCTTCTCGCGGGCAACCGGCGCTTCGTCGACGGAGACCCGCAGCACCCGAACCAGAACGCCGCGCGCCGGGCCGCCCTGATGCCCGGGCAGCACCCCTTCGCCGTGGTCTTCGGCTGCTCGGACTCACGACTGGCCGCCGAGATCATCTTCGACCGCGGACTCGGCGACCTCTTTGTGGTCCGCACCGCCGGCCACGTCGTCGGCCCCGAGGTGCTCGGCAGCATCGAGTACGGCGTGGGCCAGCTCGGCTGCCCCCTCGTGGTGGTCCTCGGCCACGACGCCTGCGGAGCGATCCGGGCCGCCCGTACCGTCCTGGAGGACGGCGTGGCCCCGCCCGGGTACGTCCGGGACGTCGTCGAGCGGGTCACGCCCAGCGTCCTGGCCGCCCGCGCGGCCGGGCTGAGCGAGGAGCCCGACATCGTGGACGAGCACATACGCCGAACCGTCGACCTGCTCGTCGACCGCTCGCCCGCGCTGATCGCCGGAGCCGGCGTCGTGGGCCTCTCCTACCACCTCGGCGAAGGCCGCGTACGGCTGGTCACCAGCCGTGGCCTGGACGGCGCGGCAGCCGCCTGAGCCGCCCGCCCCCCACATGGATCCGCCTCATCTCCCCTCTTGGCGAAGGGAGATGAGGCGGTGTCATGGGATACGGCGGGCGGCCGGTCCGGCGGGGCGGGGCCCGGGAGTCTGGAGAAACCCCCTGGGGCGGTCACAGCCTCCCCGGGCTGCCCGGCCGCGCCTCCTAGGGCTGCCTGATCGACTCCGCCGCGAGCACGACCACGGGATCCAGGCCGTCCGCCCCGGAGTCCACCAGATCGAGCAGCCGGGCCCGCATCCGCGGGTCCCAGAACCGGCGGATGTGCCCGGCGATCTCCTTGGCCGCCGCGTCGGCCGGGACGTGGCGGAAGTTCGCGGCGATCTGGTTCGCCATCCGCTGCTCGGACGGCACGGCGGCGGACATCTCAGTCCACCGCCGCGAGCCGGTCGGTGCCCACGGCCTCGGTGGCGTGCCGCTCCAGCGGGTGGGCCAGACCCACCTGCACGGCGGTCACCTTGTACTCCGGGCAGTTGGTCGCCCAGTCCGAGTTGTCCGTGGTCACCACGTTGGCCCCGGTCACCGGATGGTGGAACGTCGTGTAGACGACCCCCGGCGGCATCCGGTCCGACACCCGTGCCCGCAGCGTCGTGCTGCCGACCCGGCTGGCCAGCGTCACCAGGTCGCCGTCGGTGACACCGCGGTTCTCGGCGTCCAGCGGATGCAGCTCCAGCACGTCCTCGGCGTGCCACGCCACGTTGCCGGTACGGCGGGTCTGCGCCCCGACGTTGTACTGGCTGAGGATGCGGCCCGTCGTCAGCACCAGCGGGAAGCGCGAGGTCGTGCGCTCGTCCGTCGCCACGTAGGACGTGACCACGAACTTGCCCTTGCCGCGGACGAACGAGTCGACGTGCATCGTCGGAGTGCCCCCGGGCGCCTGTTCGTTGCACGGCCACTGGACACTGCCGAGCTTGTCGAGCACCTCGAACGAGACACCCGTGAACGTCGGGGTGACATGGGCGATCTCGTCCATGATCTGGCTCGGGTGGTCGTACTCCATGGGGTAACCCATCGCGGTGGCGATCTCGCAGACGATCTGCCACTCGTGCTTGCCCGTCTTCGGCTTCATCACCGCCCGCACCCGGTTGATCCGGCGCTCGGCGTTGGTGAAGGTGCCGTCCTTCTCCAGGAACGACGCGCCGGGCAGGAAGACGTGTGCGAACTTGGCCGTCTCGTTGAGGAACAGGTCCTGCACCACGACCAGGTCCATGGAGCTCAGCGCGGCGGTGACGTGCTGGAGGTTCGGATCGGACTGGGCGATGTCCTCACCGTGCACGAACAGACCCCGGAACGAACCGTCGATGGCCGCGTCGAACATGTTCGGGATACGCAGCCCCGGCTCGGCCAGGATCGAGCGCCCCCACAGCTCCTCGAACACGGTACGGACCGCGTCGTCGGAGACATGGCGGTAGCCCGGGAGTTCGTGCGGGAACGAGCCCATGTCGCAGGAGCCCTGCACGTTGTTCTGCCCGCGCAGCGGGTTGACGCCGACACCGTCGCGGCCGATGTTGCCGCACGCCATCGCCAGGTTCGCCATCCCCATGACCATGGTGGAGCCCTGGCTGTGCTCGGTGACACCGAGGCCGTAGTAGATGGCCCCGTTGGGCGCGGCCGCGTACAGCCGCGCGGCGCCCCGCAGTTCGTCGGCCGGCACCCCGGTGACGGCCTCGGTGGCCTCCGGGCTGTTCTCCGGCAGGGCGACGAACTCCGCCCAGTCCTCGAAGCCCTCGCACCGGTCCGCGACGAAGCCGCGGTCGACCAGGCCCTCGGTGACGACGACGTGCGCCATGGCGTTGATAACGGCCACGTTGGTGCTCGGCTTCAGCTGGAGATGGTGCGCGGCCTCGATGTGCGGCGAGCGCACGAGGTCGATCCGGCGCGGGTCCACCACGATGAGCTGGGCGCCCTCCCGGAGCCTGCGCTTCATCCGCGACGCGAACACCGGGTGCCCGTCCGTCGGGTTGGCGCCGATGACCACGATGACGTCGGCCTCGGCCACCGACCTGAAGTCCTGGGTGCCGGCCGACTCCCCGAAGGTCTGCTTCAGCCCGTACCCGGTGGGGGAGTGGCAGACCCGGGCGCAGGTGTCGATGTTGTTGTTGCCGAAGGCGGCGCGGACCATCTTCTGGACGACGAAGACCTCTTCGTTGGTGCACCGCGAGGAGCTGATCGCACCGATCGAGGCCGGGCCGTACGTGTCCTGGATGCCGCGCATCCTCCGCGCGACCGTCTGGATGGCCTCGTCCCACTCGACCTCGCGCCACGGGTCGGTGATCTTCTCCCGGACCATGGGCTTGAGCTGACGGTCGGGGTGGGTCGCGTAGCCGAAGGCGAAGCGGCCCTTGACGCAGGAGTGGCCCTCGTTGGCGCCGCCGTCCTTGTAGGGCACCATCCGGACCAGCTCGTCGCCGCGCAGCTCGGCCTTGAAGGAGCAGCCGACACCGCAGTAGGCGCAGGTCGTGATCACCGAGCGGGACGGCATGCCGAGTTCGACGACCGAGCGCTCCTGGAGGGTCGCCGTGGGGCAGGCCTGGACACAGGCGCCGCAGGAGACGCACTCGGAGTCCATGAACAGCTCACCGGCGCCCGCGGAGACCTTGGAGTCGAAGCCGCGGCCCTCGATGGTCAGCGCGAAGGTGCCCTGCACCTCGCCGCAGGCCCGCACACAGCGCGAGCAGACGATGCACTTGGACGGGTTGAAGTCGAAGTAGGGGTTGCTCAGGTCCGGGGCGGCGTCGAGGTGGTTCTCGCCCTCGTAGCCGTAGCGCACCTGGCGCAGTCCGACCACGCCCGCCATGTCCTGGAGTTCGCAGTCGCCGTTGGCGGAACAGGTCAGACAGTCCAGCGGGTGGTCCGAGATGTACAGCTCCATCACGCCCTGGCGGAGCTTCTCGACCTTGGGCGTCTGCGTCTTGACGACCATGCCGTCGGAGCAGGGTGTGGTGCAGGACGCGGGGGTGCCGCGGCGGCCGTCGATCTCCACCACGCACAGCCGGCAGGAGCCGAACGCCTCCAGGCTGTCGGTGGCACAGAGTTTGGGTATGTCGATACCGGCCTGCGCGGCCGCGCGCATCACCGAGGTGCCCTCGGGCACCGTGACGGGCAGTCCGTCGACCTCGACGGAGATACTCGCCCCGCCGGGCCGTTCCGGGGTTCCGAAGTCGGGTTCCTTGAGGAGTGTCATACCGTGCCCTCCCCCCTTGCGAGGAAGTCGTCGGAGAAGTGTGAGACGGCACTGCGCACCGGCATCGGGGTCAACCCGCCCATGGCGCACAGCGATCCGTCGGTCATCAGCTCACAGAGGTCTTCGAGCAGGGCGAGGTTCTCCTCGCGCTCCTCGCCGGCCACGATCCGGTCGATCACCTCGACGCCGCGGACCGAACCGACGCGGCAGGGAGTGCACTTGCCGCACGACTCCGCCGCGCAGAACTCCATCGCGAAGCGGGCCTGCGCCGCCATGTCCACGGAATCGTCGAAGACCACCACACCGCCGTGGCCAAGCATCGCGCCGGCCGCGACGAACGCCTCGTAGTCCATGGGCAGATCGAACTGCGACGTCGGCAGATAGGCGCCGAGCGGGCCGCCCACCTGCACGGTGCGCACCGGGCGGCCGGTGAACGTGCCGCCGCCGTAGTCCTCGACCAGTTCGCGCAGGGTGATGCCGAACGCGGTCTCCACGATGCCGCCCCGGGCGATGTTGCCGCCGAGCTGGAAGACCTGGGTGCCGCGGGAGCGGCCCATGCCGAGTTCCTCGTACGCCTTCGCGCCCTCCGCGAGGATCACCGGGACGGTGGCCAGGGTGAGGACGTTGTTGACGACGGTCGGTTTGCCGAACAGCCCCTCGATCGCGGGGATCGGCGGTTTGGAGCGGACCACACCCCGCTTGCCCTCCAGGCTCTCCAGCATGGAGGTCTCCTCGCCGCAGATGTACGCGCCGGCGCCGACCCGCACATGCAGGTCGAAGGTGAGGTCCGAGCCGAGGATCCGTTCGCCGAGCCAGCCCTGCTCCCGGGCGATGCCGATGGCCGCCCGCATGGTGGCCACCGCGTCGGGATACTCCGAGCGGATGTACAGGTAGCCCTCGGTGGCACCGACCGCGTGCGCGGCGATCGTCATGCCCTCGATGAGCATAAACGGGTCGCCCTCCATGACCATGCGGTCGGCGAAGGTGCCGCTGTCGCCCTCGTCGGCGTTGCAGCAGACGAACTTCAGCGGGCCGTCGCAGCCCAGCACGGTCTTCCACTTGATGCCGGCCGGGAATCCCGCGCCGCCCCGGCCGCGCAGTCCGGACTCGGTGACCTCGGTGACCACCTCGTCCGGCCGCATGCGCAGCGCGGTGCGCAGTCCGGTGAGGCCGCCGTGGCGCTCGTAGTCCTCGGGGGAGAGCGGGTCGATGACGCCGACTCTGGCGAAGGTGACGCGGTTCTGCCGTGCCAGCCAGGGGAGTTCGTCGACGACGCCCAGCCGCAGCGGATGCTCGGACCCGTCCAGGAAGCCCGCGTCGAAGAGGGCCGCGACGTCCGTGTGCGCGACGGTTCCGTAGCCGATGCGGCCCTCGGGTGTGGCCACCTCGACCAGCGGTTCGTGCCAGAGCATGCCGCGCGATCCGTTGCGCACGAGCCTGACCGGCAGGCCGCGTTCGGCGGCCGTCTGCCGGATGGTCTCCGCGACCTTGTCCGCGCCGACGGACCGGGCCGCCGAGTCGCGGGGGACGTACACCGTCACGGGGGAGTTCGGGGCCTGGGTCACGACACGACCGCCTCGTCGAGGAGGGAGCGCAGACGGTCCACGCCCATACGTCCGAGGACCTCGCCGTTCACCTCGACGGACGGGCCCAGTGCACAGTTGCCGAGGCAGAAGACCTGCTCGACGGTGACCGAACCGTCGGCGCGGGTCTCTCCCGGTGAGACGCCGGCCCGGTCACGGGCGCAGCTCACCAGGGCCTCGGCGCCGAGTGCCTGGCAGGCCTCGGCACGGCAGATCCGTACCGTCGTACGGCCCGCCGGCTCGCGGCGGAAGTCGTGGTAGAAGGTCACCACGCCGTGCACGTCGGCCCGGGACAGGTTGAGTTCCTTGGCGAGCAGCGGGACGGCGTCCTCCGGCACATGCCCCAGCTCGGTCTGGATGGCGTGGAGTATCGGCAGTAGTGATCCACGATGGTCGCGATGGGCGGCCACGATCGCGCTGATGGTGGCCTGAGTCGTCACATCGCTGATGCTCGTCGTCACGGTTCCTCCCCCTGACCGTTGTGCATGTGGAATCCCTTGGATCGATCGGATGGATCTACGGGGTGGTGATCGACGAGCCCGTCGCTGGACCTCCGGCTCGTTCGGCATGCGCCCCTGCTGTTGTCCTCTGGCTGTCCACGAAGTTCATGGAATACTGTATGCAGTTGACAATGGCCGCGTCCACAGCCGGGAACGTCCGGATGGTCAGGCAAGTGCCTTGGCCCGGACCGGGGCCGGGACCGCCGGGCGCGCGGCCGGCAGTTCGGCCAGCCATGCCAGGACGGTGCCCAGCACGTCGCGCCGGTCGCCGTCCCGGCCGAGCCGCGCGCTCGCCGGGACCAGGACGGGATCCGCGCAGACGGTGGAGGCGCCGCTTCCGCGCGGCCCGGTGCCGTTGGGCCGCGCCGGCACGAACAGGCCCGGGGCGTCCGCCGGGACCAGCCAGAGGTCCGGCCGGTCACCGCCGTCGACCGGCGGGGCGGACCACACGTAGCTGTCGGCCTCACCCGCCCCGACGACGTTGTGCTTGCGCGCGTGGAGCGCCGCCACGTCGCCGGTCCCCGAGGCGAACGAGGCCGGGTGCGGGCCGTCGGAGCCGGGCTCTCCGTCCGCGCCGGCGTCGGTCAGCGCGAGGGTGCTCAGATGCCCGCCGTCGGCGACCCGCCGGCGTACCCAGGGGCCGCCGTACGCCTCGATGAGGGCCACGGCCGCGTAGTGGGACCGGAGCACGGCGCCGGTGGCCGGGCAGATGCGCGCCACCTCGGTCACCACCTCGGCCGCCTCGGGAAGCCCACGGCCCCCGCCGCCGAGATGGGCGGAGACGGTGAGCCCGAGCAGCCCCGCCTCGCCGAGCGCGACCACCGAGGCGCGGGGGAAGCGTTCGCGGGCGCTGGTCTGCTCGGCGGAGGGCTCGATGGTGCTGCTCAGGATGTGGGCGAGGACGGAGCGGTACGACATGGGGCGGCTCCTTCGATCCGGGCCTGGCGGGGAGCGGGCTCACCCCCTCATGGATTGCATACTGTATGCCATCACTCCGCGTTTGTGTTATGGCCGCGCTGAAAAACCGTAAAATGCCAGGTCAGAGGCGGTTCTATGCCAGCCCTTTGATCATTTTTGGGGAAAACCTCAATCTCCCAAGTGGGTCCGACAGGGCTCCGGAGGCCTACGGTCCTCATCACTGCATACGGTATGCACTCCCCGCTGCCGTCCTGTCGCGCTCGGCGACGAGCGACGAATGAGTGAGGTGACGCGATGACCATCGCCACCAACGGATCCATCCCCGGCGTACCACTGCCACCCCGGGCACAGCGCAGCGAACCCCCGCCGCGCCGGCACCCACCCTCGACGGTGCGACCGTGACGACCGGTCCGCACCGCAGGTCGGCCTGAGGCGCCGCAGCCCGGAGCCTGACCTCCCCGCACTGCACACGGAGTACCGACCAGGGGGCGCTGGCGAGTCTCTTCAGCAAGGGGAAAACGACATGACAACCACCGCTCCATCCCCACGACCCGCGTTTCGCGAGGTCACCGATGCGAACGGACGCGTATACCGGATCGGCGAAAGCGCCAGGGACCTCCTGGGTGGCCCGCGACTGCTGATGGTGGTGCTGCCGTGGGTGGCCATGATGGCCATCAGCGTCGCGGAGTACGCCTTCGGCTCGGCCGAGGAAGTGCTCTCCTCGGCACACGGCTGGTCGTCCACCAACACCTTCTGGGTGCTGGGCTTCTGGACCGTCTTCCAGGCGGGAGTCGCCTTCCCGACCGGACGGCTGCGCGAACGCGGCATCCTCAAGGCCCGTGGGGCCATGCTCGTCGGAGCCGTCCTGGCCGGGCTCGGCTTCTTCGCCCTCAGCTACGCGCCGAACGTGGCGCTGGCGATCCTGGGCTTCGGTGTCCTCGGTGGCGCGGGCGCCGGCATGATCTACTCGACCTGCGTCAACATCGTCGGCAAGTGGTACCCCGAGCGGCGCGGCGGCAAGACCGGCTTCGTCAACGGCGGTTTCGCCTACGGCTCGGTGCCGATGATCTTCGTGTTCACGTACTCCTTCGACGCCGGGAACTACCGCACGGTGCTCGACTGGGTGGGTGTCTACGTCCTGGTGTTCGTGGCGATCTGCGGCTGGTTCTTCAAGGACCCGCCCAAGAACTGGTGGCCCGAAGAGGTCGACCCGATCGAGCACAGCAAGAACGCCGGCAACAAGGCACTGTCCAAGAACCCGCCGGCCGTACGGCAGTACGAGCCGATGGAGGCCATCCGCACCGGCATGCTCCCGCTGATGTGGTTCTGCCTGGTGCTGTGCTCCGGGGTCTCCATCTTCGGCATCTCCTTCCAGGTCCCGTTCGCCAAGGAGATGGGATTCGGGCCGCTGGTGGCCGCCTCGTCCATGGGTCTTATGTCGATCATCAACGGCACCGGCCGCGGGGTGACCGGCTGGGTCTCCGACCGGATCGGCCGCAAGCAGACCCTGATCGCGGTGGTACTGATCGAGGGGCTGTCGCAGTTCGGTGTGCTGTGGGCCGGTGACATCCGCAACGAATGGCTCTTCCTGTTCTTCGCCTTCGTCTCCGGATTCGGCGGCGGCGCCTTCTTCCCGATGTTCGCCTCGCTCACCCCGGACTACTTCGGAGAGAACAACAACGCGCAGAACTACGGCCTTGTGTACAGCTCGAAGCTGGTCGGCGGCCTGGCCGGCAGCGGACTGGGCGCGACGGTGGTCGCGGCCTGGGGCTACTCGGGGGCGTACGCCCTCGCGGGATGCTTCGGTCTGGTCGCGGCGGGACTCGCGATGCTGCTGCGGCAGCCGGGCCGCCCCGCACCCTCCCGGGTCCGGGCCAAGTCGCTCCAGGTGAGCGGCGAAACGGCCTGACACGTCCCACGGGTTCCGCACCGGCACAAAGGAGAGGAGGGCTCACTCGCCCGCCGCGATGTGACGCCGCCCGACGACGGGTGGTCCGCGGCGGGCAGCCGTATCCGACCGCCCGTGCCCGTCAGTGCCGGGCATCCCTGCGTGCGTGGTAGCTGACCCGGGTGTGCTCCGTGTGCTCCCTCATCAACTGCTGCGTACGCAGCTCGTCCCCGGTCGAGATCGCGTCGATCATCGCCCGGTGCTCCTGCCACGACAGCGCGCCGCGGGTCCGGGCGACCGGCGTGAAGAACCACCGCACGCGCCGGTCCACCTGCGCGGACAGCTCCGCGAGCACGGAGTTCGCCGCGAGCTCCATCAGATACGCGTGGAACGCGGCGTTGGCGGCGACCACCCCGTCGACGTCGTCGGCCGCCAGCGCCCGCTCGCCGGCCTCGCACAACCCGGTCAGCCGCGCGGTGGCGGCGGGCGTGGCGTTGGCCGCCGCCAGCCGCGCCGCCTCGGCCTCCAACAGGCTGCGCACCACGAGGAGTTGGTCGGCCTCCTCCTCCGTGGGGTCGTGCACGAACGCGCCCTGTGCGGGACGCAGATCCACCCACCCCTCGGTGTTGAGCCGCTGTAGCGCCTCGCGGACCGGCTGCCGGGACACCCCGAGGTGAGTGGCCAGCTCGGTCTCGACCAGATGCTGCCCAGGCCTGAGCGACCTGGTGACGATGAGCTCCAGGAGTGCCTCGTAGACCCTCTCGCGGAGCGGGCCGGGTCGCTCCAGCTTGGGCACGGTACCGGTCGGCAACGCCGCGGACGCCATGGCTCCAACCCCTCCGTAGTGGCTCAATGAGCCTGAAATTGGTTTTCGTCTACAGTCTACGCGCCGAGCCGCAAATGGCTGGATCTATTCGACTGTGACTCCAGCAGCAGTCATGCGCCCGTCCGCACTCTTGCCAGCGCCGAATACTGTAGACAGAATGCTGTCGACGTTACGTTGGCGGATCGCGAACACAGCAGGAACACGTGGTGGACACCCGGACTTCCACCCTTGTCCCCGGTCGATCGCCGCCGGCCCGCTGACGGCCGTCTGCCCGCCACTCCATGAACGTGTACACGCGCGGGCATCGCCCCCGGCGCGCGGCGGCCACCGTGGGCCGGCGGCGGAGCAGCGCGTGACACGGACGCGGGACCGGTCGGCGGGAGCGCCCCCTGGGCCGGCCGGTCCGCGGCGTCCACCCGCCGGTCCCCGGCGTCCCTGACCAGGACACGGGACCTCCCACCGGCGAAATCCCCCCGCCCCGTGCTCCGCGCCGCGCCAAGTTACCCGTGCGTTCCGCACATCGGAGTGATGACAGCGGTAACTGTCGGCGGCGATATGCCACGTGACAACGTCGACTCCGTCAGCGACCGACGGGGGGAGAACGCGTGAACAAGGGTTATGCCGTGTACTGCGACGCGGACCCGCAGTTCTACGACGCTCCCCACCGCACCGGCACCCGTACCGGGGCCGGACGCTCCCGGTACGCCGCGGCCACCGCACCCGTACCCGGGGGATGGCAGCGCAACGAGAGCGGCGACTGGCTCGCACTGCGCCCCGTCGACGCCGAACTGCCCGCCCAGGGCTGGAAGATCCACGTCTCCGCGTGTCTCGACAACGCGGAGTCCGTACTCGACCGCGTGTGGCGGCACTGCGTCACCGGCGGCACGGCCTTCAAGTTCGTGCCCAGCCGCTATCTGCTGCACCAGCGCAACGCCAAGTACGCCGACCGCGCCGGCAGCGGCAAGTTCATCACCGTGTACCCGGCGGACGAGGCGGACTTCGAACGGCTCGTGGGGGAGCTGTCCGAGCTGCTCACCGATGAGCCCGGACCGCACATCCTCAGCGACCTGAGAATCGGCGACGGCCCAGTCCACGTCCGCTACGGCGGCTTCACCCGCCGCAACTGCTACGACGCGGAAGGGGAGTTGCGGCCTGCCGTCGCCGGACCCGACGGCGTGCTGGTGCCCGATCTGCGCGGCCCGGTCTTCCGCCTGCCGGACTGGGTGAACGCGCCCGCCTTCCTGCGCCCGCACCTCGACGCCCGTTCGGCGGTGACCGTCGCCGACCTGCCCTACACCATCGAGTCCGCCCTGCACTTCTCCAACGGCGGCGGCGTCTACCTGGCCCGCGACAGCCGTACCGGCGGGCGCGTCGTCCTCAAGGAGGCGCGTCCGCACGCCGGACTGGCGGCCGACGGCGCCGACGCCGTGACCCGGCTGCACCGTGAACGCCGGGCGCTGGAGCGGCTGTCGGGACTCGGCTGCACACCCGAGGTGCTCGACCACCTCACCGTCGGAGAGCACCACTTCCTCGTCCTGGAGTACATCGACGGCAAGCCCCTCAACACCTTCTTCGCCCGCCGCCACCCGCTCATCGAGGCAGACCCGGGGGAGCGGAGACTCGCCGAGTACACCGACTGGGCCGTTGACGTCCACGCACGGGTCACCGACGCCGTAGACCAGGTCCACGCCCGGGGTGTGGTCTTCAACGACCTGCACCTGTTCAACATCATGATCCGGGACGACGACAGCGTCGCCCTCCTCGACTTCGAGTCCGCCCACCACGTCGACGAACCGGGCCGGCAGACCGTCGCCAACCCGGGGTTCGTGGCACCCTCCGACCGGCGTGGCGTGGCGGTGGACCGCTACGCGCTGGCGTGTCTGCGGCTCGCGCTGTTCCTGCCGCTCACGAGCCTGTTGGCCGTCGACCGGCGCAAGGCCGCCCACCTCGCCGACGTGGTGGCGGACCAGTTCCCGGTGGACCGCGCCTTCCTGGACGCGGCGGTGGAGGAGATCACGCGCGTCGAGCGCACTCCCGCCGGGACGGGGTCCGCGGGGCCAGCATCTGCGGCCGGGGAGCCGGTGCCAATGGTCCGGGGGGCGATGTCTCCGCTCCAGGAGCCGATGGCTCCGGTCCAGGGTCCGACACCCCCCGTCCAGGGACCGATACCCGCCGTCCAGGGACCGATACCCCCGGTTCGGCCGGACGACTGGCCCCGCAGCAGGGACTCCATGGCGGAGGCCGTCCGCGCCTCCGCGACGCCGACCCGCACGGACCGGCTCTTCCCCGGTGACATCGCGCAGTTCGCCACCGCCGGTGGCGGACTGGCCTTCGGCCACGGCGCGGCCGGCGTGCTGTACGCCCTGGCCGAGAGCGGGGCGGGGAGGTACGAGGACGGCGAGCAGTGGCTCCTGGAGCGGACCAAACAACCCCCCTCGGGGATGCCGCTCGGCTTCCACGACGGAATCGCCGGAATCGCCTGGACGCTCGACCGGCTCGGCCACCGCGACCGTGCCCTCGACCTCACCGAGTTACTTCTCGACCAGCCCTTCGACCAGCTCGCCCCGGACCTGCACAGCGGCACCGCCGGACTGGGCCTGGCCCTGGACTCCCTCGCCGTCACCACCGGACAGACCACGCTGCACTCGGCCGCCCTGCGCTGCGCCGAGCTCGCCGCCACCGGCCTGCCGGCCGGCCGCGAGGCACCCGGCCGCCCCCGCGCGGGTCTGCTGTACGGCGCCACCGGACGCGCACTGCTCTTCCTGCGGCTCTTCGAACGCACCGCAGACACCACCCTCCTCGACCTCGCCCGTGACGCGCTGCGCCAGGACCTCGCCCGCTGTGTCCGCGGCGCGGGCGGCGCCCTCCAGGTCGACGAGGGATGGCGCACCATGCCCTACCTCGGCGCGGGCAGCGTGGGCATCGGCATGGTGCTGGACGACTACCTGACGCACCGGGAGGACGCGGAGTTCGCACAGGCCCGGACGGAGATCGTGGCCGCGGCCCAGGCGATGTTCTACGCCCAGCCCGGTCTCTACCGGGGCGTCGCCGGCATGGTGCTCCACCTCGGCCGCACCACCACTCCGGCACCTGGCACGGGCCCCGAGGCCGTCCGGCGCCAGCTCGACGCGCTGTCCTGGCACGCCATGTCCTACGAAGGCCGGCTCGCCTTTCCCGGCGAGCAGATGATGCGCCTGTCCATGGACCTCTCCACCGGAACCGCCGGATGCCTTCTCGCTGTCGCCTCCGTACTCGGCGACACACCCGCCGGCCTGCCGTTCCTTCCGCCGCCGCGCCCAAGCGGCGGCCCCATGACTCGGCCCCATCAGGGGTCGTGAAAAAGCACACCCGTTGCCGTACGAGAGGAAACCGTCATGAACCTGTTTGACCTTCAGTCGATGGAAACCCCCAAGGAAGAGGCCATGGGGGACGTCGAGACCGGGAGCCGCGCGAGCCTCCTGCTCTGTGGCGACAGCAGCCTGAGCGTCACGACCTGTAACTGACACCGGAGTTGACGGCCACGGCGACACGCTGACCGTTGTCGCCCGGCACCGGCGCCCCGGGGCAACTCCCGGGGCGCCACGCCCGCCCGCGTGGTCACCACGGCCGGGCGGGCCGCCACATCCGCCGGGTCCGCCGGGCCCACGGCCGGTGGCCCCGGGGGACGGACGGAGGTATTCGCCGGTGCGAACGAGCAGGCGCTGGAAGCAGCGGTCACCCGGTACGCCGGAGGGGACCGACGGTCCGGCACCCGGGCGCACGCTGGAAGCACTGGTCCTGCTGTGCTCGGTCGCCGCCGCCGCGACCGCGGTGGCCCAACCCCTCGTCCTCGGCCGCACCCTGGACCTGCTCCTGCGTGACGGCGACGCGGGCCGGTGGCTCCTGCTGAGCGCCGGACTCCTCCTGGGCGAACTGCTCCTGGACAGCCTGACCGCACTGTTCACCGGCCGCTGCAACGCCGCGTGGACGGCCACTATCCGCTCCCGCACCCTGCGCGGACTGCTGCGCGCCGTACCGGACAGCGCGCGCGCCCACCAGCCGGGGGACGTCGGGACCCGCATGACCCTCAACGCCGCGGACGCGGGCGGCGCCCCCGCGGCGCGGGCCGCGATCGCGGCCGCGCTCATCACCCCGCTCGGTGCCCTCGTCGCCCTGGCCTTCGTCGATATCTGGGTGGCCGCCTGTGTACTGGCCGGTCTGCCCGCGTTGGCCCTGGTGCTGCGGAGCTTCGCCCGCGACACGGGCGCCTCGGTCGCCGCCTACCAGCGCACACAGTCCCTCATCGCGTCACGGCTCCTGGAAACCCTGGAGGGCACGGCCACGATCGGCGCCGCCGGGACCGGCGCCCGCGAGCGCGCCCGGGTCCTGGCGCCGCTGACCGAACTGGCCGCCCAGGGACGGCACATGTGGGCCCTGCACGGACGGGCGCTCGGCCGGAGCAACGTCCTCGTCCCACTGCTGATCCTGGCCGCCACCGCCGTCGGCGGCCTGCGCCTCGCCGCCGGCGAGCTGAGCGTGGGCGACCTGCTCGCCGCCACCCGGTACGCACAGCTCGCGGCCGGAGTGGGCGGCGCCGCGGCACTGCTCGGCGCACTCGTACGCGCCCGCGAGGCCCGGCGCCGCACCCTGGAACTGGAGCAGATGCCCCCACTGGCGTACGGATCGCGGCGACTGCCGCCGGACGGCCCCGGCGACCTCGAACTCCGCGATGTGCGTGTGGTGCGCGACGGCAGGCAGGTACTGCGCGCCGACCGCCTGCGCGTGCCGGGCGGCACCACGGCC
Organism: Streptomyces sp. NPDC088387; assembly: GCF_044753385.1. Lineage (NCBI taxonomy): Bacteria > Bacillati > Actinomycetota > Actinomycetes > Kitasatosporales > Streptomycetaceae > Streptomyces > Streptomyces sp. NPDC088387. Next base: position 564,917 of record NZ_JBIVNC010000006.1, read on the forward strand.
GCGGTGGTCGGCCGCACCGGGGCGGGGAAATCCGTCCTCGCGGCCGTGGCGGGACGGCTGATCGACCCGGACGAGGGACACGTACTGCTCGACGGCGTCCCGCTGGAGCGGCTGACGCACCACGCACTGCGCACCGAGGTGACCTACGCCTTCGAACGCCCGGTCCTGGGGGAGGGCACCGTCGCCGAAGCGGTCGCCACCGGGGCGCGGCGGCCGGCCCCCGAGGACGTACGGCAAGCAGCCCGCGCGGCCGGTGCCGACACCTTCGTACGCCGCCTGCCGCACGGCTACGACACCCCGCTGACCCAGGCGCCGCTCTCCGGCGGGGAACACCAACGCCTGGGCCTGGCAAGGGCGTTCGCGCACGCCGGACGGCTGCTGGTCATGGACGACGCCACCTCGAGTCTGGACACCGCCACGGAGCACGAGGTGAACCTGGCGCTGCGCCGCTCGGTCCGGCACGGCACCCGGCTCGTGGTCGCGCACCGCCCGTCGGTCGCGGACCGCGCGGACCTGGTGCTCTGGCTGGAGGAGGGGGAGGTGCGCGCCGTCGGAACGCACCGTGAACTGTGGCGCACGGCGGCGTACCGGGAGGTGTTCGGCGCCGACGGAGTCGAAGGCGACGCGAGCGGGGCCGGCGACGCGAGCGGGGCCGGCGACGCGAGCGGGGCCGGCGGGGCCCAGGTTGGCGGCACCGGGGCTGCCGGGACCGGGGCTGTCGGGACCGAGGTCGCCGGAGTCGACGGTCTTGAGGTTGAGGTCGTGCCGCCGCGCGAAGACGCCGTACGCCATCACAAGTCGGCGGAGGTGCGGCCGTGACAGCCGCCGGTCACCGCGGAGTTGGGACCTCGGACCCCGACGGACCCCGGGACGACGGGACCGGTGCGCTGGCCCGTCTCACCCCGCGCGCACGCCGGTTCCTCGCCCGCCGCAAAGGTGTGCTGGCGCGGCTCGCGCTCTGGTCGCTGGCCGAGTCGGCGCAGGCGTTCCTGGTCGGCTACGCGGTCGCCCGCTCGGTCGACGAGGGTTTCCTCGCCGACGACCCGCGCCGGGGACTGCTGTGGCTCGCGGTAGCCCTGGTCGCCGTACTGTCCGGTGCCCCGGTCGTTCGGGGGGTGTTCGCGCAGCTCGCCGGGTTGACGGAGCCGCTGCGCGACGGTCTGGTGCGGCACGCGGTGGACCGGTCCATGTACCGGTCCGCCAGGGGCGGACCCGGCGGGGCGGACCGGGCGGCCGTCTCGCGGCTCACGAACCAGGTCGAGATCGCCCGGGACAGCTTCGCCGGTCTCGTCCTCACCCTGCGCTCCTTCGTCTTCACCGCCGCAGGCGCCCTGCTGGGCCTGCTGTCCCTGCACCCCGCCCTGCTCTTGGTGGTCGTGCCGCCGCTGGGGGGTGGGCTGGCACTGTTCCTGTGCACACTGCGGCCCATGGCGGCGGCCCAACGCCGGGCCCTGGCCGCCGACGAGGCACTGGGTCACCACGCGGCCGGCTCCCGCGCGGCACTGCGGGACCTCACCGCCTGCGGGACCGGGCCCGCACGCGAACGGGAGGGCGCGGCCCTGGTGGCGGACGCCGCCGCGCAGGCCCGGACCCTGGCCGGCTGGGCCGCAGTCCGTACGGCCGCCCTGGGCGTCGCGGGCCATCTGCCCGTGCTCGCGCTGCTGGTGGCCGTGCCCTGGCTGCGCGGACGCGGAGTGAGCGCGGGCGCCCTGCTGGGGGCGTTCACCTACCTCGTCCAGTCCCTGCTGCCCGCGCTGCACACACTGATGACCGCACTGGGCACGGCCGGGGCCCGCCTGCTCGTCGTCCTGGACCGGATCATCGGCCCGATGCCGGACGCGGCGACGACGACCGCACGAACACCGGCCAACGTGCCGGCCCCGCCGCCCAGCCCCACGGCCCCACCACCCCGCCGCACGGCCCCGGCGGTGGAACTGCGATCCGTGACGCTGTCGTACGGAGTCCACGCCGAACCCGTACTCGACGCACTCGACCTGTGTGTGGCCCAGGGCGAGCACCTTGCCGTGGTCGGCCCGAGCGGTATCGGCAAGTCGACCCTCACCCGCCTCGTCGCCGGCACGCTCGCACCGAGCCGCGGCGAAGTGCGCGTGTTCGGACAGGTCGTGACGGGCCGCGCCGCCGCCGAACTCGCCGCACTGCGCGTACTCGTCCCGCAGGAGGCCTACGTGTTCTCCGGCACCGTCGGCGACAACCTGGCGTATCTGCACACGGACGTGACCCGCGAGCAACTCGACGCGGCCGTGCGGCTACTTGGCCTGGAGCCACTGGTCGAGCGCATGGGCGGGCTCGACGGCCCGGTACGGCCGACCGAACTGTCGCCGGGGGAGAGGCAGTTGATCGCGCTGACCCGCGCCTGTCTCTCACCCGCACCCTTGCTTCTCCTCGACGAGGCCACCAGTCACCTCGATCCGGCCACCGAGGCCCGCGCGGAGAAGGCCCTCGCCGCACGACCCGGAACGCTGCTCGTCGTGGCGCACCGGCTGTCCTCGGCGGTCCGCGCCGACCGGATCCTGGTGCTGGACGGTGTACGCGCGGAGTGCGGCACCCACGACGAACTGCTGGGCCGTTCGCCCCTCTACCGAGATCTGACGGGCCACTGGCTCGCCGGTCCGGCGCCACGGCCATGACGGCGACCCGCACGAAGAGGTGGTGGGACCGGGGGCCGAGGCCACGGACGGCGCGTCACGTCCAGCCGGCGCTCTGGACGATCCGGATCGCGTCGACCCGGTTGCGGGCGCCCACTTTCCGGATCGCCGTGGCCATGTAGTTGCGGACCGTCCCCCGGGACAGATGCAGACGCGCCGCGATCTCGGCGATCGGCGCGCCCTGGGACGCCAGGGCCAGCACACCCAGCTCCCGGGTGGTCAGCGGCATCTCCGAGCCCTTCAGCAGGGCCACGGTGAGCGACTCGTCCAGGAAGCGCTCACCTCGGGCGACCGTGTGCACGGCGGTGATCAGCCGCTGCGCGGGGGCGTTCTTGTCGACCAGTCCGAGGGCGCCCCCGTCGAACGCCCGGCGAAGCACCCCCGGCCGCTTGGCCGTTGTGAGGACGACGAGCCGGCCCCCGAAACGGATCCGCAGGCGCTCGACGCGCCCCTTGTCCGGACCCGTCAGATACTCGCCGTCCATGACACAGACATCGGCGGCCACCGCTCTGTGATCCGGACAGTCTGCGTCGGGACACAACGACGAGACGTCCAGTGTGTCGTCCGATCTGAGCAGCTGCACCAGCGCCGAGCACAGCAGGTTCTCGTCATGCACCACGACAGTACGCACCATCTCCCCCACCCCTTTTCAGCGGCTGCCGCCATCCGGCAGCCGGTCCCCGCGCCAACGTGCCATGTGCCCCTATCCGGCCCGGCGGAACACGTCGCGTACGCACGTGCGAACCACACCGGAGTCAATCCGCCGTATTCGGCACTCGGTCCGGGGCGGGCGGAGGCGCGCACCCGCACGAACAAGGGCGAATAACACACCAATCCACCACCTGTCCCGTCCCGGGGCGAGCGGTGGCAGGCGGCCATCTGTTCGGCATTTCGTGCACTGGCATCCTGGCCAAGGCGGTTCCCGCCACCCGGAGCCGGCCGCGTGCACGAACTTGGTCCGGACTGAACCAACGAGGGACGGTCTCGGGTCCGGCCGAAAACCGCCGCTCCGCACTTTGGCGCGAAACACATCACCCAAACGCCACTCGGGAACGTCCGCGGATGCACCCGACCCGAGTGGTAGGGACCGCCCGCCGCACGTCAGGAGGTCGGATCCGTTCCCGGACAGGTCACGGGTCCGGCGTGTCAGGATGGCGGGGTGGACGGGAACAGGCTGCCGGGCGGGTTCGTGAGCGACGTCGTCCGGGTCGGCGACACGGTCCGCCGTACACCGGCGCGGAACGCCCCTTTTGTGCACGAACTGCTCGAACTGTTCGCCGAGCACGGCTGGACGGGTGCGCCACGCTTCCTCGGTATCGACACCGACGGCCGCGAGATCCTGGAGTACCTGGAGGGGCACGCGGCCTGGGAGCCGGTGCAGCCGGCCGCGGTGGTCTCGGACGAGAGCCTCGCGGGAGTCGCCCGGCTGGTACGGGAGTTCCACGACCGCACCGCGGGCGGAGCCCTGGCCGGGAGCGAGGAAGTCGTGTGCCACAACGACCTGGCCCCGAAGAACACCGTCTACCGTGACCTGGGCCGTGGCCTACGCCCGGTGGCCTTCCTGGACTGGGACCTCGCCGCTCCCGGACGGCGTATCCACGACATCGCCCAGATGTGCTGGCAGTACCTGGACCTCGGCCCGTCGGTCACCGACCCGGCCACCGCCGTGCGCGGGATGCGGCTGCTGTGCGACGCGTACGGGCTCGACGACCGTGGCGAACTCGTGGAGACGGTCCTGTGGTGGCAGGACCGCTGCTGGCGGGGGATCGAGACAGCCGCCGAAATGGGCCACCCACCGTGCGTCGCGCTGCGCTCGGCGGGCTTCGTCGACCAGGTACGAGCCGCGTGGACGTGGGTCGCCGAACACCGGCCGGTGCTGGAGGCAGGCCTGAGGTGACGGAGACGCACCTCTACCGGCCATGACCTTCTTCCGGCCGCCGACTACTACGGCACGGCGGGGGCGACCCGGCAGGTTCTCGAAGGCTGCAACGGTGATCCAGGTGATCCGGGTGATCCAGTCGGTACTCGGTGTCTCCATGCCGCCCATCGTGGCGGATGACCCTCTCCACCGACCAGGACTTACTTCACCTCGAACTCGGTCCGGCCGTACCGCTGTCCGTTGATCTGCACCTCCAGCGCGTGTGTGCCGGGGTAGTGCACTCGCGTGGTCATCGGACGGAAGCCGTGCCGTGCGGCGAGGGTCGCCTTCTCTCCGGCGTCGAGGCGTCGGGTGGTGAGCTTGAAGACCTTCGGGGCGAGCCGGCCGTTCTTCTTCACATAGTGCACGACGTAGTCGACCGCGATGTCGGCCGGTGTGTCCCCGGCGTTGGTGACGGTGAAGGTGAACGACAGCTCGCCGGGCAGGTCGACGACGGACACCGGCAGTTCGAGGTCTCCGACCACCACCTCGGCCGGCGCGAAGCCGAGCAGGGCCAGCGCGCCGGGATCCCCCTTCTTGATCAGGGTGCGCAGAGCGTGACGGACCACGCGGGGTGTTGTTGCCGAGGGACTGGCCTGCCATCGACCGGCGGTCGCGACGACCAGTTCGGGGTCGAGGCGGCTGAGGTCGTTCAGGTGGTTGGCGGCGGAGCGCCTGACGTAGTCGCTGGGGTCGCGGTAGAGAGCGTCCAGGATCGGTACGGTCGCGGCCGGGTCGTCGAGCAGCGCGCGTACGCGGATCGCCCAGGGCAGGAAGGCGCGCGTTCCCTCGCTGGCGAGCCGGCGCACGTGCTCGTCCGGGTGTCCGGCCCAGCCGAGTGCGGCGGCGAGGGCCCGCTCGGGGTCGGCCTCGATCAGCCGTCTGACGGCGAACTCGCTGGTGAGCCGTGGTGTCAGCTCGGCCATCAGCGCGAGGGCGTCGTCGAGGGCGGCCGTACTTCCGTCGGTGAGCGCGAGTGTCGTCACGGTCTCCCCGACCGGCCAGATGATCCAGCCGTCGAACGACGGGTCTTCGAGCAGCCCCCGGACGATCGCGTTGGCCTCACGCCAGGTGGGCGGCAGGGATCTCAGCAGGGCCTGCGAGACGAGGTCGGTTCTCTCACGCAGGCTGAGCGGTTCGAGCTCGTCGGCGGTGATCGCGGCGAGATCGTCACCGGACGCGACAGGGCCCAGCCGTTGATGGAGGTCTCCGATGACCGTGACGTTGAGGAGTTCGTTCATCGCGCCCATCGGAGTCTCCGTTCGCCCTGCGCAGTACCTGGTCCTGACAGTGTTCCGGACGGGTCTGACAATCGGCTCCGGACACGGTCGGCGGAGGTCCAGCAGGAGGTCCGACCACGCCCGACCGCTCACGCCTTCAGCGCGGCGATGATCTTCGCGGTGACGCGTTCGACGTACACGTCGTCGACGGGGTTCCTGACCACGGCCAGTCGCCAGTAGATCGGGCTGGCCAGGAAGTCCAGGCCGAGTTCGACGTCGGTGTCGGTGGGCAGTTCGCCGCGTTCGACGGCCTGGTGGAGGATGCGGGCCGCGTTCTCGCGGCGCGGGGTCCGGATGCCCGGCACCAGGGCCGCGGCCAGCTCTCCGTTGCGCGCGGTCTCGGCCAGCAGGTCGGGGATGATGCGGGACACCAGCGGATCGCTCAGCGCCGTCATGGTGTCCCGGACGAACCGGGCCACGTCGTCGTGCAGGTTCCCGGTGTCGTGCGCACGCACGGCGGTCACGGCGGCCCGGGAGACCAGTTCGACCGTCATGGCCTGCTTCGAGGGCCAGCGCCGGTAGACGGCCGCCTTGCCCGCGCCGGCCCGGCGTGCGACGGCCTCGATCGACAGCCTGCCGTACCCGACCGCGCCGAGCTCCTCGAAGAAGGCGACCTCCAGGGCGCGGGTCACGTCGTCTTGCAGGACGGGACCGCCGGGGGCGCGCTTGGGTGCGGATGCGGATGCGGATGCGGATGCGGATGGGGACGCCGAGGGGGACGCCGAGGGGGACGAGGTTCCGGGGCTCATGGGTTCATGTTACGTGAGACGGAACGGTTGCGTCTCGGCTGCGGGGCGGCGTACTGTCGCTAGCCGAGACGACCCCGTTCCGTCTCGCTACTCCAGATCGATCGGAGCACCACATGAAGTTCCTCTTCGACGACGAGTCCTTCTCCTTCGAGTCGCTGCGCGCGGCCGGCTTCGCGAACTACGGCGGCGCGGATGTCGGCGAGGTGGTCGCCACGGCCCGGAACATCGCGGAGGGCGACGAGGCCGGCTGGCACCGGGCATGGAAGGCGACGGCCGAGCGGGCCCGGGCCATCGGTGAGCGATCGCTGGCCGAGGGCCACCGGGTGAGCGCACGCGAGGCGTTGCTGCGGGCGTCGAACTACTACCGCACGGCGGAGTTCTTCCTGCGCGAGGACCCCGCCCACGACCCGGAGGTCACACTGCTGTCGTCCCGTTCGCACCAGGCCTTCGCCACCGCGGCCGGCCTGCTCGACACCCCCGTGGAGCAGGTCGCCATCCCCTACGAGGGGACCACGCTCCCGGGATACGTCTTCCTGGTCGACGACTCCGGCGCCGCCCGCCCGACCGTCGTGTATTGCAGCGGCTACGACTCGACGCTGGAGGAGGCCTACTTCGCCATCGCCGCCGCCGCACTCAGCCGCGGCTACAACGTCCTCGCGTTCGACGGCCCCGGACAGGGCGCCGCCCTGCGCGAACAGAAGCTGGTCTTCCGCCCCGACTGGGAGGCCGTGATGACACCGGTCCTCGACTACGCCGTGAGCCGTCCCGAGTTCGCCGACGACAGGATCGCCCTGTTCGGCTACAGCCTCGGCGGCTATCTCGTCGCGCGCAGCGCGGCATTCGACCAGCGCGTCGCCGCGCTCGTCCTGGACGACGGCATCCACGACTTCCACGCCGCCTTCGACCGGGCGTTGCCGCCCGAGCTGACCCGGTGGATCAAGGACGAACGCGACGATGTCGCCGACCCGGTCCTGACCATGCTGACCGGCGTCAGCACCCAACTGCGCTGGGCGCTGCGCAACGGCGTCTGGGCGATGGGCGCCACCTCCTTCGCCGACCTCGTCCGCAGGACCCGTGCGTACACCCTCGACGGAGTCGCCGACCGGATCACCGCTCCCACCCTGATCCTGGACGCCGAGAACGACCAGTTCCTCAAGGGTCAGCCCCACGAGGTCGAGAAGGCACTCACCAACGCCTCCACCACCCTCGTCACCCTCACCGAGGCCGAGGGCGCCGGCGAACACTGCCACATGGGCGCGATGGCCCGCTCCCACCAGACCATCTTCGACTGGCTCGACACGACCCTGCCCACAACGTGACGCCCGCGGGCGCGAAGGGAGAGGAAGGAGACCTCGGTGTCTGAGGGCGTGCTTGAGCGCAGGGAGGTGGCCTCTTGCTGCCGCAACCCGGCGGGACTGCTGCCCGTCAGCGGCGCAGGCCCAGGGCTTCGCGGCCGGCGAAGCGGGCCTGGGGGCCCAACTCCTCCTCGATGCGGACGAGTTGGTTGTACTTGGCGGTGCGGTCGGAGCGGGAGAGTGAGCCCGTCTTGATCTGGCCGCAGCCGGTGGCGACGGCGAGGTCGGCGATCGTGGTGTCCTCCGTCTCGCCGGAGCGGTGGGACATCACGACGGTGTAGCCGGCGCGGTGGGCCGCCGAGACCGTGGCGAGGGTCTCGGTGAGCGTGCCGATCTGGTTGACCTTCACCAGGATCGAGTTGGCGATGCCGTCACGGATCCCGGCGCGCAGCAGGGTCTCGTTGGTGCAGAAGACGTCGTCGCCGGTGAGCTGGCACCGCTCACCGAGCCGCGCGGTCAGGTCGCGCCAGCCCTCATGGTCGTCCTCGGCCATCGGGTCCTCGATGGAGGCGACGGGGTAGCGGTCGACGAGTGTGGCGAGGTAGTCGGCGTGTTCGGCGGGAGTACGGCGGACACCCTCGCCCGAGTAGTCGTAGACACCGTCGTGGAAGAACTCCGAGGAGGCCGGGTCCATGACGAGGGTGATGTCCTCGCCGGGCTTGTAGCCGGTCTGCTCGATGGCGCGTACGACGAAGTCCAGGGCCTCGTCGGCGGTGCGCAGGTCGGGTGCGAAACCGCCCTCGTCACCGACGTTCACACTGTGCCCCGCGGCGACCAGGTTGCCGCGCAGGGTGTGGAAGACCTCCGAGCCGATGCGGACCGCCTCGGCGAAGGTGGCCGCCCCGATGGGGGCAATCATGAACTCCTGGAAGTCGAGCGGATTGTCGGCGTGCGCACCGCCGTTGACGATGTTCATCATCGGCACCGGGAGCAGCCGGGCGTCCACCCCACCCACGTAGCGGTACAGGGGCAGCCGGTGCGACGCCGCGGCCGCCTTCGCGGTGGCCAGGGAGACGCCGAGCAGGGCGTTGGCACCGAGGTGCGACTTGGTGTCCGTACCGTCCAGCTCGATCATCGTGTGGTCGACGCCCGCCTGGTCGTCGGCGTCCAGGCCGGTCACGGCGTCGGCGACCTTCTCGTTCACGGCGTCGACGGCACGCCGTACGCCCTTGCCGTGGAACCGCGAGGCGTCGCCGTCACGGAGCTCCACCGCCTCGCGCGCTCCGGTGGACGCGCCCGACGGCACGGCCGCACGGCCGAGCGAGCCGTCCTTCAGTTCTACGTCGACCTCGACCGTGGGATTGCCCCGGCTGTCGATGATCTCCCGTGCGACGACCCGGCTGATGGCGGTCACGTGCAACTCCTCACGCTGGGCCCGCATCACTGCGAGCAAAAAGTTCCCTCCGGAAACAAAGTGAGTCCCGAAAAGGAACCTACTATGGGTCCATGAGGATGCACAACGCTGACGAGACCTGCGGCATCGCCCAGGCGGCCCTGGTCCTGGGGGACTGGTGGAACGTACTGGTGCTGCGGGAGGTCGCCCGAGGCCACGTCCGTTTCGACACGCTGGCGGCCGAGATCGGCCTGTCCCGCAAGGTCCTGACGGAGCGGCTGGGCCGGCTCGTCGCCCACGGCGTCCTGCGCCGGGCCCTCTATCAGCGGCGGCCCGTCCGCTACGAGTATCTGCTCACCGACGCCGGAGTCGCCCTGCTGCCGCTGCTCGTCGCCATGCAGGACTGGGGGGACCAGTGGGTACTGGGCGACGGAACCGTCACGGCGACGGCGACGGACGACGGCGCCGAGCACACCCGGGTCCACGGCCTGGTGGGCACGCGTCTGCCCGAGGGTCTCGAACTCCCCGCCACACAGCACGCCGGGCGGGCCGACGGGATCGAACCTCCCACCGGGCAAGGCGCACACCTACCCGTCACCGCACCGGATGCCGCCGCGACCGTCCTGTTCACCTACCCCGGCACGGGCGTCGACTGGGGCGACCCCCCGATCCCCGGAGCCGTCGGCTGCACGCTGGAGAACCGCCTCTTCCGCGACGCATGGCCCGACTTCCGGGCGGCGGGTGTGGACGTATGCGGTGTCAGCACCCAACTCGTCCACGAGCAGCAGGAGTTCGCTCGTGCCGAAGCGGTGCCCTACCCCCTGCTGTCCGACGCCGCCCACCAACTGACCGCCGCCCTGCGGCTCCCGACCTTCCGGGGCGCGGGCCGGCTGAGCCAGAAGCGTCTGATCCTGATCGTCGACGCCGAACGGACCGTACGGCATGCGCTGTTCCCGGTGGTCGACATCCCGCACGCGGTCGCCGAGAGCCTACGGCTGTCGAAGGACTGCGCCCGCGAGACGAGAAACCCGACCCCGCCCGTCCGCTGAACCGGCCCGCCGGCCCTCTGAACTCGCCGTGTTCGCCGAACTCGGCTTTCACTGAAGGAGATCCCACCCGATGAGTGACTCATCCACCCACCACCTCTCCGCCGACGGAACCCCACAACGGCCCGACGCCCAGCCCTCCTCTCGACTCGACGGATCGGGGGAGGACGTGAGCGTCCGGGACTGGCTGCGCGGTCTGGAGGTGTTCGCGGGACCGCTCGCGGACTTCGACCCGGCCGAGGCGCCGGCCGAGCCGGTCGACCTGTTCCTGGGCTGGCTGCGTGAGGCGGTCGCCGCGGGTGTGCCCGACCCGCACGCCATGACCCTCTCGACGATCGGTGACGACGGGGGACCGGACGCCAGGGTCCTCATCCTCAAGAACGTGGACGCCGACGGCTGGCAGTTCGCCGTCCACGCCCACAGCCCCAAGGGGCGCCAGCTGGCCGACCGTCCTCAGGCGGCACTCACCTTCTACTGGCCCCTGCTGGGCCGCCAGGTACGCGTGCGGGGAGCGGTCGAGCCCGCGTCGGCCGAGCAGAGCGCCGCCGACCTGCTCGCGAGGGCCGCCTCCGCCCGCGCGGAGGCGCTGCTGGGCCGCCAGAGTGAGCACCTGGCGAGCGCCGGGGAACGCGATCAGGCCTTCCGCGCCGCCCTCGCCCGGATCGACTCCGAGCCGGACCTGGTCATCCCGGAATGGACGCTCTACACGCTCGTGCCGGGCGAGATCGAGTTCTGGCAGGCGGACAAGGGCCGCGTCCACGACCGGCTGCGCTACGAGCGCGACGACCGAGGCACCCCGTGGGAACGCCACCGACTGTGGCCGTAACCCTTTGATCGCAGCGCGCGCACAGCGCACAGCAGTCCGGGGCTGTCCGGCAATGTCCGCCGGACAGCCCCGGACTCTCAGCGCTTCAGCGTGAACGTGAAGTCGCCGGAGAGCCTGCGCCGCAGCCGGACTGCGGACACAAGCTTCCCGTCCACGATCAGTCTCTCGACCTCGGCCCGAGAGAGACCACAGCCTTCCGAGATCAGCCGTACCGGCCGTACGGCGATCCGCGCGGCAAACCGCACCGAGATGTCGATCACCTCGCGGTCGAGATGATCCGATCCGCCGGTGTCGAGACGCCAGGCGTTGTCCCAGTCGAGGGCAACGCGATTGCGGCGCAGCACAAGCGGATTCTGGAGCAACTCCGCCGCCAGACCAGGGTCGTTGTCGTGCAGCCGGTCCAGCAGTTCGGGCCGTACGGAGCGCACGTTGACCCGCTCCAGAATCGTGAGCTTCGCTGTCTCCCCGCACGCCGTACAGAGCACGAGGAGCCAGGCGTCGATGAGTTTGTGGTTGGCGTTGACGCGGAACTTGCCGTCCGCCCGAAAGCGCACGGACGAACAAGCATGACAACGACGAACGACGAGTGGCAGGCAGGTGGGCATGACCACCCAGCTATTGAGCACAGAAATACACCGGTTCCAGTGAGAATTCCGCAGCAAAAAGCAGCGCGGCGCACAGGCGCAACGCGCGACCAATCAGCTCTCGGGGTGTCTCACACGGTGTACAACGGCACGCCCTAACCCAGACGACTCGAAGCCGGCAGCACGCTAGCGGGACGAGGCGTCCCTGCTCCACTGGTTTTTTCAGCACGTTCCACACACGAAAGGAGGCAGCAACGCCCCATGTCGTCCGGGTCCTGGTCGAGTTGGCCGCCGACCCCGCCGTCCGCCATCGCGCCGACATCCTGGAACTCCTGGTCAGGATCAACGCGGCGCGGCAATGGGAGCGCGCGGCCTCAGCCGCCTCAGCCGCTTTGCCGAACCGGGCGAGGCAGGCGGCGAAGCAGTACGAGGAGAAGACCGCCTGGGAAGCCGCCGGCCGGAACGCCGTGCTGGCCGGCACTCAACCAGTCCACCCGCGCCCCACACACGCCGCAGCCGGCCACCCCGAAGGGTGACCGGCTGCGGTGTGCCATTGAACCGGAGCGTCAGGAGAGGCGCTTGATCGCCTGCCAGCCTCCCGTGCCCACCACCGTCGCCGGGCCGACCAGGCCCGTGCGGCGGCCCGGAATGAACTCCAGGCCGGCCGAGGTGATCGGCGTTGTCGTCCACAGGTCCGGGACGCCGTCGCCGTTGCTGTCGCCGGACGCGGTGAACTGCGGGCGGGCCGTTGTGGTCCAACCGGTCGCGTACGCCGTGCGGTTGACGCCGACGCCCAGCGACGCCGGGTCGGTGCCGCCGTCGGAGATGCCGTCCCCGTCCGCGTCACCCGGGCTCTTGCCGTGGTAGATCCACAGATCGCCGGTGGCGGTGTTGCGGGCGATCAGGTCGGTGAACCCGTCGCCGTCCACGTCACCGGGACCGGCGAGCTGCATAACGCCCCAGCCGGAGTTGCCGATCAGGTACCCGGAGTCGACCGTGCCACGGGCGTAGCCGGGCAGGAACCACAGCTGGTCGCCGATGACCGCGACGAAGTCCGGGTTGGACGACTCGCTGTCCGGGGTGATGTCACCGACCGAGACGATCTGCTTGATCGTCTTCGGGTCGAGGGCCACCTCGGTCTCCGGGTCGGGGAAGAAGTACACCTCTTCCTTGGTGTCGTCGGTGAACTCGCCCTGTCCGTTGTTCGGATACAGCCAGAGCTTGTCGTCCGAGCGACGGGCCACGAGATCCTCGTAGAAGTCCCCGGTCCAGTCGCCGCGGTGGGTCATCAGCGCGCCGCTCCAGCCACCGCCGGCGGACAGCGGGACCATCGCGGCGACCTGTCCGTTGCCCGTGCCGCCGTACAACCGCAGGTTGTCGGTGCCGTCGACGGCGAAGAAGTCCGGATTGCCGTCGCCGTTGACGTCACCCGGCTTGTCGGCGATACCGGGGCTCTTGACGTAGAACCGGTACGGATAGACGGGTCCCGGGTTGCCTCCCGCGTCGACCAGGCGCACGTACAGCGTGTGCGGTCCGGGCGTCAGCGGGGTGATCTTCGCGGTGGCCGGGCCACCCTTGACCGCGGGCTTGGCCTCCTTGCTCGGCGGGGTGCGGTCGAGGTCGTAGAGGTACTTGGTGGTGTCCCCGACCCCGTTGGCACCGAACTCGAAGACACCCTCGGTGCGCGCCAGGGCGCCCTCGATCGGCTCCATGTCGGCGGTGGTCTCGGGGAAGAGGTCGTCCTGGGAGTCCACCGTCGGCATCACGGTCGGCGCCTTCGGGTCGAACCCGAAGCGGCAACCCGCCGCGCCCTGGGTGGGTGTCCAGTCGGAGGCGAAGTTGGCGTCGGCGGAGTCCTCGGCCTGTGCCTTCCAGGAGAACTGTCCGCCACTGGCGGTGAGGTGTTTCTCCAGCAGGGCTTTGGGGACCTTGATGCGTGCCTGGGCGCCCTTGGAGTCGCTCGCCTTGACGGTGACCTTCACCCGTTGGTCGAAGATGATGCCGGGTGCGGTGTCGTGCTTGCCGGTGGCCCACAGGTGGAACTGGACGTTGACGCTGCCGCCGTCGGGGTCCCACACCTGTGAGGTCAGGGTCACGTCGGTGTTGCCCAGCGTCACGTAGGTGGAGCCGTTGCCGCATTCGTTGGCGCCGACCTTGGTGCTGGGGATGGTGTCCAGTGCCCAGGGGGCCTTGGGCGGGCGGTTGTACTCGACGATGAGTTTGGCGTCCGGCTTGAACTTCTTCCAGCTGAACTCGTCCTTGTTGTCCTCGGCGCTCTGCGGGGCGCGCAGGCCGAAGGTGACGTTCGCCCACTTGTTGGCGGCGGCCTTGACGGCGGCGTCCTTGGCGGTGAAGTCGACGGGGGCGTTGGGGCAGCCCCAGGTCTCGTTGCCGTGGGCGTAGTTGCGGCTGTCCTGGCGGGCGGTCCAGGGGGGCTGTGCGCTCCAGGTCGTCTTCGAGGTGATGGGGCCGGTCAGCCACAGTTCGACCGGTTTGGGGGTGCAGGACCAGGAGTGGGTCTCGGTGATCTGGAACTGTGCGTCGATCACCTTGACGCCGGCCAGGAACTTGGAGCCGACGCGGAAGAAGGAGCGGGCGGTGCCGCCGGTGGAGGACTCGTAGCCGACGCGGGCCTCGCTGGTCGTGCCACCGTCCCAGCCCGTGCCGTTCCAGTAACTGTCCTTGGGGTGCGGCTTGTACGCGATCGTCCAGGCCTCCCGGGTACCGGTCATCCGCGGGTCGATATAGACCGGGAACTCGGTGTCGGGTGCGTCCAGCAGCTTCTGATCGGGCGTCAGGACGATCGACTCGCCGGTCACTTCGACGCCGACCTTGCTGCTCTTGGTGCCGGGGGTGAGCGGGGAGGGCTCGTTGTCGGCACTGGCCGAGGCCTTCGGTGAGGCCGTCGGTGAGGCGTTCTGCGGGGTCTTCCGCGCTGACGTGGTCGAGGCACCGGTGCCGGTGCCGGCCGTCGCCTCCTCCGTCGTGCCGGACGAGTCCCACATACGTGCCGTGGAGGTCGCGAACACGGTCTGGCCGGCGGCGTTCGTGGCGCGCAGGGTGCCGGTCTCGGCGTCCTTGTACACGTTGAGGTTCGAGGTCCGCAGACCGAAGCCGACCTCGGCCAGTTCGGGCCGGTCGGCGGCTTCGGGTGTCTTCACGATGAGTGCCTGGCTGAACCCGTCCAGACTGGCCTTCACCGCCAGGTCGACGCCAGGGAAGACCTCGCGGTAGGTGGCGGTGGAGCCGTCGAGCACCGGCTTGGGCAGCGGGTTCGGCCAGGTGAGGGCGAGTTCGCCGCCCTGGTCCGTGAGCGTCACCAGCGGGGCGTCGCCACCGGCGGAGAAGGCGACGCGGCCAGGGGTCGCCTTGGGCTGGATCCGGCCCGCGGCCTCGGCGAGCGTGGTGTCCACGTCGGCCCAGCGGCCCTCGCGCTTCACGCGGACGGGCAGGGTGTGTTGTGTCGTGCGCAGGTTGCCGTTCGGCAGGGCGTGCGTCTCGCTGGTCTCGGAGCGGGCCGAGACCACCTCGACGGGTTCGCCGCTCTCGGCGGCCTGCTGGAGCGCGCGTTCCTCGGCGTTCGCGGCAACCGACTTCGAAGCCTGCGGTGAGTCGGCCGATGCGGTCGTCAGCGGTGTCAGCCCCAGCGTCCCGCCGGTCACCACCGCGACGAGCGCGGCTCTGCTCCAGCGCCGCGGACGACGCTGTCTTCGGGACTTTTCGGGCATGGGCAATCCCCCCGGAGTCGTTGCCTGGCGAACTCCCCCGGAGTCCACCACGAACCCTTCACACGGGCCGCAGCGCGGAACAGTACACGTCACCAGGCCATTTCTTTACCCTCTGATGATCGAAGTGGGGATTGTCGCATTGCCGGTCCATTGCTTGCGAAAAGGATCTTCACAGTTTAACGTCAGGCCGTTCGCGACTGATCACAGATAGTGAGTTAAGGGGGAGGTCCGTTAGTGGACCAAGTGCTGAGACAGCTGCGCTACTTCGCTCACTGGCACAGATCCGTGTCCCTT